>NZ_JBANFI010000001.1:0-685883 GCF_045055655.1 Marinospirillum alkalitolerans | reverse complement strand
ATTTTATTAGTGGGCAGGCGCTTTTCTACAAAGCAATCACCCGTGTGATTCAAGGTAAGCTACCGTAAAACCACTCTTTTTCCTAGCCTGCTCAGCAGACTCACAAGGCAAAGGAGTTGGCCTATTTCTCTTAATTCTAGGCAGCCATCTGAACGAGACAAAAACCCCATCTCATTGTTTTGCAAGGATTGATTTCAATCCGTGCAGTGTAAAACGTGCCTTTATTCAAAATAAATGACTCATTAAGGAGGCAAAATCCACAATAGGCTGTATATTTAAACAGTCAAGCTTACAAGGAGTGTCAGCCATGCCAGCCAGCCCCTTCTTAACATCTATTCGTGAGGATTTACGCCAAAAAGGCTATGCCTTCAAGACTGAAAAGACCTACTTACATTGGATAAGGCGATTTATTCTCTTTCATGGTAAGCGCCACCCGCAGGAAATGGGTGGTGAAGAGGTCCGTCTTTTCCTGTCTTTTCTTGCCAATACCAAGCATGTGACGATCAATACGCAGAAGACGGCTTTAAATGCCCTTGCCTTTCTTTACAATCAATTTCTCGATCAGCCTTTGGGAGATCTTGATTTTAGTCCGGCGAAGAAGCCACGCCGCTTGCCAGTGGTAATGTCAACAGCCGAGGTCAAGCGTGTTCTGGACCAGCTGAGCCCACGTCATCGTTTGATTTTCTCTTTACTCTATGGTGGCGGGCTTAGAGTTAGTGAGTGCTTACGTTTACGTGTTAAGGATCTCGATTTTGATCATCAATCCATGCTGATCCACGATAGCAAAGGTGGGAAATCAAGAAGCACGCTTTTGCCCACTAGCCTGATACCTGATTTACGCGCTTTGATTGATGAAGTGATCTTGATTCAAGAGCAGGATAATCTGCAAGGAGTGGGGCCTTCTCTGCCCTATGCTTTAGATCGCAAACTACCAGCAGCCTATCGACAACCAGCATGGATGTATCTCTTCCCTTCAACACAGCTGAGTCAGCATCCTTTGTCTGGCAAACTCTGTCGCCATCACCTTGATGATTCGGCCTTGCGTAAGGTATTAAAGGTGGCCGTCGCCGAGGCTGGAATCAGAAACAAAAGAATTACCTGCCATACGTTTCGTCATTCTTTTGCAACGCATTTATTGCAAGCAGGCCGAGATATTCGCACAGTGCAGGAGTTGCTTGGGCATAACGATGTGAGTACAACGCAGATTTATACCCATGTGATCGGTCAGCATTTTGCGGGCACCGCCAGTCCTTTGGATCAGCTAGAGGCATTTTCAGGCACGCTACCGCCATGAAAGTCGCTATGCAGCACTTCCCTCCTTGAAAACCGCTTTCCTTGTGTGCTGCTTAATCACTCCTTGAACCGAGCCACCTCGTCCTTGGGGTGGCTTTCATCGACTTCTGATGTCTTAGACTGCGGCTGCATCCTTGGCGATAATATCCTTCCACTTGGCTGGGCCAAGGTTATGGATGGATTCACCCTGAACATCAACTGCGACCGTCACCGGCATGTCTTCCACATCAAATTCGTAGATGGCTTCCATCCCCAGATCTTCAAAAGCCAGCACCTTGGCATGCTTAATGGCTTGCGCAACCAAATAAGCGGCGCCACCCACTGCCATCAGGTACACGGCTTGGTTATCACGGATAGCCTCGATTGCGATGGGGCCACGCTCAGATTTACCGATCATACCCAATAAGCCTGTTTTTTCCAGTACGGTGCGGGTAAATTTATCCATACGCGTGGCCGTCGTCGGGCCAGCTGGTCCCACCACTTCTTCACGCACTGGGTCAACAGGGCCAACATAATAGATAAATTTGCCGTTCAGATCGACAGGCAGCTCTTCGCCCTTGTTGATCATATCCACCATGCGTTTGTGTGCAGCATCACGGCCGGTCAGCATTTTGCCAGAGAGCAGCACGACATCGCCAGGCTTGAGATCTTTGACTTCTTCGCGTGTGACGGTATTCAGGTTGATGCGCTTGACGCCAGCGCCAGCCTCACGGGTCACTTCAGGCCAGTCTTCCAGCTTGGGCGCTTCCAGAGCCGCAGGGCCAGAACCATCCAGCACAAAGTGGGTGTGGCGCGTGGCGGCGCAGTTAGGAATAATCGCCACTGGCTTGTTGGCCGCGTGAGTGGGGTAGTCCTTGACTTTGATATCCAGAACCGTCGTCAGTCCGCCCAGGCCTTGTGCGCCAATTCCGAGCTGGTTGACCTTTTCATAGAGTTCCAGACGCAGTTCTTCCGCACGATTGCTGGCACCCCGAGCTTGCAGATCTTGGATATCGATCGGCTCCAATAAAGCTTCTTTAGCCAACAGCATGGCTTTTTCAGCGGTACCACCAATACCTATGCCCAGCATACCGGGCGGACACCAGCCTGCGCCCATTTTGGGGATCTGCTCCAGCACCCACTCAACAACGTCATCAGATGGATTGAGCATCGCAAACTTGGATTTGGCCTCAGAGCCGCCACCTTTGGCTGCCACATGCACATCAACGGTGTTGCCAGGTACTAGCTTGGTGTGAATGATGGCTGGAGTGTTGTCTTTGGTGTTAGCACGCTTGCCGTCCGGATCAGCCAGTACCGAGGCACGCAGGACGTTGTCCGGGTGCAGATAAGCACGGCGTACGCCTTCGTTGACCATATCTTCAACGCTCATGGTCGCGTCATCCCAGCGCACATCCATACCGATATCCAAGAAGACAGTCACGATGCCGGTATCTTGGCAAATAGGACGATGACCCATGGCACACATGCGCGAGTTAATCAGAATCTGCGCCATCGCATCCTTGGCAGCAGGCGAGGCTTCGCGCTCATAGGCCTGATTGAGCGAATCGATAAAATCCTTGGGGTGGTAGTAGGAAATAAACTGCAAAGCATCAGCAACGCTTTGAATCAGGTCGTCCTGGCGGATGACGGTCATAAACGAGTCCTCTTGGCTGTTCTATTTGAATAGAGTCTGTTCTGTTGAAATGCACCTTGCTTGATCGCGCATGAGTATACCATTCCCTTGCAGCCAGACCAGCCAGTCATAAGTCGAAGGAATACCAGTGACAGCAGTAGTCGGCATACTGTATGCTGCAGGAACGTCCTTAACGACGCCCTTCTTTACGTTACCGAGATTCCCTGATTCTATGAGTTTTTCCTCTTTGGGCCTCAGCGCCCCGATTCTTGCTGCTCTGGAGCAACAAGGCTATACCCAACCCACTCCTATTCAAACCCAAGCCATTCCAGCCATCATGCAAGGCCAGGATGTCATGGCCGCAGCCCAAACCGGCACCGGCAAAACGGCAGGCTTTACGCTACCGATTTTAGAGCGTTTATCGCGTGGCAAACCCGCTGGAGCCAATCAGGCTCGCACCTTAATCCTGACGCCAACGCGTGAATTGGCCGCCCAGGTAGGCGAAAGCGTGGCTACCTATGGCCGCCAGATGCAGCTGAAGTCCACCGTGGTTTTTGGTGGCGTCAAAATCAATCCGCAGATGATGAAACTGCGCCGTGGTGTTGATGTGCTGGTCGCCACGCCAGGTCGCTTGCTCGATCTATTCAATCAAAACGCAGTCAAGTTTGATCACCTCGAAGTACTGGTACTGGATGAAGCCGACCGCATGCTGGATATGGGTTTTATCCATGATATCAAGCGCATACTGAAGATCCTGCCTGCCAAGCGACAGAACCTGCTTTTCTCCGCGACTTTTTCGGATGAGATACGTCAGCTGGCGAAAGGGCTGGTCAACAATCCGGTTGAAATTTCGGTCAGTCCACGCAACACCACGGCAGAGAAGGTCACGCAGTCAGTTTATCTGGTCGATAAAAAACAAAAGCCAGCACTGCTGGTGAAACTGCTGGTTGATCATCAGTGGGGCCAAACACTGGTCTTCACCAAAACCAAACACGGTGCCAATAAGCTCACCAAATACCTAGAAGAAAGTGGCTTTCAGGCTGCGGCCATTCATGGCAATAAAAGTCAGGGCGCACGCACTAAGGCGCTGGCTGGCTTCAAGGATAATTCGATTCAAATTCTGGTGGCGACCGATATTGCGGCGCGTGGTCTCGATATTGATCAGCTGCCGCAAGTGGTCAACTATGAGCTGCCCAATGTCGCTGAGGATTATGTCCATCGTATTGGACGCACAGGGCGCGCAGGTGCCAGCGGTGAAGCGGTCTCACTGGTTGAGCCAGAAGAAAACAAGCTGTTAAAGGCCATTGAAAGACTCACCAATCAGCAGATTCCACGCCTGCAAGCCGAAGGCTTTGCCGCACCCAAAGCACCAGCAGCCGGAGCCTCCAAGCCTGCCGCAGGACGTACACACCAGCCGAGGTCTCGTGCAGCCAAGCCCAAGGCGCGCACCCAAAGCTCAGGTCACAAACCTGCTGGAGCACAAACTGCGCCAGCGAATACATCCAAGCCAGCCTCGGCACCCAAGCGGCGTCGATCACCGCGACCGCAAGCGGCGCGTCAGGTCGATTAGGAGGCCTCTGATTAACTACTGCGCTTGGTGATGCTACGTTAAAATTGGTCTCAAAATGCTCATTGACTCCGTGTCAACTCCGCTTTTTCGATCAATTTTGCCTTGCGACCTACATGGATGTAGGAAGTGCAGCCATTCGTCTGGAACGAATGCTGTCCTGACCTGCGCTCGTGACGTTGATCAGAGGTTCCTTAAGCACTGCTGACACCAACAGCTGACAAACAAAACGGATTCAAGGATAATCCAGCTCTTGGGTATTGATGGAGCCATTCATGGAAGTTGCTAAACAAGCCCCGCGTCTTTTAACCGAGCCAGATGGCTCGGTGATCTCGGGCGATTGGACAACAGCGCACCTGGCACTCTGGTTGCGGCTGGAAAAAAACCTGACGCAGCTTTCTGGCCCCGTTCGACTCGAATGCGCACAGATGGATACCAACGGCGCGGTGGTTTTTTTACGCGTCTTTGGCACTCACGCCGCCGCCTGGCCCGCAGGGCTGACCGATGAGCAGCGCCAACTCCTGACCTCACTCCACCAGCGCACCTGTCCTGCTGAGCCAGCCGCAGCCAAGCTCAACCCTTTGGCGCGTCTCGGTCAAGGCGTGATGCTGCTGGGCAGCCATGCGCTAGAATTATTGGATTTTCTCGGTCGCCTGACTCTGGCGGGCTTACAAAGCCTGCGTCATCCACGCTTGATTCGCTGGCGTTTGCTGCTGGATGTCATCCAAAAAGATGGCCTCCATGCGATGCCGATTATCGCACTGCTCTCTTTTTTACTCGGTGCTGTCGTGGCCTATCAAGGCGGGCTGCAGCTGGCCACCTATGGGGCCAATATCTTTATTGTCGAACTGGTTGCTCTCACCCATTTGCGTGAACTTGGCCCATTGATTGCCGCCATTTTGGTGGCTGGGCGCTCTGGATCAGCCTATGCCGCGCAGCTGGCAACGATGAATATGAATCAAGAAATCATGGCGTTAAAAAGCCTAGGACAAGACCCCTTTCATTGGCTGGTTCTGCCCAAGCTCTTTGGCTTGCTGCTGGTGCTGCCTCTGCTGACGGTTCTGGCTGATCTATGCGGACTGCTCGGCGGCATGCTGGTGGCGCAGATGCAGTTGGATGTCTCTCCAACTGTGTTCTGGCAACGCCTCGGCAGTCAGGTTGATATCCAGCATTTTCTGGTGGGCCTGTATAAAGCGCCGGTTTTTGCGCTGATTATTGTCAACGTCGGCTGTATGCAAGGCATGCTGGCCAAGGGGGGCTCAGAGGCTGTCGGCCAACGCACAACACGCAGTGTGGTTCAGGCTATCTTTCTGGTGATTATTGCCGATGCGCTCTTCTCGATCATCTTCAGCGATCTGGGGTGGTAGATCATGAGCCAGCCGATCATCCAATTACATCAGCTCAAGACCCAGTTTGGGACTCAGGTCGTTCACCAGCAGCTGGATCTGACCATCTATGCCGGAGAGAGGGTGGCTTTGGTCGGCGGCAGCGGCACAGGCAAATCCGTTCTGCTGAATGAAATAGCCCTGTTACTGCGCCCAACAGCAGGCGAGATCCATCTTTTTGGTGAGCCCATTCACCGCTTAAAGGCGGATCAGATTCAAAAGCGCCGCTTGATGATGGGGATGATGTTCCAGCAGGGTGCGCTCTTCTCAAGTCTCACCCTGTTAGAAAATATCATGCTGCCCCTCAGAGAAAGCCAGAAGCTGCCGATCAGCCTGCTCAAAGAGCTGGCGATGCTCAAGCTCTGTCTTGTGGGTTTACCGGCGCAGGCGGCTCATAAATACCCGCAGGAAATCAGCGGCGGGATGCTCAAACGGGCTGCGGTTGCGCGGGCCTTGGCACTTGATCCACCGCTGCTGCTGCTTGATGAACCTACGGCGGGCCTCGATCCGGCCGGGGCGGCAGCCTTTGATCAGATGCTGCTTGAGCTGCATCAACACCAGAATCTGACGCTGCTGCTGGTGACCCATGATCTGGATTCGTTATGGACAGTGACCAATCAAGTGGCCTTTCTTGGAGAAGGCCGTGTCCTTTGTAAAGCGCCCATGCGCGAACTGATGCAGCACCCCCATCCTTTGATTCAGCATTATTTTTCTAATCAGCGCGCCGCTTTCGCCTATGATCGCGCTGCTTCATCCATGAGGCCAGTATGAACCCTAAGGTCAACTATACTCTGGTCGGACTGTTTGTCGTGTTGCTGGTAGTCGCCGGATTGATGCTTTCCGCACTGATGACACGCGATAGCCGTAACCAGAATCGCGAGCTGTATTACACCTACTTTTATGATTCAGTCTCAGGACTCAATGAGCGCGCTGCCGTGCGCTACAATGGTGTCCCTGTCGGCTTTGTTGAAAGCATCTCACTGGTGACCGAGCCAGAAGAGGCCGTTCGTCTGGGCTTGCGCCTCGACCCGAGTACGCCCTTGCGCACGGATACCTACGCCTCACTGCAACACCAGGGCATCACTGGCTTGTTGTTTGTGGAACTCAAAAGCCGCGGCACCGGCGGTGATCCGCTGACGACGCAAGAAAACCAACCGACCACCATCCCCAGCCATGCGTCACGCCTGGTCGAGATCGCTGAAATGCTGGACCACTCCTTGCAGCAGTTCAATCAGCTGTCTGCCGCACTGGTTCAAGTCAGTGAGCAGCTGGCGCTGATGACTGATCAAGGCATGCGCAATCAAATCAGCGATCTGCTTAACGCCACAGAGCGTTTGGTTCAAGTAGCTGAAAATCGTGTCGCGGCCTTTGAACCAGAAGTTTTTCAAGGTCTGGCGCTCAGCATGACGCAGCTCGTTGATCAGCTCAGCACCCAGCTACCCCAGAGCCTGACCCGCCTCGAAGAGGCCAGCATCACCCAACTCACCCATCTGAGCGAGCAGATCACACTCCTCTCGCAGGATGCACGCAGCTCAAGTCGCCAGTTAGTGCCGCTGATCCGCGAGGCAGAAGAACTGCTGGAGCAGCTGCAACAAGAAGGCCGCAGCTGGCTACGTAGCAATCAACACCGTCCACTCGGTCCCGGCGAGGAGGCCAGATAAATCATGTTGACCCTCAATAGACTCTTATCGCGCGGGCTTCAAATCAGCGCCCTGCTTCTGCTGCTGATCAGCCTGCACGCCTGCACACTCTTGCCTCACCCTGAGCCAGAACCCAAGCGTCTGCAACTTGCCCTGCCTATGATGAATACAAACCCGCTCGCGTCTTCAGGTGGCCTGCATTTGGCGATTGACCGGCCCAATGCCGCTGGACCGTTACGCAGTCGCGATCTCTGGTATCGCGAAGAGCAGGCCTTGAATGCCTTTAGCCGCTACCAATGGGCAGAAAGTCTAGACCTGCAGCTACAACGCTGGCTGGTCCACGGGCTGGGGCAAGCCAGTTGGACGCACAGTGTCTTGCCGGATCAACCTGGCTTTACCAGTGATCTGCGTCTGCTACTGACTCTAGATCAGTGGTACTTGAACCTGCCTGAGCAAACGCTGGATATTGATCTTCAGATCACACTGCTCGATCCACAGGGCGTGAGTCTTTATCAACGTCGCTGGCAAGCCAAACCGAGCGTCGCACCGGTTTCTCCACTGGGCATGGTCCAGGCGTCACAAATCTGGCTTGAAGCTTGGTTGATCGAGTTGGAAGCAGATTTAGGCAGCCTGTGACTCACTATTGCGCTGGGTCATGCGATCTCTTTCGTAAAAGCGCATCGGCCTCTCACCTCAGCAGAGCGCCTGAGGTGAAGAGGGCTGTTTGACGCCAGCCCCTCTAGTTTTGATTTTAATTATCATTTACTTAAGCACTGAAATCTGGTAATTTTTGACCTCTTATTTTTGTCTACCATCCGTTCAGGAAGCTTGCATCCTCTATGTCTGTCGTGGTCGCACCCCAGCAGCCTGTCGCGCAACGCACACGGGCCCCGCTCTACCTGCTGATACCAGCGACCTTGGTTGCTGTAGCGATGCTTATTCCACTCTTCTATTTATTTTTGCGTGCTTTTCAAGCTGAACCGGCTCAGTTAGCCGATATTTTGTGGCGACAACGTAATCTCGATCTGCTGTGGAATACGCTCAAACTGACTGGCGGCGTGCTGATTCTGACTACCCTGATGGCATTGCCCACGGCCTGGCTGGTCACTCGCACGGATATCCGCTTTAAAAAGCTGATTACTCTGCTGGCGGTCATTCCCTTGGCGGTGCCTGGCTATGTGATGGCCTATGCACTGATGGGACTCGGTGGCTACTATGGTGTTTTTGCTCAGCTGTTTGGCTGGCAGCTCCCCCGCATCAGCGGCTATTGGGGCGCACTGATGGCGCTTTCTTTTTATACCTTCTCCTATCTTTTTTTGAATCTGCGTGCAGCCCTACTCGGACTAGATCCCAATTTAGAAGAAAGCGCACAATCTCTTGGCTATGGCCCTTGGGCGACCTTTCGTCATGTGCTGCTGCCACACCTCTTGCCTGCGCTGATGGCGGGCTGGCTGGTCATCGGCTTGTATGTGATGGGCGATTTTGGCGCGGTAGCCTTAATGCGCTATGAGGCCTTCAGCTATGCCATTTTCAACCAGTATGAAAACTCCTTTGATCGCTTTTATGCCGCTTGGCTATCGTTGATGCTCCTCGCTTTGGCTGCCAGCTTTGTCATGATGGAAACCCTGATTAAGCGCAAGCGCCTGGCCAGTCTGGGCAGCAGCGCACCGCGTCAGCAGCGTCAGAGCCGTTTAGGATGGCTCCACCTGCCTGCCTGGTTGTATCTGAGTGCCGTATTTTTAAGCTCGATTGGCCTGCCGGTGATGATTCTGGCCTACTGGCTGATCCTCGCGCCCCCTGATCTGAGCTTCTTTTTACAAGTGCCGGCCACCTTTTTGCGTTCAGCAACCGTCGCGATTCCTGCTGCCTTGCTGACCAGCCTGATGGCGATTCCAGTGGCCTATCTGCTGGTGCGCTATCCATCACGCTGGTCGAGCCTCATTGAGCGCTCAACCTATATCGGCTATGCCCTGCCACCCATTACACTGGCTCTGGCAATGGTCTATTTTGCGCTCAATACGGCCTACTTTCTTTATCAAACTCTGGCCATGCTGGTTTTTGCGCTGGCGCTGGCTACGCTGGCCTTGGCGATGGGGCCGATACGCAGCCACCTGCTACAAACCCGCGTCAATCTTGAAGAAGCGGCCTTCTCGCTCGGCTACAGTCCTTTGGCCACCTTTTATCATGTGATCTTTCCGCGTTTAAGACGCAGCCTGCTGGCCTCGGCCACGCTGGTCTTCTTGTTTTGCATGAAGGAGCTGCCCATCACCATGCTGCTGTCGCCGACCAACTACACCACCCTCGCAGTCACTGTGTACACGCGCACGTCTGAGGGCATGATGGCCGAAGCGGCCCCCTTTGCGGCGGCGATCCTACTGTTTTCAACCCTGTCCGTTGGACTGGTTCTGAATCGAGAGAAAGCCTAGTGAATGCCTTAACATCTCCTCCTCTGTTGCAGGTCAAGGATCTGTGTAAAAGCTATGCCCAGCAAACTGAATGGGCAGTGGATCATGTCAGCTTCAGCCTTGGCCGTGGCGAAATCTTGGCGCTGCTGGGTCCCAGTGGATGCGGCAAGACCACTACCTTGCGCATGCTGGCAGGCTTTGAAAAACCCAATCAAGGCCAGATCCTGCTTAAAGAGCAGGATATCACTGAGAGTCCACCGCAAAAGCGCAATATTGGCATCGTTTTTCAGGACTACGCCCTTTTTCCCCATATGACCTTGCTGCGCAATGTGACCTTTGCCATGCGTCATATCGAGAAGACGCAGCAGGTTGAGAAGGCACTGGAATGGCTGCAGCTGGTGGGTTTAAAAGACTATGCCAAGCGCTATCCGCATGAGCTGTCTGGCGGTCAACAACAAAGGGTGGCTTTGGCGCGGACGCTGGCCGCAGAACCGGAACTGGTGCTCTTGGATGAGCCTTTTTCCAACCTGGATGCGGCCTTGCGAGAATCAACACGTAAGGAGATGCGCCAGCTGTTTAAGAAGGCAGGCACGTCGGTCATTCTGGTCACCCACGATCAGGCCGAGGCGCTGACCTTTGCAGATCGCGTGGGCGTCATGCAACAAGGCCAGCTGGTGCAGCTCAATACACCTCAGCTGGTCTATCAACAGCCAGCCAATGCCTTTGTTGCCAAGTTCTTGGGCCACACCAATCTGCTCCAAGGCACGGCACAAGGTTTAGAAGCCAGTACAGCACTGGGGCGCATTCAGCTTAATCGCGATACTCAAGGCGAAGTGCAGCTATCCTTGCGGCCTGAAGACCTGTATATGGTCGCCAGCGACAGTGATCAGGCTGCCTTGGTCAAGGAAAGAGAGTTTCGTGGCCACGATTATCTCTATGTGCTGGAGCAAGATGGCGCAGAGTATTGTGTGATCACCCCCAGCCACCATTATTTTGAGCTGGGCAGTCGTGTTGAGCTACGCAGTGAACGCTTCGCGGCAGTGCTGCCTCCACAGATGTTTGGCGCTTAACCCTCTTGATCTGCGGCATGCTGGTCAAGGAAGGCCACCAGCGTAGGAATATGCCGCTCAAAGCCTGCAAAACCATGATCCCCACCCTCTTCTAGGCAGAGTTCAGCTTCTGGATAGGCCAGCTGCGCTTGGCGATAATCCAACACTTCATCCCCGGTTTGCAGCAGCAATCGACAAGGCACGCTGGCCTTTTCAACCCGATAAGCGGCCAGACTCTGGCAGTGCTCCTGCGTCCAGCTAAAACGCAGCTGATCGTGATAATGAGTGACCGAGCCTATCGCCTCTTGCAAACGTTGCGCTGGGTTGACGACAGGGTTAATCAACACACAGGGAAGCTGCGCCTGCTGCGCCAGATAGCGTGCATAGAATCCACCAAGCGATGCGCCCACCAATCCCACCCGATAGAAGGGCAGGAGCGCGGTCAGAGTTTCCTGCACACTGGAAAGCGCCAACTGCGGCTGGATTGGCAGCGAGGGCGCGATAAAAGCCAGTTGGTGTTGAGCACACCAAGCGCGAAGCAGCTCGGCCTTGTGGGCCTGACCGCTTGAAGCAAAACCATGCAGATAGATCAGCAGCAGTGGGCGCATCTTGTTGTTCCTTTCAGCAGCAGAGGCTTCTGCTCTGCTGAGCAGCAGACAGCTTACAGGCTTAATGGCCGCTCACTGGCTTGCAAAAAAGCTTTTTTCAGATCGTCGTAGGTGTGCACAGCCGGGAACTGAGGGAACTCAGCAATCACATTATCCGGCGCATGGAAGAGTATTCCCTGCTCGGCTTGTGCCAGCATGGTGGTGTCGTTATAAGAATCCCCCGCCGCGATCACGCGATAGTTCAATAGCTGGAAGGCACGCACGCTCTGACGCTTGGGATCACGTTGACGCAGCTTGTAATCCACCACTCGGCCTTCGGCATCGACTTCAAGCTTGTGGCACAAGAGTGTGGGGTGGCCCAGCTGGCGCATCAAAGGCATGGCAAACTCATAGAAGGTATCCGACAGGATCACCAACTGAAAACGCTCACGCAGCCAGTTCACAAATTCAACCGCACCGGGCAAGGGCTCCAGTTCAGCAATCACCGCCTGAATATCAGGAAGCTTCAAGCCATACTCATCCAGAATACGCAAACGCTGACGCATCAGCACATCATAATCAGGAACATCGCGGGTGGTCGCTTTGAGTGCATCAATGCCAGTTTTTTCAGCAAAAGCGATCCAAATCTCAGGGATCAGTACCCCTTCTAAATCCAGGCAAGCCAATTCCATAATCTTTCTTCCTACTCAGAGAAAAGCCATAAGCATCAACAAAAGACCCAGCACTGGGCTGGGCCTCATCAGAAAGCGCAGTATAGCTTTTTCACATGCAAAATGCTGCTGGCTAGCGCAGTGGCAGGGTCAGATCGGCAAACAGCGCGTCAACCTCGGCTTTCGAGCCCAACTCAAGCGCCTGACTCAGCGTATCGCGATCCAAATGCTGGGCCAAAAGCTCAATAAAGTCATACAGATAGCTGCGCATAAAGGCACCACGACGTAGCCCAAGGCGGGTGATACTTGGCTCAAAAAGATGGCTGGCATCCAGCACGACCAGATCCTCTTCAGCCTGATCGGCAGCCATATGGGCCACAATGCCGACACCCACACCGAGGCGCACATAGGTTTTGATGACATCAGAATCCGCTGCGGTAAACACAAAGCGCGGCTCGATACCAGCTTGCTGAAAAGCTTCATCTACCTTCGCACGACCAGTAAAACCACTGGTATAGGTGACCAGAGGATGCTCTGCCAAGGCCGCCAAGGTTAAAGGCTGCACCTGGGTTAAGGGATGATCCTTCGGCACCAGCACACAACGGTTCCACTGATAGCAAGGGAAGGTGATCAAATCGTTGGTATTGGCGATGGATTCTGTCGCAATGGCCAGATCGGCTTCACCCTCAACCACCATCTGGGCAATTTGTGGCGGTGTCCCCTGCTTGAGGCTCAGCGTGACCTCGGGATAGCGCTGAATAAACTGCTGAATGACCTCGGGCAGAATGTAACGCGCCTGAGTATGGGTGGTTGCCAGCACCAGACTGCCGCGTTTGGCATCGCTGAACTCTTGCGCCGCTCGCTTGATATTCTCAGCCGTACGCAAGATTTCTCCTGCCATACGCACCACCTCTTGGCCTGCGGGCGTAATGCGTGTGAGGTGCTTACCACTGCGCGCAAAAATCTCGATACCCAGTTCATCCTCCAAGAGGCGGATCTGCTTACTGATCCCTGGCTGAGAGGTATAGAGGCTCTGCGCCGTCGCGGATACATTTAAGTTATGGTGGGCGACTTCCCAAATATAGCGCAGCTGTTGCAGCTTCATCTGACTCTCCAAAAGAAATAAAAAAACCATCTTTGATAGCCAGAAAGAATAATAAGCTGCGTCAACAAAGGCAAGCGCTTTTATAACCTATAAGAATAAAAAATCATCTCCACTGCTGTTTTTGGGTCGAATCTGAGAGTTCGATTCAGCCTGAATACCTCAGTCTCAGCTTAGGGCCATAAATCGGCCGCCAGATCACGCCAATGTAAGGCCCAAGCCTCGACTGCCTGCGCCTTACCTTTAAGCTGCACTGCCCCCACTGGCGCACAATACTGACCAAGGCGTGTCTTGACCAAGGCATAGGTGCTTGGCCCCAGCAGAATATCAACTGGGCGTCCATTCAGATCGGTCAGGCCTTTGGTCGCGCTTTCAAGGCGCGCTGCCGTATTCACTGCATCACCGATGGCCGTGTAGTTAAAACGCCCAGCGGCACCAATGTTACCCACCACGCAAGGGCCAGTATTGAGGCCAATACCCATCGCCAAACGCCGCACATCATCCTCGGCAAAGCGTGCATTAAACGCCTCCAGCGCCTGCTGCATGGCCGCAGCACTGAGACAGGCATGGTAGGCATGTTCTGGATCATCCAGAGGCGCATTAAACAGCGCCATGATGCCATCGCCCATCAGCTTATCGAGCGTGCCCTGAAAACGGTGTAGCTGGGTGATCATGCAGCCAAAATACTGATTCAATAGCTCGACCAGCGCCTCGGTTTCTAGCGCTTCAGTCGTGGGCGTAAAGTTGCGCAAATCAGAGAAGAGCAAGGTGAGCTCTTGCCGCTTGCCGCCAAGCTGAAGCGCACTGCCTTGCTGCACGATCCGCTTCACCAAAGCCGGTGCCACATAGCTGGAAAAGGCACTTTGTAGCTGCTCGCCTTGGCGCTTATGACGCGTGAAGAGAATCAACTCGCCAACCAGCATCGCAACCAGCACCAGCAGTAGCGGATAAAAAGCCTCCAGCCACAGATTGCTCATCCGATATAGCAGTGCGGCCCCTACATACAGGCTGATCATCAACAAGAGATAGCCCGCCAGACGCCAGAGTGCACTCGGCCAGTAGTAGATCCAGATCAGCAACAGCGCGAGCAAGGCCAAACCCAGCCACCAATGCAGAGTCGCAATAGGCTGAATGATATGGCCTTCGAGGAGATTACTGATCAGCGTGACATGCACCAAGGGCCCAGGCAGATAACCCACGGGCGTCGCGCGTAAATCCGTGACACCTGCCTCGCTGACACCAACCAGAACCAGCTTACCCGCCAGGCGCGCTGGGTCCCAATCGGCGGCCAAGACATCCGCCAAGGGGATACGCTGATAGCTTGCTAGCGGGTAATAGCTGAGCTTGATGCGGCCCAGTGTATCCAGTTGCAGCGTCTGGCCTAAAAACTGGGCCTGCCGACCGTCAATCAATAAGGGTTGCTGCTCAGCCAAGCGCAACAGCTGCACCCCTAGATTGGGTACCGCCAGATCATCAACCCAAAAAGCCAAGGGGTAGTGGCGCAGATGTTGATCCGCATCCGGCAGAATATTCAGCGTCGCCAGCACAGGACTAGCGCCACTCAGCAGGGGCGTCGGTAGCTCCAGCTCTTGAGCCTGAATCAGCTGCGCGTGTTGAATCTGAAAAAGCGAAGAATCCAAAAGCTGGGCATAGCCTTCTGCTGTCAGGTGTCTGGCCTGCGGACCATTCAAGAAAACACCATTCACCAGCGGCAGCTGCTGCATCGCCTCGGCCAGCGCCAGATCATCGGCCTCGGTGGTGGCCTCAGCGAACAGCATATCCAGCGCGATGGCTTCGGCCTGATCTAATCTCAACAGGGCCTCGGCCAGCAGGTGACGCGGCCAAGGCCAGCGCCCGTGGGCTTGTACACTGGTATTTTCGATATCGATAAACACCACCTGAGTGGAAGCAGGTCGTGGCTGCCAAGCATGATAGCTATCACTCACCAGCGCCGCAAAACGACTCAACCAGGCTGGAGATGCAGGAGCGAGGCTGCCGATCAGCAAAGTGCTGCACAGCAGAAGGCTCAGGTACAGCAGCTGCAAACGCTCACGTTGCAGTAATGGCAGGGGGTTATTCATTCATAGGCTGACAGCGGTCGACAACCTCTCCTTGATGCGTCATAAAAAGATGAGTCATAGAAAGATGAGTCATAAAAAGATGAATCACAGAAAGATGGGGCACAGAAATTAGGCTTCAGCACTGTAAAAAGGCTCCCTGAACTGGCAATCCACACCCTTCAGAGAACCTCGATGGATCAATACACTGATTGATCAAAGCACTGATGGATCAAAGCACCAGATCTCAGGCTGAAGCTACTGATCTAGAGCTTAAATTGCCCCATCATGTTTTGTAAACGTCCACCCATCTGCGCGAGACCTTCTGACGCACCAGAAATCTCATGCGCGGCCTCGGCGGCCTGCTCAGCAATATCGCGCACACGGATAACGCTTTGGTTGATTTCTTCCGCCACGGCACTTTGCTCTTCAGCGGCGGTCGCAATCTGCTGGTTCATTCCTTGAATACGAGATACCGACTGGGCAATCTTCTCCAGCTGGCCTGCGGCATGACGCGCCTGACGCACACTGCTGTCGGTCACACCACGGCTTTTTTCCATCATCTGCACGGCACCCTGCGCCTTATTCTGCAAGCCAGCAATCAGCTCTTCGATCTCCAGCGTCGAGCCTTGTGTACGCGAGGCCAGACTGCGCACTTCATCCGCCACTACAGCAAAACCACGTCCGGCTTCACCGGCACGCGCGGCTTCAATCGCGGCATTCAGTGCCAAGAGGTTGGTCTGCTCAGCAATGGCTTTGATCACATCCAAAACACCGCCAATGCGATCACTTTCTTCTTTCAGCTGGTTCATCGATTCCGCCGCAGCCAGAATCTCATCTGCCAGGGTTTCAATTTGTTGCGCTGTACCTAATACACTGGAAGAACCGGCCTGCGTCAGCTGATCGGCCTCAGTCGCAGCCAGTGCAGCCAGCTCGGCATTTTGCGCCACTTCTTGTACTGTGGCCGCCATCTCGTTAATCGCTGCCGCAACCTGGTCTGTCTCCTGACACTGGCGCTGCATGCCTTGTGTATTCTGCTCAGAAGAGGAAGACAGCTGAGTGGTGGCTGAGGCCAACTGCAAGCTGCTTTCGCCGATATGCCCCAGCACTTCGCGCAGTTTGGCGTTCATCTCGCCCATGGCTCGAATCAGCTGCCCAACCTCATCGCGGCGCTCACTGGCCAGATCCGACGTCAGATCACCCTGCGCGATTTTCTGCGCTAAAGTCACAACCTCCACCAAGGGCTGCGCGATCAGGCGGGTAATCCCCCAAGCAAAGAAGAGCGCCACCAAAATGGCTAAGCCCACCACCAGCAGCAAACGACTGATCACTTGACTGACAGCCGCAACGCGCTTGGCCAGCTGATCATCAACAAATTCAGTCACCACTGAGCGCATTGTTTGACTCAGGCCTTCCAGCTGGGCACGCTCGGAAACAATATTCTGGTTGACGCCTTGCAGCTGACCCAAGTGGGTGCGATAGCGATTCAGTGCTTCAACAGAGCGATTGGCCTGCTCCATCAAACGCGATTGCCCAAGAAGATTCAGATTCTCCGTGGCCTGAATAATTTGATCCAAAATCTGGTTGGCCGCATCTAAGTGGCGCTGCTGGTCTTCAAGAATATAGCCGCGCATATGAAAACGCAGCAACGCCACCTGCTGGTTGATTCTGGCTGCTTCTAAAGCGGATTCTGTAGCGATCAAGGGATAGTCGGCCATGCGTGCTGTTTGCGTCAGCAACTGCTCCAGCTCACTATAGCCCTGCACCATCTGGTTACCTGCGGCAACCCAGGTTTGACGAACGCCATCCCGTTCGACAGCTAAATCCATCAAGCGCCGAAAATGCCCCCGATACTCTTCGTTTAAGCGCGCCAGCGCAGCCAGCTGCTGTAGGTTGTGCGCATCCGAGAAATGATAGTCATGACCGGTTAGGGACTGTGCCAGTTCATTCAGCCTGGCTTGGACGGCTTGCGCTTGTTGATCATTGGGTTGCTGGCGATAGGCTGCCCGCGCTAGCTCGGTTTGGATCACCAGCTGATCCAGCTCTTCACCCCAACTGGCTTTATTACTGCGATCAATCAGCAGGTTCAGCCCCTGATAACTGGTTGTCGCGACCACCAGCATCAGCAGTACCACGCTCAGAAAGCCAACCAAGAGCTTTCTGGCAATACTGAAATGCTCAAAAAAACCGATCAGGCTTTTCATTTTCTTCTCCGTTTGCATGCATGAAAGAGTGGGATGAGCCCACTTTATTTTTCTTAGCTATTTTTCTTAGCGCCAACTTCAGCTCACCCAGTGGTGAACCTGAGGCTTGTTATTATTCAGTCAACCAATTCGCCAAGGCCTCTTGCACCGCCAGGGTTGACTCACTAACGGGGGCATCGATGGCATCCACTGAGTCATCGGCACCACTGAGTGTGAGCTGACGACCAGGTTGCAGATCCACCCCTCGCACAAAGGCCTGAAACTCAGCGCGCACTTGTTCGCGGTAATCTTGAAAGGCCTGATTAAAATCCTGCTGAAACTGCTGAAATTGCTGGCGCTGATAGGCGCGATATTCGGCAAAGGTCATTTCTTCAATCGGGCGAGCAAGGTAATAGGCCATCTCTTGACCATCCTGACGCTCGACTTCAACCGCGCCACGAAAAAGCGCGACATCATGCCGTTCGGCCTGTGCACTGACTAGAAAACGCGTGCCTTTGACGCCGATCACCACCAAGGGCGTCTGGGCAACAAACTGCCCGCCTTCACGACGGCTGACTTCAAACAAGGCCACGCCTTCTTCGAGTTCAAGCTGCTCTGCGCCACGCAATTGCA
This sequence comes from Marinospirillum alkalitolerans, assembly GCF_045055655.1. Classification (NCBI taxonomy): domain Bacteria; kingdom Pseudomonadati; phylum Pseudomonadota; class Gammaproteobacteria; order Oceanospirillales; family Oceanospirillaceae; genus Marinospirillum; species Marinospirillum alkalitolerans. The sequence goes on along the minus strand of NZ_JBANFI010000001.1, from coordinate 667,699 downwards.
GGCGGCTTTGCTCAGCCAGAACCAGCTCGCCACCGGCATAGTGGATCAAAGCCTGCGCGCCGGTGACGGTTTGCACCTGATCTTCGGCACACAGTGCAAAAGGCAGCTCAAGTTGACGCAAGGGAAAGGGCGAAGGGGCTCGGGTCACACGCACTTGACCCTCGGTTCTGACCAGTTCGGCCAGAGGCAAGCAGGCCGGATCAGCTAAGGCGTCAACAGAATCAGCAGCAAAAGCGGGTAAGGAAAAGCACAGCGTGAGCAGTAAGCTAAGACTCGCCACGCGCAATGAAAGGAGCTTCATGATGATATCCAGTTTTGATATAACTTCTGAGCAGATGGAAGCGGCTCATGATCTACCATGAGCCAGATTTAATATAGAAGGAGAGTGTAAAAAAGCCTAGGTTTAATGTAGACCCAATACCTTTTATGTGACCTGTTTAAAGAAAGCAACACAGCGTTACGCTCTTTGCCCTGGCCAGCCATCCTCGACTAAAAACAAGCGCTTTACAGGCCCTGCCTCACTGCGCCATGCCAGCTGGACCGGCCAGGAGACCTGAGCCAGCTGTTGCTCTAGCCTTGAGGCCGAAACCAGTTGCTGCGGCAAGGCGAGCCAATGGGGTTTGTGCAATAGACAGGCCGCGAAGTTGGGCGGTGCCCCAGCCAGCCAGACGGTAAAATCAGAACGTGTCATCCAGTGACCGCGCCAATGCTGCGGGTGGGCTAACTGGGGCGAGGCAAGCTGCCCAGACCAAGGATAGAAAAGCACACCCGGCATCACCAGTTGGTGGCTGAGCCGTTCAAGTCGTGCACCGGCCACCGCTTGTAAGGCCGATTGGGCACGCGGATCACAGCTCAGCGCCAGCTGGCGCTGTTGCATCTGCTCGGCCTTGATGACCAAGCGATCTTGGCTGGCTGGTCCACGCCACATCTCGGCTTCACAGGCCGCATCGGGATCACCCAGATAAAATTTGATCGCCACCTCTAGATGAAAAAGGCGCTGGGTTGGATGGTGCCAGTAGAGAAAATCCAGCTCACCCAGCGTGCGCCCTAGCTCGCGAATCGCCAGATGATCGGCCACCAGCTCAACCGCTGGCGCGGCTTCAAGCAGCAGCTGCCATAAGGCCTCGTGATACTGGCCAAGGCGGCGTGACAGCAAAAGATTTGCTAATCTGGGTGGGTTGGTGAGCTGTTGCAGCCAGGCTTCAAAGCCAGCTGCATCCCAGCCGAGAAAATCCAGCGTCAACTGGGTCACCTGCGCACCTTGAATCAAGGGTGGTGCGCTCACCAGCCAACGCAGATCATCCATCAGACACGCTTGCTTCCAAGCTGGGTAGTGCGTCTGTTCATGCAAGAGATGCACTCCTTTCATTGAAGAGAGAAATCATGACCCAACGCCCTAGCCGTCCTTTGCCCAGCGGTCGTTTGACCCGTCTATCTCATTTTGGTCGCCTTGCTGTCGGCGTCGCTGGTGGTCTGGTTGGCGAGGGCGTACGCCGCTGGCAGCGCGGTGAGTCTTGGGATTGGCAGCAACAGGCGCTCAGTGCAGGCAACCTACAGCGTATCAGTGATCGCCTCTCTGAAATGCGCGGCGCAGCCATGAAGCTCGGCCAACTCCTCTCGATGGATGCCGGACATCTGCTGCCACCTGAACTGGCTAGTATTCTGGCAGGTTTAAGAAACCATGCCCATACCCTGCCTCTGTCTCAGCTGGAGCCACTGCTCAGCGCGGCCTGGGGCGCTGACTGGCCGTCCTCTTTTCAACGCTTTAGCTATCAACCCATTGCTGCAGCCTCGATTGGGCAGGTGCATGAAGCTTGGACAGTTTCAGGTCGCCATCTGGCCATCAAGGTGCAGTATCCGGGTGTCGTCGAGAGCATCGATCATGATCTGGATCAGGTCGCGACCTTACTGCGCTGGAGCCGCTTGCTACCGCCAGATCTGGATATCGCTCCCCTGCTGGCCGAAGCCAAGGCTCAGCTGCAACAAGAAGCCGACTACCTCTATGAAGCGCAGCAGCTCGAACAGATGCAGCGACAACTGGCGAGCGATCCCGATCTGATTCTCCCTCAGCTTGAAGCCTCTTTCAGCGGTGCCAAGATTCTGGCGATGGATTTTATTGGCGGTGAGCCCATCGATCAGCTGGCCAGCGCCAGCCAGGCAGAGCGCCACTTCTGGGTAGAAAAACTCTTTCGACTGCTGCTGCGCGAGCTTTTTGAGTGGCAGCACATTCAAACGGACCCCAACTTTGCCAACTATCTGCTGGATCTCAAACACCAGCGCCTGGGTCTGATCGATTTTGGCGCCGCGCGCACCTATCCGACCGCCCTCTGTCAGGCTTATCGCGCGCTATTACAGGCCTTGATCGCCGCAGATGCGCCGGCGCTACTGGCTGCTGCACAGCAAATAGGCTATTGCCGCCCGGGGATGACCGCCGCGCAGGAGGCTTGTCTCGTGCAGCTTTTACAGTGTGTTGGGCGCATCTTTGATGGCCCTTATGACTTTGCTGGTTCAGATCTGGTGGCCGAACTCCAGCAACTGGCCATGCGGCTGAGCTTCGAGCTGGGTTACTGGTATCAACCACCGCTAGAAGCCTTGCTGCTCCATCGTAAACTGGCTGGTTTATTTTTACTCGCTCAGCGGATGCAGGTCACCATCGATGTTCGGGCTGTGGTCGCACCCTATCTTGATCCAGCGACGCCGTCTCAACCAACATCTTCTCAACCAACACTTTCTTAACCGACAGCCACGCTCAACACAGAAGCAGATGACGCCAAGGCCAGATATGTTATAAGATAACACTTTTGAGCTAAGGAAGAATCATGAGCGCCTCTCTCCCCGATGTCGCCAGCCAAACCCACTCAAGCCTGTATTTGGATCAGGTCGGTATGGCAGGTATTCCCCTGCAACTGATATTTGATGATCAGCCAGTACAAGCGCGCGCCACGCTGACGGTCGATCTCGATCGTCAGCAGCGCGGCATTCATATGTCACGCCTTTATCTCGGTCTTGCAGAAGCCTTAGGTCAAGCCTCGCTGACTCCAGCAGGGCTGGTGGCTGCAGCAGAGCAGCTTCTGGCAACCCAAGGCTCTGGCAGCCAGCAACTCAGCCTGACGCTGGAATGGGAGCAGCTGCGTCTTGTCCCTGCGCTGCTCAGCCCACATCAGGGCTGGCAAGCCTATCCCATGCGCATCACTGTTGCGCATCAAGCTGGGCAGACCGAGCTGGTGGAACAGATCCGCCTGCTCTACTCCTCGACCTGCCCCTGTTCGGCCGCCTTATCCCGCGATGCTCTGGCCGAAGCGCTGGAAGCCGACTTTGCGCACCAACCGCTGGTGGCGCGTGAAGACATCCGCCACTGGATTCAAGCGCATGGCAGCCTGGCCACACCCCATAGTCAACGCAGCCAAGCGACACTCAGCTGGCGGCGAGCCGCTGAGCAGGCAAAAGCCTGGCAGCTGATCGATCATCTTCAGCGTGCCGAGCAGACGCTGGCGACCCCAGTGCAAACTGCCGTCAAGCGCACAGATGAACAGGCCTTTGCACTACGCAATGGGGCCAATCAGATGTTTTGTGAGGATGCGGCCCGTCGTCTCACCCAGATGATGGAAGAAGACAGCCAATGGCTGGAAGCCCATATTCAGGTGGCACATTTTGAAAGCCTGCATGCGCATGATGCCATCGCCAGTCGCTGGCTCAGCCGTCGTGCCACGCCTCGGCCGTGGTTGATGACCTTCTGATGGCCTAAGCCGCTCTTCTCCCTCGGCGTTGAGACGACACCGAGGGAGTCATGATCATGACGTCAGCTGCGCGCGTGCCGCCAGCGTCTCTTCTAACCATCCAAGACGCATTTGCGGCACAGAGGACAAGAGCTCTTCGGTATAGGCATCAAAGGGTGGGCTGAGTACCTTCTCCTTCGTGCCATAACGCACAACCTCGCCCTGAAACATCACGGCAATCGAATCTGCTATCGATTTCACCGTGGCCAGATCATGGGTAATAAAGAGATAAGCCACATTTTGCTGCTGCTGAAGCTTCAACAACAGCTTGAGGATGCCATCTGCCACCAGTGGGTCCAGCGCACTGGTGACCTCATCACAGATCACCAGCTTGGGCTCTGCTGCCAAGGCGCGAGCAATACAAACACGCTGCTTTTGACCGCCAGACAGCTCAGCAGGATAGCGGTGATAATAGCCATCCCCCATTTCGATCGCCTCAAGCAACTCCATCACCCGCTGGCGTCTTTTCTCGCCGCGCAAACCAAAATAAAAGGTGAGGGGGCGACCGATGATGTCACCCACGGTATGGCGCGGATTCATCGCCACATCCGCCATCTGATAGACCATCTGCAACTGGCGCAGATGCGCCTTAGGTCGCTGATCCAGCGCTGAGGCCAGCTGGATACCGTCAAACTCTATCTGCCCTTGGCGTGGCGGCAATAACCCAGTGATCACCCGCGCCAGCGTTGATTTGCCCGAGCCAGATTCTCCCACGACCGCCAGAGTCTGCCCCGCAGACAGTGCCAAATTGATGCCCTTGAGCACGCTCGGTGCTTTTTGATCTCGCCCATAGGCGGCATGAATATCCTGAATGGATAACAGCGGCTGCGAATCTGGCTGCTGAGCTTGATGCGTGATCGAGCGGACAGAAACCAGCGCTTGGGTGTATTCCTGCTGAGGGGTTTCAAGAATCTGGCGAGCCGAGCCATACTCAACACACTGTCCTTGGCGCAGCACCATGATGTCATCGGCCAGCTGCGCCACAACAGCCAGATCATGCGTGATATATAACGCGGCGACCCCAGTTTCACGAATGGCATTTTTAATCGCGGCCAAGACCTCGATCTGTGTGGTGACATCCAATGCCGTGGTGGGCTCGTCAAAAATAATCAGATCAGGTTCACAGCACAGTGCCATGGCCGTCATGGCACGCTGCAACTGCCCACCTGAAACCTGATGCGGATAACGCTCACCAAACTGCTCAGGATCAGGTAGCCCCAGCTGACGAAACAAATCTATCGCGCGCTTTTTGGCCTCTGACGGGGAGGCCAGCTGGTGTTCGAGCGTGGATTCAATGACCTGATCGATCAGCTTGATCGCTGGGTTAAAAGCAGCGGCGGCGGATTGCGCGACATAGGTCACCTCGCGGCCACGCAACTGGCGCAATCCACTGGGTGTTTCTTGCAGGATATTGCGCCCGTTCAGCCAGATTTCTCCACCTGTGATGCGCACACCACCTCGCCCATAACCAGCTGGCGTTAAACCCAGGGTTGATTTACCCGCACCGGATTCACCTATCAGGCCCAGCACCTGCCCGCGCGCTAAAGAAGCACTCACGCCATCCACCAGCGTGACTTCTCGTGCCGCCTCACCTGCCGCCTGCACCGTGACTTCTATTTTCAGATCTTTGATTTCAAGCAACAGGTTAGGCACGGCGACCTCCTTTTAAATCTGTAGCCCGCTTCAGCACCCAATCCGCGACCAGATTGACTGAGATCGCCAGCAGCGCAATGGCCGCAGCAGGAATCAAGGCCGCTGGCACACCAAAGGCGATACCTTGACGATTCTCACGCACAAGACTGCCCCAGTCTGCCTCAGGTGGCTGAACACCCAAGCCCAAAAAGGATAAGGAAGAAAGAAAGAGCACCGCAAAGACAAAGCGCAGGCCCAGTTCAGCAACCAGCGGAGGTAAGGCGTTAGGCAGAATCTCGCGAAACACGATCCAGCTGCGCTTTTCTCCACGCAAGCGAGCCGCCTCCACAAAATCCTGCACATGGATATCCACCGCCACTGCGCGGGCTAAGCGATACACCCGTGTTGAATCCAGCAAGCCCATGACCAAAATCAAGATCGGAATCGTGGCTGGCATCACCGACAAGACCACCAAAGCAAAAATCAGCGTCGGAATCGACATCAACATATCGACCAAACGCGACATCAGCTGATCGGCCCAACCGCCCAGCACGGCGGCCAAGATGCCCAGCACCGAACCCAGCGTAAAAGCCAAGGCCGTTGCCAACGCGGCAATCGCCAGTGTTGTTCTGGCACCATAGATGAGACGTGAGAGGATATCCCGCCCCAGGTTATCCGTACCCAGCCAGGCATAGTGCGAGGCAGGTTCCCACAGATCACCCACCAGCTCGTTGCGATCATAGGGTGCAATCCAAGGGGCAAAAATGGCAGCCACCACAAACAGGATGGTCAAGATCAGACCGATCAAGGCGGTCCAAGGTATTTGTTTGATATTCATCGATAACAGGCTCTTTACTTGGGATGGCGTAAGCGAGGATTGGCCAGTATCGCGATCACATCAGCCAGCATATTGACCAAGATATAAACGCTAGCAAAAATCAATCCGCAGGCTTGCACCACAGGCAGATCGCGACGGGCAACATGGTCGATTAAAAACTGGCCGAGGCCGGGATAAACAAACACCACCTCAATCACCACCACACCCACCACCAAGAAGGCCAGATTAATCATCACCACATTCACCACAGGTGAAATCGCGTTGGGTAAGGCATGTCGCCAGATGACCTTCAAGCCTGAAAGCCCTTTCAATTCAGCCGTTTCAATATAGGCAGATTGCATCACATTCAGCAGGGCCGCGCGGGTCATACGCATCATATGCGCCAGAATAATCAGCGTCAGCGTGGCGACCGGCAGCGCAATGGCATACAAGCGCTCGCCCAAAGGCATGCCTGAGTGCACAGTGGAAAGACTAGGAAACCACTGTAAATGCACCGCAAACACATAGATCATGATATAGCCGACAAAAAACTCCGGCAGCGAGATGGCCGTTAAGGTGCTGCCAGAAATCAGACGATCTGGCCAACGATTCTGATAGCGCACCGCGAGCAAACCCAGTAGGATCGCCAGCGGTACGGCAATCAATGCCGTCCAAAAGGCCAGAAACAGTGTATTGCCAAGGCGATCCCCGATGGCCTCAGCAATATCCCGCTGGTTTGACAGCGAGACGCCAAAATCACCCTGCAAGGCGCTACCTAACCAAGAGAAGTAACGCTGTAGAGCGGGCTGATCCAGCCCCATTTCGCGGCGTAAATTCGCCACCGCCTCAGGTGTGGCGGACTGGCCCAAAATGGATTGCGCCACATCCCCAGGAAGAAGTTCTGTGCCTGCAAAAATCAGTGCAGAGACAGCCAAAAGCAGCAGGAGGCCCAGCGCTATCCGCTGGGCAACCAGTTTAAAGACCAAGACATTCATCAGTTTTTTGACCCGTTTACGCCGTTAACCAGCACTGAGATAAGGCATAACCTGAGCACATTTCTCCCATTGGATGGGGTTTCCAGCCGCCAACACGATCACTGGTGGCTTCTAGATAATCGTTGAACATCGGCAGAATCAGTCCACCTTCATCACGCACCATCAACCCCATTTGACGATACAGGGCCTGACGCCGCTCCTGATCCAGCTCACCGCGAGCCTGACGCGCCAGCTGATCAAAATCAGCTCGCTGGAAATTGGTATCATTCCAATCTGCATCAGAGATATAAGCGGTGGAATACATCTGATCCTGCGTGGGACGGCCACTCCAGTAGGAAGCGCAGAAGGGCTGCTTATTCCACACCTCTGACCAGTAGCCATCACTGGGTTCGCGCTGCACGCGCAGATCAATTCCGGCCTGAGCCGCGCTTTCTCTGAACAGCTGAGCGGCATCCACTGCACCGGGGAAGGCGGTATCGGATGTTCGCAGCACAATCGGTCCGCTATGGCCTGAGCGCGCATAGTGGTAGCGTGCCCGATCCGGATCAAAACTGCGCTGCGGAATATCATCGGAGAAGAGCGGGTAGGCCGCGTTAATCGGCATATCATTCCCCACCGTGCCATAACCACGCAGGATGCGATTCACCATATCTTCGCGATCGATCGCCAGTTTAAGCGCCATACGCAGATCATTGTTATCAAAAGGCGCGGTATCTGTGTGCATAACAAAAACATAGTGCGCACGGCCTGAAACACTGCGCGGCACCACATGATTCAGGCGATTGAGCATGCCCATAATTCGCGGCTCAACGCGGTTGATCATATCCACCTGACGACTTTGCAGCGCGGCAACACGCGCTGAAGGATCATTGATCACCAGAATCTCGATCTCATCAGCATGTCCAAACTCTTCCAGATTCCAATAGTCTTCAAAGCGCTCCGCTCGCTGACGCACCCCCGGGTTAAACTCCGTCACACGATAAGGGCCGGTGCCGATGCCCGCTGCCGGCTGATCACGCCCCCCGTTAGGTTGAATAATCAGGTGATAATCCGACATCAAAAAGGGCAAATCCGCGTTAGGCTCAGTGGCGACCACCTCGACCTGATAACGCCCTTTGGCCTCAATGGACTGAATGCCACGCATAATGCCCAGCGCTCCAGATTGCGAGTTTTCATCCGAATGGCGCTGCAAGGTGGCGACCACATCAGCAGAGGTCATCTCTTCACCGTGATGAAAAAGCACGCCGCGACGGAGGTTGAAAGTCCAGGTGCGTGCATCTGGCGTGGCACTCACCGATTCAGCAAGACGTGGGATCAACTCACCTTCTGGCGAAAGATTGGTCAGGGTTTCTCCCCAAGACTGACCAAAAGAGTGCTGCACCTGACTGGTCCAACTGGCGGGATCGAGACTATCGGTTGACTCACCTCCCTGCATCCCCGCGCGCAGTGTGCCGCCCTTGATCGGTGTCTGCACCGCAGGGCTGGCAGCAAACAGGCCGCCGGAAAGCGGCAGGCTCACGCCTAAAGCGGCGGCATAGCCCAGAAAATCCCGCCGAGAAAGCTGGCCTTGACGCGCTTGTTCACTCAGATGTTGCAGTTGCTTCTTCTTTTGATCATGCATTGGAGTCGTCCTTTATGATGATGAGAATGAATCGAGAAGGGCGCAGTCGGTATAATCAGCAATCACCTGCTGTGCTGCGCTAAGATGTGAACGCTGATCTTCAGGGGCGATACCAATACCGGCCAGCAAACCCGCCGCTTGTGCCATTTGCATATCGCCATTCGAATCACCAAACAGCAGCGTTCGTTCTGGCAAGACGCCCAGCTGCTGACAGGCACGTTCGACCATTTGTGGGAAGGGTTTGCCCTGTTCGACCTGATCATGACCGATGACTACCGACATGGCCTGATCCAGTTGCAGCGCTTTTAAATGTGTCAAGGCACTGGCCTGATCATCCGAGGTCACCACACCCAAGCGCAGCCCAGCGGCCTGCGCAGCGGCAATCCAAGACTGCACGCCAGCCAGGGGTTGAATCCACTCTGCCCAATTCAAGGCAGACTCTGCGGCCATACGCGCCAGATGCACACAGCGCAGCGCGTCATTCCAGCCATAACCCGCCTGCTGATAGAGCACCTGCGCCAGGATCGTCAGCACATCATCCATCGAGCCAATCGCCAAGGGCCCTGTCGGATCAATCACCCGCCCCTGTTCTGCCTTGTACACGCCCAATGCCAGATCAAAATCGGCAGGCGTGGGTGCGCTTGACGCCTGACCAAGCTGCGCCACCACCGCATCCAACCAAGGGCACCAGAGGGTATTCAAGTTCAGCAGGGTGCCATCCTTATCGAAGAGCAAGGCATCAACATCGTAGATCTGCTGAGCAATACGTACCTGAGTCATATATCCACCTCTGCGACACCAGCACCTAATCGCATCTTGTAAAGGTCTGTTCCACTAGAGGGCAAGCTATCCAACATCACCATCCTTTTCTTGATCCTCATTCGCTGACCCGGCACACAGCCTTCGATCGCGTAACATGGGTGACACCGCAGGCGCGATGCGTGACTCGCTGAGCCAGACAGGCGTCTCAGCACAGGAGCAAAAGACATGAACAGGCCTAAAAGATCAGGACACCAGGCCCCTCAACCATAGACTTTATTCAAAAACCTAAATAAATGAGCTACTTATATTTTTTATTGAACGTTCATTCAATTTTTATACTACAAAAATAAGCGCTGAGTGTGAAGCTTTGATGACAGAATAGATGACTGATGAGTCAGATAAGATGACTGATTTCTGTGCAGGACGGCCGAGGCGCAAGAGGAATCAAGCGTGAACAATAAGAAGTGAAAAGTGCACCTATTAAGATGCACTGAGAAAAATCCAGCGATGAAAAAGAGAAATTCAGCCTGCTGGCTGCCGTGACATCAATTCCGCTGTGCCTGAAATAGGGCTTTCAGCCGCTGGATACTCCTCTCATCCCAGCCTTCTGGTTCCGTCAGCCCGAGCCACGCATCAATATAATGCTCGGGCGCATACTCATGGCCAAAACCCTTGGGCGCGATACCAAACATGGTATCAGCACCCAGCTGGAGCATCGTGACCAGCGGAAACCAGCGCAGATCAGGCGAGACATCCGGCCCTCTAGGGGCTTTCATCCAGTCGGGCTCCGTCCAGGCAATGCCGGGGCTGAAGAAGGTGACCGGATCACTGGCATATTGCAGATAGAGCAAGCGAAAGCTGCCCCAATCTTCACGGGCGTGATCCCATCCCTGCTCTTGGTTCATAAAACGTACCACCGCGCCACCTCGAAAGCTGGGCAACCAAGCAGGTGAATCAGCATCCCGCTGGGCTGTCACACGTCGCCAGGTGTTACTGCGAAAGGGAGGCCCCGCCCAAAGCGCACCGTGAAAAGGATCATCAATAATATCGAACAGATCAAAGGAGCGATCCGAATTCAGTGATCCCAGGCTAATCCCAGATAAATAAAGACGCGGACGGCTCTCCCTTGGCAGCTCACGCCAATAGCCATAAATACGCGAAAACACGGCTCGAGCTGTTTCTTCACCATAAGCCTGATTGGTCATCATCGTGAGCGGGCTATTCAAGTAGGAGTACTGAACAGCCACACTCGCGACATCACCACGATGCAGATATTCCAGCGTATCAATCGAGGAGGCATCGATCCAGCCTGTTCCCGTCGGGGTGATCAGCAATAGCAGCGAGCGCTCAAAACCACCGCTGCGCTTGAGTTCCTGCAAAGCTAGCTCAGCACGCTGCTGCGGTGTTTCTGCTGAAGCCAACCCCACATAAACACGCACAGGTGCGGCTGTTTCCTGGCCGAAAAACGCATGCAAACCTGCCTCGCCCGGTCCACCCGCCACAAAGCGTCGCCCCTGACGTCCCAGCTCTTCCCAGCTCATCAATGAAGCCTGACTGCCCGTCTGATATGCCGCCGTCGGGCGTGGCAAGTGGTCGTCAATCAAGGCATCAAGCTGTTTAAAGGAGTTGTTGGCGGTACGCATCAAACTGTTGATCAGCACCCCATCGATCACCGACCAGAAGAGCAGCAACACCACAACAAAGCTGGTCAGGTAAGAGATGCGCGGCGGAATATAATGCTGCCAACGCACTGCCAGCGCATGCAGAGCCCATTTGAACAAGCGTGCCACTGCCAGCATCAGCAAAAACACCAGCGCCACGATCAGTCCAAGATAAAACGGCTGGCTGTCGGTCAGCAGTTCCAACCCCATCATGCCGCGCAGTGCATTTTGCCACTCAGCTGCCTGCCAAGCGAAATGCAGCACAAAGATCAAGCACAGGACACTGGCGACCAGCTGAATCGCGCGCGCCCAGCGCAGATGAGGGCTTGGCAGCTGCAAATAGGACCAGAGCCAGAGCAAGACACTGCCCAATCCATAGCCAGCAGAGAAGGACAAGCCAGACAAGATGCCTTGGATCAAAATCGGTCTGGGTAGCAAAGAAGGCGTCAACGAAAAGGCAAAGAAAATCGTACCGATCAACAACCCGACTACATGGGGATACACGAGGGGAGAAGCCAAATAACGCATTATTTCATGTCCACCAATTACACTCATTGATAGGCTGAGAACAGAGTCATCCAGCCACACCAGACTGGATCACTTCACTCATTATGCAAAAGATCACACATCCGACATACCCGCCCGATTCAAGAAGCCTGCCGAAACTGTAACTCCGCCAACTGGCGATACAAGGCAGAAGTCTGCAAGAGCTCTTGATGGGTGCCCTGCGCCACCAGTCGTCCTTGATCCATCACCAAAATACGATCCGCGGCAATCACGGTGGCAAACCTGTGGGCGATCACGAGCGAGGTGCGTCCTTGCATCAGTCGATCTAAAGCCGCTTGCACTCTTTGTTCACTGGCCGCATCCAGCGCGCTGGTGGCTTCATCCAGCAGCAGCACGCGCGGATGACACAAGAGGGCGCGGGCAATCGCGAGCCTTTGGCGTTGACCACCAGAGAGCTGCACACCCCCTGGCCCTAACCAGGTCTGCATACCTTGCGGTAGTGCCTCAATAAAATCCAGCGCCTGAGCTTCAGCCGCCGCTTGGCGTATCTCTTCGATGCTGGCCTCTGGTCGTCCATAACGTATATTGTCTTCTGCGCTCCCTGTAAACAACACAGGTTCTTGCGCCACTAAAGCCAAACACGACCTGAGATCACGCGGATCGAAGTGTTTGATATCCACGCCATCTAAGGTCACCCGCCCTGCAAGAGGATCATAAAAACGCAGCAAGAGTTTAAGCAGGCTGGATTTACCCGCACCCGATGGCCCCACAAGTGCAACGCGCTCCCCTGGCTGCAATACCACTGAGATATCCTCAACAGCCGGTTGATCTTTGCGCGATGGATAGGCAAAGGTCACCTGCTCAAAGGCCACCCGCCCTTCAAGCGGCTTGGGTAAGGCCAGGGGGTGCTCTGGCGCGGCGATACTGGGCTGCGCCGCTAAGAGCTCTAATAAACGCTCGGCGGCGCCTGCCGCGCGTTGGACCTCGCCTGCAACTTCAGCCAAGGCAGCAATGGCACCGGCCGCAATCAATGCATAAAACACAAAAGCAGTTAACTCACCCGGGCTCATACGCCCAGCCAGCACATCGTGCCCACCTTGCCATAGAATAATGCCAACAGCCGTAAAGGTGATGAAAAGGGCAAAACCAGTGAGCAGCGCACGCTGAAAAATTCTGGCGCGCGCCGCCACAAAAGCCTCTTCAACACGACGACCATAGTGTTTTTGATCCTCTGCCTCATGATGAAAGGCTTGCAGGGTTTCGATGCCTTGCAACGCCTCACCGGCATAGCGGCCAAGTTCTGCCACTTGATCCTGACTCGAACGAGAAAGCCGACGCACACGCCGCCCAAACCAAATGACCGGAACCACAGCGAGCGGAATCCCCAGCAGCACCATCAGCGTCAGCCAGGGGCTGGTCATCAATAACAGCACAACAGCCCCAATAAAGGTCAACAGATTGCGCAAGGCTATCGACAGCGAGGAGCCAAACAGGCTTTGCAGCACACTGGCATCCGCCGTCAGTCGGCTTTGGATTTCACCCGCACCATTACGAAAAAAGTACTCGGGTTCAAGCGTAAGCAGATGATGAAAAACCTGGGCGCGTAGATCCGCCGCTAAACGCTCGCCAATCCAACTCACCAGATAAAAACGACAAGCCGAGGCCAGCGCCATGATCGCGACGACGCCAAGCGTGCCCATCAGCGCCCAGTTCAACCACTGGGCATTTCCTGATGCAAAACCCAGATCGACGACCAAACGCAAACCCTGCCCTAATAAAAGCACACCACTGGCCGCCACCACCAAGGCGATCGCTGCGCACAACAGACGCAATTTATAAGGTCGCAAAAAGCTAAGCAGTGGCAGCAGAAAGCGTGGATGCGCGCGCGAAGAAGTGGTCATAGGCTTCCAGATGGAGTGAAATAAGAAAAATAGACTCGTCAGCCTAAAATAACACAAGACAGCCGATACGAGGGTGATAACATACTCTGTTTTTCTGGAGTTGCGCGCATGCAAGGTTTAGCACTGGCTATCGCTGCCTATGTGATCTGGGGTTTCTTCCCACTGTTTTTCCATCAACTGAACTCGGTGCTGCCAACCGAGATTCTGGCGCATCGCGTGATCTGGGCCTTGGTGTTCACCCTGGGCATGATTATGCTGCTCGGCCAGGCCAAGGGCCTCAAAAAGCTGCTCCAACAACCACGCACATTGGGCTGGCTGGCCCTTTCTGGATTGCTGATCAGCTCCAATTGGCTGGTCTTTATCTGGGCGGTGAGCCAAAACCGTGTGCTGGAGGCCAGCCTTGGGTACTTCATTTCACCCTTGTGCAGCCTGTTAATAGGCTGGCTCCTGCTCAAAGAAAAGCAACACCCCTTACAACTCACCGCAGGCGTCATCGCGGCTCTGGCCATCATCTGGGAATTAGTAAGCCTAGGGCAGCTGCCGTGGATACCGCTTTTTCTGGCCTTAACAGTTGGCTTTTATGGCCTGATACGCAAAAAACAAGCAGTGGATTCGATTCAAGGCCTGACAGTGGAAACGCTGTGGATGCTGCCTTTTGCTCTTGGCTGGTTGATCTGGATGCAGCTTGCTAACCTCCCGGTCGTCTTTAGTCATGATGCGCCACTTTCTTGGCTACTGGTGGCCTCTGGATTGTTGACGGCGACACCCCTGCTACTCTTTGCTGCCGCTGCCCGCCGACTCGATCTTTCTATCGTCGGTTTTATTATGTATATCAACCCGATTATGCAGTTTATCACGGCAGTTTGGATTCTCGGTGAAAGCTATCCGCACCAAAGGCTGATCACTTTTTTACTCACTTGGATCGCCATACTGGTCTTTATGCTGGGTCTCTGGCGAGCCAGGCGCACAAAGGCCAAGGCGTAAAAACGCACGCCGAGCACGGATGCTGCAAAGAAGAGAAAAAATCAGGCAAGGAGACATCAAGACAGGTGTCTCCTGACAGGAAGGCGCGACAGGGCTTAAGCGCATCGGTTGTGCACCCCCAAACGCAAAAAACCAGCCCGAAGGCTGGTTCTTAGAATCTGGAGCGGGAAACGAGATTCGAACTCGCGACCCCAACCTTGGCAAGGTTGTGCTCTACCACTGAGCTATTCCCGCTTGGCGTCCCATAGGGGGTTCGAACCCCTGTTACCGCCGTGAAAGGGCGGTGTCCTAGACCACTAGACGAATGGGACAAAAAATCTTTACAGAACATAATGGAGCGGGAAACGAGATTCGAACTCGCGACCCCAACCTTGGCAAGGTTGTGCTCTACCACTGAGCTATTCCCGCTTGGCGTCCCATAGGGGGTTCGAACCCCTGTTACCGCCGTGAAAGGGCGGTGTCCTAGACCACTAGACGAATGGGACATGACTTGCTCTGTTCAAGATGGCGCGTATCTTAAAGAGACATCCTCCATGTGTCAACTCTGTTTTGCATTTTTTTTGCAAAGCCAACAAAACACCCTCTGTCCGCTAAAATATCAGGCACATGATTGTCATCACGCTAAGCTTTGTAAGATACTTAGGCGCTGGAGTTTCAGATCTGATCTAGCAAAGATAAGCTTGCGGGAGCACAGGATGGTCATCATTTTAGTCCTCGGCGGGGTGTTTGCTTTTGCCCTACTGTTGGTATTGGTTGTATTTGCTCGACAGCAAAACGAGAAAAAGAGAATAGAAGAACTACGTCGTATTCGCGTTCTTGGCGATCGCGCTCGGCAAATCCAGCTGCTTTTAGAAGAGCTGCCTCCTACTTATATCTCGCAGGATTTCAGGATTTTTCTGGCCACCCAGTGGATCGAGCTGCTGCACGAGATACAAAACTCAAGCGGCCAGGATGCCAAGCTGACCAGCGAGCTGGAAACAGCGCAAAACAAGCTCAATACCATGCGCAGCAGCAACCAGCCTCAGCATAAGCCCGTAACGGACATACAGCTGGCCAATGCCGTACGTCGCAACCTCAAGCTGCTCAATAAGTTGATCGTGGCCATGTACCAAGATCGCAAAATTTCACATCGTATTGCTCAGACTTATCTCAATGAGATCAAACAGGCTTTCACCCAAACCATGGTTGAGGTCTTTCAAACTGGAGCACGCAAGGCTGAACTCGAAGGCAATCTGCGCCTTGCCGTTGTTCACCATAAACGCATCATGAGCGAGTTGAATCGCAACAATCCCAATGGCATCAATAACCAGCTGCTGCTTGAGTCACGCCAGATGATCCATCAATTAGAAGAACAGATCGCACTTTCTGCCGAAGCGAACGACAACCAGCTGGCGAACAGTGTTTCTGAGATGATCGATGAAGCCGACAGCTGGAAGAAAAAACAAATCTATGATGACTAAGACGCCTCTGATCAACGTAGCCTCAGCAAGCCGCTGCTTTTTTGCCTCACCCCACCCTGAACACAGCAGAGATTTATGACAATCAATTGGTATCCGGGCCATATGCACAAGGCCCGCAAAGAAATCAAAAAAGCCCTTCCTGAGATCGATCTAGTGATCGAGTTGGTCGATGCACGCCTGCCTTTTTCAAGCGCCAATCCAGTATTGGGACAATTGATCGCGCATAAGCCCCGCCTTAAGCTTCTTTCTAAAAGTGATCTGGCTGATCCACAACTCACCCAGGCTTGGGTCGAGCATTTTGAGCAGGACAGCCAGATGCGTGCCCTGCCGATTGTCACCACCGACAAGAAAACCCTGCAACCCATCGCACGCCTATGCGCACAGCTCACCAGCCATATCCGTGAAAGCCGCTCGGTGAAGGCGCTGGTGATGGGTATTCCCAATGTCGGCAAATCCACCTTGATTAACTCCCTGGCGGGCAAAAAAATCGCTAAAACAGGCAATGAGCCAGCGGTGACTCGGCGTCAGCAAAAGATTCAAGTTGGTGATCGCCTCCAGATCATCGATACACCTGGCGTGTTATGGCCCAGAATTGAATGGCCAGATTCGGCTTACCGCCTTGCCGCCTCGGGGGCGATTCGTGATACCGCGATGGACTATGAAGATGTCGGCTTTTGGAGCGCACAGGATTTGCTACAGCGCTACCCTGAGCGATTAATAGCACGCTATAAGCTGAAAGAGCAGCCAGACAGTGCAGCCAGCCTGCTTAAGCTGATCGCTGAAAAACGGGGTGGCCTCAGAGCGGGTGGCGAAATAGATTACCACCGCGCTTGCGAAGTCTTATTACATGATCTGCGCGGCGGCCAGCTTGGGTTGATCACCCTCGAAGCACCAACAGAAATCCCCACTGAAGAGATGCTGCTGGCCTTGCGTGAAACCACTGATTTAGGGCAAGATGCGCCTGAATTTAAAGAGGAATCCTAGCTATCATGCCCCACACTGAGCGTCGGCGCTTTTCTTTAGGCCTCAAACTGCGTAATCCCTGGCATCCACGCTGGTTGCCAGCTTCTTTACGCGATACGCTCAGTAACCGTCATCATTCGCATGATTTCAACTGTGCACGCAGCGAATATCTACGCAGCCGACTGGTGTTTGTCGCCAGCGCTTTTTTCCTGCTGGTGCCCTTGTGGTTTTTGGTCGATCTGCTGCTGCTCCCACGCGGCCACACCTTGGAACTGCTGATTGGCCGCAGCCTGCTCATGCTCAGCCTCGCCTTTGTGCTTTATCGCTTGCTGCGCAGTCGCCAGAATCTGAATCGCGTGCGCAATCTGCTTGCCGCCACCTTGTTGCTGCCACTGATTTTTTATGCCGCGCTGGCCTGGGCCATCGGACCCAGTCTTGGCTCGCTGGCTGGCTATAACTTTATCCCTCTGCTGCTGGTGGCTTTTATCAGTGTTTTTCCGCTGACCTTAATCGAAGGCTTTGGCGTTGGTTTTGCTGTCTGTCTCTTAGAAGCCTTTGTGCTTTATCACCTCGGTGAGCTCACTTCGATTGCGGGCCTGCAAGAAATCTGGCTATTGGGCACTGTGTTGTGTATTTCTTTATGGGCCAATCATTCTCAGGTGAGTGCGCTGATGCGCCTTTATCGTCAAGCCAGTATGGATAGCCTCACGGGGCTCCTGAATCGTGGTGTCCTGCTGGAACAGCTGGATGACTTACAAATACAGCGTCAAGAAGCGCTGAGCGAAGGCCGTGCGGCGCCCCCCGTCTGTTTACTCATGTTTGATTTGGATCGTTTTAAGAAGATCAATGATAGCTACGGTCATTCGATTGGTGATCATGTACTGCAAGAGTTTGCCAGCATCCTACGCAAAGAGGTGCGTAAATCAGATTTAGTCGCACGCTATGGCGGAGAAGAATTTATGGCCGTGCTGCCAGGTGCGACCAAAGAGGCTGCCACTCAGATCGCCGAGCGTATTTTACAAGGCTGCGCCCATGCCGACATCCACGCGCATGATGGCCAGCCCGTGCCCTTTACCACCAGTATTGGCATTACCCAGCTGCGTGATCAGGAATCCCTCGATTCAGCCCTGCAAAGAGTGGATCAGCGTCTTTATGCTGCCAAGCATCAGGGACGCAATTGCTTTATTGATGCCGACTAGCCTTCTTTTAGGATCTTGTTATGAATCCCTTGCGTAAATCCAGTAAGTTAAACCACGTTTGTTATGATATTCGCGGCCCGGTATTACAAGAAGCCAAACGCCTCGAAGAAGAAGGCCACCGTGTTCTGAAGCTCAATATCGGCAACCCTGCCCCCTTCGGCTTTGAAGCACCGGATGAGATTTTGCAGGATGTGATGCGCAATCTGCACCAGGCGCAGGGGTATAGCGACTCCAAGGGCTTGTTCTCTGCACGCAAAGCGGTGATGCAAGAATGCCAGCGCAAGGGCATTGCCAATGTGGCGATTGAGGATATTTATCTGGGCAATGGCGTCAGCGAACTGATCGTGATGGCAATGCAAGCACTGCTCAATGATCAGGATGAAATTCTGATCCCTGCGCCAGACTATCCCTTGTGGACTGCGGCTGCACGCTTGGCTGGTGGCAATGCTGTGCATTATATCTGTGATGAGCAAAGCGACTGGTTCCCCGATATCGAGGATATCAAGAAAAAGATCACCAAGCGCACGCGGGGTATTGTGATCATCAACCCCAACAATCCTACTGGGGCGGTCTACTCCACCGAGCTGCTGCAACAGATTATTGATCTGGCACGCGAACATCAGCTGGTCGTTTTTGCTGATGAAATCTACGACAAGATTCTCTATGACGAAGCCCAGCATACCTCGATTGCCAGCCTCGCCGATGATCTGGTCTTTTGTACCTTTAACGGCCTGTCAAAAAGCTACCGTGTCGCTGGTTTTCGCTCTGGCTGGTTGATTGTCTCTGGTGCCAAGCATCTCGCCAAGGACTATCACGAAGGACTGAATATGCTGGCCTCGATGCGCCTATGCGCCAATGTGCCCGCACAATATGCGATTCAAACGGCACTCGGCGGCTATCAGAGCATCCAAGACTATATTCTGCCCGGTGGCCGCCTGTTGGCCCAGCGCGATAAAGCCTATGAGCTGATCACGCAAATCCCTGGCGTAACCTGCACCAAGCCTCAGGGTGCCTTGTATATGTTCCCGCGTCTTGATCCGAAGGTCTTTAATATCCAGAACGATGAGCTGTTTGCGTTGGATCTGCTGCGCCAGGAAAAACTCCTGCTGGTTCAAGGCACTGCCTTTAACTGGGTACAGCCGGATCACTTCCGCCTCGTGACCTTGCCGCGCGTTGATGATTTGGAAGATGCGATTGGCCGCTTGGAGCGTTTCCTGTCACGCTATCGTCAATAAAACACATCAGCATCACGCGCAGTATCTGGAGTCGTCAGGCGGCTCCAGTTTTGTGCTGCCTCCTGCGCTGCCCTGTGAACCGCTCAAGACCTTGAAACCTTTTATCTTTGCCCTAATCTAAACCCCAGAATCACTAAAAAATGAGGAGTAACACACCTATGATGCGTATTGGGCTCTTTTTGCTCACCAACCTGGCGATTATTGTCATCGCCAGTATTACCCTGAACCTGTTGGGCGTGGGCAGCTATCTTGATGCCAGCGGTGGGTTGAATCTCACCAGCCTGCTCATCTTCTGCTTTGTCTTTGGTATGGTCGGCTCGGGCGTGTCCTTGCTCTTGTCAAAATGGATGGCCAAAAGAAGCACTGGCACGCAGGTCATTACTCAACCCCGCAATCAGCAAGAACAGTGGCTGATGCAAACTGTGGCAGAGCTGTCGCAGAAGGCAGGCATTAAAATGCCGGAAGTTGGTATTTTCCCTTCACACCAATCCAATGCCTTTGCCACCGGCTGGAACCGCAATGATGCGCTGGTTGCCGTGTCGACGGGCCTGATGGAGCGTATGCGTCCTGAAGAAGTACGTGCCGTCCTCGCCCATGAGATTGGCCACGTTGCCAATGGCGATATGGTCACCCTGGCGCTGGTGCAAGGCGTGGTCAATACCTTCGTCATGTTCTTTGCGCGCATTATCGGCCATACCGTGGATCGCGTTGTGTTCAAAAATGAACAAGGCCATGGTATTGCCTTCTTTGTGACCACGATTATTGCTGAGATTATTCTGGGCATTCTGGCCTCAGCAATTGTGATGTGGTTCAGCCGCTACCGTGAATATCGTGCCGATGCCGCTGGCGCACATCTGGCCGGTGCTGGCGCGATGATCAATGCCCTGGAGCGTTTAAAAGCCGAACAGAACCTGCCTAATGAGATGCCTGATAGCCTGACTGCCTTTGGCATCAATAAAGGCCAAGCGCAAAGCATGATTCAAAAGCTCTTTTCAAGCCATCCACCACTGGATGATCGCATTGCGGCTCTGCGCCAGCGCGCTTATCAGTAACAAAAAGCCAAGGGCTAGATCACTTTAGCCACTGTCAGCGAGATTAGACGGCCACCTTCGGGTGGCCTTTTTGTTGCGCGCGGCTCCACTTTTTCTCTAAGCCTAAAGGCTAAATCTAAAACCTGACGGTGACTGTTAAGATGCTCTGACGTCATCCATCTAGATAGGTCACGCTGACCCATCCCGTGTTCACTCAAACACCCAGGGATTATTATGCTTAAAATAAAAACAATTGGCGGCCGCCTGCTGGTCATCCCTTTGCTCGCGCTGCTCGGTTTTGCCATTATGGCAGGCGTTGCTCTCTCAACACTCAATCAGATCCTGCATGAAGATCGCCAAGCACGCATTGTGGCGATCGTGGATCTGGCGGAAGGTTTACTGCGTCACTATCAGCAGCAGGCCCGCAGTGGGCAGATGAGCCGTGAAGAAGCCCAGCTCGCCGCCCAACAGGCCATCCAAGGCTTACGCTATCAAGAAGTGGAATACATCTGGATCAACGATCTGACTCGGCCGATCCCACGCATGATCATGCACCCCACTGTACCGCGCTTAAATGGCCAGATTCTCGATAACCCCAACTACCACTATGCGACTCGCATTCGTAGCCTCGATGGCCGCGTAGATCGACGCCTTGATAATGAAAATATCTTTGTTGCCTTCACCCAAACGGTGACCCAACTCAATGGACGCGGCTTTGTTGAGTATCGCTGGCCCAAGCCACTCGCCGGTGGTGGCGTTACCGAAGATCGCTATCTCAAACTATCCTATGTTGTCCATGATCCAGAATGGGATTGGGTGATCGGCACAGGAATCTATGTTGATGATATCAGCAGTATTTTTGCCAGCTTGGCTTGGCGCATTGGCATACTGGCACTGGTTTTAGTGCTGATTACCGTTGGCTTTTCTATCCTGACGCGTAACTGGGTCCTCAAGCAGCTGGGTGGTGAAGTCGCCGCCACACGCGAGCTGGTTGAAAAGGTGGCCGAGGGGGATTTCACCTGCATCCAGGGCCTGTCTCGTGCCCACCCCAAAAGCATTATGGGGGCCGTGATGAAAATGACCGAACAGCTCTCTGGTATGCTGAAGGAGATGCGCCAGATTTCGACACAGGTCACTGAAGCCTCAGATCAGCTGATGCAGGTTGCAGAACAGGGCTACACCACACAAGATCAGCAAACACGTGAGACAGATCAGGTCGCTACAGCAATCAATGAAATGAGCCAGACGATTCTCGAAGTCTCTACCAGTGCACGCACCGCCTCTTCGGCGGCTAACTCGGCCGATCAAGCTGTCTCCAGCGGTTATGATAGTGTGCATCAGGCCTCTCAGGCGATTCACCAGTTGGTGATGCAGGTCAAGGAATCGACACAGGTCATTCACCGTTTAAGCGACGATACACAGCAGATCGGGACCGTATTGGATGTTATCCGCGCAGTGGCCGAGCAAACGAACTTGCTGGCTTTGAATGCGGCCATTGAAGCGGCACGGGCCGGCGAAGCTGGCCGTGGCTTTGCTGTGGTGGCCGATGAGGTGCGCGCACTAGCCAGTCGCACCCAAGAAAGCACTGAGGAAATCAGCCGCATTACTCAGCTCTTACAAGAGGGCGCGCAGCTGGCAGTCAAAACCATGGATCACAGCCTTAGCGAAACCGATGCGACAGTTCAAGCCGCACAGGATGCAGAAGTCGCCTTGCGCAGCATTGCTGAAGCGGCGGAGCATATTCGCGATATGAACCATCAGATTGCCGCTGCTGCCGAGCAGCAGTCTCAGGTAGCAGGAGAAATCAATGGCAGCATTGTCAATCTTGTTCATCTATGCGAAGAAAGCTCTGCCGCTACCAGCCAGACTCGCAGCGCCAGCCAAAGCCTTGCGAGCTTGGCCGAGCAGCTGGATCATCGTATTGCGCGCTTTAAGGTTTAGCCCAAGCGAAAGCCCAGTGCGCTGAGCCAAGCGCGCTGGGCTGGATTGTCACTGACGACTGCTAAGCTCGAAAACTCACGCCGCTCAGGGTAGTGCTTACGCAACTGATGGTAGATCGCTGCTGTCGGCTGTGGCTGTCTCAAGGCCTGCTGCAAGCGCCAGTGATCCAGCGCAGGTTGATACACCAGACTCGCCGCTTGCAAGGCCGCCTGCTGTGGCGTGAGGTGTGGACTGAGCACCAGCTGACGCCAAGGCACCTGTGGCAGAAAATCAGCCAACTGATGCTGTGGCGGCTGCCCCTGCCACTGACACCAAGCCTGATAGAGCTGCTCTGTTCCGCGCCCCTTGCCCTCCAGGCTATAACCAGCAATATGTGGCGTAGCCAGCTTCAGCTGCGCGATCAGCTCGCGATCCAGATTCGGCTCACCTTCAAAGACATCCAACACCACTTCAGCTGGCGCAGGTTGTGCAAGATAAGCTGCTAATGCCGTTGGATCCATCACCGCCCCGCGCCCAGCATTGATCAATATCCGAGCGCGCATTTTTTCTAACTGCGTGGCGCCGATCAAATGCCAGCTTGGATGCAGGCCATCACGCACCAGCGGCGTATGTAAGCACAAGAGATCGGCTTCTTCGAGCAGTGTCTCCAAGCTGGCCCACTCGCCTTCTGGCTCAGCAGCGGCACGTGGTGGATCATTGAGCAGTAAATGACAGCCCAACTGGGCCAAACGCCGCGCTAAACGCCCCCCAACCTGACCAACACCGATAATACCGATGCGCTGCTGATCAAGCTGCCAGCCCTGCTCTTCAGCCAGCAACAACAAGCAGGCGAGCACATAATCCACCACTGAATCGGCATTACAGCCTGGTGCATGGGCAAAGCGAATACCGCGCGCGGCCAAGGCTTGTTGATCGATATGATCGACACCGATCGTGGCACTGCCTACAAACTGCACTTGGCTCTGCGCCAAGAGCGCTGCATCCACTCGCGTGACCGAGCGCACCAACAAGGCATCGGCTTGCTTTAGGGTGGCCGCTTGGATGGCAGCTCCCGGCAGACGGATCAGCTCACTCACGCTGGAGGCAAAAAATGCCTCAGCAAAGGGGATATTTTCATCAATCACTAAGCGCATGGTGTTCTCCTGCAGCCTCTTGCAAGGCAGACTGATCAAGGGCGATCTGCTACTGATGGAGCCAGATCAAGAAAATATTTCTCGCTCCTGCTAAAAAGAGTTTACAATCCAAAAGGTTAAGTTGAATACTTTTCAGTTGATCGGTCAATCAGGACGCACCTTGACCGCTCAATTGGCATCAGGGGAGTGGTCAGGTGTTAATACGCTGGGAAAAAGAACAAGACTATTATCTGGTCTATGTGCATCAGGATATGCTCGGTGATCTGCTGGTCACGCGTGTCTGGGGGCAAACCGGCACCCAGTATGGTGGCATCAAACACACGCTGGTACACTCTGAGGCCGAGGCCGCCATCCTCGTAGATGATGTACGCCATATTCAAGAAAGCCGTGGCTATCATAAAGTGCTTGAAACCCAAAGCCTGAACCAGATTCCAGCCGATCTTCAAGCCACCATGCAGGATGAACTGGCTTTTCAAAACGGGTAGGCAACAACGCATACCCGCCGCTCTCATGACCAAGCGCAAGAGTGAATCAGAGGCTTTCTAATAGCCACTGCCGCAGCTGCTCAGCATCAAAAGGCCAGCCCAGTTCCGCACCCTGCGCTGTCGCCAGCACTGGAATGCGAACCCCATAGCGCTCAACCCACTGCGGATCTTCGATAATATCCACCAGCTCCACCTGCACGCCCTGCGCCACCCAAGGCAGCAATAGGGCTTGTGCTTGCTCGCATAAATGACAGCCTAGGGTGGTATAAAGCCTGACTTCTAAGTGCATCTTGCATTGAACTCCTTCACGCCACTCCAATGAATGGAGTGGCGCCAACACTGGGTTAAACGATGGGATGGCGTATTTCAAAACACTGGTGAATCTTCGGACGGCGCTCAAAATCAGGATCAAGCGTAGCACGACTGATATCCTTGACTTCATAGGCCTCTAAAAGAGCAGGACTGATCTTAAAACCGCGTAAATTATTAGAGAAGATCAGCACCCCGTCGCTGGTCAGTAAAGACATCGCATGGTGAACCAGATCCTCCTGATCACGCTGCACATCCAGCGTGCCCTGCATACGCTTGGAGTTAGAGAAGGTAGGCGGGTCCATAAAGATCACATCATAGCTGAGACGTTGCTCTTGGGCCTGCTGCGCCAGCCAGGCACGACAATCTGCCTGCACCAGAAAGTGCTTTTTGCTCTCCAAATGATTCAACGCGAGATTGCGCTCTAACCAGTTCAAATAGGTGCGCGATAAATCCACACTGGTGGTCTGTATCGCGCCACCGAGCGCGGCCTGCACTGTCGCCACGCCGGTATAGCAAAACAAATTCAAAAAGCGCAGCCCTTGCGTTTCTTGATACAAGCGCCGCCGTACAGGGCGGTGATCCAAGAACAGGCCGGTATCCAGATAGTCGCTCAGGTTCACCTCCAGCAGCGCAGCGCCCTCGCGCACAGTAAAGAAGGCACCTGCCTGCCCTTGCTTCTGATATTGACGCTTACCGCTTTGGCGCTGCCGCTGCTTAAGATGCAGA
Source organism: Marinospirillum alkalitolerans (assembly GCF_045055655.1). Classification (NCBI taxonomy): domain Bacteria; kingdom Pseudomonadati; phylum Pseudomonadota; class Gammaproteobacteria; order Oceanospirillales; family Oceanospirillaceae; genus Marinospirillum; species Marinospirillum alkalitolerans. The sequence goes on along the minus strand of NZ_JBANFI010000001.1, from coordinate 642,558 downwards.
GCATTGGCCGGCACTTGCAACACCTCAGGCAGGACCGTTAAGGCTTCCATCAAACGCTGGCGCGCCTTGTTCTCCGGCACCGAAGCGGGTGGCGCATACTCCTGCACATGCACCTGCGGCTGATGGGTCTTGGCATCAGTATAAAGATCGATCGCCAGCGCATATTCTGGCAAATCAGCATCATAGAGACGATAGCAACTGATCTGCTCACGCTTCAGCCAACGTGCATATTTTTTCAGATTTTTACGCAAGCGATTGGCCAGCATCTGCGCACCTTCGCTCCATACAGGTGCCGCCACTGCTGAGCCAACCTCAGCCTCGACCTTCTCCGCTGGCTGCCGCTGTGCCGCCATCTGAGCGGTGGACCCAGCGGCATGTGCTGACGACAACTCAAAGAGATACAGGCGACAATCCAAGGCCGCATTCTTCAGTGGATAGTTTTTATAGGGGCGAGCAGGTATCCGATAGGCCAGATCCTTCTCATTGGTGAATAAAGCCAGACGCCAACCTGCATACTGCTGCTGCACTCGCTGTCCAAAAGCAGCATACACACTGGCTAATCCGGCCAACTCATCTAAACGCTCACCATAGGGTGGGTTGGTGATCACCAGCCCCCGCGCTGCGCTGGTTGCAGGTAAATCTTGCGCACGACCCGACTCCACCTCAATCAAGCCCGCCAAACCTGCTCGCTTCAGATTCGCGAGGGATGTCGCAACTGCAGCTGGGTCCTGATCATAGCCACGCAGATCAAAACGTCGCCATGCTGCTTCAGCACGACGAGCCTCTGCCTCTTCGATCAAGTCCTGCCAAAAACCGGCATGATGACCCAGCCAGCTGGTGACACCAATCCAAGGCCGCAATAAGCCGGGGGCGATGTCCCACGCCATCAAACCCGCTTCAGCCAGCAGAGTGCCAGAGCCACAAAAAGGATCAATCAAAGCTGCACCTTCACGCGCCAGCTCTGGCCAACCAGCACGCATCAGCAACCCCGCAGCCAGATTCTCACGCAAGGGCGCAGCACCGGCTTGTAGGCGATAACCACGCTGATGCAGGCTCATGCCACCTAGATCCAGGCTGATCATCGCCCGTTCATTTTTATCGAGGCGCAGATGCACACGCAGATCAGGGCGCTCCTTGATCACATTCGGGCGCTGACCCGATAGATCACGAAAATAATCCACTATCGCATCTTTGACGCGCAAGGCCGTATCATGCGTATGACGCAAGGCTGGCGTGGTGCCATGCACATCCACCGCAAAGCTGCCTTGTGCCAACAGGTGGTCTTGCCAATCAATACCAGCAAGCCAAATCGCCAGATCTTCAGCACTGGTGACCTTGGCCTGATCCAATTCGAGCAGCAAACGACTGGCCAAACGCGACCAGATGAGAAGGCGATACGCGGCTTCAAGCGTCGCCTTGCCGGTGACCCGCCCAACGCGCGGATTGGCTTCAACAAACCCGAGAGATTTGGCTTCATCGGCAAGCAGTGCTTCCAAGCCCTGCGAGCAGCTCAAATGAAAAGTGTAAAGATGATCTTGCATAGTGTGCCGCCTTTTATGTCATGCCACCTGAGAAGACGGCAAAAAATCCTGATGAAGTGCCTGACTGAAAAGCCTGAGAAGTCCTCACCTTGGCGCAGACCGCCAAAGGTTCCATTAGCTTGTCCAATCATTCCACCTTGGGTGATAAATAAAATAAGCTGTCATTTGGCTGTCATATCCCGTATCAATAGAGATGAGGCACTCAAGAGACCTGCCGTAGAAGGATGCTATCTTACAATAAACAAGAGAGGCCGTACTCTATGAAGCGTCAAAAACGAGATCGTACTCAGAGTGTTTTTACCCGTGGTTACCAAGCCGGCATGGCAGGTCAATCTAAAGATAAATGTCCACTGACTCAGGAAGACCTCCGTCACAACTGGCTGAATGGCTGGCGTGAAGGCAGAGAAGATCGCTGGTCAGGTATGCGCGGCGTCTCCGCGATTCATAAAAACCCGGCAGTCCAATCCGGTCTCCTATAACTACGACCACCTCACTTCCTCATCTCGACTATCCCCGCTTTTTGCGGGGATCTTGCTTTTAGCGCAACAACGCAACACCATCCTTGGCTGGAGTCTGGCGTCTCCCTTCGGGATCAGAGATAATAGCGGACTCAATGAGCAGAAGGGTTTTTTCATGTGGTTTAAAGCGTTACGCATCTATCAACTGACTCGCCCCCAAACCTGGCAGAGTCAGAGCTTTGAAGAAGGGCTGGCCAAGCAAGCCTTTCAGCCCTGTTCTGCACAGCAAGAGCAAAGTCTGGGTTGGGTCTCACCAACAGGTCAGACCACCTTGATCCACCAGCAAGGCGATCAATGGCTGATTGCGCTCAAAATCGAAGAAAAAATCCTGCCTCGATCCGTCATCAATGAGCAGGTTCAGCTGTTAGCCGAGCAAAGGGCCGCCAGCGAACAGCGCAAAATAGGCCGTAAAGAAAAGCAGCAGCTGGCAGAAGAAGTCAAAATCACGCTGCTTCCTCAAGCTTTTACTCGCTCGCGCCAGCTCCATCTCTGGATAGATCTACACCAACAGCGACTGATCTTTAATCATGCCTCAGAAAAACTCTGCGAACTGGCGCTGAATCTACTGCGCGAAAGCCTCGGCAGTCTCCCCGTTATCCCGCTGAATACCCAACTCACCAGTACCCAGGTGATGACAGGATGGCTCAGCGATCAGCCACCCCAGGATTTCACCTTGCTGGATCAATGTGAACTGCGCGATCCAGAAGACAGCCAAGCCGTTGTGCGCTGTAAAGGTCAAGACCTGCACAGTGAAGAGATTCGCCAGCTGGTTGCCAGTGGCCAACAGGTCACCCAACTGCGCCTCAACTGGCAGGATCAGCTCAACTTCACTCTGACGGATCAATTGGGTTTAAAAGCCCTCCAGTATGCAGATCAGCTCCTTGAAGAAGCCGCCGATGTGAACCCAGACCAAGACCCGCTGATTGCACTGGATGCCGAATTTATCCTGATGACCAACTGCCTCAGCGGCTTAATTGATCGCTTGATCCAGCTGCATGAAGGCTTGCATAGCGCTTTGCACGCTGAGCCAGCACAAGCATAATCAGAGGCTTTCTAGAAGAGGCATCGAGCCAAACAACAAGCCACCCAAATAACCAGCACCAGAACAACGCACCACTTCAATAATAATCCGCCAGACTTGTAAATTGAGACACTGCCTTTATGACCACCCCTGACGATGAATTTGCCAATATCCGCCCTTATCATGACGATGAGGTGCAACTTGTGCTCAACCGGCTGGCAGAAGATCCTGAACTGGCTCAGGCCATACTGCGCTTTAAATTCCCTCAGCTGGCCTCCACGCCCCTGATTGCCCCCTTGCTGAGCTGGTTGGTGCGCAGAAATCTGCGCCGCCTACTGGGGCGTGCGCGCAGTGTCCGAGATGTGCAGCTGTATGTCGAAGCCTATATGGCGCGTATGCTTGCCAAATCCACCGATGGTATGAGTGTGGACGGCATCGAAAAACTCGATCCAGATCAAACCTATCTGTTTGTCAGTAATCATCGTGACATCGCGATGGACCCAGCACTGGTGAACTATGCCCTGCATACACGCGGCATGAACACCGTGCGCATTGCCATAGGCGATAATCTGCTCAAGAAGCCCTATGTCAGCGATCTGATGCGACTCAACAAGAGCTTTATAGTCCAGCGCTCTGCCAAGGGCGTGCGTCAAGTGATGGCGGCCTTTCAGCAGCTCTCGCGCTATATCGACTTCAGCCTGCACCAGGAGCAGCACTCCATCTGGATCGCTCAGCGTGAAGGACGAGCGAAAAACGGCATCGATCGCACCGATCCGGCGATCATCAAAATGTTCTGCATGGCCAAAAAGAAAGAACGCCCTTTTAGCGAAATCATTCAGCAGCTGAACATCGTGCCTGTTGCCATCAGCTATGAATATGATCCTCTCGGCATAGAAAAAGCGCGTGAACTGGTGATGAAGCAGCAGGATGGCAGCTATGCCAAGAGCGAGTTTGAGGATATCCATAGCATTGCTCAAGGCATCGCAGGCTATAAAGGCCGCGTGCATGTTGCCTTTGGCGAACCCTTGCAAAGTGATTTGGCTGATGCCGATGCCGTTGCGCAAGCCATAGATGCGCAGATCTCACGCCTCTATCGCCTGTTCCCAAGCCACTATCTGGCACTGGAAGCACTGGGCGAGCTGCAGGACATCGCGCTGCCCGATTTTGATTTGCGTTATCGTGCTGCCTTTAATCAACAACTGGCGGCCTGCCCAGAAGCTTATCAGCATCAGTGGCTCGCCATGTATGCCAATCCAGTCAAGAATTACTTTAATCGCTTGGATGGCCCAACACACTAGAGTCCGCCATGACACCCGATTCACACAGATCGATAAACAAGTCAGCAGAAAAAAAAGCTGCCCAGCGGGTGACTTGGATTGGCTTATGGATCAATGCTGCCAATGCACTGATAAAAATACTGGTGGGATTCTGGGCGCAATCTCAGGCTTTAATTGCCGATGGGCTCCACTCCTTATCGGATCTGCTCAGTGATGCACTGGTATTGGTGGCAACACATTTTGGCCGCCAAGCGCCAGATCAAGATCACCCCTACGGACATGATCGCTATGAAACGCTGGCGACCTTACTGCTGGGTGCCTTGCTGATTGGCGTGGCCGGCGCTTTGGCTTGGGAAAGCCTCAGTCGCTTATGGAGCGAGACCAGCCTGACCTCTCCCCATTGGATAGCGCTGCTGGTGGCACTGGCATCCATCGCCAGTAAAGAATGGATTTTCCGCTTTACGCTGCGCATTGCGACTCAGCTCAACTCACGACTTCTGACGGCCAATGCCTGGCATCATCGCAGCGATGCACTCTCTTCTGTCGTGGTTTTGGTGGCGGTACTGGGCAGCCTGGCTGGTTTTTCTTGGTTAGATCAACTCGCTGCCCTGATACTCGGCCTGATGATCGCCCGCATGGGTGTTCAGCTGATCTGGAGCAGCCTACAGGAGCTGGTGGATACCGCTCTGCCAGAAGAAACCACCCGCGCCATCAAAGAAGCCGCGCTGTCTATTTCTGGTGTCCGTGATGTGCATCACCTCAGAACACGTCGCATGGGCAATCGCACGCTGCTGGATATTCACTTGCAAGTGCCGCCGCATATCAGTGTTTCTGAAGGCCATGAAATCGGTGTCTGGGTGGCACGCCATCTACGCGATACCTTTGCGGATATCGATGACATCACCTATCACATCGATCCTGAAGACGATGCCCAAGTCCCGACGCCGCGTCCTGAAGCTCTGCTGCCTTTACGCCCTGAAGTCATGCAGCTGCTGCAAAACCGCTGGCAAGGTCTGGCGGATTATCAGCCACCGCAAAAGATCACACTCCACTATCTGGATCATCAAATCGAGATTGATCTTTATTACACACAAGATCAACTCGCCCACCAGCAGGATCAACTGATCGATGCACAGAGGCTCCAGCAGGCGTTGATCCATGCCATTGAGGATCTACCTTGGATTCGTCGCGTCAAACTCTGGGTGCAGCCTCGATCAGATTAAGCAAGCCCCTGCCAACCCAACAGCCAGTGTGCTTCTGGCCGGCAAGCTCGGCCTCGATACCTGACTCAATCGACACCTGACTCCATTGATCGATGCGGATAGGCAGAGGGACTGAATAAAAAAGTAAGCATAAGAATTGAAGGGACACACAAGGCTGACAACAAAATCACAGACGCAAAAAACCCGCTCGTAAGCGGGTTTTTGTGTCTTCTTCAAGAAGACTGTCTAAGACAGCTTCTCTAGGAGGACGGCGACTTAGATCACTTGGATCTTAGCAGCTTGCTTGCCTTTAGGACCAGTGGTCACTTCAAAAGACACTTTCTGGTTTTCAGCCAGGCTTTTGAAGCCTGAAGATTGAATTTCAGAGAAGTGAGCAAACAAATCTTCACCACCGTCGTCTGGAGTGATGAAACCGAAACCTTTAGTATCGTTGAACCATTTAACTGTGCCGTTAGCCATAGTATTTACACCTTTCAATATTTTTAATAATCAGAACTTTCAGAAATGATTTCCCAAGCTCATTCAATGTGGAAATCAAGATAGGGATCATGAAGTACTGATGTTACCGAAAGGTTATATGCCAACTTCGATCACACTAGGGTTACAACACTGAAACCACCTTGCACCAACGAAGCTAAGGTTGCGCTTCTTCTGCACCTAAGTCAAACAAAATAAAATTTATTTTTTGCTACACCTTGATCCGCAATCCCTTCACAACGGCGGATCAACCCGCCGCTGCTGGCTTAGGCACGGCCCAAGCCGGTGGACGATGATAGCGCTTCACCACTGAACTCAGTGCAATAAAGGCCAATACCGACCAGATCACCTGGGCAGGTTCGAGCAACAAGAGCGCCAGAAGCAGCACGCCCAGATCACCAATCAGCAAGGTGGTGCTGGCATGCCAGTTAAAGCGTCGCTCCAGATAGACAGCCAGAATATTCATTCCACCCAAGGAAGCCTGATGACGAAACAGCAAGATCAAACCAAAACCGACCAGCAGCCCGCCCAGCACTGAGGCCAAAATAGGATGAATTTCAAGATGAACATAGCGGGCCATCAGCTCAGAAAGCACGGATAGCAGCGAGATACTCAAAAAGGTGCGTAGGGTAAAAGCACGCCCCAGCGTTCGCCAAGCCAGAATATAAAAAGGCAGGTTCAACAAAAAGAACAGCTGTCCAAAGGACAGGTTGGTCACCTGAATCAGCACCAGACCGAGGCCCGCTGTACCGCTGATCAATAGTTGGGAAACTTGCAATAAATGGACGCCCAGAGCGACCAGAAGACAGCCTTCGATAATCGAAAGCCAACGATGAGTGGTTTGCATAGCATCTATCCTGACGATGTTGACTTATGGAGAACAACAAGGAGTTTTTTCTACGCCCTCTTGTGAAGAGCGTTGAATCTTCTGCAATGCAACAAGTATACCAGTTTATTTTGTTGGCTCCAGCCACCTGAATGGCTTTATTTTCGCCCAATTTCGGTGCAAATCACGCTTTTAAGCCATATTTTGGTGCGTTATTGGCTAGCAGCATTCACAGGATGCTGGCGTCGATAACGCGTCAAAATGCGATCGAGCTGATTGGAGAACGCACGCCGATCAGCCTGACTCAAGGCCGCAGGGCCGCCGGTATGCACACCACTAGAGCGCATGGTGTCCATAAAATCACGCATATTCAGGCGTGCCTTGATCGAATCGGCAGTGTACAGCTCACCACGCGTATTCAGCGCCAAAGCCCCCTGGGTGATCACCTCATCTGCCAGCGGAATATCACTGGTAATCACCAGATCGCCAGCAGCAACACGACGAACGATCTCGTTATCAGCCACATCAAAACCCGCAGCCACCTGCACGGCGCTGATCCACTCTGAACTGGGCACAGGCACGCGCTGATTGGCCACAAAAATCAGCGGCAGCTTGACCCGCTCAGCCGCTTTACACAGAATTTCTCGCATCACTGTCGGACAGGCGTCCGCATCGACCCAAATTTTCATTACCTTCTCCATTGATTTTAAGGATGACTGATGCAACCCATTCATAGCCTTGCGCCCATCGAGCCAGCTTCAGCCCGCGTGTTGATTCTGGGTTCCATGCCAGGGCAGGCCTCACTCAGTGCTCAAGCCTATTATGCCCATCCACGCAATGCTTTCTGGCCGATTATGGCCAGCCTGCTCGGTTTCTGCGCCGATCTTACCTATGACCAGCGTGTGCAGCAGCTCCAGCGAGCAGGGATCGGCGTCTGGGATGTGATGGCCGCCTGCATCAGACCCTCCAGCCTTGATAGCGCTATTTTGCCACAGAGTATCCAGACGCAGGATTTTTCGGCCTGGTTTGCGCGCCATCCCACCACTGAGGCGGTTTTTTGCAATGGCGGCACGGCGTGGACAACCTATCAGCGCAAGGTGCTTCCTCAGCTCAGTACACCCTGGTGTGATCGCCCTGCTATTCAGCTGCCTTCAACCAGTCCTGCCCACGCGCGCTTAAGCCTGAGCGATAAAACCAGCGTCTGGATCGAGGCCATCCGTCCTTGGCTGACCCAGTCTTAGAATTCAGCGCCGATGCGGAGCCAGAACTCGCTACCACCCAGCTGTTCTTCTGTGCCATAGGCATAACCGATGGAAATCGGTAGATCCATGGAATAGAGAAGATGCGTCTCCAAGGTCAGTTCGAGACCCACGCCGGGATAGCCTTCACCGCCCTTCAGGTGCGCATAATCAGTAAATAAGGTGGCATATAAGCCTTGAGCAGCTAGAGGATGGACGCCCCAGCTGCGATCGATGCGTGCCAAAGGCAAGCGATAATCCAGCGTGACAGCGGCAAACTCGTGCACGCGCAGGCTGTCACTGCCGTAGCCACGCAGAGGATAGCGATCGCGCCCAACAAAACTGGCAGCCATCTCGTTTTTCTCGCCACCTAATTCAAAGGCCTTGGCCTCCGCTTCTGCGTAGGCAGCATACAGACGCGCACCCGCCACGTGAGAGCGGCCTAAATGCCAAGAGTAGCGTCCATCCAAATGCACACGCCCACCTTCGTAATCCCCCCAGGCATGGTGTTCAGCAATACCCAGCACCGACCAACCCGAGGCTGGGCCACCTAGATTGTCAAGGCCAAAGCGTTGACGCTGCCAAGTCAGCGCCACACCCAAATCACTGCGCTCTGTCTGCGATAAGATGACCTGCTCTGAGCGACGCCAAGCGGCTCTTTCACGCTCAAAATAGGCGCCAGCATGCAGGCGCAGTCGGTCGTGATCCGCCGTCCAGAGTGCTAAACGCGCCAAGCCAACACTCAGCTCATCGCGCAGCGCCATCAAATCACCATCAACACGCGACTCGGCGAATTCTCTTTCCAGATGCAGGCGATAGCGCGTATCCCATTCGTAGGTCAGATCACCCAAGACATCTTCGGCCAGATCATCATAAGCCAAACGCAAGGTGTATTGATGGCGCAAGCTGGCATCCTGACCCGAGATTTCTACACCATATTGAGTGCGATCACTGTTGCTCTCGACCACCGGCATCCACGCATGAGGGCGCAGCGTTGCCCAAGGGCGATAAGGCCGCGCAGGCGTCAGTGACACTGGCTCAGCCGCCGCCATCGCTTGACGCCAACTGGCTTCTAAGGGACGCGCAGGTTCGTTCAACCACTGGCTCGCCGCAAGATAATGCAGATCATAGCCTCTGGCTGAATAACGCTGAAAGGCAAGGCCTTGCGCTGTATAAACTGGCGTGAAAGCACCAGTATTCATCTGCGTCAACCGCACTAACTCTTGCGTTGCCAGTGTCAGCTGATAGAGGTTATAGCTGCCTTCTTCTTCTGCACTGAAGAGCAGGCGCTCGCCTTCTGGGTCATAAACAGGATCACTATAGACCGCCGCCCCCGTCAGTAATGGACTCCACTGACCCGTGCCTAGATCGAGCTGATAGAGGTTCCAGCTCTCACGACCCAGACGCAGGCTGGCCACCAGCTGATCACCCGCCGGATGCACTGCATAGCCGCCGAGCACCTGATCCTCTTCACCCAACCACAGCGTTCGTTGATAACGACCCTGAGCATCCAGCAGATCCAGCTGCGCGCGTCCTGCGGACCAACGCTTGGCGATCAGAAAACGACCATCTGCACTCCAGCGCACATCTCGATAACGCGCATCCTGTGTCAGGCGCTGCCAAGCCTCGCCCTCGCGTTTGAGCCATAGATCACCATAGCGACGACCATCCACACGCGTCATCATCGCGGCCATCACCAGATCACCCGCTGCATTCACATCGATCGGGCCAGCAAAATCCACTGGACCCAGATGGGTCACCTCTCCCTCGATGGAGTAGCTTTCGAGCTGCCAAGCCGTATGGCCATCGTAGCGCAGACGATAGATCTGATCGCCACGAACCACTGGCCGCGCATCAAAAAGCCCTGTTTGTGTCAGCGGCTGTCCTTGAGGCGCTGCATAATTGAACGGAGCAAAGCGATGCGCCAACCAGGCCTGATACTGCGGCCAGAGCTGATCAAAATTCTGCTCCCAGGCCTGCGCAGAAGCACGGCGCACAAAACCCGGCAGGTGGCGACGATAGCTTTGCAACCAGGCTTCAAGAGCTTGCTCGCCTTCTTGCTCTTCAAGGAAAAGATAGAACCAGGCACCGTAGAGATAGGCGCGATCTAATGGCCACTGACGTGAGGGTGCACTCACCTGACTCAAGCTCGCCAGACCCGCCTCGACCTGAGCGCGCATGCGCATCTGGTAAAGAGTGCTCCACTGACGACCTGAGCGCGCCTCGGACCAGGATTCTGATTGAATCGCCAAGCCCTCTAATAACCACAAGGGCTGAAACATATGAGGAAAAGTCAGTGGCTGACGACCTAACACCCTTTGCACCGCACCAGGAAAGCCAGCCGCCTGATCCATCTGCACGACATGGGTCAGCTCGTGCCAGATCAAAGCGCGTAGCCAGTCATCACTGTGATCCAAAAAACTCAGGTCATCGGGGGGTGATAAATTAATCAATGCCATCCCAAAAGGCAGCACCTTCGCCCAACCATCGACACCATCTGTATCATCCACCACCAAAAGATGAATCGCCGCTCGAGGCTGCCAGGCCAGCTCTTGAGTCAAAAAGGCATAGGCTTCTTCGGCATGCGCAGCAACAGGCGCAAAGTGATCCACCAAAGTGACTGGACCATGCAGCACAAAATGAGTGGACTCCTGCGTGACCCAAGGCTGATCGCGCCAAGTGGCGGCCTGCACAACGCAAGGACTACAAAAAAACAGCAACAAAAGAACACCATAGTATTTTTTCATACTCACCTCATCAGGGCAGAGCGGCATTGACTCTGCCGCCCTGGCCTCAATCAAAACACCAAGACAATCAACAACAACACAAGAAATAACGGCCCCAGAAAAAGCACAGGAAACCAAGCCGCGCAGATCATGAACAGATCTCAGAAAGGCGCGCGAAGTTAGAGCAAAAAAGCCTGGCTGTCGAGCACTAAAAAAACACAAGACGCGGATAAACAATAAAGTGCCAATTCAATCACATTTTCTGATCTCAAAGGCGAGGCGTGTGATCTGAGGTGGAAAAATATTAGACAAAATTGAAACACAAGCAATACAAAGGCTCAGCAGGCGGATCGGCCAAGATCAATTGGCGCATCGATTTTTTTACGACCTAAGTCGCACTTTTTTCCTTGCGCTCTTGGCTTTCATCACATAGTTTTGAAGGAGCTGAAAAAAGTATACTCCTGATCAATCTTTAGGCCCCTTGTCCAAGCTAGATCCTTGACACAAGGAAGACTGACGCCACAAGAGCATGAAGCGATGTTGAGCTATACCCAGACACTTGGACGTTATTTTACAGCCCTGCCTGCCTTACCTAGCTCAGATCTTGAGCGCTGGTCAATGAACACCCCTGTTGGCAGCTGCCAAGATCAAGAACAGCGCCTCTGGGTGACCGATACAGCCCATAATCGACTGCTGATTTTCAATCATGATTTCACCCAGCTCCTGGCCCAATATGGTGGCTATGGCCAAGAACTGGGGCAATTCAACATGCCGTTTCGTCTTTTAGCCCATCCAGAGCGGGCTTGGATCTATGTTACGGATATGGCGAACAAGCGCATTCAGATTCTGGATTATCAGCAAGGTGTGGATCAGATTCAGGCCATCGCTGATTTCGGACCCGATTTTACCGAACCTCTTGCTGGCCCGAATGGCATCGTTTTTCATCAGGGACTGCTTTGCATCGCTGATGAGTTCTATGAAGGCCCAGACGGTGCGAGTCGCTTGGTGATCTGCGATGAAGAAGGCCGCTACCAACGCTCGATTCATCAAGTGCACTGCCCCAACTCGACTGAACCTCTCGACCTTCTTTGGCCTCAGGGACTTAGCCTGGACGCAAAAGGGCGGATTTATATCGCTAACACGGGGATGAACAATCTCCTACGCTGCGACTGGTCTGGACAGGGTGAGGTTTTCCCTGATACAGGACGCGCTGTCATTGATGGTCTGGCCCTATCGCGTGATGTGGCTTGCTACCAGCAATGGCTGCTCTTGCCCGGCGCTGAAAGCAATGCGATTGCTGTCTACCATCAGGATGGGCAGCGCTTGGGAGCCTTGGGTGGTTTTTTCGCACCGATGCAGATCACGCCCAGCGCACAAGCACAACAACTGCTGATCAACGAGCCACTACTCGGACAGGTCGGGCTGTATCAAGTCGATCTACGCCAGCTCCATGCCCATCGCCCACTCTTTCCTCGGGTGGTTCGCACGGCTGGTGATGCACGCAATCAGCAGGGACAGCTGCATTTTGTGACGGCCCTGGCCGGATTGATCGAACCCAGCAGTCAGCCAGTGTCCTCCCCTTCTCCAGCACCTTCGGCTTCTTCTCTTTTGCCGCCGCGCACTGGCCTGCTATCCAGCTCGGCGAATCTAATGCCTCTGCCTTCCTGGCTGCACCTGCTTTGGTCCTGGCAGGTCGAATGGCTAGAGCGCTGGCAGCGTACCTGGTGGCAGCTGCTCACCACGCAGCCAGAGCAAGAGCCGTCCCTTTGGCTGCTCGACTCAGGCAATACCTTGGTCAGACACACAGACCCAGACCTCACTGGAGCAAGCCTGCCACTGCTTCCTGGCACACTGGGCATGGCCAGTTTTATCCCTAAAAAGCGCCTCTGGGGACACCTGCAACCAGACACCCCCCTTCTTGTGACCTCCAACTATTTGAATGGCTTGATTACGCTCTATCAACTTCATCCTCAGCTCAAAACCTGGGTACCCTATCGCTTCTTCGGAGGTTTTGGGACCGCGCCCTGGCAATTCGAGCGTCCACAAGGTATCGCGATAGATCCAATCAACCAAGACATTCTAATCGCTGATTCCGGTCAGCATCGCATCGCTCGCTGGCGCATCACGACCACTGGCATCTGCGGTCTTGTCAGCACCTTCGGCCAGCTGGGCGACCAAGAAGGTGAGTTCAATACCCCCAGTGATCTCTGCTTCGATCCTCAAGGACGCTGCTATGTGGTTGATCAGTTCAATCACCGTATTCAAATCTTTAATCAACAAGATGTCTATCAAGGGCAGTTTGGTCAGCCAGGCTACTCAACGGATCAGGCTGAGTTTTTGCTCCCCACTAGCATCGCGTATACCGAAGATCATCTGATCGTTTCTGATCTGGTCAATCGTGCCCTGAAGGTCTTGACGCTGGAAGGCGAGCCTGTCTGCCACTACCAGGGCTTTGGTGCAGGAGAAGATTCAGGCCAGCTCTGGATGCCCTATCTCATTCATGCTCAGGGAACAACGGTCTATGTCCCTGACTGTGCGCTTAATCTTGTCCGTGTTTATCAATTCAACCAGGAGGGTTCAGCATGAAGGTCTTGCAACGTGCCTGTCAGTTACACCTCAAGCAGGAGCAAGCCAGGCAGGCAGCCTGCACAGCCAGTGTGCCTGCATCCGAAGCAGCTAACCAGCTCCATGCACTGATCCAGCAAATAGAACACGCAACTTCTGACGCAGACCTCAAGGCGCTGAATCACACCTGTCAGCAATGGCAGAGGACTCAGGTCACAAAACAAGAGCAAAAACAACCCGCTAAGCACTTATTGCTTTAGAATAACCAATGATTCGCTGTGTACTGAAAAATCACGCGCCACCTTTTTCAGATCAGCTCCACTTTCAACGAGGTTAGAGCATGAACACTTCGCTTTCTCAAGTCTCACTTTCTGCGCGGGCATGGATGATCCTTGCGCTTTTTGCTCTAGGGATAGTGGCGAACTCGGTTCTGGATGCCTGGAAGACACGCACCCACCTACGTGCTAGCTATGAAACAGGCATGACTTTTATTGTTGAAAGTGCCACCCATCTGGTCGGTCATTATTATCAACTCAGTCAGCAGGGTGTCTTAACAGAAGAAGAAGCGCAGCGTCAGGCATTGGCGGCCGTATCGGCACTGCGCTTTGATCAGGGCAACTATATTTTTGTTGGTGATCGTCGTGGTATCTCGATTGCTAACGCCGTCACGGCATTAATCGGTCAGGATATTACCCAGCTGCGTGATCCAACAGGCCATTATTTCGTGCGCAGCTTATATGAAGTGGCACGCAATGGCGGTGGCTTTGTGGATTACCAATGGCCCAATGCCAGCAACCCCGATGTACTTGACCCCAAAACCAGCTATGCCGCCTATTTTGCACCTTGGGGGTGGACGCTTGGCTCTGGTTTGAATCTGGACGCACTCCAAGCCGATATTCGCGCTTCAGAATGGCAGTCTTTCACCACGGCCATCACCATTTTTGGCATCTTGGCTGTCATTTTGATTTTTTTTATCCGCAGTATCTCGCAACCGCTCAACAAAACGGTCCGCGCGATGAAGAGCTTGTCACGCGGCGAAGGGGATCTCACTCAAAGGATGAAAGAACAAGGCAGTAAAGAGCTGGTCGAACTGGCACGCTACTTTAATACCTTTATTGGCAGCATTCAGGAGATCATGCGCAGCGTGCAAGAAGCCGCACATCAACTGGCCGCTGCCGCCAAGCAGCAAAGCAGCTCAGTTGATTCTGTGAATCAGAATATTGATTATCAAAAGGCCTCCACCGATGAACTGGCCAGCGCCATGACCCAACTGCTCGCCAGCGTTGAAGAAGTCGCCAGCAGAACGCTTGAAGCCAGCCAATCCACCTCACAAGCGGGTGAGGCCTCACGCACAAATCAGACGACCATTCAACGCAATATAGAAGAAACCGAACAATTGGCGCAGGGCATGACCCAGGCAGGTGAAGTCATCCAGCAACTGGCCGAAGACAGCCGTAATATTGATAAGGTACTGGAAGTCATTCGCGGCATTGCCGAGCAGACCAACCTGCTGGCGCTGAATGCGGCCATCGAGGCAGCGCGCGCAGGCGATGCAGGACGCGGCTTTGCTGTGGTCGCCGATGAAGTCCGCACCCTGTCACAGCGCACCCAAGAATCCACGACTCAGATTCAGAGCATTATCGAGCAGCTGCAAAAGGTCGCCGGTGAGGCGGTCAACCTGATGCAAAGCGGTGTGCAGCAGGCTCAGGCTGCAGCCAATACCTCAGCCAGTGCAGGCCAAGCCTTAAGTACCATTTTGCATGAGATTCAATCGGTGCAGGCAATGAACGAGCAGATTGCCTCAGCCACTGAAGAACAGAGCCTCGCTGTGGATAGCATCAATCAGCAGGTGGTGCGCCTGACCGACCTGACCAGCAATATCTCTGATGAATCCGGTCAGATGGAAGAAGCGGGGCAGCACTTAAATCACATTGCCGGCAAGCTCCTAGAGAGAGTTGATCGCTTCCGCGTTTAATTCTTCTTATCGCGCCGAGCGAGCTAGAGACCAAGGCCACGTCCTTGGTCTTTTTCATAGCGAGCCCACATCACTTTCCCCAATACTCCAGCCAACATCAAATCACTACATTTTATAGGTGCTCAAGTGAAGACTCTGTTAAATTAGAGATCTTGATGATCTCATTGAAAGGAGTGGAGTATGCTGTTTCATCGCCACAAAAAAAACAAGCTTCAACTAGAGCAAGAACAGCAAGCCTGCCGAGCGGCCCAATCCGTTGTCCAAGCCCTAGGCCAGTACAATGCCTTGATCGAATTCAGTTCTGAGGGTGTTATTCTGACAGCCAATCGTCTTTTTCTTGATACGATGGGCTACAGCCTGGAGCAGCTTCGAGGACAAGCCCACTCCCTGCTTTGCCCTGCCCATATCACTCAATCCACTCACTACTCGGCCTTTTGGAAACAGCTCAGCAAAGGACAGGCCCAGCAAGGTCAATTTGAACGCATCAATGCGAAGGGCCAATCTGTCTGGCTGGAAGCCTCTTATTTTCCTGTTATGGATGCACAGCAGCGCGTGATCAAGGTGATCAAAATTGCAACAGATATCACCCAGCAGCACCAACAACAGCAAGCACAAGAAGCCATTTTAACTGCGTTAGATCAGTCTCAGGCGATGATCGAATTTACGCCCCAAGGACAAATCCTGCGAGCCAACCAAAACTTCCTAAAGACAGTCGGCTATCGCGCTGAGCAGATCCAAGGCCAGCATCATCGTTTATTTTGCCCTGAATCTTTTTATCAAGAGCACCCTCATTTTTGGGATGAACTGGCTGCAGGAGAGTTTAAATCTGGACTCTTTGAGCGGCGCAATGCACAAGGGCAGAGCGTTTGGATTGAGGCGACCTATAATCCGATCAAGGATCAGCAAGGGCGAGTGACACGCGTCATTAAGTTTGCCAGCAACATCACCGAACGCATTTTACGTAACCAGGCCATTCAGGAAACAGCCGAGCTGGCCAACGGCACTTCAGAGCAAACAGCCAAGATGGCACAGCAAGGCCTGCAAGCCCTTGAAATTTCTCAGCAGACCTCATCGCATATTAGTCAGCAGGTCGATCAAACCACCCAGCTGATCGAGCAACTCAACCAGCAGGCTCAGGATATAGAAAATATCGTTGGCACCATTCAGGCGATTGCCGAACAAACCAACTTGCTGGCACTGAATGCAGCCATTGAAGCCGCGCGGGCGGGTGAACAAGGACGTGGTTTTGCGGTTGTCGCTGATGAAGTGCGTCAGCTAGCTTCACGCACCAGCAGCTCAACCAGTGAAATCGCCCAGGTCGTCAATCACAACCGCGCCATGCTGGATAAGGTCACCAAGACAGTGCTACAAGCGCAAAATCTGGCGCAAGAAGGCCAGCTGCACCTCAACCAGGTTGTCGGCGTGATGAACGAAATCCGTGTGGGAGCAGAACATGTTTCCGCCACAGCTGCACGATTAATTGATTATCACTAATCAACTCAGCCGATGTTGCACCAAGCTCAGCTCGACACTCTGCGTACCATCAGTGAACCACACCTGACCTTCATTGATGGTGCATTGCAAGCGCATTGAGCGTTGGTAAAGCTCAGTCAGGGCTTTGAGCTGGTCTTCGGGCAATTCAAAAATCTCCAGCTGCTCAAAGCGCTTTAACTCTTTAGCATGATTGGCCAGCCAAATGGGGACGGCTCGGCCACCATAGGCATACAGCCGGACCCGCTGCGCGCGCTGGCAGGCCTTGCGTAGCCACTTTTCATCTGGTTGACCAAAGGCCACCCAGAGCAGGATCTCACCATGCAGGTTTTTCTCGCTCAGCTCCGGCTCACCTTCATCACTCAGATTGCTAGAGAATTCAAGGTGTTCAGATGCATTTAATGCAAAGGCCAGCAAACGCACCATCAGGCGCTGCGCAGTTTCTGACGGATGCTGGGCCAGGGTCAGGCTATGATCCTGATAATAGTGGCGCTCCAAATCTGCCAGCTGAAGCTGCACCTTCACCACACTTGAACGTAACGCCATGCCTTCTTTCCTTCTCTTGTCTTGTCTTGATCACACTCTTGTTCATGTAACGATCAGCTGCCCTGAGACTCACAAGCCGGCTTCTCGCCTCTTTGCCGTTGCGAGTCTACTGGATTATCAAGGTGTTGGCTGCCCCTCGCGCGTTTTTGATCGCCCAGCTTTAAGCAGGAGCAGTCTTGACGCGACTCAGCTGGGCCAAACGTGCCGCCGCCCAAAGTTGATCCAACCCATGCAGCCACTTACTCATCAAGCACCAGGCTTGGCTGCCCAAAGGATGATAGGCCGCCAAGACACCTTCTAGCTGCACCCGCTCGGCAGGCGTCCAACCTAGCCAGCGATCGACAGCCACCGCATCCAGCCAGGGGTTACCCAAACCACCATACTCCCAATCCAGCAGCACCCAGTCCCGCTGATCCACCAGCAATAGATTTTCAAGATGCAGATCCTGATGAATCAAACACACCCGCGATGACCAGCTGGCGGCCTGTTGCTGTAACTGGTGTTTTAAAGCTTCCAACTCGTCAGGTCGACCAGCCTGCTGCCAATAGGTCTCGATCAGCACCGGATAATCCCATTGATGTAAAGAGGAGGCGGGTGTGCGCCATACAGCCAACAGCGTTTGGATCAGCCGATCACGCTGTGCTTGTGTCACACGGGCGGGATCAACCCGCTCACCCTGCACTTCAGCACAAAGCTGACCTTGCGCCGCGATGGCCCAGAGCTTTGGCATCCACGGCTGCCCGGTGAGCTGCTGCAACAGTGCTTCCTCTGCACCCTGAGGCAGGATTGACGGACTGGCTCCAGAGCGGCGCTGACGCCATATACCACGCCCTTGGGGGCAGATGACACGCCACACATCATAGCCAGATCCAGAAGCTAAAAAAGTCGCCTGCTGGGGTGCAGGCCAGGCTGGTGGAAAGTTGAGCCTTGGAGAGGGCAAGCTCGCCTGAGCGCCAGCAACAGAAAAAGCCACACCAGAAGATGAATCACCCAGCGGGATCAGGTTAGAATGCTCGCGTCTCATCGGGGTGTCTGGTCACGCAGCCGGTTATGTGCCACCAGACTGAGAAAATAGACCCGCACCACCTGATCTGGATCATGCCAGCGTAGGGAAGTGGGATAGGAGAAAGACATGTTCACCACCTTTGTCATGCCAAGCCTGCCGCGCAGGCTGGTTGTGTTTTTTGGACTGATCTTGCTGGCCTTGTCCACCAGTATTTCGTTCAGTCATGCGGATGAGCGTCCTCTGTTACGCGTCTTCACCTATGGTTCGATGACCAGCGATTGGGGGCCAGGCCCAGCCTTGAAGGCCCGCTTTGAGGCAGAGTGCCAATGCAGGGTCGAGTATAACAGCAGTGAAGATGGTGTCAGCCTGCTGAATCGCCTGCGCCTTGAAGGCCAGCGAACCCGCGCCGATGTCATTTTAGGACTTGATACAGGCTTGATACCCGAGGCTGAGCGTTTGGGGCTGACACAACCTCATCAACTGGCATTGGAGTCCTTCCGCCTCCAAGACAACCTGGCCTGGGATCACCCGCACTTTATTCCTTTTGATCAGGGCTATTTTGCCTTTGTCTATCATCGTCAGCGCACTCCCCATCCTGTGACCAGCCTTGAAGCACTGCTCAATAGCGACGCACGGATTATTTATCAAGATCCGCGCACCAGCACGCCGGGGCTGGGACTACTGATCTGGATCCAGCAGGTCTATGGTGATCAAGCGCCTGAGGCATGGCGACGCTTAGCGGAGCGCACAGTGACGGTCACCTCAGGTTGGTCTGATGCCTATAGCCTGTTTTTAGCGGGTGAGGCTGATTACGTACTCAGCTACTCCACCTCTCCTGCCTATCATTGGCTTGAAGAGCAGGACTTTAACTATCAGGCTGTCTTGATGGAAGAAGGCCATCCACGCCAGATCGAAGTTGCCGCGATCAGTCGCTGGAGCCAGAATCCCGACTTAGCGCGCGATTTTCTGGCTTTTCTACTCAGCCCCAGCACCCAGGCCGAACTGCCACTTGGCAACTGGATGCTGCCGGTGATCGATGACGTGGTGCTCCCCGATGCCTTTGAGGCCTTGATTCAGCCTGAACCGCTCGTGATCACCCCTGAAGAACTAGATCAGCAACGCAGCCGCTGGATACGCATCTGGCGCACGGCCGTGAGTCGCTAGTTGATGTGGCAACACCGCCTGAGCCTATTTTTTCTGGCCCTGAGTAGTTTTGTGACGCTGAGTGCCTTCTGGGCGCTTGGTGGACAAGGAACCGGACCCGATTACAGCCTGCTCAGCGATCCTTGGTTCTGGCAGCTGTTGGGCTTTACCTTCAAGCAGGCGCTGCTCAGTAGTCTGCTGGCGGTGGGGCTGGCCTTGCCTCTGGCGCGGCTGCTGGTGCTGGATCGGCAGCTGCCCTTGAAAGCCTTTTTTCTGCGCTGGTGCCTATTGTGTTTTGTCCTGCCCAGCTTGGTATTGATTACCGGCCTGATTCTGCTGCTAGGACGACAAGGCTGGCTGGCTCCTTTGCTGGGACCAGAATGGCAGATTTACGGCCTGCAGGGCATTTTGATCGCCCATGTGTTTTTGAATCTACCCTTAGCAATTCGATTGCTGAGCGCGCAATGGGCCAGTATTCCCAGCCAGAGCTGGCGTTTAGCGAGCCAGCTTCAACTCAGTTTTTGGCAGCAGTTGTATCATGTTGAATGGCCTGCACTGCGCCCGATTCTTGCGCCTTTATTCGGGCTGATCTTTCTGCTGTGCTTTAACAGCTTTGCCGTGGTGCTCACCCTTGGCGGTGGCCCAGCCAGTTCCACACTCGAAGTGGCGATTTATCAAGCGCTGAAATTTGATTTCAATCCAGGTGAGGCCCTCTTTCTGGCCTGGACACAACTGCTGCTCGCAGGCAGCCTCTTCTGGTTCTTCCAGCGTTTTGGCAAGCTCAGCTGGCTGGCGGTCGCCGATTCTGGCCCCAGCTGGCAACCTCGCCCGCACCGCCTCACCCTCTACCTTGGGCGTCTTTATTATCTGCTGATTGGGCTCTTTTTAAGCCTGCCTCTGCTGGTGCTCTTACCGCGTGCAGTGCAGGGACTCAACGCGCAGCTGCCTTGGTTGCTGTTGCTTCAAGCCAGCAGCTGGAGCCTCCTTCTGGCCGCCTCCGCAACCTTGCTCTGCCTCAGCATGGCACTGTCACTCAGCCATTTTGCTATCGTGCGAGGCGGCCTTTGGGCCAGATTCACGCGGCTGATCGCGCTGCATCAGCTGGTGGTGCCCGGTATGGTGCTGGCCGTGGGGGTGTATCTCTTCTTTTTGCCGTGGATTTATTGGCAAGACTGGGGATGGCTAGCGCTGATTCTGCTCAATAGCTTGGTGGCACTGCCCTATGCCTTCAGCCAAATCCAGCCGGCGATGTTTCAATATCACCAGTCCTATGCTCGCCTGAGCCAAAGCCTCGCCCTCACACCTTGGCAGCACTGGCGCGATGTCCTCTGGCCTTTTTTAAAACCCTGCCTCTTACCCAGTGCGGGGCTGGTGCTGGTGCTGCTACTGGGTGACATGACCTTATTTAGCCTCTTTGGCTCCGCCCATTGGCCCACCCTGCCTTGGGTGATTTATGAACTGGCAGGCAGCTATCGTCTGAATGAGGCTGCGCTGGCCTCCTTGCTGCTGCTCGGTTTCTCTTTTTTAGGTCTGATGTGGCTTGAGCGCTCCAGACCGTCAGTGACGTAGGTCTCGCATGTCAGGATGTCAACTCAAACAGTTTAGTGTGCAGCGCGAAACTCAACGCTGGTGTTACGATCTACAGATTCCCGCCGGTCAGGGGATCGCCCTGATGGGCCCCAGTGGCTGTGGCAAAAGCTCCCTGTTAGAGGCCATCGCTGGCTTTATTCCCCATCAGGGGGCCTTGTGGATAGCTGGTGTGGATGTCAGCCAGCAGCCAGCGCAAAAACGTCCCGTCAGCTATCTGTTTCAGCAGCAGAATTTCTTTGAACACCTGACGGTGGCCACCAATCTACGGCTGGGCTTTGCGCAGAGCCACCCCACGGCTGAGCAATGGCAGGCTGTGCTCAGCGCCTGCGAACAGCTTGAGGTGGCGACCTTGCTGGATCGTCGGCCAGCAGAGCTTTCTGGCGGTCAGCAGCAACGTCTCGCCTTAATACGCACACTGTTGCGCCCGCAACCGCTGGTGCTGCTGGATGAACCCTTTAGTGCGCTGGATGATCAACTTCGTGATACAGCCTGCCAATGGGTCAAGGCACAACTCAAGCGCCAACAGCAAAGCCTGATTCTGATCACCCATCGCGCAGAAGAAGCCGAGCAGCTGACGCAGCATCGCTTCTCGCCCAAGGACTTTTTGCACACGCACAAAAACCCCAGCTGATCCCTCTGAGGACGGAGGCGACAGCGCAATATTTACTGTATGATAGGTGGCATTTTCTATCCCTCTCACCCTGAGTTATAAGAGAACCATCATGAGTCGTCTTTTTAACTTCTGTGCTGGACCTGCTGCGCTTCCCCAAACTGTTCTCGAACGCGCACGCGATGAAATGCTCGATTGGCAAGGCCGTGGCCTGTCAGTGATGGAAATGAGCCACCGCAGTGAAGCCTTTATCAGTATTGCGGAACAGGCCGAAGCGGATCTGCGCAGCCTGCTGGCCATTCCTGATCACTATAAAGTGCTGTTTATGCAAGGCGGTGCCTCCAGCCAGTTTGCTATGCTGCCGCTGAATCTCGGTGGTCAAGGCGGTACGGCCAACTATATCTATACCGGCATTTGGGGTCAGAAGGCGATACAAGAAGGCCAGCGCTATCTGCCAACCCATCTGGCAGCCAGCAGTGAAGCCAACGGCCTAACGCGGGTGCCAACGCCAAGCGAGATCCAACTCAGCACCGATGCGGCCTATTTGCACTACACCAGCAATGAAACCATTGGCGGCCTCCAGTTTGATTACATCCCAGAGGTCAGCGACGATCTGCCGCTGGTGTGCGATATGTCCTCGGATATTCTCAGTGGCCCGATTGATGTCTCACGCTTTGGCGTCATCTATGCCGGTGCACAAAAGAATATCGGCCCAGCCGGTCTGACACTGGTCATCATTCGTGAAGACCTGCTCGATCGCGCTCAGGCGCAGACGCCAACGATGTTTCAGTATCGTGTCTGTGCTGATCATGCCTCGATGTACAACACCCCGCCCACCTTTGCCTGGTATTTGGCTGGACTGGTTTTTGACTGGCTCAAAAACGAGGTGGGTGGCTTGGAGGCCATGGCGCAGATCAACCAGCGCAAGGCTGCTCGCCTTTATCACACCATTGATACGCTGGATTTTTACAGCAACCCGATTGCCAAGCCCAACCGTTCGCAGATGAATGTCCCCTTCCGCTTGGCGGATGCCAGCTTGGAAAAAACCTTCCTCAAAGAAGCAGAAGCAGCGGGACTGCTCAACCTGGCTGGACACCGCAGCGTTGGCGGTATGCGTGCGAGCCTCTATAACGCCGTACCTGAGGCGGCAGTCGACGCCTTAACCGCATTCATGACAGATTTTGCACACAAGTGGGGATAACAAGATGGCGCAACAAGAACTCGGTCAGTGGCGTGATTTAGCCCAACTCCGCGAAGAAATTGATCAACTGGATCAACAGCTGCAAACCCTGCTCAACCAGCGCGCGCAGTGTGCGCAGCAGGTAGCGCAGGTCAAAACCGCCACCGAAGGCGAAGACACCCAGTTCTACCGCCCTGAGCGTGAAGCGCAGGTGCTGCGCCGCATCATGGAGCGCAATACCGGCCCCCTCTCGAATGAAGAAATGGCACGGCTGTTCCGTGAAGTCATGTCGGCCTGTCTGGCGCTAGAGCGCCCCATCAAGGTGGCCTATCTTGGCCCTGAAGGCACCTTCACGCAGCAGGCGGCGCTGAAGCACTTTGGTCATTCGGCCATCTGCTTGCCGATGGCGGCGATTGATGAAGTCTTTCGCGAGGTCGAAGCTGGCAGCGTTGACTATGGCGTGGTCCCCATCGAGAACTCCACTGAAGGCGTGATTAGCCATACGCTGGATAGCTTTATGGATTCTGGCCTGCAAATCAGCGGTGAAGTGGTGCTGCGCATTCATCAGCATCTGCTGCTGGGTGAGAACACCCGTCCAGATAAGATTTCGACCATCTATTCGCATGCTTCCTCTCTGGCCCAGTGCCGCAAGTGGATTGATGCCCACTACCCAGGCGTTGAGCGTGTGCCTATGCCCTCCAATGCAGAAGCGGCACGCAAGGTATGTGGTGAATGGCATTCAGCCGCCATCGCCGGTGATATGGCCGCCCAGCTCTATGGCCTCAAAAAACACGCTGAGAATATTGAAGACACACCAGATAACGCCACGCGTTTCTTGATTATCGGACGCCATACCACACCCGCATCGGGCGAAGATAAAACCTCATTGATGCTCTCTATGCGTAACCAGCCAGGCGCACTCTACCAGCTGCTTGAGGTCTTTAATCGCCATCAGGTGGATATGACCCGCATTGAAAGCCGTCCTAGCCGTTCAGGGGCGTGGAACTATGTGTTTTTCATCGACTGCACTGGCCATCAGCAGGAGCCACGCATCCAAACCATGCTGGCCGAACTGGGTGAGCGTGCAGCCGAAATGAAGGTTTTAGGCTCCTATCCTA
Source organism: Marinospirillum alkalitolerans (assembly GCF_045055655.1). Taxonomy (NCBI): domain Bacteria; kingdom Pseudomonadati; phylum Pseudomonadota; class Gammaproteobacteria; order Oceanospirillales; family Oceanospirillaceae; genus Marinospirillum; species Marinospirillum alkalitolerans. The sequence continues at coordinate 618,487 of NZ_JBANFI010000001.1, read as the reverse complement.
AGGGTGTTCTCTAATCCAGGATGTTCTCTAAATAAGAGGGAAGCATGATGAGCTGTGATTTTCTCCAACTGGCCCAAGCCGGTATTCAGGGGCTGACGCCCTACCAGCCGGGCAAACCCATCGACGAAGTGGCGCGCGAACTCAACTTACCGCTGGAGCAGATCGTCAAGCTGGCCAGCAATGAAAACCCGCATGGCCCCAGCCCCCAAGTGGTTGCCGCGCTGCAAGCCAGTCTTGCTGAGTTGCCGCGCTACCCTGATGGCAGCGGCTATCGCCTCAAGGCCGCTTTGGCTGAGCGCCTCGATCTCGATCCAGAACAGATCACCCTCGGCAACGGCTCTAATGAACTGCTGGATCTGATTGGCCGCTGCTGGCTCACGCCCGGCACCAATGCCGTCTATAGCCAGTATGCTTTTGCTGTCTATCCCATCACTACCCAGGCCGCAGATGCAGAGCATCGCCAAATTCCAGCCAAGAACTGGGGCCATGATCTGCCTGCTATGGCCGCTGCGATCGATGCCCAAACGCGCGTGGTCTTTATTGCTAATCCCAATAATCCAACAGGGACTTGGCTGAGCGAGAAGCAACTACGCGAGTTTATGGCGCAGGTGCCCGAGCAGGTGCTGGTGGTGCTGGATGAGGCCTACTGTGAATATGTCACTGAAAGCGCCTATCCCAAGAGTCTGGCCCTATTGGCGGACTATCCGAATCTGATTATTTGCCGTACTTTCTCTAAAGCCTATGGCTTGGCTGGGTTGCGCATCGGCTACAGCCTGTCTTCAACGCAGATTGCCGCCACGCTGAATCGCATCCGCCTGCCGTTTAATGTCAGCCAGCTGGCCTTAACCGCAGCAGAAGCAGCCTTGGCAGATCAAGATTTCCTCGCCCAGTCGCTGGAGACCAATCGCGCTGGGCTGCTCCAGCTTGAAACCAGCTTTCATGAACTGGGGCTGGAATATATTCCTTCAGTAGGGAACTTTATCTGCGTGCGCGTTGGCGATGCCGCTGCAATCAACCAGGCCCTGCTTGAGAAGGGCGTGATTGTCCGCCCGCTCGCGCCCTATCAGATGCCGGAGCATCTGCGCATCAGTATCGGCCTGCCAGAAGAAAACCAACGCTTTCTTGAGGCCTTACGTCAGGTGCTGGATCAATGAAACAACTGCTGGTGATCGGCCTCGGCTTGATTGGCGGCTCGGTTGCACTGGCCGCTCGGCCGCTCTATGCGCGCATTGTCGGGATGGATCTTGATCCAGCTGAGCGCCAAGCAGCGCTGAGCCTGGGTGTCGTCGATGCCGTCACGGAGGATCTAGCCAGTGCCGCCAGCGCAGCAGATTTGATTCTGCTGGCCGTACCCGTGCTGGCCGTCGAGAGCGTCCTGCGCCAACTGCAACCCCATCTGCGCCCCGAAACTGTCATCACTGACGTGGGCTCATGCAAGGTGGTGGTAGCCGAAGCCGCGCAACGGGTTTTTGGCCACATCCCCGCGCAGCTGGTGTTGGGCCACCCCATTGCCGGTGCAGAAAAAAGCGGTGTGGCCGCTGCGCTGCCTGATCTGTTTCAGCAGCGCAAGGTGATCCTGACCCCGCAGGCAGAGACAGATCCCCAAGCGCTGGCCCAAGTGCGCCAATTATGGCAAACCTGCGGCGCTGAAGTGCTGGAAATGGACATGCAGCAGCATGATCAAGTGCTGGCACGCACCAGCCATCTCCCCCATCTGCTGGCCTACTCCCTAGTCGATACCCTGGCCAGTCAGGATGAGCGCCTGGAGATGTTTCGCTATGCCGCAGGGGGATTTCGTGATTTCACACGGATCGCTGCCAGTGACCCGATCATGTGGCGTGATATTTTTCTGGCGAATCGCGAGGCCACACTCAGTGCCTTGGATGATTTTGTCGCAGGTGTACAACGCCTGAGAAGCGCCATAGATCAAGCCGACGGGGATCATCTGGTGGCCACCTTTACGCGCGCCAAGGCCGCGCGCGATTACTTTACAGCTTTGCTGAATGCGACAGGCTATCAAAAAATGACTGATCAAAAAATCAACTTTATCACCCAGCCGCCCAGTGGCGCGCTCCAGGGTTCCATCCGCGTTCCTGGCGATAAATCCATCTCTCATCGCTCGATTATGCTCGGCGCTTTGGCCGAAGGCACCACGCAGGTCAAAGGCTTTCTTGAAGGCGAGGATGCCTTGGCAACTTTGCAAACCTTTCGTGATCTCGGTGTACAGATCGAAGGCCCCCATCACGGTGAAGTGACCATTCACGGCGTGGGTCTTCATGGCCTGCAAGCACCCAAAGGCCCCTTGTATCTTGGCAACTCAGGCACCTCGATGCGCCTGCTGGCGGGTATTCTCGCCGCGCAGCCTTTTGATACAGAGCTGACTGGCGATGCCTCTTTAAGCAAACGCCCGATGAACCGCGTCGCTGATCCTCTGCGCTTGATGGGCGCTAAGATCGAGACACAAGAAGGAGGCCGTCCACCGCTTAAAATCACCGGTGGGCAGACCTTGCGCGGCATTGATTACACCCTGCCGATGGCCTCGGCGCAGGTTAAATCCTGCCTGCTGCTGGCCGGACTCTGGGCTGAAGGCGAAACATCCACCACCGAACCCGCGCCAACCCGTGATCATACCGAACGGATGCTGCGTGGCTTTGGCTATGCTGTTGAGCAGCAAGGTGCGACTGCGCGTGTCCGCAGTGGCGGCCAGCTTCAGGCCACGGCCATCGATATTCCTGCCGATATCTCATCAGCGACCTTCTTCCTGGTGGCCGCCGCCATGACACCCGGCAGCGATCTCACTCTTGAGCATGTTGGCATCAACCCAACCCGCGATGGCGTGATCCATATCCTGCGCTTGATGGGGGCCGACATCGAGATCCAGAATCCGCGTGAAATCGGCGGCGAGCCAGTCGCTGACTTGCGTATTCGCGCAACGCCACTGAAAGGGATAGATATTCCTGTTGATCTGGTACCACTGGCGATTGATGAGTTTCCGGCGCTGTTTATTGCTGCGGCCTGTGCAGAAGGCACCACGCGTCTGCGCGGTGCAGAGGAATTGCGCGTCAAGGAATCAGATCGGATTCAGGTCATGGCCGATGGTTTGGCCGCTCTGGGCATCGACTGCACCGTGGTTGAAGACGGCATTGATATTCAAGGTCGTGGCGATCAGCAGGCAGTCTTTGGCAGCGCACGCCTGCCTTGCTACCATGATCATCGCATTGCGATGAGCTTTGCTATTGCCGGTCTGCGCTCTGCTGGCTCAATCATTATTGAAGACTGCGCCACAGTGAACACCTCCTTCCCTGGCTTTGCTGAACTGGCTCGCAGTCTAGGCTGTGGCTTAGAAGTGCAGCAGGGCGATCTGCCACCAGCAGGATAAACAAATGACCCCGAGAGTGGGCGCTCCACTCTCGGGGTCATTGATCATCTGCCACTGCTTGTTTCAGCTCTTGTTTCAACTCTCATTCCAACTCTCATTCCAACTTTCGTTCAATAAGGCTAGAGCGAATGAATGCGATCAGGCATCGGCATGCCAGTAATCCGAATCGGCTGGATGGAAGTTGACTCGCACCATCGGCTCTAATTCCAACTCACTCAGCTGCGCTTCAATCCGCTCGACCAGCCCTTCGATTTCATGAATCGATTCAACAGGCCACTCCACCTCAACCATCAGATGGCTGCCAATTTTGGCCATTTTGCAATGGCTGCGGTGAATATCCAACTCAGCCAGTAACCGATAGACCTGCTTACGCAACTTGGGACCGGGTGTCACCATCAGCACTTCAGCCACCGCCTGACGCAACATCTTGACCGGAACCGCCATAAAATAGAGCGAAGCCCCAACCACCATCAAAGGGTCAGCATAAACAGCCCAAGCGTGATAACCCAGATAATCCAGCAGCCAAGCGGCCGCAAAACCGAGCAACACCGCCCCACTGAGTACGCTATCCATCAACCACTGACGACTCTCAGCTTCAACCAGAACTGAAGACTCATCACGCAAGTAACGACGCATCACGGACCAGACGGCCAAACAACCCAGCACACTAACCAGAGCAAAAATCATCGCAATATCTGCGGCCACTTCACGGCCACCTGTCAATAAAGAAGTCACCGCCAAGACCAGCGAAACACAGCACACCAAGAGGATCACCAAGGCTTTCAGTGCAATGGTCAAAGGCTCAACAAGATAGCGGCCAAAGTTAAAGTGGGTATCCGCCGGTGCCTGAGCTAAGCGCAGGGCCAGCAAGGATAAAAGAGAGAGGCCCAAACTCACCAAGGAGTAAACGGCATCAAAAAGAATGGCTAAAGACCCTGCCAACATTCCCCAAACCAAACCAGTTAAGGCAAAGAAACCACCACCCCAAACGGACAAGGTCAGAATCGATTGCTCCGAATCGATTTTAAAGGACAACATGCTACACCTCTGCTGTAATCAGCTTATGGCTAAAAAAACGGCTCACAAAAAAGAGTTCATTTGACCCTCAGATCGAGGGCGCTTTCATTGGTTGGCTGCAGCATCACCTGGCTATTCAGAGTCAGAAAAACCGTCGTTTTAATCTCTAAAAAAAGCCTTGTTAATGTCAGCTGGCTTATTCTATGCTGGCTGCATAATTTGTCGCAAAACGCTAAGCGACGATTTTTCCGTCACTAGTCTCACTTACCTTGAGTCATCATGCGCCCTAATCAAGCTGAAATTCTGCTGACTGTCTTGGACGAAGGCTCCATCGCGGCGGCAGCTCGTCGCCTTAACCGCAGCCGAACCACCGTGAGCACTGCCCTCAGCGCGCTAGAAGATGAGCTGGATGCCCAGCTCTTTGAGCGTACTGGCAAGGAGCTCTACCCCACGCCCTTGGCTTGGGCGATCCAACCTGATTGCCTGCGCTATCTGCAAACCTATCGCCAGATTGCTGCGCGCTGCGAGCAAGAGCGCCAAGGGGTCGAGGTGGCCCTGCGTCTGGCCCGTGATGATGCGCTGCCAGAAGCCTTTTGGCGCGCGACCATCCGCGAGCTGAAAAAGCGCTTTCCGCTGACTGGCGTTGCCGTCTATCTGGCTCCGCCTCAGGAGCTGGCTGATCTGGTCGAAACCCAAGCGGTAGATCTGGCCTTTGGCTTAACCAGCCGTTATCTGGAACAGGATTATGAGCAGCTGCACTTTCAGGAGCTGGGCAGCCTGCGCCAACTGATTGTCAGCGCGCCAGATCATCCACTATGCCGCTTGCCTCTGGTACGCCATGAGGACTTAGAGGTCCATACCCAAATTACGATGGCTTTTATGGAAGAAGATGAACTGGTGCCAGAACAGGCAGTGAGTGCCAATTATCTTGCCATGACGCAATTTGAACTGATGCGCGATGCCATCTTGGAGGGCACTGGCTGGGGACGCCTCCCACTGCCCGTTATCGCCCAAGCCTTGAAGGAAGAGCGCCTCAGACAGCTGCGTGCCCCAGACGCCGTGACTTGGCAGGCTTATTATCGACTGAATATTCGTGGCCAAGGGCAAGGACAGGTCGCCAACTGGCTGGCCAGCCAGGTGCGCAGCTATCTCAAACCTTTTGCTAAGGAACCTCTGATCAACGTCACGAGCGCAGGTCAGGCAAGGCAAAATTGATCGAAAAAGCGGAGTTTACACGGAGTAAATGAGCATTTTGAGGCCAATTTTAACGCAGCATCACCAAGCACAGTAGTTAGTCAGAGGTTTCCTAATACACAAGAGCGCCCACTGCTGCCTTAACAAAAGATCACCCCAGCGGGCGGGTTCAGAGACTCGAACGATGCAGCTTGGGATAATCAAACAGCAAGCGCTGTGCGCAGCCAGAGAGAAGCGGCTGCTCAGCTGGCCAACCCAGCTGTATCCAAGCGGCTGTTGGAAAGTAGTCGACCGGATGGCCTGTCATCCACTGCGCCAGCTCGGCCAATCCAGGATTATGACCGATCAGCATCAAATGGCGCGTCACGGCCAGCTGAGGCACAACCAAAGCCAAGAGCTGCGCCAAACTCGCCTCATAGATTTCTGGCGTCAAACGCACTTCCACCTGCGGCCAAGCCGCACACAAGGGCTCCGCTGTCGCGCGGGTACGACGTGCTGGGCTGAGTAAAATCAGATCAGGCGGGGTGATTTTTTGCGTCAGGCGCGCGCTCAATCCCGGTAAATCACCACGGCCACGCTTATTCAATGGACGGTCGATATCGGCCAGCTGATCGTCTTTCCAGCTGGATTTGGCGTGGCGTACCAGCGTTAAATAATGTTGCGATGGCATCTTGCTCGACTCCTTGTGGCTGGCAAAAGATTAAAACCTGGCAGTATTGGGCAAACGCTCAACAAGAAAATCAATTAACACGCGAACAGCAGGCAGTAAACCACGACGATGGGTGTACACCAGATGCAGATGACTCACCGGCAGCTGCCAGTTGGGCAGCACTTCTTGCAACCGCCCCTGTTCAACCTCGGCTTGGCACAGCTCTTCTGGCAGGGCCGCAAGCCCCAAGCCCTGGGCCGCAGATTCACGCAACAGCCATAAATCATCAGCCATCAAACGCGGCTGATAGCTCAGGTTCACCACTTCACCATTCAGGCTTGATGTCAGCTGATAGACATAGCGTCCACTTGAATAGGGCATCGAGAGGCTGGCCCAGGTCATCAAATCCACCGGATGCTGAGGCAGACCTTGCTGCGCGATGTAATCCGGATGGGCATACAGGCGCTGTACCGAAGGCGCGAGTGAGCGCACGATCAGGCTAGAATCCTCCACACTGGCACGCACACGCAGGGCAATATCCACCTGAGCTTCAAGCAGATGAATCGGCTGATTGGTGACCAGCAGATCGACCACCACCTCAGGATAGAGCTGCATAAACTCAGGAATCAGCTTCACCAGCATATTCTGACTGATCGCATAGGGGCAGCTGACACGCACCCGACCACGCGGCACCGCCTGAACCTCTTGGGTCAGCTCATCTGCGGCCTGCGCTGCGGCCAAAATCGTCCGGCAAGGCACCAGAAACTCACGCCCGATTTCAGTCAGCGCCAAGCGCCTGGTGGAACGCTGGAGCAGACGCACCCCCTGCTCTTCTTCCAACTGGGCAATGCGGCGGCTCAGGGTAGACTTGGGTATGCCTAAAAGGCGTGCAGCCTGGCTAAAGCTGCCTTGCTCAACTACCTGAGCAAATAAAGCCATATTGGTTAAGTCTTTCATGATTGTTCCACTAATGGGACAGTGCTTCTCATTTTAGCCCACTTATCTTTTTTCACCCAGCCACCTAGAATGATCAATATCTTCACCCACCTCGCCTCCTGAAGGCGCCATCGATAAGGGGTTCTCTAGCATGAAAATTTTACAACTGGATAGTGGTTTATTCGCAGGTCAATCGGTCAGCCGTGATTTGACACAGAAAATTGTGGCGCAGTTACAGCAGCAACACCCTCAAGCTGAAGTCATCTATCGTGATTTGATTGCACAGCCAGTGGCCCATCTGGACGCGGAAATTCTGACCGCCAGCGCCACAGCAGAAGCCGAGCGCAGCCCACGTCAACAGCAAGAACTGGCACTCACCGAAACCCTGCTGGAAGAAATTTTTGCCGCTGATGTCTTGGTGATCGGCGCACCCTTGTACAATTTCAGCCTGCCCACACAGCTCAAAGCCTGGATAGATCGCATCACTCAAGCTGGGCGCACCTTCCAGTACACTGCAGAAGGTCCAGAAGGGCTCCTCAAAGGCAAGAAGGCCTTTATTGCTTCTGCTCAGGGTGGTATCTACTCCGAAGGCGCAGCGGCAGCGATGGAGCACCAGGAAAGCTACCTGCGTGTCTTGCTGGGCTTTATCGGTATTGAAGAAGTGCATCTAATCCGTGCGGCTGGCCTGAATATGCCTGAGCATCGTGAGGCTGGTCTGCGTCAGGCTGCTGAGGCCATTGCTGCCCTCTAATTCCCCCTGTTTCTCCCCTTGAGCCGCCGCAGTTTGGCGGCTTTTTTGTGCCGCTAATCCGCATCAAATAAACTTGGCGCGGTAGGTGTTGATAAGAACCCACGTAAGCGCTCCGTTAAGGGGGCAGCCTCAAGCGCTTGTGTACTCAGTAGCTCAATACGCCCATCACGGCGATGGGTCACGGATTGCACCACCAGCTCACCCCCCACCTGATTAAAACTCACCCAGCGGCGGCGTCCCGTACGCACCACTGCTTTCAGACGCAGCAAGGCCGCACCGAGTTCTGCACTCAGCTCTAAAATCCACTGATAAAAGGCATCTTCATCCACCGCATCCTGATGATGCAGCACCCAGCCAAGCGATAAGACGCCCTCAGCCTGATGTAAAAGCTCAACCGGCTGACCCGGTTGAGGCAGTGCCAGAAAAGGCAATACCGGAGAGCTGGCCATGCGATGAGTTGCCGGACGCGGAAGAGAAGCGGCGGGGGCCTGCCAGTCTTGCGGTGCGGCTAAGGCCCAATCTGGCAGACGCCCCTGCTCTATCTCGATCACCGCCAGCTTAGGTGGAAAAAAAGCAGCGGCTCGCTCTTGGGCTTGCTGTCGCTGAGCCGGTGTAGCGAGATCGATTTTATTCAATACCAGTAAATCCGCGAGCGCGATCTGATCCTGAAACACCTCATGCGCCAGCACACGTGGATCATCCAATTGGCGCGGATCAAGGAGCGTGATCACTGGCTGTAAGCTCAGCACCTCAGCAAACTGCTCACTGCGCAGCAGATCGATCACCCCAGCAGGATGACCCAAGCCTGTTGGCTCAATAAATAGACGATCAGGACGAAATTTTTGCAACAGATTGACCAGCGTCACCGACAGAGTCAGGCCCAGACTGCAGCAAAGGCAGCCTCCGGGTAATTCCTTGACCTGCACCCCTTCACTGGCGTCGATCAACTGCGCATCAACACCGATCTGACCAAACTCATTGACGACCACCGCCCAACGCTCCTGCTCAGGTTTTTGTGCAAGGCAGTGGTTCAACAAGGTGGTTTTTCCAACACCTAAAAAGCCGGTCACGATATGGACAGGAATAGCAGGGTTCTTTGTGTTCGACATGGCTCAGTTCTTCTGTTGATCGTTGATAAGGCGCATTTTTTGCAAGCTCGCATCAAGCAGCAGGGTGTTCATCCACTGGCAGGCTGCTCTTCTATGCACAAGCCGTCAGCCAAGGAAAAGAGCAGAGATCACGCAGCCGATGGGGGCAAGGCTTCTAACTGAAGAAATCTGGCTTTCAAGTCTGTGCCCCAATGATAGCCGCCCAACCCGCCATCTTTGGCCACCACGCGATGGCAAGGCAATAGCAAACTGATGGGGTTGGCACCACAGGCCGAAGCCACTGCACGCACTGCCTTGGGCCGTCCAAGCGCCTCGGCCAGTTGGCTATAACTCCAGGTCTGTCCATAAGGAATCCAGCGTAAAGCCAGCCAAACCTGTTGTTGAAAAGCCGTGCCTTGCACATCCAGCTGAGGAAGCCGGCCTGTCGGATGCAAGGCCTGCTGGATCTGATCTTGCCAAGCCAGACGCAGGACCTCAGATGCCCGCTGAAGCGAACGCCCAGCCTGCTGGTGACGCAGCACAAAAGCCTCCGCGCAAAGCGCTGGCTCACAGCGAACCAAGCCCTTGGCACTGACCAGCAGCAACAGCGCACCATAGTGACTCTCCACCTGCATCCAGTTGAGCTGCTCTTGCTGTGGCTTCATCCTTTTTCCTCATACCAGTCAAAAAAATAGGGCCAGATGGCCCTATTCGATACATCCGCCTAGCTTAGCGGTTATTATTGCGCAACTGTTCATTCATGCGATCAGTAGCACGACCATGCATAAACTGTTCACGCATTTGCGATGAAGTAAATACCTCAGGCTCGGCACCCACCGCTTGCGCAGCCGCTGCCAGCAGATCTGTCACACTCTGCTGGCCCATCACGACCATCGAGCAGAATTGGTTCTGACCGTTAACGGTGTAATAGCCAGCCTGGGCACGGCGGGTGCCGACCAAACGTTCGTCAACAAGTTGGCGCGCAACCTGTTCGAAGTTTTCACCAGTTGTAAGGCCATCTTCCTGCGTTTGATTCGCACGCTGATAACCTTCTGTTAGAGACTGCAATCTTGCACCGACCGTTGTAGCTAACTGCTGGCGTGCAGCCAGATCAGCACGGCTACCGTCAATATTCATATTGCCTGATGCCGTCACACAGCCTGTCGCAGCCAATCCATCTTGCGCTTCTGGGGCCATAATCCAGCTTGGCAGGTTGGGTTGCTGCTGCTGGGGCGTACCGGCACAGCCGACTAGAACCAGTGAAGCAGCGAGCGCTGAAGCAGCAAAGATCTTCGATTTCATGATGACTCCTTGGTTTTTTTAAGATCACAATCAACTGTGATCACAGATTAATTAAATTGACGGTAAGCCAGCGTCCGTGAAGTGACCTTATCCAGATAATCACGCGTCTCTTGATAAGGCAGCTGACGGCTGAGCTGCTGATACACCTCTTGTGGCGGCATAGCATTGATCACACGCGCCGCTTGGGGAACGCTACGCGGGCCACCGGTAAAGGTCCGTGCCACATTGCCAGCCCCAGTATTATAGGCCGCAATCACTGCATACATTCGGCTTTCAGGATGCTCGATATGGCGCAAATAACGCGTATTGAGAATATTCAGGTAGATCGCACCAGCACGAATATTGTTTTCTGCGTTGTAAAGATAAGAGGGGCTAAACACACGCTGCTGACCATAGAGCTCTTGGCTCACGTCTCTTCCTGCCGATTGAGGCACGATTTGCATCAAGCCAAAAGCCGGAATATGCGAGCGTGCCATCGGGTTAAAGCTGCTCTCGCTGTGCATGATCGCCAGCATTAGCGCTGGTTCTAGCTGGTATTCACGCGCATAGCGCTCGATCAATGGCATAAATTCACGCGCACGCTGGCTAGTTCTAGCCTCAGGTAAAGGCACAGTTAATACCACTACTTCACGCGTGCCGCCTGTGGCCGCTGGTTGAGTCGTGCGCTGCACCTGGGCTTGGTTCAACATCGCCTCTGCATGCTCTGGCTCCACACCTTCCAGAACGCGTTGACGGCCAGAAGCACCCAGAGATTCCTGCGGCAACTGGGCAGCTTGGACCGCGCGCTGCGTAACTTCATCACGTGCATAGGCCTCTTCAACTGGGCGTTCCAGCACATCAACCAATAGCGCCATAGCCGCTTCAACACCTGATTGACCTGCCTCAGGCTCGACTTCTATCGTCACTTGGTTGGCTTCAAAATCCACCACGCTGCGGCTACGTTGATCGGCCGAATATTCGATCCAGCGATGCTGATCCGAAATCAGCGGCTCACGCCATTGGGTGCGCAACTCTTCCTGATAAGCAGCAAAGGCTGTAGCAAACGCCTGCTGATAAGCAGCGAAAGCCTGATCAAAATCCTGGGTAAACTGACCAAACGCCTGCTGCTGCTGTTGGCGAAATTGATTAAAATCAGTCGTTAACGCCGCAACAGGCCACAGCAGCCCTAAACTCAGACAAGCAACAGACAGAGACTTTTTCACAGGCAATCCTTTTCAGTGGCAACCTGACAAAGGCAGGTAGGAATCGCAAGAATTCTTACGACTCAGTGCAGATAAGTCAAGCCAGCGGCCTCGCTTTGCGCTTGGCTTGTGCTGAGTTTGCCAAATCCATCACAGCTTTGGCCCGCTTCAGTGCGCCTGACAAAGACTCAAGGCCGAGTCTGGCTCTCTTTCTAAATGGACCGCAAAACGCTCGGCCACACGCTGCTGAATCTGAGAGGCAAAAGCCAATAGCTCTTCTAAACTCCCACCACCATGATGCACAAGAACAAGTGCCTGCTGCTGATGCACAGCAAAAGCCCCTTGCCGCCAGCCCTTGAGACCCGATTGATCGATCAACCATCCTGCCGCCAACTTCACCTGCTGCGCATTGACAGGATAAACCGGCAGCTGCGGCCAAAGCTGACGCAGTTGTTCGGCCTGCTCGATCGACACCACAGGATTTTTAAAGAAGCTGCCAGCATTGGGGAGTTGCAAGGGATCAGGCAGTTTTTCACGGCGAATCTGGCTGATGATCTGCGCCAGCTGCCACGGCAGAGGCTGATCACTTTCAGGACGAGTGCTAAAGCGAGCGCGTAAATCAGCATAATCCAAGTTCAACTCACCCTGCTGGGTGAGTTGGATGTGCACATGGGTGATGATAAAACGCTGCCGCCAATCCTGCTTAAAGCGGCTCATACGATAGGCAAAAGCGCAATCCTGCGCTGGAATCCAATCGCGCTGTTGGCTGTCCACCCAGTAGCCTTCCACACCCACCAGCACCTCTTTGATTTCACGGCCATAGGCACCAATATTCTGAATCGGCGCGGCCCCGGCTTGCCCTGGGATCAAGGCCAGATTTTCGAGGCCATAGTAGCCACGCTGGGTGGTGTCTTCGACCAGCGCTGTCCAAGAATAACCAGCCGAAACGCGCAGTGTGAGATCTTGTGGCAGAGGATCAGGCCAGTCCAGTGGCTGAGCTTTTTGCCTGAGCACCACGGCCTCCAAGCGCGGTGGCAAAAGCAGGTTACTGCCCCCGCCTAAGGCCAATAAGGGAAGCCCATAGCGACGCGCCAGCGCACAGGTCTCCAGCACGTCCCCTTCGTCTTCTGCCTCACAACACCAAGAAGCGATGCAGGGCAGCTGCAAACTATTGTGGGGCTGTAAATCCGCCTGTGCTTCAAAAAAAGAATGCTTCACAGCCGATTCCTAAAGCGCAAAACGCTGGCGCAGATGAACCAAAAGACGCTGATTGGCACTTTCGACCAGATCGATCACCTGATGAAAATCGGCGGCCTCACCATAGTAGGGATCTGGCACTTCTTGGATCGCACCAGGATTGAAACTCAGCAGCAGACGAATCTTTTCTAGCTGCTCTAACTCCGTTGCCAGAACTTCCACATCGGCTTGGTTCTTTTTATCCATCACCAGAATCAGATCATAGTGATCCAGATCCTCGGCGGTGATCTGGCGTGCACGCAAGCCGCTCAGATCATAACCGCGCTGTTCAGCGATCGCCTGCATCCGCTGATCTGGTGCCTTACCCAGATGCCAGTCACTGGTGCCCGCTGAATCGATCTCGATCTGATCCACCAAACCGGCTGCAACAACCTGTTGACGAAAGACCGCCTCGGCAGCTGGTGAGCGACAGATATTCCCTAAACACACAAACAACACCTTCGGCATGGTTTTTCCTTTAAGACTGGCTGGAGCAAGATGACGCTGAGGCCTGACGCTCAAGAAGATAAGCAACGACCCGCTGATAATCCTCCTGCGTATCGATCCCTGCTGGGTGCTGAGTGCAGGCTGGTGCCACATGAATCTGATGCCCCTGCCACAAAACACGTAGCTGTTCTAGCTGCTCGATGGCTTCAAGCGGCGCAATCGGCCAGGTGACATAGGCATCAAGCAGCGCCACGCGATAGGCATAGAGGCCGATATGACGCTGAAACTGACCGAGGCAGGATTCTGGCAAGGGCTGATCGCTCAATGCAAGAGGCGCAGTGAAGTGGTCGCGTGCCCAGGGCAAAGGGCTACGGCTAAAATAGAGTGCATACTGCTGCTGATTGGTGACCAGCTTGACCAGATTGGGATTCAGCAGATCGCGCACCTGTGTGATGGGTTCACTCAAGGTGGCCATACTGGCCTGAGGATGCTGCGCCAGATTCGCCGCCACTTGATTGATCAGCTCGGGCGGAATCAGGGGCTCATCGCCCTGCACATTGACCACCACCTCATGACTAGAAAGACCCAGCAAGGCAGCGGCTTCTTGCAAGCGATCAGTTCCACTGGGATGCTCGGCACGGGTCATCACCACCTGAGCGCCAAAGCCTTGTGCCACTTCTTGCACACGGGTGTCATCAGTGGCAATCACCACGCGCTGCGCCTCACTGGCACAGGCTTGATGCCAGACATGCTCCAGCATGGTCTTGCCCGCCAGATCTAACAAGGGCTTACCTGGCAAGCGGCTTGAGGCATAGCGCGCGGGAATAATCACGGTAAAGGCCATGTTAGTCAGCCTCTTTTTTACCCAGACGCTCATCCGCACTCAGTGGGCGGGCTTCATCTTCCAGCATGACCGGAATCCCATCACGTATCGGATAGGCCAGACCACTCGCGGTGCAGATCAGCTCCTGAGCAGCGGCATCATAGTGCAGTGGTGCATGAGAAACAGGACAGACGAGTAAAGCCAGCAGCTGCTTATCCATGATACTTTTCCTCTTTAAGTTGCTGCACTTGAAGGTGCAGCTGATATAGAAATTCTTTAGGAAGATCGGCACAAACCTCTTGCACCCAATGCTGCTCATTCAGCCAAGGTCGAAGCTTGACAGCATCCTTGGCAGTCATCACCCAAGGCAAGGGCGCTGCAGATAAACGGCCTAGAGTATTGGCATCCATCACGGCATGGTCGGCCAGCGGATAGCCACTCACCTGAAGGCCCAGTGCTTGCAACTGATCAAAAAAACGCTGTGGATGACCTATGCCTGCCAGAGCTTGCACCGCCTGCCCAGCAGCAAAAGGACAGTTGTACTGCCAATGGCCATCGCCTCGTCGCCAGCCAAGCGTCTTTAAGCCATAGGACCAAGCCGTAACAGGCACTGGTTCAAGCAACCTGCCCAAATCTTCACTGGGCGCACCTTGCACCAGTAGCGCATCCACCTGAGCTAAACGCGTCAAGGGCTCACGCAAGGGACCAACAGGCAAACAATGCTGATTGCCAAAACCTCGCTGACCATCAATCACCACCAGCTCAAGATCACGGCCTAGTGCCCAGTGCTGTAAACCATCATCAGCCAGCAGCAGATCACACCCCTGCTCCACCAGTAAGCGGGCTGCTGCCGCACGATCAGGCGCAACAGCCACAGGCAGCGCCAGCTGCTCAAATAGCATTTGTGGCTCATCCCCCACCTGCGCAGCCGTGGTGTCCGCACTGACTAAGTAAGGGTAGTGAGGGGCTTGTCCGCCATAGCCTCGGCTGACAATACCCGGTCGCCAACCCTGCTGCTGAAAAAACTGCGCCAGCGCCGCCACCACCGGAGACTTACCACTGCCCCCGACGGTCAGATTACCGACCACGATCACCGGGACCCCTGGATGCTGCACCCGTTCGAGCTGCTGCTGATAACCCTGCCTACGACGCGCCACCACAGCGCGATATAAGGCCTCCAAGGGGCGCAGACCCAGCAACCAGCTGGGTCGGTCTTGATACCATTGGCGCTCGATGGCCCGACGAAAAAATGACATCAGGATTGGGCAGTGATGGGTTCATGGAACTGCATCTGGTGCAGCTGCGCATAATGGCCTTTCAAGGCCAACAGCTCGGCATGGGTGCCGGCTTCGACGATCTGCCCCTCGGCCACCACCAGAATACGATCGGCCTTTTCGATGGTCGATAGGCGATGCGCAATCACAAAAGTGGTACGACCTTGCATCACATGCTCCAGTGCACGCTGAATATAGCGCTCTGATTCAGTATCCAGTGCCGAAGTTGCCTCATCCAGAATCAGGATCGGCGCATCCTTCATAATCGCCCGCGCGATGGCAATACGCTGGCGCTGGCCGCCCGAAAGCAAAACACCGTTATCGCCGACGAGCGTTTCTAGCCCTTGCGGCAGTTGATCGGCAAACTCGCTCACATAGGCGGCTTCAGCGGCGGCACGAATTTTGGCCGGGTCAGGATGGGCAATACCATAGGCAATGTTCTCCGCCAGACTGGCATTAAACAGGGTGACCTGCTGATTCACCAAGGCAATTTGTGCGCGCAGGCTGCTCAGTGTCAGCTCCTGCGTTGGAATACCATCCAGCAAAATCTGGCCCTGCTCGATTTCATAAAAGCGTGGAATCAAACTCGCCAGCGTGGACTTGCCACTTCCTGAGCGCCCAACCAGCGCAATCATCTCGCCCGGCTTGGCATGCAAGCTGACAGATTTCAGCGCCAGAGGCTGATCGGCACCATAGCGAAAGCTGACATCACGAAACTCCAGCTCGCCCTGAGCACGACCTAGCTGCTGCTGGCCAAGATCCGGCTCAGCGGGCAGATCAATATACTGAAAAACATCCTGCGCCGCTGCGAGTCCGCGCTGCACGGTATTGTTGATTTCTGTCAATTGGCGCAAGGGTTTGGCCATCAAAGAGGCGGCAGTCAGAAACGCGATAAACTCACCTGGCGTCATCTCACCCATGAGATCAGGCGAAAGTGCCAGCCAAACCAGCACACCCAGCGCACCGGCCACCAAGAGCTGCACCACAGGCGTGTTGATCGCCTTGGTGAGTGCCATCTTCATCGCCTGACGACGGTTATATTCACTGGCGTCTAAAAAGCGCTGATATTCAAAATCAGTACCGCCAAAGCTGCGCACCACGCGATAGCCGCTAATGGCTTCTGAAGCCACATGGGTCACATCGCCCATCGAATTTTGAATCCGACGGCTGATTTTGCGAAAACGTTGGCTGGCAAAGCGCACCACAATACCAATCAACGGCGCAACAGCAACAAAAACCAAGGCCAGCTTCCAGTTCACCCACAGCAGATAGCCCATCAGGCCAATGACAAATAAGCCTTCGCGCACCACGACGGTAATCGCATTGGTGGCCGCACCGGTGACCTGTTCAACATTAAAGGTCAGCCGCGAGACCAGATGCCCAGAGGAATTCTGATCATAAAAGCGCGCCGGTAAGACTAAAAAGCGCTTAAACAGATCAAGGCGCATAAAGTGGACCAGCTGACGCGCCACATGGGCCATAAAATAGGTGCCCATAAAAGTCCCTAGACCACGCAGCGCAAAAATGCCCACGACCAACAGTGGAAAGAACAGGCGCTTTTCATCCATGCCTTCTTGGATTGAATCCACCAAGAGTTTCATCACATGGGCAAAGGCGGTACTGGAAGCCGCATAGATGGCATAGCCCAGCACACTCAGCAAAAACACAAACCAGTAAGGGCGCACATAACCCAGCAGGCGGCGATAGGCCACCCAGCTGCTCAGGTCAGCGGCTGGCGTCTGTTTGGGGTCAAGAGAAGGCGTCGCCGTATCCGGCGTGACAGATGTTTTTTCGTTCACTAGATTACTCAATCAGGTTCATCAGGGACCAGGCTCATGAGTCGCTATTCTAACCCGACTCAAGCCAAGACGTCTTGCCGTATCCAGAACCAGCACCACCTGTTGATGCGGGGTGTGCCGATCCGCTTGGATAATCAGCGTCGGTTGCTGCATCCGCTGCATGCCTTCCATCAGCTGGGATTCCAGCTCTTCCTCGACCAGAGGCTGGCCGTTCAGCAGCAGCTGACCACTGGCCTCCAAGCTCACCAGCAGCAGATCTGTCTCCAGCCGTTCTACTTCGCCAGTGGCTGCACTTGGTAGATCCAATGGCAGCTGCCGATCAGGAAAATGCGTTGACACCATAAAAAAGATCAACAGCAAAAACACCACATCAATCAAGGGTGTCATATTCACCTGCGCCGCTTCTGGCGGAGTGCGCCGAAACTGCATCAGCTTAACTCCAGCCACTGGGTGTGGTCGAGGCGGCCGCTGGCTGGCTCTCTACTTGCAGTGCATCCAGTTGTAACGCGGCGCTCTGATCGGGTGACAGGCGATCAAGCAGTGTCTGCCCGACCTGCTCCAGCGTCACCACCCAGTCACTGACACGACGCTGAAAATAGCGATGCATCACTAGGCTGGGAATGGCAATCGCCAGCCCTGTTGCGGTGGTGATCAGCGCGACAGAGATACCACCTGCCAGCTGCTGTGCATTGCCTTGAGCCAGATCCAGCTGCTGAAAAACATCGATCATGCCCACCACGGTACCCAGCAGGCCAATCAACGGCGTAATGGCGGCAATCGAGCCTAGGGGCGTCAGGTACTTTTCTAGTTGATGCACCTCATGCGCCCCCGCCGCTTGCAGCGCTTCTCTGATCCGCAACGCACCTTGATCATGGCGGCGCAGTCCAGCTTGTAGAATACGCTCGACTGAAGTTGGCGCTGCTGTGGTCACTGCATAGCGCGCCAGTAGCTGCGCCAGCGGCCACTGATCGACGGCTTCAAGATGCACTGTGGGGGCAATACTCTGCTGACGCAAGGCCCAGAGGCGCTCCAAAATAATCGTCAAGGCACTCACTGAGCAGAGCAGCAGCGGCCACATCAACCAGCCTCCAGCGGCAAATATCTCCAGCATCTCTTGGCTCCTTGGGGTTAATCAGTGCGAAAGCGCGGTGGTTTTCTGAGCCACCAATAGAGGGCTGGCGTACCTTTTTGTTCCACTTGCAGGTGGTCCTGATCAAAATGAAACACCACCGCACCAGCTAAACCTGTATCCAACTGCTGCACACCAGCATGCCATAAACGCTGCTGCACTTGGGGATCAGGATGACCATAGTGATTCTGCCAGCCAGAGGTGTGCACAGCCCACTGAGGCTGAGTGGCACGAATCAAGGCTGCGCTCGTTGAATGCCGACTCCCATGATGGCCGGTGATCAATAAACTCAGACGCGCATCCAGCAGATCAGGCAGAGCCTGAGCAAAAAAAGCCTCCTCTGGCCAGCCCGCATCGCCAGTCAGCAGCAGGCTGTGCCCTGCTCCGCGCAGCAACATAACACAAGAATGCGCGTTGTCTACCCTACCACTGACCGGCTGGGGCGGCCATAAGGCCAGTATATCCACTGCACCCAGCTGCCAACGCTGCCCTGCAAAACAAGCATGATAACTTGGCACACTGGGCTGGGCCGTCAGAGCCGCAAGCGGTGCCTGCTCAGCCGGTGTGACCAGATGTCGCAGCTGATGGTGACGCAACAGCGCCGCAAAACCGCCGCGATGGTCCAGATCATCATGGCTGAGCACAACCCAATCCAATATCCAAGGCGTCCAGCCGAGTGTCACACGGCCATCGAGCCCTTCTAGAGCAGGCAGCAAGGGAGCCCAATCTGGCTGCCAGCCGGGGCCTGTATCATAGAGCAGATATTCGCCCTCACTCTCAACCAGCACCGCTGTGCCCTGCCCGACATCTAAAACCCAAACCCGCCAACCTGCATCAGGCAGCGTGGCAGGAGCCGGCCAACAGGCCAGCAGCAATCCCAGCAATGCCCAGTGGCGACCAAAGAAGCCTGGTGGCAAGAGTGCCAGCAAGCCTAACCACAACCAGCCAGGACGTTCTAGCGTCAAGCGCGGCCATTGGCTCACCTGTTCAAGCGCCGTGGCAATCGCGTCCAGGCCAAGCACCACCCACTGGGCGATCCAGCCGCTACCGAGAAGCCAGATTTCGATCAGGCTGATCAAGGTAGCTGGCAAAACAAACATCCCGATCAGCGGCACCAGAATCCAGTTCACCCCAAGCGCCCAGACACTCCAATAGCCACCTTGCCAGATTAACACCGGCGTGAAGGCCAGCAGCATAACCCATTGCACTCGCCACCACTGCCAGATCAGCGGCCGCTGCGCTAAACCTCGCAGGGCCAGAATCAAAATCGCCACCGCCGCAAAAGACAGCCAAAAGCCGCGCAAGAAGACCCACCAAGGATTGATGACGAGCAGGAGGCTGAGCGCGATAAAATAGGGCGTCCACGGGCTGAGACGCCGCCAACCACTCAAGACCAGCAGCCCCATCAACAACATCAAGCTCGCGCGCTGCGCCGCGACGCCCCAGCCTGATAAAGCGGCATAGAAGATCACTAGCGCGGCAGCCAGCATCACCCCCACGCCACGCGACCACCAGCGCCAACGCACACCCAGCAGCGCGAAGCCAGCCAGTAATCCCAGATGCAAGCCTGAGACCACCCACAGATGCACCGTGCCCGTGGCTTGCAATAACTGCCAGTCTTCAGCTGTCAGCGCGCTCTGCTCACCCAGTGCCAAGGCCAGATAAAAGCGCTGACCTCGGCTCGGCTCAGTGGCGGCACTGGCCGCAATAAGACGCTGATCGCGCCAGGCAATCCAACCTTGCGCGGGGGCCAGACGCTGCTTGACGCTTGTACTCTCCACCCACGCCCGTGCAAGGCGACGCTGAGCATAGTGCCATTCAAGGCGGTGATGGCGACCCAGGTTGTGCAAGCTGGTGATCGGTCGGACGTGAACTCGCAATTGCCAGCGCTCACCAGGCTGTGGCATCTGCTGATCCATCCACGTCAACAGCAGCTGGCTGGATAACGGACGGCCGAGATCGCAAGGCTGTTGATCAGCCGATCGCCAGCAGGCCTCCAGCTTGAATCTGACTCGGGGGCGTGTGCCGGATTCCACCGCCAGAATACGTCCAGTCAACTCAACGGGCTGCGCCTGATCAGCAGCCGAAGGGAGCGTGGCATGCAGCAAGACCAGATGCCAAAAAACAAGGCTCACTCCAAAGAGCAGACCAGAGCAACCAGCCGCACCGCCCATCAACAAGCGTAGGCTGAGCAACGGCAGCAGCAATAGCAGAGTAAGGGGAAGCCAGACATCAAGATAAAAGATCAGCTGCACACCCAGCAGCATCCCCAGCGACCAACGCCAGAGCAAAGGCAGGCTTGTCATCCTTGACACCTTCAATCAACAAAAGGATTGAGCTTGATACTGTAAGGTACAAAAAAAGCAGGGTACAAAAAACAGCGTACAAAAAGCAGAGCGCAAAAGAAAAATCGCTTCACGTCTTGGTAGTCCAGCTGAGTCTAGGCATAATACGGCCTCTTGGCGACTATGAGCTGAATCCTTGTTATGCCGCGTAAATTTTTTAAGCGCTACATGCCGCGTCCTGAGCGGCTGCTAAAAGAAAAATCTCTGGGTTTTCTGTCCAAGCAACTGGCTGATCCCGGCTTATGGACATTGACGCGCCGCAGTGTCGCCGGTGCTTTTAGTATCGGCTTATTTTTTGCTTTTATGCCGATGCCTTTTCAGATGATTCCGGCTGCGCTCTTGGCCACCTTCTTTCGTGTGAATCTGCCGATTGCCGTGGGGCTGGTCTGGGTCAGCAATCCGCTCACCATGCCCCCGATGCTCTATGCCAGCTATCTGTTTGGCAGCTGGCTACTTGATTTACCGGCTCATGCGCCAACAGACAATATGTGGGAATGGATACACGAGCGCTTTAGCCATATCTGGCAACCGCTGCTTTTGGGTTCGGTGATTTTTGGCGGGCTGGCCGCGCTGATTTCACATCTGGCAGTGCGCCTGATTTGGCGCTGGCATGTCGCCAATAGCTGGTCAAAGCGACGCAACCTCAAACGCCTTCCCTCGCCTGAAACTTTTGCGCTGACCCATCCAGAGCTGGAGCCAAACCCTCGCTCCCAGGCCAAGCCATCGGCATCAACCGAGGCTACGCCAGCCGCCAAGGCCGAGCAAGATCCACCAGCAGCAGGCTAGAGGTTGCCCTCAAGCCTTGCCATGCACCTTGTTCAGCCCTGCCTCAGCAAAGACTTATGGCCGACTTTGTGCAGCAAGGCAGCCTTGGTTGAGTTGATAAATCTGGTGCTGTTGCGCAGCCAATTGCAAATCATGGGTCACCAATACAAAGGCGATGCGCGACTGTTCTGCCAGCTCTTGAATCAAACTCTGGACTTCGGCCGCCGTGTGTTGATCTAAATTGCCTGTTGGTTCATCCATCAACACACAAGAAGGCTGGCCCACCAAAGCTCGGGCCAGCGCCACACGTTGACGCTCACCCCCTGAAAGCTCTGCTGGCTTATGATCGGCGCGGGCTGCTAACCCTACGCGCGCCAACAAGGGCCGAGCAGCGGCCTGCGCCTGATCTTTAGACTGACCACGAATCAGCAAAGGCAGCATCACATTCTCCAGCGCGCTCAGCTCTGCCAGCAGATGGTGAAATTGATAGACAAAACCCAGATGTTGATTACGCCACAGGCCGCGCGGTTTTTGCTTCATCTGCGCTAAATCCTGTCCTGCCAGCAGCACCTGACCCTCACTGGCCACATCTAATCCGGCCAACAGGTTCAGCAGCGTGGTCTTACCCGAACCAGAGCTGCCAATAATAGCCAAGCGATCACCAGGAAAAACGTGTAAATCAATGGATTGCAGCACCTGCACCTGCTGTGGGCCTTCAGTGTAGGTTTTACTCAAACCACGACATTCTAAAATCGCTTGCCTTTCTAGACTCTTAGGACTCATAACGTAAGGCCTCCGCAGGCTGGGTTCTTGCTGCACGCCAAGCTGGATAGAGTGTTGATAGCAGGCTGAGACTCAAGGCGCTGAGTGCAATAAAACGCACATCGGCCCAGCGCAAATCTGAAGGGAGATAGCTGATAAAGTAGACATTGGCATCCAAGAACTCGATGCCCAGCAGACCTTCCAGCCATAGCACCAGATCACTGACATTCAGCGCGAGCAGGATGCCCAGCCCAACCCCAACAAGCGTACCCAGCACACCAATCGTCAAACCCTGCACCATAAAAATCTGCATAATCGTGGCTGGGCTCGCACCGAGTGTACGTAAAATGGCGATGTCTGCCTGCTTATCTGTCACCACCATGACCAAGGTTGCTACGATATTAAAGGCCGCAACCGCCACGATCACCAACAGCAGCAGGCTAATCATGCGTTTTTCCATCTGAATGGCTTGAAACAGATTGCCCTGCGTTTGCGTCCAATCCTGCCCACGATAGGGGTAGCCTAATTGATTGACTAACTCACGCGTCATTCTCGGCGCTTGGAACAAGTCATCTAAACGCAGACGCAGACCTTCGACACTGTCGCCCAAACGCATCAGTCTTTGCATATCTTCAAGATGCACATAAGCCAGCTGGCTATCGAGTTCCGCGCCAACAGCAAAGGTGCCGACCAGCGTAAAACGCTTCAAGCGAGGGAAAATACCAGCCGGTGTAATCGAAGCCTCAGGAAGCAGCAAGGTCACTTGATCACCAACCTGCAAACGCAGAAAACGTGCCAAACGCTCGCCCATAATCATGCCAAATTCACCAGGCTGTAACGCATCCAGCGTGATCCCCTGTTGCAGATGCTCTGCAATAATCGATACCTCTGGCTCCAGTTCGGGCAAGATGCCTGCCACCAAACTGCCACGATGCTGGCCGCTTTGAATCAGCATGCCCTGGGTTTGAATAAAAGGCGCGACCCCCTCAACACCTGGCACAGCACGCAGTGTCTCAGCGGTGGTTCGCCACTGGCTAAAATCCTGATAATTCTTAATGGCCAGATGCGGCACCATCCCCAGAATTCGGTCGCGCAACTCACGCTCAAAACCATTCATCACTGAAAGCACCAGGATCAACACCGCGACCCCTAAAGCCATGCCCAGCATCGAAGTCATCGAAATAAATGAAATAAAATGGTTACGTCGCTTGGCGCGCGTATAACGCAGCCCTATCATGAGGGGTAAAGATGCCATTCATTCTTTCCTCGTCCAGAAGATGGTGGGGTATTGTAAGGTAAAGCATGACGACACACTATCGCCTCCTCCAACAGCTTGATGCCCGTTTTGATGCCCTGCTTGCAGCCTTGCATCAGCTCCAGCAGAGTCTCTTAGAAGAACAGCCGCGCTGCTGGATGCACGGTGTCTCTGATCACCAAGCACTTGAACAGGTTCACTTTTGTTTAACTGATCTCTGGTATTTAGATGGCCAGGATGGCCGTGCGACACGCAGCTATCCCGGCCTTGTCGCTTGTTCACCCCGTCTGTGGGAAGAGGTTGGTCAGGTCAACCAGGCCAAACTGGCCTTCTCATGGATGATTGAGCAGCTGCGCAAAGAAGCGCCCCAAGAGCTGAGTGAGGCTCGACAGCAACTCGCTCAGCGCCATGCCAGCCTGCATCAGCATCTCAGTCAAGACGGGCTGGCTCGCCTCCATCTCAAGCAAGCCTGGCGCCAGCTTCCTGGATGTGAGCGCCCACTACAGCAGGTGCGCTTTAGCTGGTACTCAAGCGGACGCAGCATTCGTAAGATCACGCTAAAGGAAGCGGAATATCGACTGCAAGAAATGAATACCGATGCCGCCCATATCCAGATCCAGCTGAAAAAGCTGGCCCACCTGCCGCCAGATGAGCCGCTCGCCCAAGTCCAAAAACAGGCCCCCTTGATGCGTGCGAATCTGTTTTTCAGGACAGAAGCGGGTGCAGCCGCTGAACGCCAAGCAATGAATGTCGCCTTGCCGCTGTTTTTGCTCAGTGAGGATGGACGCCTGCCCGCCTTTAATCAGCCCCCGATCGAACCACCCGCGCAGCGAACTCGGGCGCGGCGCTCTGATAATCGCCTCGAAGACGAGCCCTTTCTGCCCAGCCTGCGTGTCTACCGCTACAGCCGCCCCAAATAAAAAAGCCAACCTGATGACGCAGGCTGGCTGGAGAAGGGGCCGTTGGCGCGCCCTGCAAGATCGCAGGGTAAGCCTTAAAAGCCGATGAGGAAGCTTCTGATCAACTATTGCGCTTGGTGATACTGCGTTGAAATTGGCCTCAAAATGCTCATTTACTTCGTGTAAACTCCGCTTTTTCGATCAATTTCGCCTTGTCTGACCTGCGCTCTTAACGTTGATCAGAGGTTCCTTAGAAAACGCGATTTAAGCCATTAATGGCGGCAACGCGATAGGCTTCGGCCATCGTGGGATAGTTAAAGGTGGTATTGATAAAGTAGCGTAGCGTATTGGCTTCGCCCTTTTGCGCCATCACCGCCTGACCGATATGGACAATCTCAGAAGCCTGGTCACCAAAGCAGTGAATACCAAGGATTTCCAAGGTTTCACGATGGAAGAGGATCTTGAGCATACCCACCGTTTCACCGGTGATCTGCGCGCGTGCCAGTGTACGGAAGAAGGCTTGCCCCACTTCATAAGGAACACATTCTTCGGTCAGCTCACGCTCAGTTTTACCCAAAGAGCTGATTTCAGGAATGGTATAAATCCCTGTTGGCACATCATCAATAAAGCGAAAATCTGGCTCTTCCAAGAAGTCGGCAGCAGCGGAACGCCCTTGATCATAGGAAGCCGAAGCCAAGCTTGGCCAGCCAATCACATCACCCGCTGCATAAATATGCGGAATGCTCGTACGATAGTGATCATCAACCTGCAACTGGCCACGAGAATTCACCTCAAGACCGATATTTTCCAGTGCAAGTTCTTCGGTATTCCCTGAGCGACCGTTACACCACATAAAGGCGTCCGCCTTCAGCTTCTTGCCGCTTTTCAGATGCAGCACCACACCTTGATCCACGACTTCTACCTTGGCGTAGTCTTCATTGTGACGTATCAGGACCCCATTGTTACGCAGGTGATAACTCAAACCATCAGAGATCTCGTCATCGAGGAAGGAGAGCAGACGATCACGGTTATCAATCAAATCAACCTTAACCCCTAAGCCACTGAAAATAGAGGCATATTCACAACCTATGACCCCAGCACCATAGATAATAATCGAGCGCGGTGTATGGGAGAGCTGCAAAATAGAGTCTGAGCAGTAGATACGAGGATGATCAAAGTTGATATCCGCTGGGCGGTAAGGGCGCGAACCCGTGGCAATAATAATCTTCTGCGCTTTTAAAAACTCGATGCCATTATGCTGATCACGCACTTCTACGGTATGTGGATCAACAAAACGAGCCTTGCCAAAAAAGACATCGGTGCGGTTGCGCGCATAAAAGCCCGTGCGTAAGGCCACCTGCTTCTCAATGACTCGCTTGGAGCGCTCTAAAACCTTAGGGAAGGAGAAAAATCGCGGTTCGCCAATATCACGAAACATGCGATTGGTGTTGAACTGGATAATTTGTTTGACTGCATGGCGCAGTGCTTTAGACGGAATTGTACCCTTATGGGTACAGTTGCCACCCACCAAGGGTTGTTCTTCAACCACGGCCACGCGCTTGCCATGTTTGGCCGCATTCATCGCCGCACCTTCTCCGGCTGGGCCTGTTCCTATTACGATGACATCATAGTTATATACTGCCATGCAGACTTCCCCTTGTGATCTTGATTCTCGCACACCCCATACTTAAAGATCTGATGCTTGCAGATCGATGGTCCGGCAGCTTGACTGACCAGTCACCAAAAAGCAATAAGGCTTTGGTCAGCCACGCTC
Organism: Marinospirillum alkalitolerans; assembly: GCF_045055655.1. Classification (NCBI taxonomy): domain Bacteria; kingdom Pseudomonadati; phylum Pseudomonadota; class Gammaproteobacteria; order Oceanospirillales; family Oceanospirillaceae; genus Marinospirillum; species Marinospirillum alkalitolerans. The sequence goes on along the minus strand of NZ_JBANFI010000001.1, from coordinate 592,482 downwards.
AGGCAGAGGTGCTATTTTTTTGTTGCATCATAAGCCAGTGGTGCTGCCAGCTGGGCACGCTGTTTTTGTTGCTCTGTTTCACAGATGTCTTGATTACCGCCACAAATATCACACTCTGTATCCATACCCAGCGCACTCATGCCACCGCATGAACCCGCAATTGGCTTACGTCCCATTAACACCCCAACAGACATAATGATGATAATCGTTGCCAGAACGGCGAGGGTGAGTATAAAAGTTTGCATCTTCTTCTCCGACTTTTTAGCGTCAATAGCCTTTCACAATACTGGCCTTTCATCTCAGAAGCGTGTCTGATCAAAATCTTGGCTGCTCGCAGCGGATGACGCAAGTTCTGAAACAAAGAAGGGCTGCCTCTTTCTGAGACAACCCTTCATGGCTTAGAGTTCTTGCTCTAAAACCGAGCCGATTACTGAAGCGATCGCCACAGGAGACTTAACCACCAAAGTCATCAAGCAGGATGTTTTCAGGTTCGACACCCATATCTTGCAGCAGCTTGACTACCGCTGCGTTCATCATGGGAGGCCCGCACATATAGAACTCACAATCTTCAGGCGCAGCATGGTCCTTCAGGTAGTTCTCGTAAAGAACATTGTGAATAAACCCGGTTGGTCCTGTCCAGTTATCCTCAGGCAGAGGATCAGACAGTGCCAAGTGCCAAGTGAAGTTGGGGTTCTCTTTAGCCAGCTGATCAAACTCTTCAACATAGAAGGCTTCACGCAGTGAGCGAGCACCATACCAGAAGCTGATCTTACGCGTTGATTTCAGGCGCTTGAGCTGATCGAAGATATGCGAGCGCATTGGTGCCATACCCGCACCACCGCCAACAAAGACCATCTCGTTATCCGTATCCTTCGCGAAGAACTCACCGAAGGGTCCATACACGTCGATCTTATCGCCAGGCTTGAGGCTGAAGACATACGAAGACATGATGCCAGGTGACAGATCATCACGGCCAGGAGGCGGTGTTGCAATACGAATATTGAACTTCACTAAACCGCGCTCTTCTGGGTAGTTCGCCATAGAGTAAGCACGAATCGTCGGCTCAGTGACCTTGGAGACATACTTCCAGATATTAAACTTATCCCAGTCGGGGTGATACTCTTCCTGGATATCGAAATCCTTGTAGTGCACTTCATGTGGAGGGCACTCAAGCTGCACATAACCACCAGCACGGAATTCAACATTCTCGCCTTCTGGCAGCTTCAGTGTCAGCTCTTTGATGAAGGTGGCAACGTTGGGGTTAGAAACCACCTCGCAGGTCCACTTCTTCACACCAAAGACTTCTTCATCTACTTCGATCTTCATATCCTGCTTCACAGGGACCTGGCAGGATAAACGCCAGCCTTCTTTCTTCTCACGCATGGTAAAGGCAGATTCTTCCGTTGGCAGAATCGAGCCACCACCTTCCAGCACCTTACAAGTACACTGAGCGCAAGAACCACCGCCACCACAGGCAGAGGATAAGAAGATGCCATTGGCTGCCAGAGTCGTTAGCAGCTTACCGCCGGCCGCGGTGGTGATCGTATGCTCAGGATCGCCATTGATTTCAATGGTGACATCGCCTGAGCTCACGAGCTTACTGCGGGCAGCCAGAATCACCATCACCAGACTCACAACGATGATGGTAAACATGACCACGCCCAACAGAATGATCGTTGAGTCAATCATAGTATTTTCCTCAGCTATTCATCGGCGGCTTACAGCTGCACGCCAGAGAAAGACATAAAGCCCAGAGACATCAGTCCCACCACAATAAAGGTGATGCCCAGGCCTTGCAGACCTGCAGGCACATCACTGTACTTGAGCTTTTCACGAATACCTGCCAAGGCCACAATCGCTAAGGCCCAGCCGACACCCGCACCGGCACCATAGACGACAGATTCACCCAGATTGTAATCCCGCTCAACCATGAACAAGGACGCACCTAAGATGGCACAGTTCACGGTAATCAGCGGCAGGAAAACACCCAAAGCGTTGTACAGCGCAGGCACATATTTATCGAGGAACATTTCCAGAATCTGGACCATCGCCGCGATCACGCCGATATAGCTCAGCAGACCGAGGAAGGACAGATCGATATTCTCAGCACCAGCAATGCCAGTCCACGCTAAGGCACCTTCGCGCAGCAGGCCGTTGTAGATCAGGTTGTTCACCGGCACAGTGATGCTCAGCACCACCACAACCGCGATCCCTAAACCAAAGGCCGCATCAACCTTCTTCGATACCGCCAGGAAGGTACACATCCCCAAGAAGAAGGCCAGAGCCATGTTCTCAACGAACACAGCTGAGATAAACAGCGATAAATAGTGTTCAAACATGGCTTACATCGCTCCTTCAGGCTTAGTGTTGTGCGTGATCTTGAACTCAGGATCTTCGTTCTGCTCAGGATACCAAGAACGAATCGCCCAGATCAGCAGACCAATGATAAAGAAGGCAGAAGGAGGCAGCAGCAGCATACCGTTGGCAACATACCAACCACCGTCTTTTGCCAGCTCAAGGATCTGGAAGCCAAACAGGCTACCGGCGCCAAAGAGTTCACGGAAGAAGCCCACAATCAGCAGCACCACGCCATAGCCGATACCATTACCGATACCGTCAATAAAGCTCATGCGTGGGCCGTTTTTCATCGCATAGGCTTCAGCACGACCCATAACGATACAGTTGGTGATGATCAGGCCCACGAAAACCGAGAGCTGACGACTGATATCATAAGCAAAGGCCTTCAGTACCTGATCCACCAAGATCACCAACGAGGCAATAATCGTCATCTGCACGATGATACGAATGCTGTTGGGGATATGGTTACGGATCAGCGAGACAAAAAGGTTAGAAAAGGCGGTCACAAAGATCACCGCCAAGGTCATCACCACCGCCACATTCATGCTGGTGGTGACCGCCAGTGCTGAACACACACCCAGAACCTGTAAGGCAATGGGGTTGTTCTTAAACACTGGGTTAATCAGAACTGTTTTTGGTGTTTCAGTTGCCATAGTGTTTTCTCCCTACTGGAATTGAGCCAGGAAAGGACCGTAGCCCTGCTCACCAACCCAGAAACGCAGTAGATTGGTCACACCACGCGCGGTCAAAGTAGCACCGGCGAGCGTGTCGACTTCATAATCAGGGTTTGGGTTAGAGGCCAAGCCAAGACGCGGCTCTAAGGTGCCGGAAGCAAAAACCTGCTTACCAGGCCACTGGGCCTTCCAGTTGGGGTTATCCACCTCGCCACCGAGACCGGGTGTTTCGGCATGCTGATAGAAGCCCAAACCAGCGATGGTGTTGCCATCCCCTTCCAGTGCCAGGAAGCCATGCAGTGTGGACCACAGGCCAGAGCCACGCACAGGCAGAATAATCCGCTCAGGATGATCCACATCACCGACCAGATACACCAGACCATAGTGCTCCAGACGACGAATGCCCGCTGGGTCTTGCGCTAGTGCAGAAGACATCTGCGGATCGCTGGCAGCACGCAACTGGTCAAACTGCTCAGGAGAGACAGCATCCGTGTACTGACCTGTACGCAGATCAACAACACGAATATGCATCTGACTGAACAGCTCATCAACACGCTCAAAAGTCGCTTCGCGGGGCTGAATCAAACCAGCCGCCACCAGAATATTAGAACGACGATCGTGCTCTTGGTTACGCTCTTGCAGCGGTTTAAGCGCCACAGCAGCACCAGAAACAATGATCGAACACACCAGACAGAGCAAAAAGGCCACTGTCAGTGTTTTCTTCATGGAGTCATTACTTTTAGACATGACGTAAAACCCTCCGCTTGATATTCGCCTTAACCACCATCGTATCAATCAGCGGGGCAAAGAGGTTAGCAAAGAGGATCGCCAGCATAATCCCTTCTGGGAAGGCTGGGTTGATCACCCGAATCAAGACCGTCATGATGCCAATCAACGCACCAAAGACCAGCTTACCTTGGTTGGTCATTGAGGCAGAGACAGGGTCAGTCGCCATAAAGACCATACCGAAGGCAAAGCCACCGACCACCAAGTGCCAGTACCAAGGCATATCAAACATCGCGTTGGTTTCAGAACCGATCAGGTTGAACAGGGTTGACGTCGCCACCATCCCCAGCATAACACCAGCCATAATGCGCCACGAGGCCACACGGGTCAGCAAGAGCACCGCACCACCGATAAAGATTGCCAGCGTGGAGGTTTCACCGACCGAGCCAGGCATAATGCCAACAAAAGCATCCCACCAGCTCAGCTGCTGTTGCAACTCGGTCATGCCACTTTGATAGGCCACAGACAGGGCGGTTGCACCAGTGTAACCATCAGCAGCAACCCACACCGCATCACCCGAGATTTCAGCTGGGTAAGCAAAGTAGAGGAAGGCACGACCTGTCAGCGCAGGGTTGAGGAAGTTTTTACCTGTACCACCAAAGATTTCCTTACCGATGACCACACCGAAGGTAATCCCCAGTGCCACCTGCCATAAAGGAATGGTGGCGGGCAGAATCAAGGCGAAAAGCACAGAAGTGACGAAGAAGCCTTCGTTCACTTCATGACCGCGACGCATCGCAAACAGCACTTCCCAGAAGCCACCGACAATAAAGGTCACGGCATAGATAGGAATAAAGTAGGTTGCGCCGTGGACGAGGTTATCCCAGACGCTGGTTGGGTCATAGTTACTGGCCCCCAGCAGCACAACAAAGCTTTCACGCAGGCCACCTAAAGAGCCAAAACCAGCATCAATAGCGCTGTTAGCGTGATAGCCCGCATTCCACATGCCAAAGAACATTGCCGGGAAGGTACACATCCACACGGTGATCATGATGCGCTTGAGATCGACACCGTCACGGATGAAGGCAGAGGTTTTCGCAACACTGGGTGGCGTATAGAAAATCGTATCGACGGCTTCATAGAGCGCGTACCACTTTTCATATTTACCGCCTTTATGAAAGTGAGGCTCCATGGAATCCAAGAGTTTACGGATACTCATTTGTCTTAGCCCTCTTTCTCGATCAGCGTCAACATATCACGCAAGATCGGACCGTATTCATATTTACCTGGACACACATAGGTGCACAGCGCCAAGTCTTCTTCATCGAGTTCTAAGCAGCCCAGCTGCATCGACACTTCAACATCGCCAACGATCAAAGAACGCAGCAGTTGGGTCGGCAGGATATCCAGCGGCATAACGCGCTCATAGTTCCCAACAGGGACCATTGCACGCTCAGAACCATTGGTAGAAGTCGTGGGTGCAAAGCGCTTGCCCAGACCGAAGAAGCTAGACAGGTAAATTCCCATCACAGAATGGCGGTTGCTGCCGGGTAAACCTGGAGAGAGCCAACCAATAAAGTGACGCTGACTGCCTTCTTGCAGCACAGAGACCTGATTATGGTAGCGTCCCAGATAGGCCAGAGGGCCATCCGCTTTAAAACCACTGAAAACAGAGCCCGAAATCACCTGTGCTGGCAGCTGGCTGTTCACCTCGCCTGCGAGCAGGGCATTTAAGTCTGCGCCCAAACGCGTGCGCACCAAACGTGGCTCTTGCACCAGCGGACCACCCAACGCGATCACACGCTGAGGATTCAGCTGACCACTTAAGAAGAGCTGACCAAAGGCGATCACTTCTTGATAACCCAAGTGCCAGACCTGCTTCTTGGCGCTGACAGGATCAAGGAAATGGATATGCGTGCCTACCAGACCCGCAGGGTGCACACCAGCAAATTCTGCCACTTCAAACTGACCGCCAGAAATCACGGGGATATTGGCACCAGCTTGTTTGCAAATAAAAACCTTGCCTTCGGTCAGGCGGCTCACCACCTTCAAACCAGCCAGAAAAGCTTCTTTTTGCTCGGCAATCACGATGCTTGGATCGGCTGCCAGGGGGTGTGTATCGATGGCGGTGACAAAGATGGAGCTCGGCTGAGCATCCAAGGCAGGAACACGGCTAAAAGGCCGGGTACGCAGTGCAGTCCATAAGCCGGATTCGACCAGCTGATTTTGAACCTGCTCACGACTGAGTTGATCCAGCTGCGCTTCAGGATAGGCTGTAAACTGCACAGCTTCTTCTTGCTCGCTGACATCAATCACGACCGACTGCAAGGCTCGACGCTCGCCACGATGAATCGCGCTCACCTTACCTGCTGCCGGAGCCGTGTAGTGCACACCGGGATTTTTCTTATCTGTAAAAAGGATCTGGCCCAATTTCACCTCGTCACCGACGGCAACTGCCATAGTTGGCTTCATGCCAACATAGTCAGGTCCCAGTACAGCGACTGAACGCACGGCCTTGCCATCAGAGATGGTTTGGCTGGGTGCGCCGGCGATGGGTAGATCAAGGCCTTGCTTGATTTTAATCATAGGTCTCGCCCAATCACCAAATTAAAAGACACAAGTTGATAGCTTGCTAAGGTTACATCTAAAAATGCTACTGCTCTGCTGACCCATCCCCCTGATCAGCAGAGACTCAATTCATGCCATAAGAAAGCCTCTTTAGCGCGTCAATTTGACGCAGCCATAGCTTTCCTAAATAGGGCTCATTATAAAGATCTGCCTCTGACATGGCTACACTACTAAGGGGTCGAGTTGATCTCAAACACAAAAAAAAGAGTCCCAAGCCAAAAGCTTAGGACTCTTTATCACTTCTTATGATCTGACTGAGCACAGAGATCAGCCAGACTGATCTTCAGATCACGGAACTTAACGATCTGCTGGGAAGTAGGCGAACTTCACATTGGCGATTTCTTGCAGAATCCGCACCACCTGACAGCTATAGCCAAACTCGTTGTCATACCAAACGTAGAGGACAACCTGCTTGCCATTGACGATGGTCGCCTTGCCATCCACGATCCCTGCATGACGGTTGCCAACAAAGTCAGAAGAGACCACTTCAGCTGAGTCAATAAAGTCGATCTGCTTCTGCATTGGCGAGTAGAGCGCCGACCAGCTCAGGTATTTATTCAAGGCTTCAACATCGGTGTTCTTTTCCAGCGTCAGATTCAAAATAGCCATCGACACATTCGGCGTGGGCACACGAATCGCATTACCAGTCAGCTTACCCGCCAACTCAGGCAAGGCCTTCGCTACCGCCTTCGCGGCACCTGTTTCAGTCAAGACCATGTTCAGCGGTGCCGAACGGCCACGGCGATCACCTTTATGGAAGTTATCAATCAGGTTCTGGTCATTGGTGTAAGCATGCACAGTTTCAACGTGACCACTGACAACGCCAAACTGATCATTCATCGCCTTCAACACCGGCACGATGGCATTGGTAGTACAAGAAGCCGCAGAGATGATCTTGTCTTCGCTGGTCAGCTCACCATGGTTAATGCCATAAACGATATTCTTGATATCGCCCTTACCTGGTGCTGTCAGCAGCGCGCGAGCCGCACCTGGGCAAGCCAAGTGTTGACCCAGGCCCTGTTCATCACGCCAGATACCGGTGTTATCAACCACCAGCGCATCTTTAATACCATACTGGGTGTAATCCACCTCAGCAGGGGAGTTGGCATAGATAAACTGGATATAGTTGCCGTTGACTATCAGGGCCTTGTTGTCATGATCGATGCTGATGGTGCCACTGAAAGGCCCGTGTACCGAATCACGACGCAGCAGGCTGGCCCGCTTTTCCAAATCGCCATCTTTACCGCCACGCACGACCACCGCACGCAGGCGCAGCAAACTGCCACCACCGGCCTTTTCGACCAGAATACGAGCAACAAGACGGCCGATACGACCAAAACCATAAAGCACGACGTCTTGTGGCTCGCCGCCTTTATCCGCTTCGTTATGCTTGCCAATAATAGGGGCCACTTCTTTTTGCAGGAAGGCTTCCATATCGCCGCCACCTTGCTTGCGATACTGAGCGGCTAACTTACCTACATCAACGTGCGCCGGACCAGGCTGAAGCTTAAGCAGGGTTTCGAGCAGCAGATGGGTGTCACGCACATCCAGCTCTTGACCTTCAACCTGACGTACAAAACGATGGTCTTTCAGAATGCGAATCACCGAGCGGTTGACCAGCGCGCGACCAAAAATAGAAGTCACCACATTGTACTTGCGGTACAGACGACCGATCATCGGAATCATCGCTTCAGCGGTGGTTTCACGCTCTTGCCAATCGTTAAAGTAGGTATCCAGTTTAGTGTCAGTCACAGGTGGCCTCTCAGGAACTTGAGTTATTCGAAGCGGGCAGGCGCCGCTTCCAGTTGAGCTAGGGTCATCACATCCATGCACACTCAGTTGGACTTGGATCACTTTTTGACCTAGGTCACCACAAGGAGCGTGCATTTTGCGGCGGTATTATGCGCGTTGGCCGCCGCTGAGGCAAATAAGATGGCCCTTTTACGGCTAAGACTTTAGCAAAACCTAGGCCGCTTTTGCTGTCAGCTGCACAGCCAGTCCAGCAAAACGACCAAGACTTTAGCCCTCGTGCGGAGGCTGCTATGATGCCTAGCTTTGATCCGCTGTTGAACTCTTATTAACTGGATACCACAGGCTCTGAATGAAGATGAATCAGGCGCAGCAACAGACGCTGGCAGCAGCACCCGTGCCGCTTTTACACCATCCTTTACCTCAACGCGCTGATTTTCAGCAGCGCTGGCTTGGTGTTAAAGGCAGCGCAGAATCTCTTGCTCTCGTCGAAGCCGCGCAACGCCACTCAGGGCTGAGTGTGCTCGTTTGTGCCTCCAGCCAACAGGCTCAAGCGTTGGCCAGCGAGCTGGCATTTTTTGCCCCCAGTGATTTGCCGATCCTACAGCTCCCTGATTGGGAAGTGCTACCTTATGATCGTTTTTCACCCCATCAGGATATTATCTCTGCACGCCTGAGCACGCTGCTGCATCTCCACCAGCAACAACAAGGGTTGTTGATCCTGCCCGTCACCACCTTAATGCAGCGGCTGGCACCAACAGATTTTGTTGCCTCACAAGTCATTGATTTACAAGTTGGTCAGCGGCTTGATTTACACCAGTTCCGCCAACAGCTGGAACAGGCAGGCTATCGCGCCGTCAATACCGTCTATGAACATGGCGAATTTGCCGTGCGTGGCGGCCTGATGGATCTGTTCCCGATGGGATGCGAGCAACCCTTAAGGCTGGAGCTTTTTGATGACGAGCTCGAATCCCTGCGCTTTTTTGATCAGGAAACACAACGCAGCCTTGAGAAAACCGAGCGCCTGTCTTTACTGCCCGCCCAAGAGTTCCCGCTGACACCTGAAGCCTTGGCGCTGTTTCGCACTGAGTTTCAGACCCGCTTTGATGTCGATCTCTCACGCTGCCAGATCTATCAAGACACGCTGCAAGGCCGTGTCTCACCCGGTCTTGAATTTTTGCTGCCGCTCTTTTTCACCCATACAGCACACTTGGGCGATTATCTCCCCGACCAATGCTTGTGGATTGAAATGGGCGAGGTGCAGACCGCCGCTGAACACTACTGGCAAGAGATCCAGCGTCGCTATGAAAGCCTGCGCCATGATATCGAGCATCCCTGCCTGCCGCCTGAAAGCCTTTATCTGACGCCTGAGCAGATTCAACAGCTGCGTAAGCTCTACCCCCAGGTGCGGCTCACGCCAGAGCCAGTGACCGATTCGCGCTCGGGTGATGTTGATCTCAGAACAGCCGACTGCCCTGAAGTTGGCGTGCAAGCCAAGGCCCAAGATCCCTTGCAAGCCCTGCGTACTTTTCAGCAGCAGCATCCTGACACGGCGATTCTGATCTGCGCTGAAAGTCCGGGACGCAAGGAGGCACTACGCGAACTCTTCAACAAGCATCAACTCGCCACCAGTGACAGCACCAACTGGCTTGATTTCATCACGCACAGACCAGCCCTCAGCCTCTGCATTGCTCCCTTGGATCGAGGCTGTTGGCTCGCCGAGCACAAGCTGCTGCTGGTCACTGAAGCCCAATTATTTGGCGAGCGCATCCAGCAACGCCGCCAGCGTCAAAAATCACAAATCAATCAGGATCTGGTGTTCAAAAGCCTGTCTGAGCTGGTGATTGGCAGCCCCGTAGTGCATCAGGATCACGGTATCGGGCGCTACCAAGGCCTGATCACGCTGGAAGCTGGAGGCCAGCCGCAAGAGTTCTTACAGCTAATCTATGCCGATGAAGCCAAGCTCTATGTGCCTGTCTCGGCGCTGGATCGCATCAGCCGCTACTCAGGCACCACCGATGAGCGCGCCCCACTGCATCGCCTTGGCTCAGATCAGTGGGATAAAACCAAGCGCAAAGCGCTGGAAAAGATTCGTGATACTGCCGCTGAGCTGCTCGATATCTATGCCCGACGCGAGGCGCAACAAGGCCACGCTTTTGAGCTGGATGACAGTGCCTGGGATCAGTTCTGCGCCAGCTTCCCTTTTGAAGAGACAGTGGATCAGGAGCTGGCCATTCAAGCCGTACTGCGCGATATGGCGCGCACTCGCCCGATGGATCGCGTTATCTGCGGTGATGTCGGTTTCGGCAAGACCGAAGTCGCCATGCGCGCGGCCTTTGTTGCCGTGCATGGTGGTAAGCAGGTGGCGGTGTTGGTGCCAACCACCCTGCTCGCCCAGCAACACTATGAGAACTTTCGTGATCGCTTTGCCGATTGGCCGGTTAAGGTTGAGCTGCTGTCGCGCTTTCGCTCTGCCAAGCAACAGCAGCAAGCGATTGAGCAGCTCGAAGCCGGTCAGGTGGATATCCTGATCGGCACCCATAAGCTGTTGCAATCGTCCATACAGTTTAAAGATTTGGGGCTGGTGATTATCGATGAGGAGCATCGCTTTGGCGTGCGTCAAAAGGAGCAGCTTAAATCTCTCCGCGCCCAGGTGGATCTGCTCTCACTCACCGCCACGCCGATTCCGCGCACGTTGAATATGGCCATGTCAGGCATACGCGATCTGTCGATTATTGCCACCCCACCCGCACGTCGTCTCTCAGTGAAAACCTTTGTGCGCAAAAAAGAGGAGGCGCTGATCAAAGAAGCGGTACTGCGTGAACTGCTGCGTGGTGGTCAGGTCTACTATCTGCACAACGAAGTCAGCACCATAGAGAATACCGCAGAAGAGCTCAGCCAATGGCTGCCCGAAGCACGCATCGGGATCGCCCACGGTCAGATGCCTGAGCGTCAGCTTGAGCGAGTGATGCAGGATTTTTACCATAAGCGCTACAACCTGCTCTTGTGCTCGACCATCATTGAGACAGGGATCGATATCCCCAATGCCAACACGATGATTATCGAGCGCGCCGATAAGTTTGGTTTGGCCCAGCTGCATCAACTGCGCGGCCGCGTGGGACGCTCTCACCACCAGGCCTATGCCTATCTGCTCACGCCGCAGGATAAAAAGCCAACCGCCGATGCGCAGAAAAGACTCGATGCCATCGCTGCGCATGAAGATCTCGGCGCTGGGTTTCTGCTCGCCTCTCAGGATATGGAAATCCGTGGTGCAGGCGAGCTCTTGGGTGATGAACAAAGCGGTCAGATTGAAGGACTCGGCTTTAGCCTCTATATGGAGCTACTAGAAGAAGCCGTGCAGGCCATTCGTGAAGGTCGCACACCTCAGGCCCATGAACCCCTGCGCTCAGGAACAGAGATTAACCTCTACTTCCCGGCTTTGATTCCAGAAGACTATCTGCCGGATGTGAACCTGCGCCTCCAGCTCTATAAGCGGATTGCCAGCGCCACCACTAGCAGCGAACTCAAGGATCTACAGGTAGAGATGATAGATCGCTTTGGCCTGCTGCCCGAGGCTGCGAAACATCTCTTTCAACAAGCGGCACTCAAGCAAAAGGCCAAGGCGCTCAATCTGCCCCGCATCGATGCGGGCAAGGAAAAAGGCGTGATTTATTTTGGCGATCAGCCCAAAATCAACACCAGCCACTTGATCCAATTAATTCAAACACAGGCACGCCACTATCAACTGGATGGACAACAGGCCCTTAAGTTCAACCTGATCATGGAGCCTGCTCAAGCCTGCTTCAAACAACTTGAACAGCTGCTTGATCAGCTGAGTTAACACGATAGGACACCATTATGAAGCTGCACCTGATGACTCTGCCTCAACTCACCTGCCGGCTGCTGGGTGGCCTGCTCCTGCTGGGCCTGATCAGTCCACTCTCTGCTGAAGTGCGTCACAATGAGCGCGAGTATCGCGTCGAAATTCTGATCTTTGCTCAGGAGCCAGGCGAAGGGGCCAGTGAAAGACCAGGTGCACCCTACCAGCCAGCCCATCCGGCGAATGAAGCCTTGAGCCTCGGGGCCACACCCTTCTGGCACAGCCTGAGCCAGCGTACCCACCCTCAAGTGCGCTCCTTGCCAACTCAGCTTAATCGTCAGGCGCGGGCGCTGGAGCGCAGCGATGATTATCGCCTCCTCTTTCATGAAGCCTTTCAGATGCATCTGGTCGGACGAGATCGCACTGTCCCGCTACTGATCGAAGGCGGCGAGAGGGTGGATGGCCATCCAGAACTCCTCGGCCAGCTCCATCTGAGCGTCGCGCGCTTTCTGCACCTTGAGACAGATCTGCATCTGAACCATTTTGAGCATCGAGCAACCCAGCTCACCCAGCCTCATGCGAATTCGGCAGAAGATATCACCTCGCTCTTGAGCGAAATCACAGCCTCTTCACCAATGCAGCAACGCCGCCGTATGCGCAGCAGCGAGCTCCACTTTATCGATAGCCCGCAGCTGGGCTTGTTAATCCTGATTGAGCGTGCTGAATAAAAGGCAAGGCGAGCCTTCCCGATAAAAAAAAGAGGTCACCCTAGGGCGACCTCTTTTTTTGTGATGCCATGACCTGCCCAGTACAGCAGGTCAATCAGATACTCAATTACAAGCCTTGTGGCGCATAGATCGCAGGCAGATTGCGGAAATAGCCCTGAAAGTCCATACCGCAACCAAACAAGAAGCGATCTTCCACTTCTAAACCGGTAAAGCTGGCTTTCAAATCAGGGAAGGCTTTGCGATCGTGCTTTTTGTCGACCAGCACTGCGCTATACACGCCCGCCGCACCCTGAGCACGACAAAACTCCATAATGGCAGCTAAGGTTGCTCCTTCATCAAGGATATCGTCAACCACCAGTACATAGCGATCCTTCAGGCTCACTTGCGGAGAAACGCGCCAATCCAGTTCACCACCCTTGGTTTCCATGCGGTAGCGAGTGGCATGCATATAATCCATTTCCAAAGGGAATTTCAAGCGCTTGACCAGCTCGCTGGTCGCAAACAGGCCACCATTCATCACTGAAAAAATCAGTGGCAGACGCTCGCCCAGTTCGGCCGTCACGTCCTCTGCCATGCGATCAAAAGCAGCTGAGATCTGCTCCTCAGTGATCAAACAATCGGCATCGGCAAGAATCTGTTGGGCTTTTTTGAGGGCTAAAGTAAGTTCTTCTGTCATGATTGACTCATCTGTTGAAGGGGGGAATCGGTGAGTTGATCGGCCTCAGCCAAATGCAGTGTCCGTGTTGGGAAGGCAATATCGGCTCCCGCTGCACGAATCAGCTCAAAAATGTGCAAGAGGACTTCTTGCTTAATACGGTGAAACTCGACCCAGTTGGTCGTCTTGGTGAAGGTATACACAAAGAAATCCAACGAGGAAGGACCATAGGTATTAAAGTTGACGATCAAAGTCCGTTTGTCAGTTTCCAGCTCAGGGTGCTGCTGTAAATAGCTTTTCACCTGATCAATAATCAGCTGCATTTTATCGGCATCCTGGTAGCGCAAACCAATAGTTTCAAAAATACGGCGATTAAACATGCGCGATGGGTTTTCGAGCGCAATATTGGCGAAAACAGAGTTAGGGACATAAAGGGGGCGCTGATCAAAGGTACGAATCCGCGTTAAGCGCCAGCCGATATCCTCAACCGTCCCTTCTATTTCACGATCTGGCGAACGCACCCAGTCTCCGACGGCAAAAGGCCGGTCGAAATAAAGCATCAAGGCACCAAAGAAGTTGGCCAGCAGATCGCGCGCGGCAAAGCCGATCGCAATACCACCGATACCACCAAAGGCCAGCACACCTGAGACAGAGAAGCCCAAAGTCTGCAAGAGCACCAGCCCTGAAGTGATAATAGCGGCCGCCTTCAAGAGTTTACTGATCGCTTTGGCCGTGGTGAGATCCATCGGCTTACGCCGCGCCTCGGGATCACTGAGCAGGCGCTCCATACCAGAAACCAAGCGCACCACAAACCAGGTGATCAATAAAATAACACTGACCCGTCGTGCCACATCGATCAAACCGAGCAGATCCATATCTGCATGCAGACGCATGACATCCAGTGCCAGCAACAACCCCTGCACCCAAATCATCACACCAACAGGTTTGCGCGCGGCCTCTAGTAACAAATCATCCCAAGGATTACGCGTGGCCTGAAAACGGCTTTGTAAACGATCAAAAAAATGCTTGGCCAGATAATTGACCAATAAAGCCACAAAAATGACGATAAACACCTGAATGATCCAGGCATAGTCAATCGGGATCACACCCCCCAGCGAAGCCAGGTTTTCAAGATAAAAGTTCATGTCCATAACAGATCTCTATTTAGTCTCGATCAAAGGATCGCCTCGTCTGGCTTAGACCAAGAGGTGCTCACAACGGCTCAAATCCTCGGCACACAAGGCAGCCGCCAATTGCCGCGCGAGCATCGCCTCTGGAGACGTGAGCCAGCGGCTGTAGTCAACCGCACGGGGCTTCATGATCGCCAGCGCATCACTGGGTTCAACATCTTGTGCTTGCATCCAGTGCGCGACTTGACGCGCTGCCTCAGGTTGATTGCAGACCAACAGCATATCGCAGCCCGCCATCAGGGCACGCTGAGCACGCTGGCAAAAATCGCCTGCCTGACTGGCCCCTTCCATGCTGAGATCATCACTGAATACCACACCATGAAACCCCAGCTGCTGGCGAAGATGCTCGATCCAAAAGCGCGAGAAGCCGGCTGGCTGATCATCAACCTGCGTATAGATCACATGCGCGGGCATGATGCCTTGTAGCTGAGGTGCCAAAGCCATGAAAGGCTGCAAACAGCTGGCATTGATTTCTTCCCAGCTGCGTCGATCAAGAGGCAGCTCTGTATGCGAATCGGCGGCCACATAACCATGACCAGGAAAGTGCTTGCCTGTCGCGGCCATCCCCAAAGCCTGCATGCCTTCAATAAAGGCACCCGCCAACTGGGCGACAGCTTCTGGCATCGATGCAAAAGCACGATCACCTATGACTTGGCTCTGCTGATAATCCAGATCCAGAACAGGCGCAAAACTGAAATCGATACCAGCTTCTAAAACTTCAGCCGCCATCAACTGCCCCATAAAGCGGCTGGCCATCAACCCAGCTTGCGGATGACGCAGAAAGAGTTCACCCAGACGACGCATGGGAGGGAGCAAGGTAAAGCCTGTACGCAAGCGTTGTACGCGGCCCCCTTCTTGATCCACCGCGATCAACAGCTCAGGACGCAACGCATGAATGCTGGCCGTTAAGGCCTGCACCTGCTTTTTGCTCTCGATATTGCGCGCAAAAAGAATCACCCCGCCTACGGCAGGCTGCTCTAGCAACGCCGCCTCATCAGGGCTGAGCTGCGGACCAGCCAGATCCAGCATCAAGCGTCCAAGTCGCATCGTGTACTCCTGATTCACATAGAGACCTGCTCAAGAAGCTGAAAAAATAAGACAGCCCATGATGAGCTGTCTTAGAGGTTCAGCGAAGGCCAGTTAATTAACGCAGTTTAATCTCACTGCGCAGTTCAAGCGTCGACAGAAGATACAGCTGGTGACGCTGCTCACGATCAGCCGCTAAGGCCTGAGCCAAGGCGCGACGCTCATCTGCATTCTGCGAAACCTCGCCTGGGATAATCTCCAGCAGCTCAAGGACAAGCGCATCACCTTGCTGGAGCTGATGACCTGCGACTGTGGGTGCGCTGAGACTAAAGGCAAAGCGATGGATCTCGCTGGGCACTTCAAATTGACGTCGGCCCAAGGCGTCGACTTCGACCCACTCACCCTCGGCTGTTTCTGGCGTCTCAATCGCCAGCTGGGCGGCTTGCTGGGCAGCCTCTACAGCCAGACGCTGAACCAAGAGCGCTTCGGCCTGTTCAGCAACCTGCTCTAAAGGTAACACCTGCTCCTGCTGATAAACCTGACGTGCCGCAACCAAGTAGCGGCCATCGGGCAGACGCAGCGGCTCAGTCAGCCAACCACGTTCGAGAACTTCCTCACGGAATAGGGCCGCAGCAACAGCGGGTGTCGCCCACAAGCCTTCAAGGCGATCGCGAATCAGCCATTCACTTTCTTCAATGGGCAGACGCATAGCCTGTGCCACCTCATCCAGTGAATCAGCGCTGAAACTGAGGTTAGTCAGTTCTTCCAGTTGGTGCGTCACCGCCTCACGCAATGGCTCTGCCATCACTCGCTCACGCATCAGGCTGCGGACTTCGGCCAGTTCTGGAATCTGGGGCTCTTCACGGTCCGTCAGCTGAAACAGGTGCAAACCTGAGCTGGATTCAACCACTTCGGTCAGATCACCGACTTCAGCCAAGGCAAAAATCGCCTCATCCAAGCTGGGTTCGAGACTGCCACGACGTATCCAGTTCATCGTACCACCACGACGCGCTGAAACGGGATCAGCAGAGAACTCGCGTGCCAGATCTGCAAAATCGGCTTCACCAGCAAGGATGGCCCTACGCCATGCTTCAAGCTGGCGTTCTGCTTGGGCACGTTCTTCTGCATTGCTGAACGTCAGCATCAGGTTAGCGGGGCGCACACGTTGGCTCAGCTCACGCTGGGTTTGAACATAGCGGGCGTACTCAGCCTCAATCTGCGCTTCTGAAACACTGATGGTGTCAGCTAAGGACTGGGGATCAAACAACAGGTAATCGACTTTAAGACGCTCAGGCTGCATAAACAACTGTGGATGCTGAGCATAGAAGGCCTCGATGGCTTCTTCGCTGGGCGCTTGCTGATCTGCAAACTGCTGCCAAGAGAAACGCTGATAGCGATAACGGCGTGTCTCGCCAAGCAGAATTTGCAGCTGATCCAGTTCTTGATCGAGCACAAAATCTGTCGCCGTGAGGCCTTCGATCACTTGCGCGCGCAGCTCGTCCTGACGCAGGCTGGACTGGAAAGCGCCAGCGCTCATGCCCATACGTTGCAAGCTCTGCTCATACTGACTAGTGCTAAAACGCCCTTGTTCATCCTGGAAGGGGCTGAACTGCACCGTCATACGATCCAGCTGACGCTGCGACACTTGCAGATTCAGGCGCTCGGCCTCCTGGAGCAATAGGCTCTGCTGAATCAGTCCAAGCAATGCACTACGACGCAGCTGATCCATGTCGAGCTGCTCAGGCGAAACGTTCTGCTCTTGGATCAAACGCTGCATCTCTTGCTGTGCAGCACGATCAACCTGAAAGCGGCTGATGGATTCACCATTGACCTGTGCCGCTTCATTGGGGTCCCCTCTCCAAGCTGTAAAAAGGGAGTCCATCCCCCACAGGGAAAAGGCCAAGGCAATTAAGCCGATCAGGATATAAGCAAAGATCCCTTGCGATTTTTCTCTAATTTTAACTAGCATGCGGCCCTCAAAGTTAGCCAGTGCAACACCCGACAGGAAGGTTATCGCCATCAGGTTAACAAGAATTGTCGCGCATTATAACTGCTTCAAGCCAAACTACCAATCACCTGTGTCGCCCCTATCCTACTGATTCAGACAAAAAAAACGCACCTTAAAAAAGGTGCGTTTTGCTAGCCGGAGCGATACTTAGTTAACCGCGTCCTTCAAGCCTTTACCTGGCTTAAAGCTAGGTACCTTGGCGGCTGCAATCTGGATTTCATCACCCGTTTTAGGGTTACGGCCAGTGCGCGCTGCACGCTCTTTAACCGCAAAAGTACCAAAGCCAACTAAAGAAACGCTGTCACCCTTTTGCAGAGCGTTTGTCACTGCTTCCAAGGTTGCATCTAATGCGCGGGTTGCGGCTGCCTTGGACAGGTCAGCTTGGGTTGCAATCGCATCAACTAGTTCTGATTTATTCACTCTTCCACCCCTTTTCGAAAGATTTAAACCGCAATCTTAAACCATAAAAGCTGTTTTATGACCTAAAACGCAAGCCTTTTCCTTGATGTATCGCATTTCATTGATTGCACAAGCTGGCTGTACAACCTCGAAAAACACCAATAAACACATTACCCAATCTTAAGCAGCAAAAAAAGCCATCTGAGCGATGATTCATCACTGCTTAGACCTTTGAATAAGATGCCTTCATGAACACCCCATTCACACTACAACAAAGAACAGGGCCAAGAAAACGGCCAAACATTCATCTATTGCCGCATGGCGCGTATCTTAGCCCCTAAACCCTGCTCAGGGAAATACCCTAAATCAATTATTTCGCCTGTTTAGTGGGTTCCAGCACGTAAATCGGCTGCGTTTTCTTCTTTGGGCAGACTGGCCACCCAAGGATCAGGCTGACGCTCCAGTGCCAGTTCCAGCACTTGGTCTATCCAGCTAACAGGATGAATTTCAAGCGGCCCCTTGATACTGTCAGGAATTTCCTTCAGATCACGCGCATTATCCTGCGGAATCAAGACCTTTTTGATACCGCCTCGACGGGCGGCGAGCAGTTTTTCTTTCAAGCCGCCGATCTGCATCACCTCGCCACGCAGATTGATCTCCCCTGTCATCGCGACCTCTGCTTTAACAGGAATACCTGTAAAGGCGGACACCAGTGCGGTACACATGCTGATCCCAGCACTGGGGCCGTCCTTGGGTGTCGCGCCTTCTGGCACGTGGATATGGATATCTTTCTTTTCAAAGCTCTCAGGATCAATCCCCAGAGCTTCACAGCGGCTTCTGACTACCGTCAGCGCAGCCTGAATAGACTCCTGCATGACCTCACCCAGCGAGCCGGTTTTCACTAGCCTGGCCTTGCCTGGCATGGTGGCAGCTTCAATACTAAGCAGTTCCCCACCAACGCTTGTCCAGGCCAAGCCGGTCACGCGCCCCACCTGATTGGCTTCATCCGCCAGACCATAGCTATATTTGCGCACGCCTAGATAATCTTCCACCTCAGCATGATCAATATGCACAGGCGCAGTTTTCTTGCCTTCACCCAGCTGACGCACCACCTTGCGGCATAGGCGCGTCATTTGGCGCTCTAGCTCACGCACCCCAGCCTCGCGTGTGTAGTAGCGGATCACTTCCAGCATCGCAGCAGGGGTAATCTCGACTTCATCCGCCTTCAGCCCCGCATTCTTCATCTGTTTGGGGAGCAGATGCTGACTGCAAATATGGGCTTTTTCATCTTCGGTATAGCCAGGCAGGCGCACCACTTCCATACGATCCAACAGCGGCGCAGGGATATTCATCGAGTTGGCAGTGCAGATAAAGAGCACTTCAGAAAGATCAAAATCGACCTCAAGATAGTGATCACTGAACTTGCTATTTTGCTCAGGATCGAGCACTTCTAACAAAGCCGAGGCAGGATCACCACGATGATCTGCACCCAGCTTGTCGATCTCATCGAGCAAAAACAGCGGGTTCTTCACGCCCACCTTGGAGAGCTTTTGGATCAGCTTACCTGGCATGGAGCCAATATAAGTACGACGATGCCCACGAATTTCAGCTTCGTCACGCACGCCGCCCAGCGCCATACGCACATACTGACGATTCACCGCCTTGGCGATAGATTGCCCTAGCGAGGTTTTACCCACACCGGGCGGACCCACCAAGCAGAGCACCGAGCCACGCAGCTTTTTGACGCGCTGCTGCACAGCCAAGTAGTCCAGAATTCTTTCTTTGACTTCTTCTAGGCCATAGTGATCGGCATCTAAAATGGCGCTGGCCTTATCCAGCTGAATACTGGCCCGCGAACGCTTTTTCCACGGTAGACCCAGCATCCAGTCGAGATAACCTCGCACGACCGTTGCTTCTGCTGAGGTGGGTGACATCATCTTCAGCTTATTCAGCTCAGCCTTGGTTTTTTCATAGGCATCCTGCGGCAAGCCCACCGTTTCCATTTTCTTTTCAAGCTGCTCAAACTCATTGCCTGAGTTTTCCAGATCCCCCATTTCTTTTTGAATGGCCTTCATCTGCTCATTCAAATAGTACTCACGCTGGGTTTTTTCCATCTGCTGTTTAACGCGGGCACGAATGCGCTTTTCTACCTGCAACAGATCCATTTCTTCTTCAAGCTGTAGCATCAGCTTTTCGATGCGCTCTGCTACACGATCTAGCTCTAACAACTCCTGTTTGCTCTTCACGCTCAGCGACAGGTGCGCAGAAATCGTATCCACAAGACGCGTTGGATCAGTCATCGCCTGCAAGCTCGTCAGTACTTCGGCCGGCACTTTTTTCGAGAGTTTGATATAACGCTCAAACTGCTCAACCAGCACGCGAGTGAGCACTTCCTGCTCGCCTGAAGTCAGGACTTCAGTGGCGAGTAAACGGCCTTGTGCGCAGAGAAAGCTCGCGCCTTGGCTGCCTTCTATCTGCTCGTAGGTCTGCTCTAGGTGCGCACGCTGCTCGCCTTCAATCAGCACCTTCACTGTGCCATCAGGTAGGCGCAGTAGCTGCAAAATACTGGCGATGGTGCCGATCTGATAGAGATCCTTCAGACTCGGATCATCCAGCTCTGGATCTTTTTGTGCCAGCAGAAACACCTTCTTGCTTTGTTTCATCGCCGCTTCAAGAGCATGAATCGATTTTTCACGGCCGACAAAAAGAGGCAACACCATTTGCGGATAAACAACGACATCGCGCAAGGGAAGCAGGGGTAAATCGAAGCTTTCAGCGGGTTGAGTTGTATCTGTATGCGACATTGCCGCTCTACCTCAATCATAAACATAGAAGTGAAGCACCTGAGCGCAGACAAATGCGCCCAAAAAAAAGGCCACGAATGGCCTGGGTGCCTGTGGAGTGGGGGATCGCCGGGGCCAACCACCCCACTCAAAAGGGAAGACGACTAGTCGCGCTGTGCCGTCAAGGCTTCAGCCTCAACCTCTTCATTTGCATAGAGCATCAAAGGCTGGCTGGTGCCGTCAATCACTGATTCATCCACAACAACCTTGGTCACCTGCTCAAGAGAAGGGATTTCATACATGGTATCCAGCAGCACACCCTCTAGGATAGAGCGCAGACCGCGAGCACCTGTCTTGCGCTCCAGTGCTTTTCTGGCAACAGCACGCAAGGCTTCTTCTCTGAACTCCAGCTCAACGCCTTCCATATCAAACAGACGGGCATACTGTTTGGTCAGGGCGTTTTTTGGCTCAGTCAGGATCTGGATCAAGGCTTCTTCATCCAGCTCAGTCAAGGTGGCAACCACAGGCAAACGCCCGATAAATTCAGGAATCAAGCCAAAGCGGACGAGGTCTTCAGGCTCGATATCGGTCATGGCCTGTCCTAGCGCCTGATCGCTAATCTTGCTTTTAATCTCTGCACTAAAGCCGATGCCGCCTTTTTCAGTACGGGCACGAATCACCTTCTCTAAACCAGCAAAAGCACCACCACAAATAAAGAGCATATTGCTGGTGTTGACCTGCAAAAACTCTTGCTGAGGATGCTTACGTCCACCTTGGGGTGGTACAGAAGCCACTGTGCCTTCAATCAGCTTGAGCAGTGCCTGCTGAACGCCCTCACCTGAAACGTCACGGGTAATAGAAGGGTTATCTGATTTGCGCGAGATTTTATCGATCTCATCGATGTAGACGATGCCTCGCTCGGCGCGCTCAACATCATAATCACATTTTTGCAGCAGCTTCTGAATGATGTTCTCGACATCTTCACCAACATAGCCAGCTTCAGTCAGCGTGGTGGCATCAGCCATCGTGAAGGGCACGTTCAGCATCCGCGCCAAGGTTTCCGCCAGCAGTGTCTTACCTGAACCTGTCGGGCCAATCAGCAGAATATTGCTTTTACCTAGCTCGACTTCATCCTGCTTACGACCTAACTGGCTGCTCAGACGCTTATAGTGGTTATAGACAGCGACAGACAGAACCATTTTGGCGCGATCCTGACCGATCACATAGTCATCCAAATGCGCGCGGATCTCTTTCGGCGTTGGCAGGCGCTCTTGGCCTTCTTGCTGCTCGTCTTCTTGCAGCTCATTATGGATAATATCTGTGCACAGGGTCACGCAATCGTCACAAATATAAACCGATGGCCCAGCGATGAGCTTTTTCACCTCATCCTGACTCTTACCGCAGAATGAACAACATAAAAGCTTTTCTTTCGTTTTTTTGCCGTCGGCCATGCTTGACTCCATTTACTTCATTCACTGGCTGCTTGATCAGCGCAGCCAGCTCTTAGCGAAACCAGATCACATTAAGCTGGTCGTTTTTCCAGCACTGCATCAATAAGACCGTAGTTTACCGCAGTCTGCCCATCCATGAAATTATCACGATCTGTATCCTTGGCAATCGTCTTGATATTCTGCCCTGTATGCTGGGCCAGAATTTTATTCAGCTTATCGCGGATACCGAGAATCTCACGTGTGTGAATTTCAATATCACTGGCTTGCCCCTGATAGCCACCCAGCGGTTGGTGGATCATCATCCGTGAGTTGGGCAGGCAGTAGCGCTTACCTGGAGCACCACCCGCCAGAAGCAGCGCGCCCATGCTGGCCGCTTGCCCAATACACATCGTTGAGACATCCGGCTTGATAAACTGCATGGTGTCGTAGATCGACATACCGGCCGTCACCGAACCACCAGGGGAATTGATATAGAGATAAATATCCTTGTCTGGATTTTCTGACTCCAGAAAGAGCATCTGGGCGACAACCAGGTTGGCCATATAGTCTTCAACAGGACCAACCAGAAAAATGACGCGCTCTTTGAGCAGGCGCGAATAAATATCATAAGCCCGCTCACCGCGAGCGGACTGCTCGACCACCATAGGCACTAAGCCGCCAGCATTCTGGATATCTAGTTTATTCGTCATACAAGATTCACTTTTATTGATGGTGTTGGCTCTTGCTGAATTTCAGCCCAAAAGACCCTTTATAGCATCTTAACAGATCGGGAACCAAGGGGTTTTATTGATCTGCACTGGGTGCAAGCAACAGAGATGGGGGCGATAAAGCAAAAAATCCAGCAACCAGTGCTGGATTTTTTGTATTCAGACCAGATGAGACTGATCTTGATAAAGGCAGCGCTTAGCCCTGAGCAGGCATCGCGAGCTCACGGAAGGTCTTGTTGACATCCGTCACCTGTGCATCAGCCAGCAGCTTATCGACAACCTGCTGCTCCAGTGCTGCGGCCTGTACCTGACGCAGCATCTCCGCGTTCGAGCGATAGTACTCGATGACCTTCTCAGGCTCTTGGTAAGACTGCGCCATTTCGTTGAGCAGCTCGTCAACAACACTGTCTTCAGCCTTCATTTCATTGGCCTTGATCAGCTCACCGACCAGCAGACCCAGCTTCACATTGTTCTCAGCCTGATCTTTGAACAAATCAGCAGGGATCTGGCTAATGTCAAAATCCGCACCCAGATTATACTGCTGAGCAGCCTGGCGACGCAGATTGTCGACTTCATTCGCGATCAATGCTTGTGGCACTTCGATGGGGTTCGCATCCATCAGCGCTTTGAAAGCGGCCTGTTTGGTCGTATTGCGCAGCGCTTGCTTCAGCTGAGCCTGCATGTTCTTACGCACTTCAGCGTGGAAAGCCTCCAGACCACCTTCGCTCACACCAAACTGAGCAAAGAATTCGTCGTTCAGCTCAGGCATCTGCTGCGCCTTCACTGCATTGACCTTGCATTTGAATACAGCAGCCTTACCAGCCAAGTTCTCAGCCTGGTAGTCTTCTGGGAAGGTGACTTCAACATCCTTCTCTTCACCAGCCTGGGTACCAATCAGCTGGTCTTCAAAGCCGGGGATAAAGCTATTAGAACCCAGCACCAGATCATAGCCTTCACCCTTGCCACCGGCAAAAGCTTCGCCATCAACAAAACCTTCGAAATCCAGGTTGACCTGATCACCACTTTCCGCAGCCTTTTCAGCCACTTCAAACTGTGCACGCTGCTGACGCAGATCTGTCACCAGCACTTCTAAATCTTCATCTGTGACTTCAGAAACTGGGCGCTCGATGGCTTGATCCGCCACGCTCTTCAGTTCAATCTCTGGATAGACTTCAAAAGTCGCAACAAACTCAAAGTCTTCGCCCGCTTTCAGGTTTTTAGGCTCGATATTGGGCGTGCCCGCTGGATTCAGCTTCTCCTGAGTTACGGCCTCAACAAAGTGCTCACGCATTACGTCAGACAGAACTTCTTGACGCACGCTCTCACCGAAACGACGCTTCACTTCAGCAAAAGGAACTTTACCAGGACGAAAACCGTCGATTTTCACCTTTTTGGCTGTCTCTCTGAGACGCTGCTCAACGGCGGTTTCTACTTTTTCTGCTGGCACCTGAATGGTGACACGGCGCTCCAGCGCGGAAGTCGTTTCTACGGAAACTTGCATGGACGGTCCTCGTTAAACACTAGTGGGCTGATGCAATCACTCAATTTCGAGCAAAATGATTAAAACAGCTAATAAAAAATAAAGGTGGGATTCTAAGAGTAACAGGGCGGCGCAGCAAGCTGAATGGACAAAAATCTTCAACTTGTTCTGCTCAATCAGCAGCGAAGATCTCACTCAGACTCCATCCACTGATCGCCGGCCATTTCAATCACCCACGCAAAAAAGCGCCCTTAAAAGGCGCTTTTTCTAAATTCTGGGGTGAACGATGGGGCTCGAACCCACGACCGCTGGAGTCACAATCCAGAGCTCTACCAACTGAGCTACGCTCACCATATATCAAAAACCAAGTTGCCATACATTCAAGACACTGCTTGCGTGGGTTGGCACGCCCAGCAGGACTCGAACCTGCAACCTACGGCTTAGAAGGCCGTTGCTCTATCCGGTTGAGCTATAGGCGCTTATTCGACCTAGCTAGCTCTGATCGAGCTAAAAAAATGGTCGGGGTAGAGGGATTCGAACCCCCGACATCCTGCTCCCAAAGCAGGCGCGCTACCAGACTGCGCTATACCCCGACTATCTCGTGGACCCGCTGTGCTTGTCCTCTCGATGGGTGCGCATTATAGGGGTTCTATTTTTGGCGTCAAGCCCTTTTTTAAAAAAATTGCAGATATTTCACTTCCTTGCTTCTCATGCGAGAATAGAGCCAACTTTTTGATCACTGCCGCTAATCAGGAAAAAACCAACCCATGAGCGCACGACTCCTTGATGGTAAACACCTCGCACTCACGCTGCGCGAAGCTGTTGCAGCCCGCATTCAGCAACGCCAAGCCCAAGGCTTACGCGCCCCTTGCCTTGCGGTGATTCTGGTGGGACAAGACCCAGCCTCTGAGGTTTATGTCCGCAACAAGCATCTTGCCTGTGAAAAGGCTGGCATCACCTCTCAAGCCTACACCCTAGATGCCAGCACCAGCCAAACCCAGCTTGAAGCCCTCATCGATCAGCTGAACGCCGATCCTGAAACCGATGGCATTTTGCTGCAACTACCCCTACCAGCCGGTCTGGATGCCACCCCCTTGCTGGAGCGCATTCGCCCAGATAAGGATGTTGATGGCTTTCACCCTTACAACCTTGGCCGCCTCGCGCAGCGCCAGCCCCTGCTGCGCCCCTGCACCCCCAAAGGCATCATGACCTTACTTGCCCAAACAGGGCACAACTTAAAAGGCCTAAAAGCCACCATTGTTGGCGCTTCCAATATTGTTGGCCGCCCGATGGCTTTAGAGCTATTGCTCGCTGGCTGCACTGTAACGGTCACGCATCGTTTTACACGCGATCTGGAAGCTGAAGTCCGCGCGGCCGATCTGGTGGTTGTAGGTGTTGGCAAGCCTGGTCTGGTGAAGGGTGAATGGATCAAGTCCGGCGCTCTGGTGATCGATGTCGGCATTAATCGCCTCGAATCGGGCGAACTGGTTGGTGATATCGAATATGCTGCGGCAGCTGAGCGTGCGAGCTGGATCACCCCTGTTCCCGGCGGTGTCGGCCCAATGACCGTGGCATCACTACTGGAAAACACCCTGCAAGCCTGTGAGCTCTTGCATCCAGCGAACCCACCAGCGACTTCCACCTAAGTTGTATTAGGCAAGTGCAGCACTCTTCTTTAAAATCGTTTTTTTGATGCCGCCACCCAAAGGAACCACCATGTTTGGACAACTTGAACACCTGCCAGCCGACCCGATCCTTGGTCTCATCGAAGCGTACAAAAAGGACACCAACCCCAACAAGATCGATCTGGGTGTGGGTGTGTATCGCGACGCAGCTGGCCACACACCGATCATGCATGCCGTTAAAGAAGCTGAGGCGCTGCTGCTGACGCGTGAAACCACCAAAAGCTATATCGGTTCTCATGGTGATCCAGATTATGCGCGTGCGATCCTGCCGCTGGTCTTTGGTGCGGCCTCACCATTGCTTAACAGCCAGCGCATCAGCCTGACGCAGGCCCCCGGTGGAACTGGCGCATTACGTTTGGCGGCTGATTTTATTAAGCGCTGCGCACCTGAAAAAACCGTTTGGATCTCTGATCCAACTTGGCCCAATCACTTCTCGATTATGCAGGCGGCTGGTGTTCAATATGCCAAATACCGCTATGTGGACAGCCAAGCGAATCAGCTGGATTTTGCAGCCATGCTCGAAGACCTGCGCGCGATTCCTGAAGGCGATATCGTGCTTCTGCATGCCTGCTGCCACAACCCAACAGGCTTTGATCTCAATGCCGAACAATGGCAGCAGATCGCCGATCTACTACAAGAGCGCCAGCTCCTGCCATTAATTGATTTTGCTTACCAAGGTTTTGGCGACGGTTTAGAGGAAGATGCCTTTGCCGTGCGCCTGTTGGCTGAGCAGCTCCCTGAAGTGATGATTACTGCCTCCTGCTCGAAGAACTTTGGTCTTTACCGCGAGCGTATTGGTAGCTTTATCGCCACGGCACCCACTGCCAGCGCCCAGGCCGCTCTAGCAAGTCAGCTCGCTCTGGTGGCACGCGCGAACTACTCCAACCCACCAGCGCATGGCAGCGCGATTGTCAGCACCATCTTGCACAGCAGCGAACTCAGCCACCTGTGGCACGAAGAAGTGAACGCCATGCGCTTGCGCATCAATGGCCTGCGTCAGGCCTTGGTCGAGGGTCTGGCTCCGCACGGCTTAAGTGAACGCTTTGCCTGCATTGCTGAGCAAAAAGGCATGTTCTCCTATTCAGGTCTAAAGCCTGAGCAGGTGGCCCAGCTACAAAAAGAGTTTGGTATCTATATGGTCTCAACCGGTCGGATGAATATTGCCGGCTACCATGAACACAACCTGCCTTACCTCTGCAAGGCGATCGCAGCGGTCTGTCAATAAACCAGCCCCTCTCCGGCACAGACTCAGCTCTGTGCCGGCACGCTGGATGGCACTCACCCCCTAAAGCGTGATCCTCTTCAAGTTTATGCACTTTTATAGCAAAACGACCTTTGCTTTCTCAGAGACTGTTCTAAAATGGATTTATCTAAGCGGTATTATTAGTCAAGCTAAGCAATAAGCAAGGAGAAGGGATATGCTCAAACTCGGGGAGCGGATTCAACATTTACGTAAATCTCGCCATATGACTCAGCAGCAACTCGCTGATCATCTCGGAATAGACCAAGGCGCCATTTCACGCTGGGAAAGAAATCACATCACCCCCTCAGCCCGCTATCGCCAAGCCTTAGAGCGCACCTTTCAGGCCTCATTAATGGATGGCAATCATCCACTTTTTGAAAGCGTGAATCGTGATCTCCACGACGCCATGATCATGGACTGTGATTTCAATATCTTGGCGGCCTCTGAAACCGCCATTGCTGTTCAAGGTTGCCGTACCCGCCAAGAATTACTTTCTCACCCTTACCTTCCCCTGAGCCACCCCAACTATCAACCCCTCAAGAACTGGCTCAGCAGTGCAGCGGCTTTTAACGAAGGCGTGAGCTGGATGAAGATTCATCACCTCCCCTGCCTTACCGTGCATTCAGGAGTACGTTGGATGGATTGCTTGCTGATGCCCTTCCGTCTTGATTCTGGTGAGCTGGTCTACCGGATTTCACAACGCCTGCTAGAGCCAGCAGCCCGTGAAACTCTCGTGCGTGCAGTACTCGAAAAAGAAGGCCAACAGCGAGAACTGCTGCTCCCTATCGAAAGCCTTGGCTTGCCAGATACAGCCGCGCCAGCAGCATCTCAACAGGCTGTTGGCTAGACATATCAACACCACTAGGCGCTCAAACCACACCCCAAAAAACTCAGGCCCCAATAGGGGCCTGATCAGGGTGCGCTCTTTGAGCTGGTGCCTTAATGCTCTCTGGTCGCGTGAAATTCGATTTCAGGATAACGCTCTTGAGCCATCTGTAAATTCACGCGTGAAGTCGCTAGATAAGTCAGCAGGCCACCGCCATCGATAGCCAGGTTATCCTTTGCCTTGCGGCGAAACTCTTCTAGCTTCTTCGCATCCTGAGACTCCACCCAGCGCGCTGTTTGCACACTGACTGGCTCATACAAACAATCTACCTTATATTCATCCTGCAAGCGGAACATGACCACTTCAAACTGGAGCTGCCCCACCGCGCCGAGCACCAGATCATTGTTACGCATCGGCTGAAAGAGCTGCACAGCACCTTCTTCAGAGAGCTGCTGCAGACCTTTTTGGAGCTGCTTCATCTTCAACGGATCTTTAGGACGCACTTTTCTAAACAACTCAGGAGCAAAGTGCGGAATCCCAGTGAATTTCAGCTCTTCACCTTCGGTAAAGGTATCACCAATCTGTATCGTGCCATGATTATGCAGACCAATAATATCCCCCGACCAGGCTTCTTCCAGTAACTCACGCTCACCAGCCATAAAGTTGACTGCATCGGCAATACGCACGTCTTTTCCGATCCGGCAATGGCGCATTTTCAAACCACGCGTATAGCGCCCAGAACACACCCGCATAAATGCGATGCGATCACGATGCTTAGGGTCCATATTGGCTTGAATCTTAAAGACAAAACCAGAAAACTTGGGTTCATCTGCTGCCACAGCGCGGGTTTCTGTAGCACGAGCACCTGGCGAGGGCGCCCACTTGACAAAATCAGACAGCATTTCGCGCACGCCAAAGTTACCCAGTGCCGTACCAAAATACACAGGGGTGAGCTGACCTGCTAAAAAAGCCGCTTCATCCCAAGCATGGGTTGCGCCTTGTACCAGCTCCAGCTCTTCAACCAGCTGCTCATACTCATCACCGAGAAAAGCCCGCGCGGCATCCGAATCCAGCCCCTGAATACGCTCATCTTCTGGTAACACATGACCTTGGCCTGGCTTAAAAACATGGATCTCATCGTTATAGAGGTTATAGACCCCCTTAAACCACTGACCAGAGCCGATCGGCCAGTTAATTGGGGCGGCTTTGATTTTCAGGACTTCTTCTATCTCATCCAGCAGCTCAATCGGATCACGGATATCTCGGTCAAGCTTATTCACAAAGGAGAAAATCGGCGTATCTCGCAGACGACAAACATCCATTAGCTTAATGGTACGATCCTCAACCCCCTTGGCACCATCCACCACCATCAAGGCCGAGTCCACAGCCGTCAGGGTGCGATAGGTATCTTCGGAAAAGTCTTCGTGACCAGGCGTGTCCAGCAGGTTCACGATGCGATCCTCAAAGGGAAACTGCATCACCGATGAGGTGATCGAGATTCCCCGCTCCTGCTCCATACTCATCCAATCAGAAGTAGCATGTTTATCGCCTTTCTTGCCCTTGACGGTACCGGCGGTTTGAATAAGCTGACCCAGTAGGATCAGTTTCTCGGTGATGGTGGTTTTACCTGCGTCAGGGTGCGAAATAATCGCAAATGTGCGCCTTTTACCAACTTCTGCGCTGAGTGGAGTGGTGGACATCAAAACCTCTGGGTTGATCATAACAAGACGAACTCTGTAAGCAGGTATTTTCGCTGATCCACGCGGGAGACACAACTTAAGAGAAGAGCAAAGCGCCGATGGCTTTGACCCACCAACTAGGCAGAAGGCCCCTGCAAGGGTAGACTGTGCTTTTACTTAGCCGATATTGAGTATCATGAATCAACGCAAGAAAACGGTTCTCTTTCTTTGTAGCGCCAATGCCGCACGCTCTCAGATGGCTGAGGCTTTATTGCGTCATCGCGCCGGCACGATGTTTACAGCACTCAGTGCTGGCACTCACCCCGAGCAACCTGATCCTCGCGCCCTGGCTCTTCTCAGTGAGGCTGGGATTGCAATAGAAGGGTTAAGGTCAAAAAGTACCGCTCAACTACCGACACAGCAGTTTGATTTTGTTATTTCCTTGTGTGATCAAGCCAGCCAAGTCTGCCGAAAAAATAGCGCACTGGCTGAGCAGTTTATTGCCTGGGATCTGGCCGATCCAGCCAAGAGCGATCATCCGCTGGCCTTTCAACACACCCTTGCCTTGTTACAGCAGAAGATCGATGCCTTTATCGAGGCCCACTCCTCGGTACAACAAGCCTATGCAGCGCCGCCTCACCCCACACAGGTTTTCAAGCTGCTGGGGGATCCGATCAGACTCGCTTGCATGCGGATGATTTTTGCCAAGGGAGAACTCTGTGTGTGCGAGATGATGAGCGCTCTTAACGCATCACAGCCCAAGGTGTCGCGCCATCTGGCACAATTGCGCCAAGCCGGGCTCTTGCTCGATCGGCGTCAGGGGCAATGGGTGTTTTATCAACTCCATCCCCTGCTGCCTGAGTGGGTGAAGACGGTCTTGCACAGCCTGCCTGAAGAGCAAACAAAAAACTGAAGAACAGGCAAAAAAATAGCCGCGCCCTTTCAGGTGCGGCCGATCAAAGCGCATCGCGCTCTTAGCGAACGATCTGGGTCGCTGTTTCCAGATAGACACGACCTTTGCGCTGCATATCACGCGCATCTGTCCCTTCAGAAGCGACATGCAGCTCTTCCAGGGTATCCACCAGCGCATTCACTTCTGCCTGAATTTTTTCGAGTGCATTCTCCAGGGTGTAGGTCAGCTGATGCACTTCTGCCATTTGTGCCCGCCCCAGATTTCTATTTTCCAAAATAGCCGCCAAGCGCTGGTTGTATTCAGAAAAATTTTGTACGGCTTCCTGCAAGGTATCCGCCGGTAAACCACGAAAATGATCTGGACGATCGGCTTGCGCTGCTGTGGCCACAAAAAATAAAGCACAGGCCGCGATAAGGTACTTCATTGGACTCTCCTTGAAATCAAATAGTAACAATTAGCGTTTGCATATTAGTTGAGATCAATAAGATGAGGCAAGCTTTTTTAGCTGCCAAAAATCGGCTTTTCTCTGACAGAGAAAAAACAAGGCTCATTTCGCCAATCCAACAGGATGAATCGGTTAGAATAGCTCGTTTCAGTCTGAACTGGAGTTTGTTGTGCGCGACGCCCCTCTGCCTCTTTCTACGCCAGGACGCAATTTGATGCGCCTTTCATTGGTGCGCGGGATTACCTGGACAGGCTTTCTAGCAGGTATCCTGCTTGGATTAGAGGTCTTTGGTTTTCAGCTGCATCTGCTGGCAGTCTTCAGCACCATTGTGGCCATGGCGCTAATCAATCTGCTCACCTGGTGGCGCTTACAGTGGCCACATCCCGTCGCTGACTGGGAGTATCTACTGCACCTGCTTTTGGATGTGCTCGGTCTTTCTGTGCTTTTTTACTTTACTGGTGGTGCCACCAACCCTTTTATTTCCTATTTTCTGGTACCCTTGACTATTTCTGCGGCCACCCTGCCTTGGCATTTCAGCTGGATTCTGGCTTCAGTCATTTTGATCAACTACACCCTGCTGATGTTTTTTAACTTTCCTGTGCCGCAGTTTATCGAAACCCACCACTCCTCGCTCAACCTGCATATTGTCGGCATGTGGGCGAATTTTATTCTCAGCACAGGTTTGATCACCGTCTTTGTTTACAAGATGGCCCAGTCCTTACGCCAACGTGATGCAGATCTGTCCGATACACGCGAAAAGTCATTGCGTGATGAGCAGATTTTGGCTGTTGCGACTCAGGCTGCTGGCACAGCCCATGAGCTCGGCACACCCTTATCCACCATGGCGGTGATGCTCAAGGAGCTGAGCCATGACTATCCAGATGATGCCCAGCTACAGGCGGATCTGGCGTTACTGCGCCAGCAGGTCGATACCTGCAAGGTGACACTGCAATCTCTGGTCAGCAACGCCGATCAATCTCGCTTGCTGAATCCTGAACGCAAGGCCGTCCGTGTTTTCTTGAAGGCGGTGCTGGAATACTGGGAAGTGCTGCGCCCCGATGTCTGCTATCAGATTCATTGGCCAACCTCAGCCGCTGAGGAGGCGTGGATTCTGGCCGACATCACGCTCCAGCAAGCATTAATCAACCTGCTCAATAACGCTGCTGATGCTTCTTCTGAGGCGGTCAGCATCCATATCGACTGGAATCAGGACGAGCTGCATCTTGATTTACTGGATCAAGGGCCGGGTATTCCGCTCGATCTTGCTGAAAAGCTGGGGCAGACCTTTATCAGCACCAAAAGCAAGGGCTTGGGTTTAGGGCTCTTTTTAACCCATGCCACAATCAACCGCCTCGGCGGCACGGTTCGACTGTACAACCATCAGCAAGGCGGTACGCTGACTGAGGTTCGTATTCCGTTGAGCCGCCCTCATCACTGATGCAGCACGCCAAGCACTGGCTTTTTTCTTAACCCGCTAGACCAGGGAGCACAAGATGCAAGAGCTCAACCATGAAGAGCAACCTCGTATTCTGATTATTGATGATGATGATATTTTTGCGCAGGTGCTTGAGCGCGCTTTTCAACGGCGCGGCTATGAGACGGCTCGGGCCAGCAATGAGCAGCAAGCGCTGGAGCTGACACAGGAGCTTGAACCAGATTACATCACCTTGGATTTAAAGCTCGAAGGCAGCTCGGGCCTGACACTGCTGCCCCAGCTTTTGGAAGCTTCATCCCTCTCCAAGATCGTGGTACTCACTGGCTATTCGAGCATTGCGACTGCCGTCGAGGCCATCAAACTGGGCGCCATCAACTATCTCTGTAAACCTGCTGATGCCGATGAAGTGCTTGCTGCACTCAACAAACAGGCCGGTGATCCAGATACACCACTGGCCGAACAACCTATGTCCGTCAACCGTTTAACCTGGGAGCATATACAGAAGGTGCTGCATGAGCACGAAGGCAATATCTCGGCGACCGCTCGGGCACTGGGTATGCACCGTCGCACCCTACAGCGCAAGCTGCAAAAACGCCCCGTTAGACGCTAAGCCTGATCAAGATACTTTTGTGGATCAAAGGCACGCACCCAATCAGGTAAAAAGGCAGTCATCGAAGTGATAATCACCCCGTTGATAATCGCCTCAGGCGGCAGAGTGAGGGGTAAAAACAAGAAGTAATCACGCGAAAGAAAGGAAAACTCGACACTGGATGTCAACAGGGCGGCAAAGAGGATGACGCCAAGACCAGACCCTAACGCAGCAGCGGCCGCTCCACCACAGCCTGCAATCAAAACAAAGATGAAGTAATTCGCAGGCAAGGCGCGCTCGACCCAACGCCACAGCCCATGACTGATCAAAACAGGCAGCAAACAGGTGATTAAAGCATTGATGCCAAACATATCCCAGCTAGCCTTCCCCGCCAGCGTGAGCGCCAGTAGTGCAATACTGGTCGCGATCAGTGCCATAGGCCAGTAGAACATCAGCGTTAAGGTCGTGGCCAGCAAGACATGAATGGAAACCGAATAGCTGATAGCGGCCTGCAACTGCCAGATTAAACCCACCACTAAGGTGCCGCCAAGAAACAAATGCTGTAGGCCTGGTTCACGCAGTAGAATACGCCAAGGCACAGCCCACAAGGCCCAGATCAAAAAGCCGCCATACAAGCCCAGCGCCAGCAGGCCGATCCAACCAGGTGACAAAGAAGCGGAAAAACTCATCGTCCTCTCCTCAATAAGATGACAAAAACATGACTTTTCTCAGTTGAAAGGCCGGCATTGAAACGGCATACTTGTGCGCTGCAGCAAATCTAGCCCAAGGAGTAGAGCTAAATCCTCTGTGCCTGGCTGGTCATCGACTTGGTTTTCTTGCCTGACAACACATGAAGAGGATTGGACTATGCTGGTGTACTTGCGTCAATGGGCAATCAGTACGCGCCTGGGTTTTATTTTAGTGGCTGCTTTGGTGTCTCTTGCCCTAGTCGGTGGCCTCGCTCTGCTGCAGGAGCGCCAAGCCTTATTAGATGAAAAGCGCCACCAACTCAGCCTGCTGCATGAGCTGGCTCAGCATACGCTGGACTCCTATCACCAGCAAGTCCTCAACGGCCAGCTGACCGAAGCCCGCGCTCAGTCTCTGGCTTTAGAGCAAATCCGACAGTGGCGCTTTACGACGGGACAGGATGCAGACTACTTTTGGATTCTCGACCGTCAAGGGCTGATGCTGATGCACCCTGAGCAACCAGAGCTAGAAGGACGCAATGTCAGCCAGGTGCGTGATCCACAAAACCAGCCCTTTATCGCTGAACTGCTCGAGCGCTCACGTCACGAATCCATCGGCATGGTGCGCTATGTTTGGGATAAACCTGGCTTTAGCTCTCCTGTTGGCAAAATGAGCGTGTTCACTGCCTTTGATACCTGGGACTGGGTGCTGGTCAATGGTATTTACCTAGACACACTCAATGCACAACTAGGCCGTCATAGCTTCAACCTGATTGGCCTGTTTATTCTGGCCGCTGTGCTGTTGGCAGGTTTAGTCTTTGCCGTGATCCGCTCAGTTATTCAGCCGTTAAAGCAAATGCTCGCGCGAATGCGGGAAATTGCCGATGGCGATGGTGATCTCACCCACCGCCTGAGTGAAGCGGGCCAAGATGAGCTGATGTATATCAACCGCGCTTTCAACCGCTTTATCACTCAGATTCATGACCTGGTTCAAGCCTCGCGCCAATCTGCACTGGCCGTTTCTGCTGCAGCAGAAGAGCTCTCCGCAGTGACCCATCAAAGCCAGCAAACGGTCGATCAACAAAGCCAAGAAACCGATCAGGTCGCCACAGCGATGAATCAGATGAGCGCGACAGTTCAAGAGGTTGCACGTCACGCACAACAGGCCGCCGAAGCAGCGCGCGCCGCTAATGATAAAACCCAACAGGGCCATGAGCGTCTGGATAGAACACTCAATACGCTGAGCCAGCTGGATAGCAGCATTCAAT
This sequence comes from Marinospirillum alkalitolerans, assembly GCF_045055655.1. Taxonomy (NCBI): domain Bacteria; kingdom Pseudomonadati; phylum Pseudomonadota; class Gammaproteobacteria; order Oceanospirillales; family Oceanospirillaceae; genus Marinospirillum; species Marinospirillum alkalitolerans. Next base: position 557,331 of record NZ_JBANFI010000001.1, on the reverse strand, counting down.
CAACGGCTTTATCGATGACGCGCCTGAAAGAAGGTACGGAGAATATCGGCAGCATTATGGAAGTGATTCGTAATGTGGCCGAGCAGACCAACCTGCTAGCACTCAACGCCGCGATTGAAGCCGCGCGTGCCGGTGAACATGGTCGAGGTTTTGCCGTCGTGGCCGATGAGGTGCGCAATCTAGCCGCGCGCACTCAAGCCAGCACTGAAGAAATCCACAACATGATTGAGCGCTTGGTGGCCGAAGCCGAGGCTTCTTACCAAGCCATGCAAGGCAGTCAACAGCAGGCGCTGCACACGCTGGAACAGGCGCAGCAGACAACCCAAGCGTTAGAAGAAGTGCGCCACCATATTCATCAAATGGCCGATATGAACACCCAGATTGCCAGCGCCGCCGAGCAGCAGGCTGCAGTTGCTGATGAAATGAGTCACAACCTGGTCAATATCAATGATCTGGCGAGTCAAACACGCGAAGGTGCCGTACAGACGACCACGGCCAGCCATGAACTGGCCCAGTTGGCCGAGCAGCTAGAACAGCAGGTCAGCCAGTTTAAAACCGAGCCGATGCACCGCTAAGCGCGCACTGACAAAAAAGACAGCCCAACGAGGATGGGGGCATGCCTTAGCTCGCTAAGCTCACGCGGTTGCGTCCTGCCGCCTTAGCCTGGTAGAGCTGGGTGTCCACCTTTTTGAGCAGCTGATCTGGTGTATCGCCAAGCTGATGCTGACAGACACCCGCACTGACTCTTTGCACCAGCTTGTCATGCGGTGTCTGGCTAAGAAAACGCCGCACCTTTTCAGCCACCTGAAACGCCCCAGCGCCATCTATTTCTGGGCAAATCAACAAGAATTCTTCTCCGCCCCAGCGTCCGAGAATATCGCTTGATCGCAATAAAGACGAGGCCATCTGTGCAAAATGCACCAGAATTTGATCTCCATACTGATGGCCATAGGTATCATTCACCTGCTTGAAATCATCCAGATCAAATAACACCACACTGAGCGGACGCCGATCCTGCTGAGCATGCTGTACCGCCTCCTGCAAGGCTTGATCGAGATAATGGCGATTATAGAGGCCCGTTAACTTATCGGTCATGGAGATTTTTTCGAGCTGCTGATGCTGATCCGCCAGTTCGACCTGTGCGGCGGCCAGTGCTTGATTGGTTCGCTGCATACGATGATAAAGACGATGTAAATGTAAGGCATACAACAGGGTGATCAGAAAAATGACGCCGCCCACCAGAAAAAACGGCAAGGCCTGACGCCAGTGCATGCCGGTTGCACGCACAAGACTCACCCAGCGCTCATAGATTTCTCGCTGCTCGCGAGCGCTGATACTAGAAAGCGCCTTCTCCATAATCGATTGAAGCAGTGGCCAATCACTCCGCACGCCAATAGACAAATGATATCCATAGTTGGTGCTACCAGAGATTTTTAAGTTCGCCAGCCCTTCACGCTGAATCAGATGGCTAGCTACAGCCAGGTTCCCCGCATAGGCATCAACCTCACCTGAAGCGACCAGTCTTAACCCCTCAAGAGCTGTCTCAACACGCACCAGATTCGCTGTTGGATAGTCACGACTGAGATGCTCATCAGAAGCATAACCGCGTACCACGGCCACACGACGATCTAAGAGTTGATCAAAGGAGGTAATGAAGTCAATCTGCAGGCCAGTGACAACAACCATGGGTGAACGCACATAGGGAGTGGTAAAACGCATGTATTGGCTGCGCTCCGGTGTCGCCGATAAGGCTGGAATTAAATCGATCTCGCGCTGCTCCATTTGCTCCAGGCTACGCACCCAGCTTTGTGGTGGCACCAGCTCAAAAGGCACACCCAGACGCTGCTCTAGAAGTTGCAGATAATCTCGGCTGATCCCCAATAACTCGCCATCGCGTGAATAATACTCAAAAGGCGGCCAGTCTGGATCGACGGCCACACGAATTCGCTCCAGCCCATCCAAAAAAAGCTGTTCTTCTTCTGTCAGCACTAACTGGGATTGGCGTGCTTGAAAAAACTCCGGTGAAGCAAAAGCCGCCCCATTTGGCCCCAGCAGCTCATAGCGCGCCAGCAACTCATGGATAAATTCGACTCGCCCGTCATCAAACTCTCCAAACTCGCGATGATAACGCGCGATCGCCGCCTCGATGCCACGGGCCTCACGCAGCAGAGCCGCTCGACTTTTATTTTGCGAATTGTACTTGGCTTCAATCAGATCAAGCGTTGCCTCCAGATGATTGAGCGCATGATGCCAGCCGCGAATGACTGCCCGCCGCACGGCCAGCACACGCTCAGGATGCTGCTCCGCCTCAGCACGACTGGTAAACAGCAGATCACCATAGAGATCAATACCAAAATGGCGTGGGTCAAGAATATTGACCGCCAAACCCAGATCACGCAGCTGGTGGAGTTCATTGGTGGTATAGGCCGCAATCGCATCCACCTCGCCACGCGCGAGACTATCAAAACGTAACTGCCAAGAGAGAGGCTCCAGCACTTCTGGTTCAATGCCATGCTGAGCCAGCATCAGCAGAATGCTCAAGCCATCGCCTTCAGTATCATAAAAGCCGATCCGCCGACCCGCTAAATCCCGTGGGTGACGTATCTGAGAGGAACGCAAAGACAACAAAACATTCGGCGAGTGCTGCATGATCGGCATCACGATCACCAGATCCTGCTGCGCATCAGCCTGAAAAATGGCTGAGTCCGTGACGCCATACTGGACCTCGCCATCCAGCACCTGCTGCACAGGATTAAGGCGCATATCCCGTTCACGCAGCTCAACAAGCAAGCCCTCATCATCAAAGAAGCCTTGCTCTAGCGCCACATAAAAACCAGCAAACTGAAATTGGTGCAACCATTTGAGCTGAATCACGACCGGCTCAGATGTTGCCGTATCCGCAACAATCCGCCCACTGAGCAGCATCAGCATGAGGATCAAGGCCCATCGAGCTCGGCGCATAGACTTGCCTTTGTCAGAAAAGAAGGGAGCAGACGCAGAAATCTTAACCCGTAGAACACATACCTAATATAGAGGCCAAAGCAGCTGGCTGCAACTCTTGCCCAGGTGCCTGATGCTAGCGATGCAGCTCACGTCGAAACGGAGGAAGGCTATTCAACAGTTGCTGGCCATAACGCTTGGTCAAAATACGTTTATCCATCAAGGTGATCCGCCCTTGATCTGCTTCAGTCCGTATCAGGCGACCACAAGCCTGCACCAGACGAATACTGGCATCAGGGACGCTGATTTGCATAAAAGGATTGCCACCTGTCTGCTCAATCCATTCCGCTAGCGTAGCTTCTACCGGATCATCTGGCATGGCAAAGGGCAGGCGTGCAATCACAACATGGGTCAGATAACGTCCCGGAAGATCAATGCCTTCTGCCAGGGAGGCCAGACCAAAGATCATACTGGGTTGCTGTTGATCCACCTGCTCGAGATGTTTTTTCAACAAGCGATTTTTAGAGTATTGATCCTGAGTCAGGGTGATCTTTTGCAGCTTCTTTGGCAGCGCATCATAGACTTCTTGCATCTGCTTGCGCGCACTAAACAACACTAGCGTGGCGCGTTCGCTATCCGGCTGACGCTCTAGATAGTCAATAATGGCTTGGCTATGGGCTGCTGAGTTCAGAGGATCACAGGCTTCAGGTGGCACTTCCAGCACACCCAGCTGCGCATAGTTGAACGGGCTAGGATAGGTCTTACAAAGCGTCTGCGCGGAGAGACCAGCACGCTGACGTAAGCGATCAAAGCGACCGAGAGCCGTTAACGTGGCTGAAGTGAGTGTCGCACCAAAGCAACGTGACCAGAGCTTATAAGCCAGATCACCCGCCGCTGTTACTGGGCTGGCACTCATCTCCAGATCCTGATCTCCTTCTTGCAGGATAAAGCGCGTCAACCAGCGTGCCAGAGGTGGCTGGTTTTCAGGATCAGGCTGACTACAAAGGCTCCACAACTGATGCGCGCCTTGAGCTCGAACCAGCAGCAAGGCCAACAAGGGCTGACATTCTGCGGCCAGATCAGCATCAAGACTGGTGTTTTTTTCTGGGTCCTGCGCCTCTTTGAGCTGATTGACCAGCTGCTCAAGAAGGCGACTGAGGCTAGCAAAATGCAGCGTCAACTGCTGAGCAAATTCGTGCAGCTCGGGGGCCAAAACACCCTGCGGCCAGCGATAGATCGCCTGGCCTTGCGTTGAAGACTCAAAAGACAGACTACTCAACTGGCCATAAAGAACACCCAGATCTCGCTCTAGCGCCTCGATCGGCGGCAGCAACTGCTCTAACAAGCGCTTGGCGGAGGCACTGGAGCCAAGGGTTTGCATCAAGTCTGGCTGAGATTTACGCAATAAGCGCAACCAATTCAGGCACTGGTTAAAACGAAAACTCGCGGCAAAATGCTTGATGGCTTTATCTGGCAGATGGTGAGCCTCATCAAACACATAGTAGGTCTGCGCTGGGTCCGGCAGAATCACCCCGCCGCCCAAGGCCAGATCCGCCAACACCAGATCATGATTCGCCACAATAATATCGGCCTGCTCAAGCGCTCGCCGAGCGTTAAAGAAAGGGCAGGCAGAAGCAAAGTGGGGACAGCGGCGATTGGTGCAGCGCTGATGATCGATCGTCAAGCGATTCCACAAAGCAGCCGGTGGCTGGCTTGGCAAGCTATCCTGCTCGCCATTCCACTCACCCGCAGCAAAGGCCGTGACCAGCTCTTCTAAAGCCTGATCCTCAGCGCCGCCTTGATGCTGCAACAGCTCAGCCTGAAATAAATCCAGCGCAGTGGACTCGTTTTTTTCTTCGCGCGCCTGATGCGCCTTCACCAGCTGGGCAGTACAAACATAACGCCCGCGCCCCTTGGCCAAGGCAAAGCTAAACTCAAGATCCGTCAGTTTAAGAAGATCCGGCAGATCACGCAGTAGCAGCTGCTCTTGTAACGCAATCGTGGCAGTTGAAATAACGAGGCGCTTTTCACGCGCCTGAGCAACGGGGAGGGTCGCCAGCAGATAGGCCAGCGTTTTACCTGTCCCAGTTCCGGCTTCGATAACACTGATATGCTGCTGACCTTGACGCAGGCCAGCCTCATCTTCTTTGATCGCGGCAAAGCTCTTGGCGATGTCTGCGATCATATGAGCCTGGCTGCGTCTGGCCTTGACCTGGCGTCCTGCCAGGAAGTCACGATAGGCCTTTTGAATTCGTCCTTGCCATTCAGGGTTCATGCGGGTTCTTGCATCAGCTCAGCAGGAGGATGAACACATTCCAGCTTCTGCTGGGTGTAAGCCTCTATCGCTGGCAAAGCAAAGGCATCTTCTTCACCAATAAAGCTGATCGAAACACCTTGCGCGCCAGCACGGCCAGTACGACCAATACGATGCACGTAATCTTCCGCATCTTCTGGCAGGTTATAGTTGATCACATGGCTGATATCATCAATATGTATCCCTCGGCCCGCCACATCCGTCGCGATCAGCACTTCAATCCGGCCTTCGCGGAAACCTTCTAAGGTCGCAATACGCTTTTTCTGATCAACCTCGCCCGAGAGCATGGCAGTATTAATGCCGCGTTTTTTGAGCGCTTCGTAAACATCGCGCGTCGTATCACGGCGATTACTGAAGACGATCACCTTATTAAGATTCCATTTTTGGATAATGCTGAGCAACAGCTGGGGTTTTTCTTGATCGGTCACTAAAAAAGCGTGCTGAGTGATGTTCTCATTGGTCTGCACTTGAGTTTCGATCTCCACCTTATAGGGGTTTTCTGTCCACTGGGCGCTCAGATTCAAAATATCCGGCGTAAAGGTGGCAGAAAAGAGCAGCGTCTGGCGCTCTTGCTTGGGTGGTGTGGCACGGATAATACGCTTCACATCGGGGATAAAGCCCATATCCAGCATCCGATCAGCCTCATCGAGTACCAGAATTTCAACATGGCGCAGATCAACATCCTTCTTGCCGTGGAAATCAATCAGACGGCCAGGAGTCGCCACAAGCAGATCGATCAGTTCACCGCGCAGTTGGTCACGCTGTTTGACGTAATCCATGCCACCGACCACGGACAACAGCTTAAAGGGCGTATAGCGCATGAGCACTTCTGCATCCTTACAGATTTGCATCACCAGCTCACGCGTGGGCGCCAGAATCAGAGCACGAGGCGCACCAATACGCTGGCCCTCAGGACGTGGCTCTTCAAGCAGATAGGTCAGAATAGAGAGCAGGAACGCGGCCGTTTTGCCTGTCCCTGTCTGCGCCTTACCGATCAGATCCACACCATGCAGAGTGTAAAGCAGCGATTGCGCTTGGATGGGTGTGCAGTAGCTGAAACCTTGATCTGCCAGAGACTTCATCAAAGGCAGCGGCAGATTAAAATCATGGAAACGCACTTGCCCAGCAGCCGGTTCGACAGGAAAAGCCGCCAAAGACCAATCACCCAAGGCCGCTTGTGCCTGGGCAGCACGCTCTTCAAAGCTCTGCGGCGTGCCTGCCTTGTGAGCCGCAGCGCGGGGTGCCGATTGACGATTGGGATTGCGACGACGACGGCGCTTCGGTGGTGCAGATTTAGATCCTGACGATGCAGCAGCTGGGTTAGTCAAAACACGACCTCAAATAAAAAGAAAACGGGCTCACAAGAATCCACAACAGGCCATTCAGCCCGATAAGGCTAGCAGGCTCGATCCTTGTTCGCCGAAAGTTGAACATCAAAGCCCGCATCTTATGCCAAGGTGTTTCGTGAAGGCAACCTCAAGCGAGGATAAGAAGCGCGACCTACCAGCAGGGGATTCAGCGTGGAGCACACACCACTCAAGGTGCTGACTGGCCCAGACGCTGGTAGAGTTCCCCCATTTCATCCATCAGCTGGGTGACCCGACTGACCAGCTGCTGGCGACTCAGATCAAGAGAGTTGAGCTGCTCTGTTTGGCTCGCCAGCTGCGGCTGTAGCTCGGTGCGCCACTGATCAACCAAGCCTTGCACCTGAGCTTGGAGTTCGTTGATCTGCTCTTGCGCGGCACGGTTGCGCACCTGCTCATTCAAGGCAGTTAGCATCAAGCTGGCCTCCATCATCTGCTGTTCGACCTGCTGCACCTGCTGCTGCAAACGACGCTGCACTTCTTGCGCCTCACTCTGCTGAGCACTCAGGCGCTCTCCAAGCGCTTGCTGCTCTCTTTGCAACTGGCTGACACGGTTCGGCAGAGGCTGGATGGCACTTTCAAGGCGCGTAATCTGCTCAGGCAGGGGGCTGACCTGCTCTTGTAATTCGCTAATCGCCGGGCGCATACGGTTATTGGCCAAACGCCAGAGCTTATGAATCTCTTCATCGGCCCAGTCCAAGCGGCCACGAAACGTCTGGCCGGTTTGTGAGAGACCTTCATCGGTTTCTAAAAGACGCACTTCAAGCTCTTCAAGGCGGTCAGACAAGGCCGCCTCTAGATCGCCTATTTGGGCCTGTAACTGCTGATTCAGTGTCATCAGCTGCCATCCACCCAGACCGCCTAACATCAGCACCACCAATAAGCCAGCAGCGAACCAACCTAAACCTTGTTTGCCGGAAGCAGCAGCATGGCCATCACCACCATGATTGCCACCCCCTCCACTGGGCTCCTTGCCACCCGAGGCAGCAAGCGATTCAGGAGCCTCCGCCTTAGCTGTTGCACGCTGTTGCTGCATAGAAGCGGACTGTGAATCTGGCGCAGCAGCCGATGCAGGGGCAGCAGTCTGACTCTGCTGTGCAGCACTGGCCGACGCGGCTGGGGCAGCCTGCTGTGCCAAGCGCTCTTGTCTGAGTGCTGCCGCACGCCGCAGCACCGCCTCAGGGTGTGCCTGTGCATCCTGAGACTGATTGGCCAATTTCGCGCGCGCGACACTCGCTCCAACCGCTGGCTGGGTTGTGGCTGACGCAGCATCAGCCGCCTTTTGGGCTTCAGACGTTGCTGCTGGTTGATAGCGAGCGCTGGTCAGCGGCGCCTTCGCCTCTGTGGGAGAGGGATGAGGCTGAGCAGGATCAAGACGCGGCTCAAGATTCAGTTGGGGTTCTTTACGATTAGGCATAAAAAGTCAGTTTTATCGAGTCAACAAAAAGAAGATCGCCAGTTACTTCACTGGCAAGGATACAGATCAGACCTTTTTTAACCAACAGGTTCCACCGACATGGAATACCTGAGCATTGAAGTCGGAATTGTCAGCCCTAGCAGAGAGTGCTATGCTAGTGGCCATTCAATACACTGGCTCTGTTTTGCATCCCTGCCTCGCTTCTTGGCGCTGTGTTCATCACCGAAGCCAACGCGTCATTTAAACAGAGAGCGACTCAGCGGATCAATGATAAAAAACCCAGCCTGAATAGATGACTTGTTTTTTAAAGCATGATCCCCACTCTAAAAGTGGATCAATAAAAAAAGCAGCTGAATCGGCCTACTGAGGCTGTTAGACCCTAAGATGAAGGAGAAGCATCATGGCTTTTGAATTGCCCGCACTGCCTTATGAAAAGAATGCACTTGAGCCCCACATCTCGGCTGAAACGCTGGATTTCCACCACGGCAAGCACCACAACACCTACGTGACCAAGCTGAACGGTCTGGTCCCTGGTACAGAATACGAAGGCAAATCACTGGAAGAAGTGATCCTGGCCTCCAAATCTGGTCCTGTGTTCAACAATGCGGCTCAAATCTGGAACCACACCTTCTACTGGCACTGCCTCAGCCCCAACGGTGGCGGCGCACCCACTGGCGCGATTGCTGATGCGATCAATGCCAAATGGGGTTCTTTTGAAGCCTTCCAAAAAGAATTTGATGACAAGGCCGTGAACAACTTTGGTTCTTCTTGGACCTGGCTGGTGAAGAATGCGGCTGGCGAATTAGAAATCGTTAACACCTCTAATGCTGGCACGCCCATGACAGAAGGTCAGACTGCACTGCTGACAGTCGATCTGTGGGAACACGCCTACTATATCGATTTCCGTAACCTGCGTCCTAAGTACCTTGAGGCTTTCTGGGCACTGGTCAACTGGGAATTTGTTAACCAGAACTTTGCTGGCTAAAACACCTCCAGCCAACTGGTTTGCATCACCACCCCAAAGCTGCTTTGGGGTGGTTTTTTTATGTCTTTTTTTCCTGCTTTTTTCTGCTGGTGTTTTTTTGCTTTTTTTAACGTGAAAGCTTGCATTCGCAGCAAAAAAAACGACAATGCGCAGCACCAGTGTCATGTCGACACCTCACCATCCTGCTCAGGAGGTTTTTACTATGTCCACTCCCCTCAAGTCGGTACTGTTTGCCGCATCCACGGCCACACTACTTACGGTTGGCAGCGTCCATGCCAGCCAGGTGCGCATGTATAACTGGTCAGATTATATTGCTGAAAACACCCTGAGCCAGTTCCGTGAACAAACCGGTATTCGTGTCATCTATGATGTGTTTGATACCAATGAAGTGCTTGAAGCGGCACTGCTTTCTGGCCGCTCAGGCTATGATCTGGTTGTCCCATCGAACCACTATGTCACCAAGCAGATTAGCGCTGGAGCCTTTGCGCGCCTGAACCATGACCTGCTCCCTAACCGCCAGCATCTGGATGAAAACCTGCTCAGCCTGCTGGAAGATGTGGGTGCCTCTGCGGAATATACCCTGCCCTACCTCTGGGGAACCAATGGTTATGGCTATAACTATGATCGTGTCACGGCGATTCTCGGTGAAGATGCACCAACTGACTCTTGGGCGCTGATGTTTGATCCAGAAATCGCTTCTCGCTTGGCGGCTGGTGGCTGTGGTATCACCATGCTGGATTCAGGCGATGAGATGCTGCCTGCTGCTCTGGCTTATCTGGGTAAAGACCCTCTTAGCCAAAATACAGCCGATATTGAATTGGCTGCGCGAACGCTGATGGCAGTGCGTCCTTACATCACCTATTTCCATTCATCACGCTACATCACTGATTTGGCCAATGGCGATATCTGTGTGGCCGCTGGCTATTCTGGTGATGTCTTCCAAGCCGCTGAGCGCGCGCGTGAAGTGAATAACGGCCACGACATACGCTACACCATCCCGAAAGAAGGGGCTGCCCTCTGGTTTGATATGCTGGCCATTCCTGCCGATGCGCCCAATCAGGAGAATGCCCATCGTCTGATTAACTTCCTGCTTGAGCCTGAAGTAATTGCCGACATCAGCAACTACGTGCTCTATGCCAACCCGAATCGCAGCGCCAACACCTTGGTGGATACTGAGTTATTCAACGATCCAGCCGTTTATCCCAGCGAAGAAGTCATGGCTAAACTTTACCTGCCGCGCGAGCGTCCCTTGGCGGTACAGCGCGTCATTACTCGCCAGTGGAACCGTGTGAAGTCAGGGCGTTAGCGCGCACTGACCTGAATTGAAACAAGAAGCACCCCAAAGCCAACCTCGCTTTCGAGCGCAGGTTGGTTTTTGCTTCTTACGCGTCACTGAGATGACGAAGATCCTTGAGGAGTTGAAGATCCATCATGTCCAATAGCCCTTCCAGCGCATACAAGGTCTCTGGTGCTTATAAAAAAGTCATCAGCGGACAACAGCAACAAAAACCTGTTTTGCTTGAGTTACAAGGCATCAGTAAAAGCTTTGACGACACGCTGGCTGTCGATGACGTCAACCTGACCATCCGCCAGGGTGAGATTTTCGCTCTGCTTGGTGGCTCAGGATCAGGCAAATCGACACTGCTGCGCATTCTGGCCGGCTTTGAACAGCCTAGCCAAGGCAAGATACTGCTCGATGGCGTGGATATCACCCAGCTCCCGCCCTATGAGCGCCCGATCAACATGATGTTCCAGTCCTATGCGCTCTTTCCACATATGACCGTAGCGGACAATATCGCTTTTGGCCTCAAGCGCGACGGCCTGCACAAAGAAGAGATCAACCAGCGTGTGGATGAAATGCTGCGTCTGGTCAAAATGGAAAAGTATGCCAAGCGCAAACCGCACCAACTCTCTGGTGGTCAACGTCAGCGCGTGGCTCTGGCGCGCTCTTTGGCCAAAAGACCCCGCCTGCTGCTGCTGGATGAACCTATGGGCGCACTGGATAAAAAACTGCGTACGGAGATGCAGCTTGAGGTGGTCGATATCCTTGAAAAGGTCGGCGTCACCTGTGTGCTGGTGACCCACGATCAGGAAGAAGCCATGACGATGGCCGAGCGCATTGCCATTATGTCGGATGGCTGGATAGTACAGGTCGGTAGCCCTGTTGATATCTATGAAACGCCCAATAGCCGGATGATCGCCGAGTTTATCGGCTCGATTAACCTGCTCGAAGCCGAAATGACCGTGGATGAAGCGGACCACTGCCAACTGGTCTCGCCTTGGCTGGAGCAGCCTGTGTATCTGGATCACGGTATCACCTCGCAGGCAGAAGCCACCGGCGGCTGGGTCGCCTTGCGCCCCGAGCAAACGCTGGTCACGCGTGAGCAACCAGACCAGCCCTACAACTGGTCGCGCGGTACTGTCCATGATATCGCCTATCTGGGCGGCCATTCGGTCTATTACATCCGTTTGCCTTCCGGCAAGCTGGTGCAGGCCAGCATGATTAACAGCGAGCGCCTAGCGGATCGTCCAACTTGGGATGACGAGGTGTATATCTACTGGGAAGCCAGCAGCCCGCTGGTGTTATGGCACTAGTGGCTGCCTGGCCTCAACCTGGGGTAATTTTATGAATAAATACCGACTCCTACGCTGGCTCCCTCGTGGCCGCACCTGGGTTTTCCTGCTGCCTTTTACTTGGCTGTTGCTGTTTTTCTTGCTGCCATTTAGTCTGGTCTTGAAAATCAGCTTTTCCTCAGCGGCGATTGCGATTCCGCCTTATCAGCCTTTGGTTGAGTATGCCAATGACAGCCTGACCTTTGTCGTGAATTTGGCGAACTATCTGTTTCTCTTTTCTGACAGCCTGTATGTCAGCGCCTATTGGGGCTCGATCAAAATGGCCGCCGGGGCCATGTTCCTCTGCCTACTGATTGGCTACCCTATGGCCTATGCCATGTCCAAGGCTAAACCTTCGACTCAGCTGGTGTTACTGCTGCTGGTGCTGATGCCCTCTTGGACTTCCTTCTTGATTCGCGTCTATGCCTGGATGGGAATACTTGGGCATCAAGGTGTGCTGAACCATCTCCTGCTGAGCCTGAATCTGATTGATGAGCCACTGCGTATCATGAACACCAATATCGCGGTGATGATCGGTCTGGTCTATGCCTATCTGCCCTTTATGGTGCTACCCCTCTATGCCAACTTGATCCGTCTCGATCGCACGCTGCTCGAAGCCGCCGCCGATCTTGGATCGCGTCAACTCTCGACCTTTTGGCGCATTACGCTGCCCCTGTCTAAAAACGGCATTATCGCTGGCTGTATGCTGGTCTTTATCCCTGCGGTCGGTGAGTTTGTGGTGCCAGAGCTACTTGGCGGCCCAGACACACTGATGATCGGAAAAATCCTGTGGCAAGAGTTCTTTAGCAACCGCGACTGGCCGGTGGCCTCAGCACTGGCGATGATCATGCTGTTACTGCTGCTGGTGCCGATTATTTTGTTCCACCGTTTTCAGGCTAAGGAGCTAGAGAAAAATGTTTAAGCCACGCTTCTCCTTCTCGACGCTGATGTTGTGGCTCGGCTTGGCTTTTCTGTATCTGCCGATGCTGATCCTGATTATCTACTCTTTTAATGCTTCTCGGCTGGTGACGATTTGGGGTGGTTTTTCAACCCACTGGTATGGTGAACTGCTGCGTGATGAACAGCTGCTGCATGCTCTGGGGATGAGCCTGAAGATCGCCTTTTATTCTGCCAGTATGGCCGTGGCTATCGGCACACTGGCCTCGCTGGTGATGACACGTTTTCGTCGGATACGCGGTAAAACTGCGCTTTCTAGTATGATCACCGCCCCCTTAGTCATGCCTGAGGTGATCACGGGCCTGTCGTTACTGCTGCTGTTTACTCATCTGGCACAGATGATCGGCTGGCCGCAGGATCGGGGGGCGATGACCATCTGGATTGCGCATACCACCTTCTGTAGCGCTTATGTGGCAGTGATCGTGTCTGCTCGACTGCGCGAGCTGGATCAGTCGATTGAAGAAGCCGCGCTGGATCTGGGCGCGACACCCTTTCAAAGCTTCTGGCTGATTACGCTGCCGATGATTGCTCCCGCTTTAGCGGCTGGCTGGCTCTTGGCCTTTACCTTGTCTTTAGATGATCTGGTCATCGCCAGCTTTGTCACTGGGCCAGGGGCCACCACGCTGCCGATGGTCATCTACTCCTCAGTGCGGATGGGCGTCTCACCCAAGATCAATGCCTTAGCAACTTTGATCCTTCTGGCGGTTTCATTGGCGACCTTTATTGGCTGGTATCTGATGCGACGTGCAGAAGAAAAAAGACGCCAGAGCATGGTGGGTAAGTAAAGACCCATTTGTAAGGCATCACTGAATAAGAAAAACATCATGTAATATTGCGTTTCATTTTGATGACATAACTCAGCAAAGTTGAACACTGAGTTGCCAAATCCTGCCGTATCACTACAATGGCGAGATTATCAAAATAAGAGAGATGCGCAGGTGATGCCTTTAACCAGACCAAGGCCCTACTTGATCTCCAAAGTTGGGCTTTTTAGCATCGCTGCTTTTATTGCCTTGGCAATGATCAGCTATACGCTGTACGAAATACTCAAGACTCGCCACCACCTTGCCCATAGCTATGAGCAAGGTGCTGTTTTTCTTGTGCAAAATGCCACCAGCCTGCTCGATTTTTACTATCAACGCTACCAAGCTGGCGACCTGTCACTCGAAGCCGCGCAACAAAACTCGCTCGAGCTGATTAGCCACCTCAGCTATGACGATAATAATTATTTTTTCATCGGTAATCATGAAGGCATCTCTCTGGCCAATGGGCATCAGGATATCGTTGGCACCAATATTCTGCATCTACAAGCACCTGATGGGCGTTACATTATCCAAGAGATTTATGCCGCCGCTGTCAACGGCGGTGGCTTTGTAGAATACCTGTGGCCCAATCCAGATACCGGCGACTATGAGCACAAAACCAGCTATGTCGTCCAATTTGCGCCTTGGGATTGGACCCTCGGCACAGGAATCAATACCACTCAGCTCAAGCAAACACTCGAAGAAGCCCGCTATCACTCCATCGTTGGCAGCATTACTATTTTCCTGCTCTTTACCTTGCTGCTGACCGCCTTTTATTTATTCAGCCGTCATCTCTACACCATTCGCTCGCGCCTGCATGAAGCGCGCGACGATAACCCGCTGACCTTCTTACCCGGCAATCACCGCATTCAAGCTGAACTGGCCAAAAGACGCGAGGCTCAGCAAGGCTTTACCTATATCTATATCGATCTGGACCAGTTTAAGGCCTTCAATGATGTCTATGGTTATGCGCTTGGAGACCAGATTTTGATTGGGTTAGCCAAAATATTGAAGAAACACTTTCGTTTACAAGGGGATTTTGTTGGTCATATTGGCGGGGATGATTTTGTGCTGATCACTGATCAAGATGATTGGCTGGATCGTCTCCATGCACTGGCGGCTGATTTCAACCAGCTCAGCTCAGCACTCTACTCAGAAGAAGACCGCCAGCGTGGCGGGATCTGCGCCCTCGATCGTTTTGGCGTCGAGCGCTTTTTCAGCCTAGTCAGCCTTTCGGTCAGCGCACTGGAGATTCTGCCAGCAACCCGTCCTGAACTCGAACAGCTGGCCGCACAAATGACCAGCCTCAAAATGCAAGCCAAAAACTCGGCTGGCTCCTGCCTGCTCTACCAGCAAGCCAACGGAACACTGGTTCACCTTCAATTGGATGAGCAGCCTCAGACCAGCCTCGCATTCCACTAAGGCCAGCACAGGGCGTTCATCTAGGCGCTCAAGGCAAGCCGACAAGCGCCCGCCAAGTGGCTGTCAGCAGTAAACCGGCGGCAATCGCCACTAAAGGCCGCCGCCAGAGCAGCATCACCGCAGCGGTTAACAGCAAAGCCAAGCGTGCTGCGGTATCCCCTTCTATCGCCATCGGCAGAATCAAGGCGATCAGCACCGATCCAGACATCCCCTGAATAAAGCCTTCCACTCGCGGATGCAGGGGCACCCAATGCATGATCCAGAGACCACCAAAGCGGGTCACCAGGGTGACGCCGGCCATCAGGCCTATTGCCAGCAAACTTTGTGTGAAAGAAGGTAAAGAAGTCATTTAAGCCGCCTTAGTTTTTAAATCATCGGGCAGCCACAGCGCCCCGACCAGACCACCGGCCAGTGCTCCCAATACCACATGGGTATGATCGGGCAAAAAATGCCATGCCAAGCCAGCCGCCAAGGCCGCGACTCCCCAAATCACCAGCTGGCGCTTTTGCACAGGCGCACCCAAGGCCATACTGAGCAAAAAACAGCTTAAGACCATATCCAGGCCCAGTGCTTCAGGATGCGGGATGCCACTGGTGACCAGCAGGCCTGTTAAACAACCCAGCATCCACGCCAGCCAGATGGCTAACCCTCCACCAAGCACGATGCCCAAATTGCGCTGACCATGTTGATAGTCTTGCATCGCCATCGCCCAATTGGCATCGCTGAGCAGCGCCAATACCCCATGACGCTGTCCCCAAGGCAGAGGCTGCATCCAGCGATAAAGCGAAGCGCCCATCAGCAGATGGCGCGAGTTAATCGCAAAGGTGGTGATCGCCAGTGCCACAAAGGGAATTTCTGCCTGCCATAGCTCCAGCGCGGCAAACTGAGACGCGCCCGCAAACACCAGCGCGCTCATCAGCAGGGCTTCAACATCGCTTAATCCACGCTGCGCCGCGGCCAAACCAAAGGCCAGACCAAAGGCCGCGACAAAAAAGCCCAAAGGCAACAGGCGTTGAAAACCAGATCGCACCCCTGCCGCATCCAGTAGCCTAGTGGTCATCCAAATCTCCATTCGGGACAGGGTGGTCACTCTGCCACTCATCCAGTGCCAGACGCGCCTTACGCCGCCCAAGTTCAATCAGCTCAGGGGCCTTATGAAACTCGTAGCCAGCACAGGTGGTGCGCGGGATCTCGATCAAGACATCAGGTGGATAACCGGCCACCTTATACTGGGTGAGTGCCGCTTGGGTAATCTCAAACGACTGCAGCATCACATCTAGCTTGCCCCAGCGGGTGGGATCGACAGGATCGGCTGCACTCGTGGCTTTAGCTTCATCCTCCCAGAAATTCAGGCGATCAAGCAGCTGCCCCGCACGCTCTTTGACACGATAGATCCACTCAGCCGCACGGCCACTGTCTTTTTGACTCCCTGGGCGCTGCCAATCGGGTAAAAGCTGGGCCAGCGTTGCCTGTGAGTTTTGCGCTGTGACATTCACCGCCAGAATAAAATCGGCATGATAGGCCACCACAGGCGTAATCGGTAAGGGGTTCAATAAACCACCATCGACCAGCGTCCGCCCACGATGATGCAGGGGCGTGATCACCCCAGGTACGGCGATAGAAGCCCGAATGGCCTCCAACAGATCGCCCTCTTGAAACCAGACTTCTTTTTGATTGACCAGATCTGTCGCCACCGAGGTGTAAGGAATAGGGAGATCTTCAATACGCTTACCTTCAAGCAGCTCGCTAATCATGGCCATCACCCGCTCGCCTTTGATGGCCCCCATTGGGCTCCAAGTCACATCCACCAAGCGCAATAAATCCAGATAATCCAGTCCACTGACCCAATCGCGATAGTCTTTCAAGCGACCGGCGGCATAGAGCCCGCCGACCAGTGCGCCCATCGAACAGCCTGAGATGCCAACGATCTCAAAGCCACGGGCTTCCAGTTCTTCGATCACACCGATATGCGCATAGCCTCTGGCTCCACCTGAGCCTAAAACCAGTGCGACGCGTCTTTGTTCTGTGACTGCCATTCACGACCTCCTAGACAGCTGGTTGATCTTGCCCCTGCTTGAGTGCCTTTAAAATAACGGCGGCGCAGGCTGAGGCACTGGCCTGCTCTAAATGTAAATGATGTCCGCCTTCTAACCAGACCAGATGCATCTGGGGGATGCAAGCCACGCGTGCCGCCAACCGATCGCCTTGCGCAAAAACACCCTGACGACCAGCCAAGAGCGTGACAGGTTGCGTCAGCTGAGCCAGATAGGCTTGGTTCTGCGCTTCGGTTAAGCGCACTGGCGATGGCAGCAATAAGCGCGGATCACTCGACCAGCACCAGCCTTGCTCTTCTGCACGCAGGCCACGTTGACATAACTGCCAAGCAGCCTTCTCGGTCAGCGGAAACATGCCTTTTTGGCGTGCCGAGATCGCGGCATCCAGATCGCGATAATGCAGACCAGTCCGTGAGCGGGCACGTCGCTTTCTTTGGGCTTGCAGCGCCTGACTGAGCTGCTGAACACTATCCTCTGGCTCAGTGCTGAGTAAGCCTAGGCCATCAATCAAGATCAGTTGGCTGATTTTCTCAGGTGCGGCGGCAGCCAACATCCCCGCTAAACCGGCCCCCATCGAATGGGCAATGATGGGCAGAGGCAATGCATCTAATTGATCGAGCAGCGCATCCAGATCCAGCACATCTTGCTGATGCCAATAGCAGGCTTGATCACGCCAATCCGATAGGCCATGCCCAGCCCAATCAATAGCGATCACCTGATAGCCCGCCTCGGCCAGACGCGGCGCCAGTTCGGCAAAGCTCAGCGCATTATCCAGCCAGCCATGCAAGGCCAGCAGCGGAGGATGCACAGGGTCCCCCCACACCAGCCCCTGTAGCTTTAACCCATTCACCGACCAAGCACAGGCGCGCGCGCCATCAGGGCAGGGCTGCAGCGACGATGTCGCACGACGGAGAGACTTATCCACTGCTGAGCCCAAAATAATGCAGCACAAAAACCCCCAAGCTGAGCGTCACTGTACTAAAAAGTGTCGTTAAAGCCACGATATTGGCCGCCAAAGCTGCATTGCTGCCCATACTGCGCGCCATCACATAGCTGGCCGCCGCTGTAGGGCAGCCAAAAATCAAAAACAGCACGCCCAGCGTCTGGCCTTCATAACCCAGCAGCCATGCCCCCAAAACCATCGGTATCGGCAGCAGCACCAACTTGTAGGCGGTTGAACTGAGTGCGGTACGGCTGGTGGTTTGTAAAGCACGCAGATTCAGCGCCGCCCCCACACACAAGAGCGCCAGCGGTAAGGTCAGCGCGGCCAGATAATCCGCAGTTTCTGCAAGCACTGAGGGCAAGGACCACTCCAGCAAGGAAAAAGGCAAAGCCAGACTAACGGCAATAATCAGTGGATTACGCAGAATATCCAAGCCCATTTGCCCCCAGGCAATCCCCTGCTCTGAGCGCCACAGGCTGAGTGCGACCACGGAGAGAAAGTTATACATCACGATCAACAGCGCCAAAAAGACCGAGGCCAAGGCTAATCCGGCCTCACCATACTGGTTAAAGGCCAAGGCCAAGCCAAGAATACCGAGGTTGCCCCGAAAGGCCCCCTGCACAAAGGGGCCGCGATCGGCATAGTCCACCAGCGTTCTTTGCGCGCGCCACACCAACCAAAAAAAGGCCAGCAGCGTGACGACAGCCGCATAGACCATCAAGTCCAGCACAAAGACTTCCGCCAGGTGCGTCCGACTCAGGTTCAAAAACACCAGAGTCGGCAGGCTCACTGTAAACACCAGACGCGAGGCCACACGGTTAAACTCATCGGTTAAGAAACCGATACGCCCCAAGGCAATACCAATAAAGACCAGCAAAAAGACCGGCGCTGTCACCTGCAAGGTGAAGAGCAGTGTCTCCACAAACCGAGGATCTACCATCATAGCCTTAGGCGAAACGCCTCTCCATCCAAGCCCATCCACTTCGCCCCAAAAGGCTTATAAGGTCACGAGGGCATAAATCACGCCCAGCAACACCACCAGAAAAAACAAAACATTGCGCATTTTCTTCCCCTTGTTTACTGACGCAGCAAACGCACCGCCGGAGGCAGCGCACCTGGCTCAGATGTGCGCCAAGGATTGATATCCAGCCCACCACGACGCAGATAGCGTGCATAAACACTGAGCATCTCAGGCTGACACTGGCGTTGCAGATCAATAAAAATCTGCTCGACACACTGCTCATGAAAATCACCCTGCTCACGGTAGGAGATCAGGTAAGCCAATAACCCTGCAGGATCGATCTGTGGTCCGCGATAATGAATCATCACGCTGGCCCAATCTGGTTGCCCCGTCACTGGGCAGTTGGACTTCAGCAAATGGCTATAGAGCCGCTCTTCTACTGACGTGGCAGGATCCGAACTCAGCAGCTGTGGGGCAGGTGTATAGTGCTTCACCTCAATATCCAGCGCATCCAGGCAGACCCCCTGAAAAGGCTGGGGTAACAAGCCCGCCTCCACTGGCATCAGCGTGGCCTCAACTGGCGCCCCCGAAGCCGCACTTAAATCGCGTGTCAGACAGGCATGCACCTCTGATTCGTCTTTAAAGTGGCTGAGATTGAAGGAGTTCAAGTAGAGTTTGAAGGATTTAGATTCAATAATATGCGTTGAATCTGCCGCAAAGCGAAACTCTGCCAAACGCACCAGTGGCTTACCGCGCGCATTGAGCCACGATATTTCATAGGCATTCCAGATATCCCATCCGCTGAATGGCAAGTCACCCTGTAGACCCAAGGCCAAGCGTCCACGATCTCGCGCCAAAGGAAAGAGCAACTGTGGATTATACTGGTTGACATAGTGTGTCGCCTGACCCAGCGGCGAGTCGGCGGCATCGGGATGTGCCATAGAACACTCCTAGTGGATACAAGAACCCCTCTTGCTGAACACAAGAGAAGCGAGAACTCAGTCGCCTCAACGACTGCCCAAACCTTCTTTTATATGCGATAATCCTTACATAACATCTAGCCGCCTTGGTGCGCGACCGAGATGTTTTCAGCGCTTAACCTTGAAAAAGCAACAGACTATTCAACACCAAAAGCCTGACTCTCGCGAGAGTCGCAAGGAGTATTTTTGTGAGCCAAAGTAAAACCGTCCGTATTGATGCCCAGCTCCAAGCTGGTTTTGCCATTCACGCCAATATCAATGGTCATGCATTGGTCATCGACCAACCTCAAGCCGCGCAAGGCACCAACCAAGGACCGACACCTTTGGAGATGTTTCTCTTCTCGATTGGCGGTTGCATTGGCACGATCGCCCGGATCGCTGCCTTTCAGCAGAAAATTGATCTGCGCGGTATGCAGATTCAAGTGGAAGGGGATTATAACCCAGCTGGATTACTAGGACGACCCAGCGATGATCGCGTGGGCTTTCAGCAGATTCGTATTCAAGCGACGATTGATGCCGATCTGAGCGATGCCGAAAAGGCCGAGTTTTTGGATCAGGTCTGCCACCGCTGCCCTTTGCATGACAATATCAGCCTTGAGACCCAGGTCGTTCATCAGCTGGCTTAAACGCCAACGCCAGCAGTCTTGGCTGCTGGCGTTGATTCGGATAGTTCTCAAGAGATGCTGATCTCAACAGCTGATGATCTCCATAGAACTGGCTGAGAGTGCGTGAATCCTAGCCCTTCAGCTTAAAGCAGAACAAACTTGACGATGAACAAGGCCGCCAAAAAGTACACACTCCAGCTCACCTGCTTACCCTGGCCAGACAGCAGCTTGATCACAGCATAGCTGACAAAGGCAAGAGCAATACCATGCGCAATCGAGAAGGTCAGCGGCATGGCCAAGGCAGCAATCAAAACCGGAGCCGCCTCGCTCACATCTTCCCAATCGACCTTCGCCAGGCTACCAGCCATCAAAACAGCGACATAGAGCAGCGCACCGGCCGTGGCATAGCTTGGGATCGAAGCCGCCAAAGGCGCAAAGAACAGACTCACTAAAAACAAGCCTGCAACCACAACGGCTGTCAGACCTGTACGCCCTCCAGCCGCCACACCTGAGGCACTTTCAACATAGCTGGTGGTAGAAGAGGTACCCAGCGCGGCACCAATGACCGTCGCACTGGAATCGGCCAGCAAGGCCTTTTCTATCCGTGGCAACTTGCCATCTTGATCCAGCAGCTTGCCGCGCTCAGCCACACCAATCAAGGTGCCAGAAGTATCAAATAAATCGACAAACAAGAAGGCGAAGATAACGCTGATCATACCGACTTCCAGCGCACCACGAATATCCATCGCCATAAAGGTCGGGGCAATAGAAGGCGGCATCGACACCACGCCAGCAAACTCGTTATGTCCAAACAAGATCGCCAAGAGTGTGACACCCAGAATACCCAGCATCACCGAACCGGTAATGCGCAGATGGGCCAGTGCGGCAATCACAAAAAAGCCAAGAAAACCGTAAATGGCAGCCGGTGAAGAGAGATCACCCAAGGTCACCATGGTGTTTGGGTCTTTAACAACGATACCGGCATTCTTCAGTGCAATAATCGCCAGGAAGAAACCGATACCCGCAGCAATACCCAGCTTCAAAGAGGCAGGAATGGCATTAATTAACCATTCGCGCATCTTTAAAATACTGATCAGCACAAAGACAATACCTGAAAGGAAGACCCCACCCAAAGCGACTTCCCAGCTATAGCCCATGCCAAGCACGACACCATAGGTGAAGAAGGCATTCAGCCCCATACCCGGTGCCATCGCAATCGGATAGTTGGCATAAAGACCCATGATCAAGCAGCCTATCGCCGCCGCCAAACAGGTGGCGACAAAAATCGCGCCATAATCCATCCCTGTATCCGCCAGCATCGCTGGATTGACAAAGATGATGTACGCCATAGTCAAAAAGGTGGTGATACCAGCAATCACCTCAGTTTTGACACTGGAGTTGTGTGCTTTAATTTTGAATAGACGCTCAAGCATGATGGCACCTTCTGAAAAAGAAGACGGCATTGTAAACATCTGCCCCGTCAGGGCAAGTGCTGAAGACAAAAAACAGCGCTTTTCTTGCCTCTTTAGGCTTAAAAAAACACGCTGAGCCCTCCAGAAGAGCCCTGAGCAGCGCTACATATTCCCATTCAGCTGGTGTATGCTTAGAGGTTACTTTCTTTTCTTCTTATTACACCTCTTTTTGCACAAGGCAGCCTTGATTCTATGGACAACTCACAGACGTCAATCCCTGACTATCAACCTAGTCAACTCGAAGCCCAGGCACAGCAATTCTGGGAACACAATCAGTGCTTTAAAGCCCTTGAAGATCACCAGAAAGAAAAATTCTACTGCCTATCGATGTTCCCCTACCCCAGTGGCAAGCTGCACATGGGCCATGTGCGCAACTACACCATCGGCGATGTCATCAGCCGCTATCAGCGTTTACAAGGCAAGAACGTACTCCAGCCAATGGGCTGGGATGCCTTTGGCCTGCCCGCTGAAAATGCTGCAATGCAAAACCAAGTCGCCCCAGCGGCCTGGACCCAAGACAATATCGCCTACATGCGCCAACAGCTGAAAGCACTGGGCTTTGGCTATGACTGGGATCGTGAGTTTGCCACCTGCGACGCCAGCTACTACCGCTGGGAGCAGTGGTTTTTTGGCAAGCTGATTGAAAAAGGTCTGGTTTATAAAAGAAACGCGATGGTGAACTGGGACCCAGTCGATCAAACCGTCCTCGCTAATGAGCAGGTGATTGACGGCCGGGGTTGGCGCTCAGGTGCGCTGGTCGAGCGCAAAGAAATTCCCCAGTGGTTCTTGAAGATCACCGATTATGCTGAAGAACTGCTTGCTGATCTGGATGGTGTGGAATGGCCTGAGCAGGTCAAAACCATGCAGCGCAACTGGATTGGCAAATCACGCGGCGTTGAAATGACCTTTGGTTTGCGTCAGCCTGCCCTTGATGTGCAGCCTCAAGGTTTAGAGATCTACACCACCCGTCCAGACACCCTGTTTGGCGTGACCTATGTCGCCGTGGCCGCAGGACACCCACTGGCCAAGGCTGCGGCTGAGCAGAACCCTGCTTTGGCAACCTTCCTTGAAGAATGCAGCAAAGGGGGCACCTCAGAGGCCGAGCTGGCCGTGATGGAAAAGAAAGGCATGCCCACAGGTTTTCATGCCATTCACCCGCTGACCGGACAAGATGTCCCTATCTGGGTCGCCAACTTTGTGTTGATGGAGTACGGCACAGGCGCCGTGATGGCCGTACCTGCCCATGATCAGCGCGATTGGGAGTTCGCTCACCAATATGGCATCGCCATTGAGCAGGTCATCGAACCCATCGAAGCAGAGCAGACATGTGATCTCAGCCAAGCCGCCTTTGTTGAAAAAGGCCGCCTGATCAACTCTTCTCAGTTTGATGGCTTGGAGTTTGAAGCCGCCTTTAATGCCATCGCCGGTGAGCTTGAGCGCCAAGGCAAGGGTAAAGTCAAAATCAACTACCGCCTGCGTGATTGGGGTGTTTCCCGTCAACGCTACTGGGGTGCGCCGATTCCTGTTGAGAATGGGCCAGAGGGTGCGACTCGCCCAGTCCAAGATGCCGATCTACCGGTTGCTCTGCCACTCGAGGTCGAGTTTGATGCCTCGGGCGGCTCACCGATCAAGAAAATGCCCGCCTTTTATGAGCTGGGCGATGGCTGGCAGCGTGAGACTGACACCTTCGATACCTTTATGGAATCAAGCTGGTACTACGCGCGCTTCTGCTGCGCTGATAACCATGAGGCCATGCTCGATGAGCGTGCCAACTACTGGCTGCCAGTTGACTATTACATCGGCGGTATCGAGCACGCGATTTTACACCTGCTTTATGCGCGCTTCTTCCACAAGCTGATGCGTGATTTCGGACTGGTGGAATCGGATGAGCCCTTTAAGCGCCTGCTCACACAAGGCATGGTGATTGCAGAAACCTATTATCGCGAACTGCCCAATGGCGGCAAGCAGTGGTTTAATCCTGCGGATGTCGAAGTCGAAAAAGACGACAAGGGACGGGCACTGAGCGCCACACTGATCAGCGATGGCCAACCGGTTGTCATCGGTGGCACGGAGAAGATGTCGAAATCGAAAAACAACGGCGTCGATCCCCAATCTATGATTCAGCTCTATGGTGCTGATACCGTGCGCCTGTTCATGATGTTTGCCGCACCACCCGAGCAGTCTCTCGAATGGTCAGACAGTGGCGTAGAAGGCGCCAATCGCTTTTTGAAGCGCTTCTGGCGCTTACTGCATCAGCATTTACAAGCTGGTCAGCCAGGTGAGCTGGATCTCAGCGCGCTGAACGAAGAACAGCAAGACCTGCGCCGCAAAACCCATGAGACCATTAAAAAGGTCAATGACGATATGGGCCGTCGCATCACCTTCAACACCGCAATTGCAGCGATGATGGAACTCACCAACAGCCTGAGCCGCTTTGATGCGCTCGACCCTTTGAGTCTGGCTGTCGCGCGTGAGGCCTGGGAAGCGCTGGTGGTGATGCTCTCCCCTATTGCGCCTCACATCACCCACCAACTCTGGCAAGATCTGGGTCGTGGTGATCAACTCCTCAGCGCCAGCTGGCCCTTGGTCGATGAGCAGGCGTTAGTGCGCGCTTCCATCACCCTGGCGGTTTCGGTCAACGGCAAGGTCAGAGCGCAGCTTGAAGTCAGCACTGCAGCCAGCAAAGAAGAAATCGAAGCCCAGGCTCTGGCTGATGAGCGGGTACAAAAGCACCTCGAAGGGAAAACCCTGCGCAAGGTGATCGTTGTCCCCGGCAAGCTAGTGAACCTGGTCGCGCAGTAATGCGAGCTTGGCTTCGTGCCCCCAGCCTTGTGCTGGGGATCTGCCTGCTACTGACTGGGTGCGGATTTCAGCTGCGCGGCTATATCCAGCTGCCAGCGCATCTGCAACCCATTCAGGTGCAGGCACAAGGCAGCAGCCAAAGCCTGGCTCAGCCTCTGCGTCAGCGTCTGAGCGCTTCAGGAATCTCACTCGCTGAAGGCGATCAACCCGCACGCCTACGGCTAGAACTGGAAGCGCTTGAACAGCGCGAAACCCAGCTGATCTTCGGCCAAGATGAAGAGTATGCGCTTGAACTGACCCTGGTGGCTTCTGCCTATGATGCTGATCTTGAGCCGCTGTTTCGTGCTGAACGCTGGAGCGCGGAGCGCCAGTATCGCTATAACGCCACACGCGATAGCGTCTTAGCACGCCAAAGCCTCAAAGCCGAACTGCTGCGCAGCATGGAAGACGATCTGATTGATCTCTTGATGATGCGCCTACGCTCATTGGAGCTCAACCGTGAAGATCAGTAGCGATAAACTGGCGGCACAGCTAAAGAAAAAACTGCCGCCCTTTATCTGGATCAGTGGCGATGAGCCCTTACAGCAGCTCGAAATTAGCGATGTCATTCGTCACAAGGCGCGTCAGCAAGGCTGCGAAGAAAGAGTCATCTTTGATGTTGGCCCGCAATTCAAATGGGGCCAGCTACTGCAAGCGACCCAGAACCAGTCTTTATTTGGTGACGCACAATTGATCGAAGTACGCCTTGGCAGCCAGAAGACAGGAAAAGAAGGCAGCCAGGTCCTTCAAGACTTGGCGCGTCAGGATCGAGGGCAGGATATTTTTCTGATCACCAGTGCCAAATTAGACGCGACACAAAGCAAAAGCGCCTGGTACAAAGCACTGGATGCCCAAGGCTGGTTTATTCCTGTCTGGCCAGTGCCGCCAGCCCAACTGCCGCGCTGGATCGAACAACGCCTAGCCCAGCATGGCCTGAGTGCTGAACCCGATGCGCTGCGTTTGCTTGCTGAAAAAGTAGAAGGCAATCTGTTGGCGGCTGCACAAGAAATCCAAAAGCTGCTGCTGTTCGTCTCACCCGGTGAGCCTGTGACCACCCATCAACTGATGGAGCTGATTCAGGATGCCAGCCGCTTTAGCCTTTTTGATCTTGCGGATGCCTGTCTAGAGGGCCAGCTGGATCGTGCGCTGCGTATTCTTGATCACCTGCAAGCCGAGGGCACAGAGGCCCCTTTGTTGATCTGGGCCTTGAGCCGTGAAATTCGTCAAGTGGCGCGTCTTTTGGCCCAGCCGCATCACTTTGAACAACAGTGTCAGCAATGGCGTATCTGGCCACAACGCCAACCCTTGTATAAGAAAGCGATCCAGCGCCTCAGCCTGGCAGAGAGTCATCAGCTGCTGCTGCTGGCTTATCAGGTTGATCGCGCGGCCAAGGGCTCGGGTGAGCCCTTCACTGAACTGCTGCTCCAGCTCGTGAGCAGCTTTGCCACTCGTCCAGCTCCAGAGGAGAATCCATCATGCGTGTGATGCAACTCACTGAATACGGCCCCAATGCGCGTTTTAGCGCCAGCGATTGGCCAGATCCCCAGCCTGGTCCTGGACAAGTGCGCCTGCGGGTCGTCAGCTCTAGCCTCAACCCGTTAGAGCTTAAAATTCGTTTTGGGCAGGTCGCGGCAGGCCCTGAGCTTCCCGCCCTGCTGAATGCCGATGTTGCTGGCTACGTTGATCAGCTTGGCGAAGGTGTGACCGCGTTTCAGCCCGGTGATGCCGTGATCGGCTGCGCTGGTGGCTTAAAAGGCACTCAGGGTGCGCTGGCTGATTTCATGCTGGCCGATGCTCGCCTGCTCAGCCTCGCACCACGCCAACTGCCTCTGACTGAAGCCGGCACCCTGCCGCTGGCAACCCTGACAGCCTGGAGCGGCTTGATCGAGCGTGCCGCACTGCAGTCAGGCGAAAGAGTCCTGGTTCATGGTGCCACAGGCGGTGTGGGACACTTCGCAGTCCAGATCGCCAAGGCTTGCGGTGCCGAAGTCCATGCGCGGGTCTCCACCCCGGCCAAAGCCGAGATTGCCCGTCAACTGGGCGCAGATCAAGTCAGCCTCTATACAGAAGAATCGATTGAAGAAGCTGTCACCCGCCTAACACAAGGTCAGGGCTATGATCTGGTCTTTGATAGTGTTGGTGGGGAATGTCTCGCACAGAGCATGACGGCAGCAGCGGTTGGGGCGCGTGTGGTGTCGATCAATACACGCAGCACGCAAGATCTGAGCTTGATGCACAGCAAAGGGCTGAGCCTGCATGTTGTTTTTCGTGCTCTGCCTTTGCTCACCGGCCAAGGGCGAGATCAAGAAGCCGCGCAGCTCGCACAGATCGTCCAGCTGGTTGATGCAGGCTTGATTCGCCCCTGGATAGCCGAAAAACGTTTTGGCTTTCATCAAATCAATGAAGCCCATGATTATCTGGCCAGCGGCCAGGCCATTGGCAAGGTGCTTTTGACTCACGAAGGGATCTAAGGAACCCGCCAAAGGATCTGAGTTCACACCTCTGGCCCTCAGCGTCATCCTGTGAGGGCCAGAAGCCAGAGTCGTTACTCAATGGCAGCGGCTAAGGAGCCTCTGATCAGCGTCACGAGCACAGGTCAGGACAGCATTCGTTCCAGACGAATGGCTGCACTTCCTACATCTATGTAGGTCGCAAGGCGAAATGGATCGAAAAAGTGGAGTTTACACAGAGTCAATGAGCATTTTGAGGCCAATTTCAACGCAGCATGACCAAGCGCAGTAGTGAATCAGAGGCGTCCTAAGCGCTGGCGTCTATCAGTAAGCCGCCTTCAGCGATGCCTATCCAACTTGCGCCAACAACTGTGAGATGGGCAGCAGCGTTAAGTAGCCGTCCAGCTCGGGGACGCATAAGCCGGTTTCCAGCGCGAAGACATTGCCCAGCTGGAGCGGTTTTTTGACCAGAGTATGACCACAGGCGACCGCATTAATCCCCTGAACAGGATGCTGCCAACCTTCACGGACACGCTGACGCAGTGTCGTGCAGGCCCTGACCAGCTCAGCATCGGGTTCACCCTGCCACTGAGTTAGCACGGCCCACTGATCTTGCGGCACTTGGGCATGCACAATGCCGAAGGTCTGCCCTGCCACGGCCACCTCCAGTGCAAGCGGCATTTTGGCTTCGATCAGATCCACCCAAGGCCGCAGTGCTTCCCAGCTGTGCAGCCCCATCCAGCGACCGCCATGCTCAAACAGGCTGGCCAGAGCATGACGATCACCCTGCACAGCCTGCATAAACAACCGCTCATGATTGCCCTGTACCGCAAAGAACCAAGGTTCCTTCACTAGGGCCAAACACTCAAGTGAAGCTGGCCCTCGATTAATCAGATCGCCAACCGAAAACAGGCGATCACGCTGAGGATCAAAGGCGGCCTGCTCAAGCGCTTGCATCAAAGCGGCATAGTCACCATGCAGATCACCGATCACCCAATCACGTCCTTGGGTATTGTCAGGCAGGCGACGCAGCACTTGTGTCATTTCACCAACTCACGCATGGCTTGATCCAAGCCTTCCAAAGTCAAAGGATACATCCGCTCTTGCACCAACTGGCGCATCATGCCAATCGATTGAGTGTAAGGCCAATACTGCTCAGGTACAGGATTCAGCCACACAACGCGATCCCAGGTGGCCGTCACACGCTGCATCCAGGCCTGGCCTGCCTCATCATTAAAGTGCTCGACACTGCCACCGGGTACGGCTATTTCATAGGGCGACATAGAAGCATCGCCGACAAAAATCACCTTGTAGTCACGGCTGTACTTGTGGATCAAATCCAGTGTTGACGTGCGCTCTTGAAAACGCCGCTGGTTATTCTTCCACACCGATTCATAGAGGCAGTTATGAAAGTAATAGTGCTCAAGATGCTTAAACTCAGTGCGGCAGGCGGTAAACAAGGATTCAACCAGCTCGATATGATCATCCATCGAACCGCCTATATCGAACAGCAGCAGCACCTTCACCGCATTATGCTTTTCACGCACCATTTTTAAATCAAGATGCCCAGCATTACGCGCTGTGGCGCGGATAGTCTGCTCCAGATCCAGCTCTTCATGTGCGCCAGTGCGCGCAAACTGACGCAGGCGCTTTAAGGCCACCTGCATATTGCGATTACTCAGCGCCTCACTGTCATCCAGATTTTTAAACTCCCGCTGCTCCCACACCTTGACCGCGCGTCGGTTTTTGGACTGCCCGCCCACCCTGATGCCTTCAGGGTGATAGCCACCATGACCAAAGGGTGAGGTGCCGCCCGTGCCAATCCACTTATTGCCCCCCGCATGACGCTTCTGCTGTTCTTCGAGGCGCTTTTTAAACTCTTCCATCAGCTTATCCAAACTGCCAAGGCTTTTGAGTTTTTGGCGCTCTTCTTCAGTTAACTGCTTGGCAAAGGTCTGCTCTAACCAATCTTCGGGGATGATCTTATCCAGTCCAGCTTCAAGATCACCTATGCCCTCAAAATAATGACTAAAGGCCAGATCAAAGCGATCATAGTGCTTTTCATCTTTTACCAAACAAGTGCGTGCCAGAAGATAAAAAGCTTCTTGGCTGGCAAAGGCCAGATCAGCTTCAAGGGCGCGCAGTAGGTCTAATAGCTCACGCGGTGTGGCGGGCACACCAGCAGCGCGCACCTGTTGAAAAAACTCGATGAGCATAGTGATTCATCCAAAAGGTCTTTATCCGCGCTGACGGCGCATCATAAACGCCAGGCGCTCCAGCAAGCTGGCATCCTGTTCGTTTTTCACCAGTGCGCCACATAAGGGGGGGACAGCTGCAGCAGTGTCTTTGTTCAGCAACACATCACGCGCCAGTTCATCCGCCATCAACAGCTTGATCCAATCAATCAGCTCTGAGGTACTGGGCTTTTTCTTCAAGCCGGAGATATCACGTAGGTCGTAGAAGACTTCGAGTGCTTTTTGTACCAGCTGCTGCTGCAGATCAGGAAAGTGCACCTGCACGATTTTTTGCATGGTGTCTTGATCAGGAAAGCGGATGTAATGGAAGAAGCAACGCCGCAAGAAGGCATCTGGCAGCTCTTTTTCGTTATTCGAGGTAATGATCACCATCGGGCGCTGGCTGGCCTTAATGGTTTGCTGGGTTTCGTAAACATAAAACTCCATTTTATCCAACTCATGGAGCAGATCATTGGGGAATTCGATGTCGGCTTTATCAATTTCATCGATCAGTAACACCGCTGGGCGCTCACTAGTGAAGGCTTCCCAAAGCTTGCCAGGGACGATGTAATGACTGATATCGTGCACCTTTTCATTTCCCAGCTGTGAATCGCGCAGACGCGAGACAGCATCATATTCATACAGGCCCTGCTGCGCCTTGGTAGAAGATTTAATATGCCAGGTGATCAGCGGACGATCGAGCGCCATGGCGACCTGCTCCGCAAGCAGTGTTTTACCTGTCCCCGGCTCACCTTTGATCAGCAATGGGCGCTCCAGCGTCAGTGCGGCATTGACAGCCAGCTGGAGTTCTTCTGTCGCGACATAATCCTGAGTTCCGGTAAATTGCATGGTACGTCTCTCTTATTCAGGGTGCTGATTGAAAGTTCTTATTGAAGGCTCTAATTCAACCCAGAGGCCAAGATGGAGGATGCTGTGCATCACCAGCACCTAGCCAGCAGTGCTGAGCAAACGGGCACGGCAGTGGCCATCCTGAAAAACCACCAGTTCTCCAGGTTGCATAATATGCCACTCTTCATTGGTGGTCAGAGGCTCGGTCGCCAGTACACTCACGACATCTTGTGGTGTTGTGCAGGCGGCAAAATCAATTTCGAGCTCGGTATCTTTCAAGATGGCGGGGCCAAAAGGGGCACAGCGCGTAATATGCGCCAGCTTTGTTGAGCAGTAGGCATAGAGCTGTTCACCATCGGCCAGCAGTAAATTAAAAACACCGAGGGTGCGCAGCTGCTCAGCTAAACGATGAATCAGGGCCTGTAAGACTTCGGGCTGCTCAGGTGGATGCGGAAAGGCTTTGCGGATTTCACCCAGTAGCCAACAGAAAGCCCATTCGCTATCTGTCTGGCCGGTTGGCTGAAAGTAGCTCAGCGGCAAGGCTTCGCGAAAACCCGCCAACTGGCCATTATGGGCGTAGCACCAATGCCGCCCCCAAAGTTCGCGTGAAAAGGGATGGGTATTACCCAGATTCACCTGACCCACATTAGCCTGACGGATATGGCTGATCACAATGCGGCTTTTAATCGGATAATCCAATATCAGGCGCGCAACAGGCGAGGCAATCGAGGGGTGCGGGTCTTTGAACTCGCGATAACCTGCATCCTCGTAAAAGGCCACGCCCCAGCCATCGCGATGGGGGCCAGTTGCGCCCCCTCTTTGTAAGAAACCGGCCATGCTAAAGGTAATATCTGTCGGGACATTGGCACTCATGCCCAGCAGTTCACACATGCACTAGGATCCTCGGATTCAAGGCCGACTTCATCTTGGTTCCTCATCATCATCTAGGCCATCCAAGGCATCATCCAAGTCTGGCAGGTCATCAAAATCTGTCTCATCCTGCTGTTGGGCCGCTTTTTCACGCCGTTTGTTAATAAAGCGGCGATACATCAAGAAGGCCACTGCAAACAAGAGTATGTTGGCAATCGCCAGCGCCAGATAAATCCACAGCATCCGTGGATCATCCCAGCTTTCTATCGGATCAAAAAGGCCTACCTTTTCTCTGTCTGCGGCGGCATCGACGACTGACTCAGCCGCCACTTCTGGCGACGTACTGGCCTCAGCAGCCGGCTGACTCTCAGGCAAAGGCAAAATGGGAACCGCTAAAGGAGGCGGAGCCGGTACCCAGCTTGGCGCTGTCTCAGCGGCCTCTGGCTCAGCAACAGAGGCAGGGGCAGGAGCAGCGGCCGGAGGTGGTGTGGCTTGTACTGGAGCAGGCTCTGGCATCACACGGGCAGGTCGTCGTTCAATGGGGAGCAGCACTTCGGGCAGAGTCACATTGACAGCGCGCCCATTAAGCTGAGTGGAGACATGAACCTGAATAGAGTGGGCCACATCGCGCGGCAGGCTCGCCAAATCGACACGCCATTCGCCATCGCCACGATTGACGGCGCTCAACGGCTGACCTGATGCGGTGACAGTAAAATTGATTGGCTGACGACGCAAAGCGGGATGTTGAGCACGCAAAATCAGGCGCGCAGCCGATCCATCTTCAGGCAGCTGTACAGAAGCCGCAACGACATCCTGCACATTCACACTGTGGCTGATCTGGCGACGGAAGGTGCGGCCATCTATATCAACCTGGAGCTGCTGCTCGCCTAGTTCAGGGAAGGTGTCTAAAGTCGCGCCATAACGAGGACGCTGGGCATCAAGAAGCAGAGGCTGAGCCAGAAGAGTCTGTCCTGATTTGATCAGGCGTGCCTCAACATTCAATAAACGCAAGAATTCACGCCGATCAACAGGGCGGCCTTCCTCGGTTAACCAGGCCTCCAACGCCAGTTGATCACCACGGAATAAGGTCGAGGGAATAGAACTGGTGTGGAACTGCACATCTGAAACCACGGTGACACGGTTATCTGGATGCGCCTCGGTTTCAATCTGCCATTGTCCAGCTTGCGGCCCCGTGACGGTGACCAGCGTATAGTTGGCATTGCCATACCAGCGTACATTGGGATGCGCTGTGGATGGACCAAAGCGGCGTCCTTGTGGATCAAGCAAGTGCAGTTCAGCGCCTGGGGGATGGAATACCAAGGCGGTAAATTCATTGATGGTTGGATCGATCAAGAAGCGATTATCAATTAAGGGCACTTCTTCTGCTGGCAGCGTCCGGTTCAGTATCTGCAGCATAAAAGGCATCAGATCATCAGCGGTGTGTGCGATGGCATGCAAACCACCACTGCGTTGTGCCAGGGTGGCCATCAAATCATGATCGGCCTCATCAGACAGTGCGAGTGTGTGGATCTGAAATCCAGCCTCAACAAGGCGTGGCAGCATTTGGCGCAGAATAATATCACGCGATTGCTGGTTCTCACGCTCGCGCGCTTGAACTGTGGCAGCCTCAGAGATATCCACCAATCCATCAGACAACAAAATGATATGACGTGGGCCATGAGCAGCAGGACGCGCAGCATCCCAAGTGGCTCGCTCAAGCGCATTTTCTATATCCGTGAACAAGGCAACGGAGTTGATTTTTTCAGCCTCCAGCGCCGCCTGACGCCGCCAAGCTTCATTCACCTGACCATGTGGCACCAGCATATTGACATAGGCACCAAAGGTCCAGATACCTGCCCGCCCGCCTTCCGGAAGGAGATCGATCAGCAGGTGCGTTGCAGGAATACGCAGATTATTTGGATCTGTACGGTGCATACTGCCAGAGATATCCACGACCAGGCGGATGTCTGGTGTTTGTGCCAAGGCAGGTGTTCGCAGCAAACCAAGCAAGAGGCAGAGCAACATCAACCGCAGGGAAAAAGCCACCCAGCGGTGTGTCTTTGCCGCAGATGGTGCGGTATGTCCCAGTGTCTTATGCCACTGTAGGTCAGGCCCCACTTTGCATCCCAACATGTTGTTTCTTCCTCTTGCTTGACTGATCCCAGGGGATTTGTGTCGTTAAATACTGGCTTCGGCGAGACGGCGTCCACGCTCAGTCAGATACCAGCGCAGCCCCCAGTTGGTATTCATCTTGCCTGCCAGACCCTTGCTCATCAGGATACCGAGGGATTTCATGACATCTGATTCGCCCAACTCCAGCTCATCAAATAAGCTCGCCTGTGTACGGAAGGTATATCGACCTGTTCCAAGAACTTTTAACACCTGGGTGGCCGCAACATCAAGTTCATCAAGGACTTTGCTTTCTTCTTCTTCACTGAGATCCATTTCTGTCTCAGTTTCAATCAGAGGAAGCAGACTCAGCTGAACCTGCTTGAGCTGATGCTTGAGCTCTTCGACTTCTTCACGAGCGGTATTGGCTGCACGCAGTGTCCGATCCGTCTGATTAGAGACAGCGAAGCGAGAGGCCACTGCAGCGATCAAGCACAGGCCGGTATAGATCAACAACTGGCCTGCATCATGCTGACTTTCGCTGACAATACTGCTGCCTACCAAATCAAGAACAACCGGGACCAAAAAGGCCGCGCCCACCCCGACCACCACACTGCGCAGCATGCCAGTAATGTCTTTATTATCCTGATTTAACAGGTAATAGTTGATTAAACCACCAAAAACACCTGCAATCAGCATCACTAGCGTGAGCACTAAGACAAAAACAACCATAATTCACTCTTCCTCTGGTCTGTCAAAAATTCCTACTCTTCGGCCTCGGCTGGGGGCGGGGTTGCTCGCTGAGCGGTCGTTTTTTTGACCCACCATCCAAGCAACCAAGCCAATACCCAAGCCACGATGATGCCACCACCTAGCATCAAGATCTGCTCAGCTTGTCGGGTGGGGTCACTCACGCCCATCAAGCTATCCAGCAGCAAAACAATAAAAGCGGGTGCATAGTCCTGCTCAACCACTCGCGCTGGCATCACCAGCAAAACCAGCTGACTGAAGATCAGCCCCAGCTTCAGCGTCAAGGGAAGCCAAAATAAACACTTCCAGCTTGCGACGATCAACACCAGCCCGGCCAGCGCATAGAACAACCAGCTGCCTAGCACTAAACTTTCCATAGCTCCTCTCGGTTTTGAAAAGACAAACGGCTTGAATCACCCAGCCTATACTAGATTCGCTCACTCAGAATGAAAAGCTTTAAGCCCTTGTTACACCACTTTTTCCTGACTTGGCGAAGATCCTGCAAGCTGCTGGGCAGACCTAAACTTGCACCCATTCGATAATTCGCTCATGTAAATCCTGAGTCAATGCCCGCTCATGAATCACGCCCTGCTGGCCCATCACGGCAGCCGATTTCAAGGGTTGCTGGGTGAGCAGAGGGTGCCAAACAGGAAGCGGCTGCTGCTGATAGCGCAAACGATAAGCGCAGGTCAACGGCAGATATTCAAAGACAAGATCACCACCTTCGGTTTGACTCTCCTCGCGAATCGACAAGCAATCCGGCACCTGCTGCTGACGCTGGGGGTAATCACGGCAACGACAGGTGCGCAGGTCAAGCAGATTACAGGCGACATCGGTGAAGAAGACCTCGTCTGTCTCATCATCTTGCAATTTATGCAAGCAGCACAGACCGCAGCCATCACACAGCGCCTCCCACTCAGCTTCATTCAGCTCAGCCAGGGGCTGCTCCCAGAACTGAGGACGCAATAGAGGGCCACTGGATGACATTAGTAGCGCGCCTCGGTTGGTGCACGATACAAATCGAGCAGATAAGCCTCTTTGGCAGGCGGCAGCTGTAAATAATAGCCTTTTAACTTCAGCTGCTGACGCACTTCCTCATAATCAGCACGCGCGAGTTTTTTGTGTTTTTCCAGCACCAGTGTCAGAGCCTTGCGCGGTGTGCCAAACTGAGCGAGTAGATCCGCTGGCACACAGCTGAGGCCACGTTTTGCATCCACATAAAGATAGAGTTCATCGCGACGTGGGCTGGCATAAATTTCAGTCAGTTGCACCATGGAAAAACCTCTTAAGATCAAGCATCTTGGGGTAAAGCATTTTGAAGTAAAGCGTCGGGATAGCCCACATCGCGCTGTAGAGCCGCGAGCCGCGGTTGTAGCGCCAAGCGCCGCCACTCAGGCCAAGCCTCAGATAGATGCAAAGGACGCTGTGCAGCCAAATCCTGGGTCCATAAATCTAACTGTTTACGCTTGGCCAGCAGCTCAACCGGCACCTGCTGCTCAGCCGCCAGAGCCTGTAAGGCAGCACGCAGTTTTTTGAGCAACGTACGGTAAGCAGGGCTTTGCGGGGACAAGAGTGGCGCAGGATCTTCTTCTGGCGGTAAGGCCTGGCTCTCGGCGATCACTGACAGCACCTCTGCGCCAAAGCGCTTGACCCAACCAGGGCTGGCTTCGCTGATCTGGCCGAGCTGCACTAAGCTGGAAGGACCTTGCTCAGCCAAATCATGCAGCAGGCTATCACTGGCGATCCGGCTACGGGGACGATCCAGACGCCGGGCTTGCTCTTCACGCCACACGGCCAGCGCCTGAATGACTGTCAGTTGGCGTGGTGTTAAACGCCAGTTTTGCTTCAGCCTGAGCCAAGGTGTGGCCTCGCGCTCACAGGCGGCTTGTGCTTGATAAGCACTTTCCTGCTCCAGTATCTCACGCTGCTGCACACTCAGCTGGGCGGCCAAAGCATGCCAACAGGCGAGCAGATATTCCACATCCTGCGCGGCATAATGGCACTGAGAAGGTGTCAAGGGACGCTGCAACCAGTCAGAGCGGGTTTCGCCCTTTTCTAGCTGAATATCAAGATAGGTTTCAACCAGACGCTGATAACCCACCGACATTTCTTGCGTGATCAACGCACTGGCCAGCTGAGTGTCAATAAAAGGGGCCACGCGCACATTCAGCCAATGGTGCAGGAGCTCTAAATCTTCACCGGCACTGTGAAAGATCTTGGTCGGCCCGCTCGCCAGCAAACTGGCTAATGCCGCACGGCTGGGCGCCTGATCCAATGCCAGTAAATCCAGTAAATAGATCTGCTGATCATCGGCAATTTGCAATAAGGCCGGCTGGGGATAAAAGGTGTGCGTACGAATAAACTCGGTATCGAGAGCCAGTTCCTGCGCTGCCTGCCATGCAGGTAAGGCGGCTTCAAGGGCTTCATGGCTGGCAATCCACACATAGTCACTGTTCATGTTATTTCTCTTGGTGGATAGAAAAGCCTGAGCGCCCAGCAAGGGCACGCGAGAGGGTGCCGCCATCGAGATATTCCAGCTCACCCCCTACTGGCAGGCCATGCGCCAAACGCGTCACTTGGATGTCACGATGAGAAAGCCATTCAGCCAGATACTGGGCCGTGGTTTCCCCTTCAAGGGTCGGGTTGGTGGCCAGAATCACTTCTTCAATGGGTTCTTGATCGAGGCGTGCTTGCAGCTGATCTAGGCCCAGACTTTCTGGCCCCAGCCCTTCGAGCGGAGACAAGTGCCCCAGCAGCACAAAATACTGGCCTGCGTAGATGCCGCTCTGCTCGAGAGCGAGCATATCCGCCGGTGTTTCCACAATGCAGATCAGGCTCGCATCACGCTGCTCACTGCGACAAATACGGCACAGCGGCTCTTCTGTCAGAGTGCGACAAGCTGAGCAGTGCCCGACTTCGGCTAAAGCGCGCCCCAGCACATCTGCCAGGCGCTGCGCGGCATCGGGCGTGCGCTCAAGAAGGTGCAATGCCATACGCTGTGCACTTTTTGGCCCCACACCGGGCAAGCAGCGCAGTGCTTGGATCAGCTCATCAATTAAAGGACTGAGATGCATAGATTCAACTCATCATGGGGAAGAAAATACCGCTTTTCGATCGTTCATCAGCCTCAGCGCAACCAGAAGCACTGATTGAAGCCAAGACACGAGGGAGCTTAAAAGGGCATTTTAAAACCAGGAGGCAGAGGCAAACCGGCAGTCAGCTCAGCCATTTTATCTTTACTGAGCTGTTCAACACGGCGCACCGCATCATTGACAGCGGCCGCGAGCAGATCTTCGAGCATTTCTTTGTCTTCGCTCATCAGGCTGGGGTCGATCTCAACCTTGCGCACATCATGGCGGCCGGTCATGGTGACCTTCACCAGGCCAGCGCCAGATTCACCTACTGCGGTCGCATTGGCAGCCTCTTCTTGCATCTTCTGCATTTTTTCTTGCATTTCTTGGGCTTGCTTCATCATCTTGCCCATATCACCTAGACCTTTAAACATCATCAACCTCACTGGATACATTGATGGCCTCTGTCACCCGCGCAGCGACAGACACCTGAAAAAGAAAAGGATACATCTGGCTATTCTAACAAGCCGATCCCACCAGGGTACAGCACAGCCGATCTGCTGTTTGGCGCAAGAGATCAGCACTCAGGTGCTGTTCACTCTTGGCGAGCCCTTGGCTGCAACGTCTGCACATCCAACTCAGCATCAAACAAGGCCTGAAGCTCCTGCACTTGTGGATGCTGACGCAAAGCCTGCTCTGTCTGCTCAAGCCGTTGCTGCTGATTTTTCTGGCGGCGGAGGATAACCGAATCCAGCCCCAGCTGTTGATCCGCCTGAATCACGATCTGCGGCTGACGCCCCTCTGCCCAAGGGCAGTAGGGTTGCAAGAGTTCAGCCAAAGTGTCCTGCATAGAAGCATCAAAGAAGGCCGCCGCCTGAGGGGGTAAACCAAAAACCAGCTGCTGCTGTTGACGCGACAAGAGACAAAGCTGGCGCAGCTGTGCACTTTGCCAGCCATTCAATGGCAGCTGATCAAACACCCTGAGCCAGGACTCGTTATCCTCCAGCACCAAAGAGGAAGATGGCGTGGGGCTGGCGATCACCGCTGGCTGGGTCTCTTCTTGATGAGCCTCTTCTGGATGAGCCTCTTCTAGCTGGGGCTCTTCTGGCCTTGACGCTGCAACTGGATGCGGCTCAATGATGAGATGCGGCTCAACGGCTGGGCTGGGCGCAATCACTGAAGACACTTCAGGCAAGGCTGCGCTCAGAGTGACAGCTAAAGGTTCGGCGGTCTCTGTCGTTGGTCGAGATGCAGCGCTGGGGCTGCTGGGTGGTTGGTGCAGTGCCTCTTCTTCGACCTGCGCCTCCCAAGGAGGTCTGTTCTGCGTCGCAGGGGGCGAGGCATCAGAAGAGACATCCGTCAACTCAGCTGCTGATGAAGAAGCCGGCAATACATCAGCAGCGCTCTGCTTTGGGGAGTGCACCTCCTCCTCAACTGGAGGGGGCGAGAGAGATGGCAAGGGCATCGCTGGCAGCTCAGGAATGCCCTGTGGCTTAAAGGCCAGCATGCGCAGTAATGTCATTTCCAGTCCGGTGCGTGGATCTGGCGCAAGCGGCAAATCTCGCCGCCCTTCTATCGCGATCTGGTAAAACAACTGCAAGTCTTCCGCGGGCAGTTGGCGCGCATAACCCAGCAGTTTTTCTCGATGCTGCACATCGGGTGGCAAGGCGGCGGGTGCACACTGAGCCAGTGTCATACGGTGCAACAGGCTGGCTAATTCTTGCAAGACAGCAGCAAAGTCCGGCGCCTGCTGAGCCAGCTCGGCCACCTGAGCCAATAAGCCAGCCGCATCCTGCGCGATCAAGGCCTCTAATAATTCCAACAGGTGGCGATGATCCAACACGCCCAGCAACTGGGCAATCTGAGCCGTCGCCAGATAACCATCACCATAGGCAATCGCCTGATCAGTCAGACTCAGTGCATCGCGCATCGAACCATCAGCCGCCCGAGCCAGTAGCCATAAAGCAGGCTCTTCATAGCCCACCTGCTCTTCTTGCAGCAGATGCTGAAGATGTCCCACGATCTTCTCTGGCGACATATTCTTGAGCTGAAACTGCAAGCAGCGCGATAGCACAGTGACTGGCAATTTTTGCGGATCAGTGGTGGCCAGCAAAAACTTCACATGGGGTGGCGGCTCTTCCAGCGTTTTGAGCAGAGCATTAAAGCTGTGGGTCGAGAGCATGTGCACTTCGTCGATCAGGTAGACCTTAAAGCGACCGCGCGTTGGCGCATATTGCACATTATCCAGCAGCTCACGCGTGTCTTCGACCTTGGTGCGACTGGCGGCATCCACCTCGATCAGATCGACAAAACGCCCTGCATCAATCTCGCTACAAGCCGAGCAGACACCGCAAGGCTGACTGGTCATGCCTGTCTCACAATTCAGGCATTTCGCCAGAATACGCGCCAGTGTGGTTTTACCCACCCCACGCGTTCCAGTGAACAAATAGGCATGATGAAGACGATCCTGATCGAGTGCATTCACCAAGGCCGTGCGTACTTGATCCTGCCCCACCAGCTGATGAAAATTCTTAGGACGCCATTTACGCGCCAAAACCTGATAGCTCATGCGAAATCTTCTTGCACTGAAAATGAGCGCCAAGGATAGCATGAAGGCGCAGACGCGACACCTGCACCCGAGTGGATCAACGCACCATTTTACGACTGAGCCACTGGCGCAATCGAAACGGCAACCGCCCTAGAAAACCCACCAGACCAACAAAAAGGCGCGGATAACGAATTTCTGGCTGGCCACGCGCCACACCACGTACGATCGCCTCAGCCATCGCTGCGGCCGTGACCTGCATTGGCATCGGAAAATCATTCTGCGCTGTCAACGGCGTGGCCACAAATCCGGGGTAAACCACCGTCACCGCCACGCCCTGCTGAGCCAGATCCAGACGCAGGCTTTCCATAAAATAGCTGACCGCCGCTTTAGAAGCGCCATAGGCCTCGGCCCGCGGCAAGGGTGCCAAAGCCGCCGCGCTGGAGATGGCAACCAAACGCGGCTGATGACCAAGCGGCACTTTTTTAAGCAGTGGCAAGGCCACTTCAACACAGGCCACCAACCCAAGAAAATTGGTTTCCATGACGCGTCGCACTAACGCCAGATCCACCTGAGCCTGATCGATATATTCACAGGTTCCAGCATTGAGAATCACCTGATCCAAAAAGCCCAGACGGGCCTCAATGCGCTGGGCCGCCTGACGCACTGAATCTGCATCGATCACATCACAGACCAGCGGGATGATGCAATGCGGCTGCTCTGCCGCCAAGGCTAACAAGGGCGCTTCACTGCGCCCTGACACCACCAGCTGATGCCCTTGCTGTGCCAGATGCAAGGCCAGCGCCCGCCCGATGCCTGATCCCGCCCCTGTGAGCCAGATTTTTAAAGGCTGATGCTCGGGCTTCATCCTGCTTCCCCAGATAGAGAAGGTGCCAGCCATTGATACATCACCAAGGCATCGACATAGCCTGCCGTGGGGTGGGCAAAGGCACGCGGTAAGCGCCCAACCACATCAAAACCCATTTTTTGCCATAAGGCGATGGCCCCCTGATTCGTCGACACCACCAGATTAAACTGCATCGCCAGATAGCCTAAAGCACGCGCACGTTCCAGAGAGTGTGCGCACATGGCCGCAGCCACACCTTGGCCTCGCGCTGCTTCAGCCACCATATAACCGGCATTGCAGACATGGCTTCCCGGCCCCGCCTGATTGGTTTTAAGATAATAACTCCCCACCAACTGGCCTTGCTGCTCGACCACATAGGTCTCACGCGGTGCTGTCATCCAGAGTGCAGCGGCTTCTTGTTGTGTCAGATCGCGCGGATAAGCATAGGTCTCGCCTGCGGCGACGATCTCTTTAAAAAAAGGCCAGATCTGCTCAAAGTCAGCAGGGGCAGCCAAACGTATTTGCATGCAGCAGTCTCTCCTTCAAGGCTATTGGATCAAGCTTCACACCCAAGTTCACTGATGCCAGCCAGTCTGTGATTTGCTAAAGTGCGCGCTCTTGTTTGTCATCAACATATCAGAATCACCAAAGGCTCAACACCCATGCAGCAGGAAGAATTTGCCCAGCACACCCCGATGATGCGCCAGTATCTGCGTATCAAAAAAGAGCACCCTAATACCCTTTTATTCTATCGGATGGGCGATTTTTATGAGCTGTTTTATGAGGATGCTAAAAAAGCAGCCGCCTTGCTCGATATTACCCTGACACAACGCGGCGCTTCGGCTGGGACACCCATTCCGATGGCGGGCATTCCCTACCATGCCGCTGAAGGCTATCTTGCACGGCTGGTCAAGGCTGGCTTATCGGTCGCGATTTGTGAGCAGATCGGGGATCCTGCCACCAGCAAAGGGCCAGTCGAGCGCAAGGTGGTGCGCATACTGACACCGGGCACGCTGACCGATGAAGCTCTGCTCGATGAGCGCCGTGACAATCTGCTCCTCGCCCTCTGCCAACAACAGCAGGGCTATGGTGTCGCTTGGCTAGATCTCGCCAGCGGACGCTTTACACTCAGCGAGCTAGAGGAGACTTCGGCCCTCGAAGCCCTGATCGCGCGTCTTGCTCCGGCAGAAGTGCTGCTCGAAGAAGGCTTGGAGCAGCTCCACTGCTGGCCTGATCCACAACGTCTGCATCGGCTCAGTCCGTGGCAGTTCGATCAGGATACGGCGCGGCGCAAACTCTGCGAACAGTTTCAGGTCCATGATCTGCGCGGCTTTGGTTGTGAGCAGCTCGGCCCGGCACTCGCTGCCGCGGGTGTACTGCTCGACTATGCGCGCGAAACGCAGCAATCCACACTTCCGCATCTCCATCGATTACAGCGTGAAGAAGAAGATGAAGCGCTGATTATTGATGCCGCCAGCCGTCGCAATCTGGAGCTGGCCACCAACCTCTCTGGAGGCAGAGAGCACACCCTGCTAGCGGTGCTCGATCATACCGTCACCCCTATGGGGTCTCGCCTGTTAGGGCGCTGGCTCCAGCGGCCTTTGCGCCACACCGGCATCATTCAAGCACGCCAGAAGGCAGTGCAACAGCTACAAGAGCAGGCTTTCAGCTTA
This sequence comes from Marinospirillum alkalitolerans, assembly GCF_045055655.1. Taxonomy (NCBI): domain Bacteria; kingdom Pseudomonadati; phylum Pseudomonadota; class Gammaproteobacteria; order Oceanospirillales; family Oceanospirillaceae; genus Marinospirillum; species Marinospirillum alkalitolerans. The sequence continues at coordinate 515,262 of NZ_JBANFI010000001.1, read as the reverse complement.
GATTTCGCCGCAGATCTCAAGCAGATCGGTGATATGGAGCGCATCCTGTCGCGTGTGGCACTGGGATCAGCACGACCACGCGATCTTGTCCGCCTCGGTCAAGCCTTAGCCAGCCTGCCTGACATTAAAAACAAGCTGGCCGATTTGAGTGCACCGCTGCTTGAGGAGCTCAACAGCCAGATCGCGGCACTGCCTGAAGTAGCACAAGAACTCAAGCGCGCACTGGTTGAGACCCCACCGATGTTGATTCGAGATGGCGGCGTCATCGCAGAAGGCTATGATGCTGAACTGGATCAACTGCGCCAACTGCGTGATCATGCCGGCGGCTATCTGCTCGATCTTGAACAGCGTGAGAAAGAACGCACTGGCTTATCGTCACTGAAAGTCGGCTACAACCGTGTGCATGGCTACTATATCGAAATCAGCCGCGCCCAGTCGGATCAGGCTCCTGCCGATTATCAGCGCCGCCAGACACTGAAAAATGCAGAGCGCTTTATCCTGCCCGAGTTGAAAAAGTTCGAAGATGAGGTCCTCTCCAGCCAAAGCCGTGCGCTCGCGCGTGAAAAAGGCCTCTATGAAGCCTTGGTACAACAACTCCAAACCCAGCTCGCCGCGTTGCAAATGACCGCCGCCGCCTTGGCGCAACTCGATGTGCTGACCTGCCTAGCTGAGCGAGCCACCAACCTGCGTTGGTCGCTGCCCTGCTTGAGCGAGCAAGAAGGCATCCAGATCACTCAAGGCCGACATCCGGTTGTAGAACAGGTGGTCAGTGATCCTTTTGTTGCCAATGATCTGCATTTTGATCCAGATACCCGCATGCTGATGATTACCGGCCCCAATATGGGCGGTAAGTCCACCTTTATGCGCCAGATTGCCTTGATCACCCTACTGGCTTATATCGGCAGTGCCGTCCCCGCCGAAGCCGCCCAAATTGGCCCGATTGATCGCATTTTTACACGGATTGGCGCGGCGGATGATCTGGCCTCAGGGCGTTCGACCTTTATGGTGGAGATGACAGAGACCGCCAATATTCTCCATCACGCCACCCGCCAGAGCCTGGTCTTGATGGATGAAGTCGGGCGCGGCACCAGTACCTTTGATGGCCTGTCACTGGCTTGGGCCTGTGCGCAAGCGCTGGCAGAACGCCAAGCCTGGACACTCTTTGCAACCCACTACTTTGAGCTGACTTGCCTTAGTGAGACCTACCCCAGCATCCGTAATGTGCATCTCTCGGCCACCGAGCATGAAGATCGCCTGATCTTTATGCACCGCGTTGAGGCCGGACCAGCCAGCCAAAGCTTTGGCCTGCAAGTGGCCCAGCTGGCCGGTGTCCCGCGCGAGGTCATCGAACAGGCCAAGCTCAAGCTGGCCGAACTCGAAAGCGCGCCACCCGCAGCGACGCCGCCGAAAACACCAGCCCAGCCAAGAGTCACAGAGCAGCCAGTGGAAGAGTGGCCGGTCAAAGAGCCCAGCGTGGCTCCTGCAAAAACAGCACGCCAAGCTGGGCGTCGTTCATCCACACCCCAGCAGGCTGATCTGTTTGCGGCCATGCCTCATCCTGCACTAGAGCAGTTGAATCAGCTCGATCTGGATCAGATGACACCGCGACAAGCCCTCGATGCCCTCTATCGGCTGCAGGAACAAGCCCGCTCTCTGGGGTAAGACTGGAAAAAAAGATCAGCCGGAGTAGAATGCAGAGGAGGTTGATCCTCTGCCACACCCATAAAATGAGATGAGGAGAAGCGCGTGGCTTTTGTTGTGACTGAAAACTGCATTCGTTGCAAATATACAGACTGTGTTGAAGTCTGCCCGGTTGATTGCTTTTATGAAGGGCCCAATTTTTTGGTCATCAACCCAGACGAATGTATCGATTGCGCCCTCTGCGAACCTGAGTGCCCAGCCAAGGCGATCTATTCAGAGGATGAACTGCCGTCCGACATGCAAGACTTCGTGCAGATCAATGCTGAACTGGCTGAAGTCTGGCCTAATATCAGCGAACGCAAGGACCCGCTTCCTGAGGCCGCAGAATGGGATGGTAAAAAGGACAAACGCCAGTATCTATTAAAAGAGTAAGCAGATTCACTTCACGGCCAGAGCGATTTCTGGCCGTTTTTTTAAGGAGCGCCTATGGAAAACTGTATTTTTTGTCAGATCGCCCAGCATCAACTTCCTGCCAAGATTGCCTACGAAGATGATCAGGTGATCGCCTTCCATGACATCCACCCTGCTGCCCCTATCCATCTGCTGGTGATCCCGAAAAAGCACATCACCACCTTAAATGATCTCGAAGAAGAAGATGCCGCGCTGGTGGGACGCTTACAAATCACTGCCGCTAAGCTGGCCAAAGAGCTCGGGTTTGCTGATGCAGGCTATCGTGTGGTGATGAACTGCAATCAGGATGGCGGTCAAACTGTCTGGCACATCCATATGCACGTGCTGGCTGGGCGCGGTCTGAGCTGGCCACCTGGTTAAACCTCTGCGTATTGTTGCTCTTGGCAGAGGGCTGATCACCTGCTGGTCATCAACTCATCAGCCCTTTGTCACCGCATTGAGATTGAACACAGTTTTAATATCCCACCGACTCTCTTGTTTTATTTTTTGATAAAAGGATGATCTGCAATGAATGATGCCATCAAGAAGGTTCTAGCCCCCCACGCACTTGAAGCCAAAAACGTTAAGCACTACCAGCTCGAAAACATTCTCCAGCAAGCCAAGGATGCTCCACCTGTGGCGACAGCGGTGGTTCATCCAGTCGATTTTAATAGCCTAGAAGGCGCACTTGAGGCTGCCGAAGCCAGCATCATCACCCCCATTTTTGTCGGTCCAGAAAAGAAAATTCGTGCTGTCGCTGCTGAAAACCAGCTGGATCTGAAGGACTACCAAATCATCGATACCGAGCACAGCCACCAAGCCGCGGAGAAGGCCGTTGAAATGGCACGCCTCGGCCAGGTCCACGCACTGATGAAAGGCAAGCTTGGCACCTCCGAACTCTTGGGCGCGGTTGTCTCCAGAACAGGCGGACTGCGCACCGAACGCCGCCTATCTCACGTCTTCATCATGGACGTGCCCAGCTATCACAAGACACTCTTCATCACTGATGCCGCGATCAATATCGCCCCAAATCTGCTGGATAAGCGCGATATCCTGCAAAATGCGATTGATTGCGCACATGCGCTGGGTGTCGATCTGCCTAAGGCTGCTATTCTTTCCGCGGTTGAAAAGGTCAAGCCCCATATTCAGTCAACACTGGATGCGGCGGCCCTGTGCAAGATGGTCGATCGTGGCCAGATCACTGGCGCACTGGTCGACGGCCCCTTGGCCTTTGATAACGCCATCTCTAAAGAAGCCGCCGAAGACAAGGGCATCAACTCCCCCATTCCCGGTGATGTCGATATTCTGGCAGCTCCTGATTTGGAATCGGCCAATATGTTTGCCAAGCAGCTGCAATATCTGGCCAATGCCAAGGCCGCAGGCATCGTGATGGGGGCGCGCGTCCCGATCATTCTGACCAGCCGTGCCGCCAAACCTTTAGAGCGCTTATCCTCTTGTGCTGTGGCTGTCATGGTCGCCCGCAAAATGGGCCGTCTGGTTTAATTCAAGGAGTGGAGTATGAGTAGCAAAAAACAAATGATTTTGATCGTCAACGCTGGCTCTTCGAGCCTGAAATGCTCACTCTTTAATGTGGATCAGGGTGAAGTCAGCCAGCATTTTCGCGTCAAGGTCGCGAACCTTGCTGGGCCTGCACGCCTTGAGATCTATGATCACAGCGAACATCCAGATGGTGTGCTGGTTGATAAAGAAGTACTGGATAAAGAACAGCTTGATGTGGCCAATCAGCAGGCGCATGCCCATGCGCTTAAGTTTGTCTTGCAGTGGATAGAGAAAAACACGCCGCAATATGAAATTGCCTGGGTTGGTCATCGAGTGGTGCATGGCGGCGAGCGTTATGCGCAACCCGTTGTTGTGGATGCCGATGTCATGGCCTTTTTAGAAACGCTGGTGCCGCTGGCCCCGCTCCACCAGCCGTATAACTTAAAGCTGATTTACCTCTGTCAAGAGTTCTTGCCCAACTGTCCGCAAGTGGCTTGCTTTGATACGGCCTTTCATACCAGCATTCCACGCATTGCCAGTGAATTTGCCATTCCGCGCCAGTACACAGACGAAGGCGTCAGACGCTATGGCTTCCATGGCCTCTCTTATGAATATATCCACGATAAGCTCTCGCGCCTGGATGCTGAGCTGGCAGAGAAAAAACTGATCGTGGCGCATCTTGGTGCAGGCAGCTCGATGTGCGCTATCGATCAAGGCCAGAGCCGCGCTTCCACCATGGGCTTTACCGCCGTTGAGGGCCTGCCAATGGGCACGCGCTGTGGTCAGCTCGATCCTGGTGTGCTGCTGTATTTAATGCAAGAAAAGGGCATGGATGCCAAAGCGCTGGAAAAAATGCTCTATAAAGAGTGCGGCTGGTATGGTGTTTCAGGTGGGATCGCCTCAGAAATGATCACCCTGAAGCAATCCAGTGATCCACTGGCTCGGGCCGCAATCGATATGTTTGTCTATCGTATTGCGCGCGAGACAGGCTCACTGGCCGCAGCACTGGGTGGTGTCGATGTGATGGTCTTCACTGGCGGTGTCGGCGAAAACGATGCTGATTTGCGCGCCGCTGTGGTTGAGCAAAATGCCTGGCTGGGCATGGAAATCGATCCACGACGTAACCAAGCGAATGAATATTTGATTTCATCTGACGCCAGTCGCGTTAAAATCTTCTCTATTCCAACCAACGAAGAAAAGATGATTGCGCGCCATACACTGAAACAACTGGGCGTCGCCTAAAGAACCCAGCACTGGGCTGCTGCAGGCGATCCTGCAAAAGCCCAGATCAGATACAGGCTGCATCTTCATTCCACCTCCGTGACTGGGGGTTTACCTTTGCCAATGGAGGCCAGTATGTCTCGTTCACGCCAACTGAATCGAACCGACCAGATGATTGAACAGGTCGATATCCTGCTGCGCACGCTGATTCCACGCGCAGCGCAACCCTATCGCCCGAATCCTGCGTTACAACAAGAACACACAGAGATGAGCGATGAAGAAAAACGCCATGCCGCTGGCCTGATGCGGATCAACCATACCGGTGAGGTCTGTGCCCAAGCTCTCTATCAAGGCCAAGCACTGACGGCCAAACTGGATGAAGTCCGCGACCAGATGACTCAGGCAGCACAAGAAGAAATCGATCATCTGGCTTGGTGTGACCAGCGCTTACAAGAACTGGATAGCCGCACCAGCCTCCTGAATCCTCTTTTTTATGGCTTGTCTTTTGGCATCGGCGCTGCTGCGGGCTTGGCGGGCGATCGTTATAGCCTCGGTTTTGTAGCCGCCACCGAAGATCAGGTGTGTCATCACCTAGAAGAGCACTTTGAATCCTTACCTGCACAGGATCAACGCTCGCGCGCGATTTTACAGCAGATGCATGAGGACGAAGCTCATCATGCTGACTGGGCACTGGCTGCTGGGGGGGTGCGTTTTCCTGCACCGGTGAAGAAGGTGATGACATTGATGTCCAAGGTGATGACTAAGAGCGTTTATCGCCTGTAATGGATGATGGCCTAGGGAGAGATCCACTTGTTGCTTCTAGCCAGAGGGTGTATGCTAAGACTAAATAAGAATGATCTAATTATTTAATCTATCAGCAATAAAGCTCTTACCCAACCCCTCTTTTTAGGAGTCACGCAATGAATATTGATCGCGCTCTACTGACCTTTGCCAGCATCATGATTCTGGTCAGCGTCGCTCTCACGCAACTGGTGCATCCCGCTTTTATGTGGCTCACCGTGTTGATCGGCCTGAACATGCTCCAAGCCAGCTTTACCGGCTTCTGCCCTGCAGTGATGCTATTCAAAAAGCTTGGCATTCCTACAGGCAGCGCCTTCAAATAGCAACAGCAACCCAAAGGCCCATCTAGGTAAAACTGATGGGCTTTTTTGTCTTTCTTTTTTAAGTTTTGATGAATAATGTTTGCATCCTGCTATGCTTCAAGGTTCAATCAGCCTGCCAGTTTATGAACCTGAGGGATAGCCATGAGCCAGTTGCTACACAATGTGAATCAGCGCACACAGATGGCAGGTGAGAATCGCCTAGAGCTACTGCTGTTTCGCTTACAAAACGGGCAGATTTACGGCATTAACGTATTTAAGGTCAAAAAGATCATTCCTTGCCCAGCATTGACTCAACTTCCCTATCATCACCCCCATGTGGTGGGGGTGGCCAACACTATGGATGGCCCGCTCCCTATTCTGGATATGCTGAGCGCGATTCAATCAGGCAAGGTGACTGAACCACGCAAGCAGCAGGTGATTGTCTGCGAATACAATCGCCGCATGCAGGGCTTTTTAGTCCAATCGATAGAGAACATTATTAACTTGCAGTGGAGCGATATTCTGCTGCCCCCCAAAGGCATAGGTCATCGGCACTATTTGACCTCTGTGACGCGTTATAACAATCAGCTGGTTGAGATAGTGGATGTCGAAAAGGTCATCTCTGAAGTCACGCCTTCAGCGATGCACATGAACGCACAACTCAATGATGACTTTGAATCACTCAAAACGGCTCAGGTGCCACGCAAGCTGTTGGTCGTTGATGATTCGGTGGTCGCCCGTAACCAGATCAAACGCTGCCTTGAAGAAGTCGAACTGGAGTCCTTCCTGCTCAAAGATGGCTTGCAAGCCTACGAACATTTGATGCAGCTCGCTCACGAGGGCAAGGATATTAATCAGGAATACCTGATGATGATTTCTGATATCGAAATGCCGGAGATGGATGGCTATACACTGACCCGCAAAGTGAAGGCAGATCCGCGCCTGGCTCCACTGCACGTATTGCTGCACACTTCTTTATCTGGGGTGTTTAATAAGTCGATGGTGGCTCGCGTCGGCGCTGATAATTTTATTGCCAAATTTGATGCCAACGAACTCGCTCAAGCGGTACTGGATCATTTTCGTTTGCGCTCAACACAAGGCTGATCAGCATCCAGCAGCGCGGCGCTTGACTGCACCGCGCTCATTGGCTTAAAGCTTATTTAGGCTGCAAGGCTTTATAAATGCTGCTAACGATCTTATCCGCTTGGAAGGGTTTCAAAATATAGCCGCGCGCGCCAGCCTGCATCGCCTGCTGGACACTAGCAGCCTGACTATCGCCAGTGACCATAATGACTTCAGGTGGCTCGTCCATTTTTCTGATTTTAACCAAAGCCTCTAAACCGCTCATTTCTGGCATCTCAATATCGAGACACACCACCTGAGGTTTATGCTGCTTGACCAGCTGGACAGCATCCACGCCATTCCCCGCTTCTGCCACAACCTGAAAACCGCGATCCTTCAGGATTTGGCGCAGCAGACTACGCATGATCGAAGTATCGTCAGCGATGATGACCCGAATCGGGGCGGGCTCGGCAGGGGCAGATGTACTCAATTGAAGGCCTTTAGGTTGCTATCCATGAAGAAGAATGACTCGAACCAAGAATCACTGCGCATATTAGGGTTTTTGTGGCAAAATGTAAAAAAAACCGTCTTTTGGTAGCAGTCCATGGCGACACCTTCCTCCGATTCCCATCTCAGCACTCAGCTGGAGTATCGTCGCTTTCGCAATCTCATCTTTATTGCGGCCGTCCTTGTCGCGCTCGGATTGATGTTTCTTGGCAGCTGGATGGCGCGTGGTGTTGAGCAGGATGTCTTACTGCGCTCTTCCAAAGCCTACTCTGATGCAGTCATGCAGTTCCGCTCTTTTTATTCTGATATCCTGCTGGCTCCTTTGCATCATCACCCTGATTTAATCATCAGCGAAGACTATCAACAACAGGAGTTTGCGCTGCCGATACCCGCAACCTTGACACTGGATCTGGTCGAATATATCAATCAGCAAGATCAGCAGGTCTATCTGTCGCAGGTCAGCCACTACCCCTTTCCTCAACGTGCTGAACGCCAGCTCAAACCTTTTGAGCAAGAAGCCCTCGCCCATCTCTCCCAGCCTGATCATAGCGCCTATCACCGAGTCGATCAGATTGAGGGTCAGCCGTTTTTAAGCTATGCCCTGCCCATTCGTCTTGATGCCTCTTGCGTTGGCTGCCATAACCAGCATCCGGCCTCACCACGACGTGATTGGCAGGTGGGTGATCTGCGCGGTATTCAGGTCGTGAGCCTGCCGATACATCAAGCCTTTGCTCAACAGAATCAGCGCCTGACGGTCTTTTTTGCGATGATTTTCGGTGTGCTGTTATGTGGTGTAGGAGCGCTGATCTGGATGGATGGGCGCATCGTACGTGCCTTGCGCTTGGCGCGTGAGAAAAGCCGTGCTCTGGAAAAAACGACCCATGCACTGCGTCAACGTGAATTTGCACTGGATCAACATAGTATTGTCAGCATGACGGATCCAGCTGGCACCATCACCTATGTGAATCAGCAATTTGTCAATATCAGCGGCTATAGCGCGCAAGAATTGCTTGGGCAAAACCATCGCATTGTGAATAGTGGCCACCATCCACGGGCTTTTTTTAGTCAGCTGTGGAAAGCCATTGCACAGGGCGAAGTCTGGCATGGCGAAATTTGTAACCGAGCCAAATCAGGCGAGCTCTACTGGGTGGCAGCTACGTTGGTGCCTTTTCTGAATCTTCAGGGCGAACCAGAGCAGTATATTGCGATACGCACCGATATCACCCAGCAAAAACGCCTTGAAGAAAAGCTCTTTGCCAAGAATCAAGCACTGGAAAAAATGGCACAGGATCTGCGCAAACAGTACTTATGGATGCGTGATATTTTGGAGGCGGTGCCGTTACCGGTTTTTTTGAAGGATCGTCAAGGGCGTTATCTGCAAGTGAATCAGGCTTTTCAACAGCAGATGCACCTCAGCAACTGCATCGGTCTGAGCGCTCAGGATTTATTTACACCTGAGCTGGCACAACTGCATGAGCAGCTCGATCAACAGCTGATTCTAGAAGGCAAGGGACAGCAGTATGAAGCCGAATATAGAGATGGAAGCGGACGCGAACGCTATGCCAGTTTTCATAAAGAGCCATTAACGGCGGAAGATGGCAGCATTCTGGGCTTGGTCGGTGTGGTGGTTGATCTGAGTGAGCGCCGCGCCTGGGAGGCGAGCCTGTTGCAGGCCAAAGAAGCAGCAGAAGCGGCCAGCTTAGCCAAAAGCCAGTTCCTCGCCAATATGAGCCATGAAATCCGCACACCGATGAATGGGATTTTGGGCATGACAGCGCTAGCACTGGAAACACAGCTGACGCCGACGCAAAAAGACTATTTGCAGCTCGTCGAGAGTTCAGCACAGGCACTGTTGGTACTGCTCAATGATCTGCTTGATTTCTCTAAAATCGAAGCGGGCAAGCTCCATCTTGATCCACAACCAACGGATCTGCTCGCTCTGCTGACGCAACCGATGAAAAGCCTTGCCATGCGCGCGCACCAAAAGAACCTGAGTTTTGAGTGGGGGCTCACTCAGCCAGTGCATCAACTGCCCAAAGAAGTCTTACTGGACAGCGGGCGCTTGCGTCAGGTGATCATGAACCTAGGTGATAATGCCATTAAATTCACCCAAAGCGGCTATCTACGCTGGTCTTTTAGCTGGCAGCAAACAAGCGCAGATCAAGGGCAACTCAGCTTGACACTTGAAGACAGCGGTATAGGTATTGCCGCCGATCAACAGCAGGCCATTTTCTCAGCCTTCACCCAAGCCGATACCTCAACGACACGCCAATTCGGTGGCACAGGGCTGGGGCTTTCCATTTGTCAGCATTTGATTCAGCTGATGGGTGGAGAACTCAGCCTCAACAGCCAGCCTGGGCAAGGCTCGAGCTTTACCGTGACACTCGCTCTGCAAGTGATCCAGCCGGGGCGGGCGCGCTTACCCGCCTTAACTGAGCCCCAGCCTCTGTTGTGGCTCGCCAGTGAGGCCACCAGTCGCTACAGCGGCCAGCAACTACTCAGTGCCCAAGGCGCACAGGTGATCGAGTTGGATCTCGAAGCCGACACGGCACAATGGCCACTGGCACCGCTGGTGATTCTCCATTACCCGCCATTTTTCAATGCACTGGAGTGGATCCAGAACCACCAACAGGCTCACCCTGATTGGCATCAGCCCATCCTGCTGCTGGCTCCACTACTAACACATCAAGATCAGCAGCAGCTGCAGCAGTGTAGCAGGACACAGCATCTGAGCTGGCCGCCCCTGTGGGACGAGTTACAGGCAAAGGTGCAGCAGCTTTATCAACCCCTGCCACCACCTGGCCTGACGATCTTGCCAACTGAGTGGCAGTGGACAGCGCTGCCCAACACGCTGCTGGCTGACTATGCGCCACATGTCTTGGCGCAATTCGATCCTCTGTGCGCGGACATCGAACAGGCGCTGGCCAGGCAGCAGCCTCTCGCTCCGCTGCTCCATCTGCTATTCAGCCAGCTTAGCCTATTGCAAGTCCACCATCTCGTGACACCACTTCAACAGTTGATCACGCAGTTAGATCAACCCGTTTCGGCATCACTGAGTGCTGATCTGCACTACTTTATGTATCATCTTGCCTTATGGCGTCCCCAGCTGGTGACAGCCTGCCAAGCCATTGCTCAGCCCTTGTTTACTTCATCCGAGTCTGCCCATGAATAACGCCTCTCAAGACGCTCACCTTTATCAACTTGCGCTCAGCATGGGCACCAGTCAGGAGCTGGAGGTGATGCTGGATCGCACGCTGAAAGGACTGATGGAGCATCTTCCTGTGCGTTCGGCTCAGGTGTGGCAGCTGGTGCGCCATCAACAAGAAATCTGGAACGCAGGGCTAGGCGAGGAAGCGCGCTGCTTGCTGACAGCACGCCTCACACCGCTCAATCATTTTCCCAACACTGCCGCTGCGAGTGTGGCGCTGAGCAAGCTAGAGCAGCAGTTCAACTGGCCTGAGTACTATCACCCCTTCTTGGAATGGGCCGCGCAGACCCTGCCCATGCAATGGTCTGACAACAACCGCCATCAGGTGCTCTTTTCTTTGCCTGGTTTTGGATTACTCTGGCTAGAAACCAGTGAGCCACTTGAAGCCGAACTGCATCCTGAGCAGCTCCAACCGCTGATGGATCGCCTTGCTCAGTTTTGTCTTGGCTGCCTCAGCCAAGCACAGCTCGCCGAACAGATGCAAAAAGCACAACAGGCCAGTCAGGCCAAAAGCCTGTTTCTCGCAAATATGAGCCATGAAATTCGCACACCGATGAATGGCATCCTCGGCATGCTGGATCTGGTACTGCATAGTGAATTGAACGAAGAGCAAAAAGAATATCTCGATCTGGCACGCATGTCCGCAGATCACCTATTGGAAATCATTAATCACTTGCTCGATTTATCCAAGATCGAAGCCGGTAAGCTAGATCTGCAACCAAAAACCTTTGATTTAATCGAGCTGCTTGGTCAAACAGTCAAAAGTCTGGCCGCGCGTGCCAAGCTCAAACGCCTACAGCTGCATTATGATATTGATCCGAATCTGCCACGCTATGTGATGACCGACCCAGCTCGCCTGCGTCAGATGTTGATCAATTTGCTGGGCAATGCGATTAAATTCACCCAGGTGGGTGAGGTGACGCTCGAAGCACGCCTGGTGGCCGCGAGTGAGAAAACAGCTGAGTTGGAGCTGGTGGTGCGCGATACAGGGATAGGTATGGATGCTGCAACGCTTGAACATATCTTCGAACCCTTTGAGCAAGCGCAAAATCAGCGCAATCGCCAGTTTGAAGGGACAGGCCTTGGACTCTCGATTGTCAAAGATCTGGCTGAGCTGATGGGCGGACGTATTCAGGCCACCAGTCAGTTACAGCAAGGTTCCTGCTTTAGGCTTCAACTCCCCATCCAACTGATGCAAGCCTCAGACCATCAACCTGTGCGCCCCTGTGATCTCAGTGGTTTTCGCGTTCTACTAACTGAGGATCACCCAGTGAGTCGCCGCGTGATCAGTGCGATGCTCCAGCAGCTCGGCCTTGAGCCTGGCTTGGCGACCTCTGGCCCGGAAGCACTTTTTCAGCTCAAATATCAGGCCCAACAACATCAACCCTATGATGCGGTTTTGGTGGATGCGCATCTGCCTGGCATGGATGGTTTTCGTTTTGTGGAACAGCTGCGCCAAGAACCGCAGCTTGCCGCAACCCAGGTGCTGATGCTCAGCGCCTCAGCGGAGACAGGTGATGCCAAGCGCTGCCATGAACTGGGCTTAATGGGCTATCTCACTAAACCGCTGACACTCACCGAGTTGCAAGAGGCCTTACAGCGCCTGCTGGCCCAGCACCAACCCCAGACTCTCGCAGCGAGCCATCCAACAGGCTTCAAGATCCTGCTGGCAGAGGATAACCAGGTTAATATGAAGCTGGCCATGAAGCTGCTGGCACGCGATGGCCATCAGGTCAGCTGGGTTGAAGACGGCGAGGCCGCTTTAGATCAACTCCGCACCGCTTCTTTTGATCTGGTTCTGATGGATATGATGATGCCAGTGATGGATGGTTTAGAAGCCACTCGGCAACGTCGTCTCTATGAGCAGGAACAAGGCCTGCCACCCATCCCGATTATTGCCATGACCGCCAATGCGATGCAGGGAGACAAGGAGCGGTGTCTCGCAGAAGGTATGCAAGGCTATGTCCCGAAACCCGTTAATCCCGAGCAGCTACGCCAGGAAATCCAGCGGGTGATGCAGCCAAAAGAGTTGGCGACCAACACAGCTCAGCAACGATCAACCCCAGAGCCAAAAAGTGAATGGGATGCGTTGCTCGATCAGGCCGACAATCTACTCGCACAAACACTTCATACCCCCTCAGACTCAAGCCATCCAGCGCCTGAACGCCCACTGTTACAGCCGCAGCCACCTAAAATAGACTGGCCCTTGGCTGTAGAGCGTCTTGGCGGTGATGCTGGCCTGTTGCGTATGGCCTTGGATATGTTTATTGATGAATATGAACAACACCAACGCCAGCTGATCAAAGCCTGGCAAGAGGTCGATCTCCCTGCTCTGGCTGCCGAGGCTCACACCTTAAAAAGTCTGCTGGCCACCTTTGCGGCTCAAGAAGCCGAAGACAAGGCTCGTCAGCTTGAAGCCAGCTGTCACCAAGCCCTACCGCTCAACCAGCTTGAGCCACTGTATTTTAGCCTACTGGAAGCCCTTGAAACCCTCTTGCCAGAACTGCTCCATCAACAGCAGATGGACTAAAGCCAATCCATAGCTAGGCCAAAACAAGGAGAGGTCAAACAGAAGCCGCCCGGGCAACTGATCGCAGCCGGCTTGATGTGCGTCAATAGCATTACAATAAATAAGCCTTTAGATTGACACAGATCGACTCAAGGAGAGTGTCATGCGTGTTAATCAACCCATCACCGAACAAGAGCGCCTCGTTAGTCCCCAAGACCAGCTGATCACCATCACTGACCTGCGCGGCATCATCACTGATGCTAATCAGGCCTTTGCAGAGATTTCTGGATACACCCAGCAAGAATTGATCGGCCAGAATCACAATCTGATTCGTCACCCTCATATGCCCGAAGCCGCTTTTGAAGATCTCTGGAAGACCATCCAATCGGGTCGTTCGTGGAAGGGACTAGTTAAAAATCGCTGCAAAAACGGTGACTTCTACTGGGTCGATGCCTATGTCACCCCGATTAAAAAAGATGGCAAAATAGTGGAATACCAGTCTGTGCGCCGCGCTGCACCTCGCGCACTGATTGCACGCGCAGAAGGTATCTATGCTCGCTGGTCAAACTCGCCTCGCCCACAGCAGCCTATTCGCCTATCACTCCGCCAACAGCTCTTCTTGTGCACCTTCTTGATCACGGCTCTTGGCAGTGGGCTGGCTTTCTGGCAACTGGGTGGCAGTGCGAGCTTAGTGCTGGCTGGATCTGGCCTGCTTCTGCTCGGTGGACTCCATTGGTTGACTCAAGGACTGAAGGCCTTAGAGCAACAAGCGCGGCAAATCAATGATCATCCTTTCATGACTTGGCTCTATACCGGACGCCAAGATGAACTGGGACGAATTGAATTTGCACTTGCCACCCGCACCAGCGAACTGCTCGCAGTCGTCGCCAGACTACACAGTAATGCTGCACTGGTCAGGCACAAAAAAGCCAACTCTGATGCGCAACTCCAAGCCGCTCTCGATCATGTAGAGCACCAAGGCAGCCTGATTGAAGAAGCGCGCCAGGCCTTACAAACTCAGCAGGCCAGCCTAGCAGAAGTCGCTGAGGGCACGGCCAAAACAACGCAATCGGTCGCACAATCTCACCAGGCAACGCAGGTCGGGCAGGCCAGTATTCATGCTGTGACAGAAGCCATCATGCATCAAGCTCAAGAGCTGAATCTGGCCAAGGATCAGGTTGCTGAACTGGCTGAGACTAGCCAAGAAATCGAACAGGTGATGGAAGTCATCTCACAGGTCGCCGAGCAAACCAATCTGTTGGCTCTCAATGCGGCCATTGAAGCCGCGCGGGCCGGTGAGGCGGGCCGAGGATTTGCTGTGGTGGCCGATGAAGTTCGCGCTCTGGCTCAGCGTACCCACCAGTCCACGCTTGAAGTCAATCGCATCGTAGAGGAGTTACAAACCGCGACCCAGGCCTCAGTCAGCGCCATCACTCAGGGTGTCCACACCTCCTCACAAACTGTCTCTTTGGCCGATCAGATGCGTCAAGGTTTTGCAGAGATTCTTCAGGCGGTCGATCAAATGCGTGATTTTGCTGCCTTGGTCAATCAAATGACACAAGAACAGGCTGCACTGAGCGAGCAAACGACAGAGCAAATGGGTGCACTGGCTCATCTGGCTGAACAGTCTGTCGCCGCAGGGCAGGCTGCACGCCAGGAAGCCGATGATCTGGATGATCAGGTTGCCCATCTGCATCTGCTGGCAAGCCATTTTATCGATAGCCTGCAAGCTCAAGCCGCAGCAACTCAGGTCAGATCAGCCTGATAGCGGATCTCGACAATGATGTATTGTGCCTCTGGCCCTGTCCAGCTGACTGAGGTCGACGGCTCCTCTTCATACTGCTCCTCGTCATCCTGCGCGTCTTCCCACTCAGCGGCTGGATTGGCTGCTGGATTGGCGGCTGGCGCTTTGGACTGCACACGGCCAAGCTGAGCGGGAAGCAGCACACTGGCATCCAGAGGCTGCCCAAGCAGACGTCTGGCCACGGGGGCATCGATACTCAACCAGCCTTGCTGGGGGCGCGCTTCATCTGGCCCGACAAGACGCCAGGTTTGTGTCTCGCCCGCCTCATCCTCCAGCGTCACCCAAGCACCAAAATACACCCGCTGCGGATCCGCCGGTAAACGATCCACCACCTTCAGCACATCTAAACGCCGATCTAGATGATGGATGCGCGCCAGAGTGCGATTCAGCTCACGCTTATTGTAGGTGTAGTCGGCATTTTCACTGCGATCTCCTTGAGCAGCCGCCTCTTGTACCTTTTGCGCTAGCTCTGGATGCCTGACCCGCCAGAGAAAGTCTCGGGTTTTCTGAAGGCGCTGATAGCCTTCTGGGGTAATCACATTGGAGCGTTCTTCAGCGCGTGGATCCTTGGCTGGATCACGCCATCTGTGCATATTTCGTCCGCGCATCATGTTATCCTGTTCGCCAAAAGAGCCATCATACGGAGTCCGTCAGATGACGCAAGATCCCCCTTCTGCGCAGGTCTTCCAGCATCAGGATGTGCAGTACATCGCGCAAGAGTCCCTTTATCAGGGCTTTACCCAACTGGCCGCCGTTGAGCTCAAGCATCGGCGCTTTGCCGGCGGCTGGACACCAGCGCTGCGTCGTGAAGTCCTGCTGCGCCCAAATGCCGTCGGTGTTTTGGCTTATGATCCTTGGCGGGATCAGGTCGTCTTGGTCGAACAGTTTCGGATCGGTGCACGTACAGATCCACTGAGTCCTTGGCTGCTGGAGCTGATCGCTGGCTTGATTGAGCCAGGCGAAGAGGCTGAGGCTGTGGCCCATCGTGAAGCCTGGGAGGAAGCCCAGCTCACACTGCTCAGCCTTGAAAAAATCACGCGCTACTACTCCAGTCCTGGCGTCACTGATGAACAGGTCGATCTCTTTTGTGCGCTGGTTGATGCCTCACAAGCCGCCACCTTGGCGGGGCTGGCTGATGAGCAGGAAGATATTCGCGTCGTCTGCTTACCTGCCGCTGAGGCCTTGCAGCAAGCACTGAGTGGACGCGCAGCCAATGCCATGAGCCTGATCGCGCTACATTGGCTTGCTTTGCATGCACCGCGTTTAAAACAACAAGCCCAGCTGCTCGCCCATCATGACCCAGCCTAACCGTCGTACACTGAAAGCCCTTCAGGATCTCGCTGCCTACAACTATGTGCTGTTACATAAACTGCTGCATGGGCAAACCCAAACCCAGTGGCAATTGATACTCGGCAGCGCCTCAGCACCCACACGCCTTGAAGGCCGCTGCCTTGAGAACACACGCTGGACACAGCTGATCCAGCTGACCTGGTCAGTGGCGACAGAAGAGGCACAACCCTGGCTGATCGATCAACAAATGCTGGTGCGTTACTATCAGGATGTGCATCTTGCTGAGGTCATCGCCTATCAGCGCCAGCAAGTCCGCGAGGGACGCTACACCTATCCGAATGCGCAGATGTACCATCCAGACGAAAAGCGCCAAATCAACCAGCTATTGAGAGAGTGGCTCCATGAAGCCCTCCAGACTGGCTATCCAGCCCTTTCGACTCCAGCCTGAGGTGACTGACTGATGTCCACGACTCGCCTGCGTATCGCCCAGCTCAGTGATCTGCACCTCACGGCTTCAGATCAAGGCCTCTATCGAGGGCGCTCCAGTCGGCAGGCGCTCTGTCTGGCACTCGATCAGGCTTGTGCCGGTGGCGCGGATCGGCTGCTACTCAGCGGTGATCTGGCACAGGATGTCGAGCCAGCAACCTATGCTTGGTTGGTGGTGCAGCTTGAAAAAACGGGACGACCTTGGCACTGGCTACCCGGCAACCACGATGCACCTGAAATGATGCAGAGCTGGGCGGCAACGGAATGGGAGGCCATCTGGGCAGGATGGCAGGTCATCGGTTTGTCCACCCATCAGCCCCACAGTGCGGCAGGGCGGCTGAACGCAAGTAGTTTAGCGCGCCTTAAGCAAGCCAGCGCCCAGAATCAGCCACTGCTGATCGCCTTGCATCATCCCCCCCTGCTGGCTGATCGTCCCTGGCTGAATAGCATCGGTCTTGAGAATGCCGCTGATTTTTGGACTGCGTTACAAGATCGCACCGCTCCCTGTGTGATCCTGGCTGGCCACTGGCATCAAGCCCTTGAGCAGAGCAGAAGAGAAGCACAATGCTGGGTCGCCCCTTCGACTGTCATGCAATTTTCATCAACAAGTCAGGAGTTTGCACTCGCGCCAGAGGTGGGGGGTGGGCTACGCTGGGTTGATATCACAGCTCAAGGGCAGATTCAGACCCAGATTCGTCACTGGCCGCTAGAAAGCTCAAGGCTGATGTGCAGCAAGTGAAGCATCTTGTATTTCAGCTACACTTACTCACAGTCTAAGTGGATATTCATGTGGATATCTTTAGTACAAATCGCTCAAAGAACGTGACCGCTTTATGAATGAGACACTGATCAAAAAATCACCAACCGCAAAACCCAGTGAAATTCGCCTTGGTGCCAAAGAATGGGTTAAGCTGCCTGAACTCAACCTGACACTCAGAGCCAAGGTGGATACAGGGGCCAAAACCTCGTCTTTACATGCACTGAATCTGCGTACCTTTGAGCAAGATCAGCAGCTTTGGGTCGAGTTTGACACCTGGGTTGCACCAGATGAAGAGCTGATTCAGCTGCGTCTGCCCGTGGTCACCCAACGCCATGTGCGTAGCTCCAATGGTGTGTTACAAGAACGCTTAGTGATTGAAACTTGGCTCCATATTGGCGCCCTACAACAAAAAGTCCAACTCACACTAGCTGATCGCTCACGAATGAAATATTCTATGTTGCTAGGCCGTAGTGCCATGCGTCATCCCGTAATCGTTGAACCCAGTCGTAGTTACATCCAATCTGCACCTATCCACAGCTCATCTGATCACCCTGCTCTCGCCGCTCACCAGCCTAACTCAGTGCGCTGATGCTATTGGCGTTAGTGGGTGCAGTCAGCTGGATAAACAGATCTAGATCTCTTTTTTAGGCTCGCGCTATGCATATCGCACTTCTATCTCGTAATACCAATCTTTACTCTAGCCGCCGTTTAGTCGAAGCCGCTGAAGAACGGGGGCACACTATCCGTGTGATCGACACCCTGCGTTGTTACATGAACATCACCACCCACAAGCCAACCATTCACTATAAAGGTGAGGATTTAGAAGCCTTTGATGCTGTGATCCCACGCATTGGCGCTTCAGTCACCTTTTACGGTACGGCGGTATTGCGTCAATTTGAGATGATGGGGGTCTATCCACTGAACGAATCGGTCGCCATTACCCGTTCACGCGATAAGCTACGTTCTTTGCAGCTTCTATCACGCAAAGGCATAGGTCTGCCTGTCACAGGTTTTGCCCACTCACCGGATGATATCGATGACTTGATCCGCATGGTCGGTGGGGCGCCACTGGTGATCAAACTGTTAGAAGGCACGCAGGGAATCGGTGTGGTGTTGGCTGAAACCGAAAAAGCCGCCGAAAGTGTGATTCAGGCTTTTATGGGCCTGAAAGCCAACATTATGGTACAAGAGTATATTAAAGAAGCGGGCGGTGCCGATATTCGCTGCCTGGTGATAGGTGATAAGGTGGTGGCCGCGATGAAACGCCAGGCTCAGCCAGGCGAGTTCCGCTCCAACCTCCATCGAGGCGGTCAGGCAGAACTGATTAAAATCACCCCAGAAGAGCGCTCGACTGCCGTGCGTGCCGCTAAGGCAATGGGGCTCAAGGTCTGCGGCGTGGATCTTCTACGCTCGAATCACGGCCCGCTGGTGATGGAAGTCAACTCCTCACCTGGCTTAGAAGGCATTGAATCCGCCACAGGGCGAGATATTGCCGGCCTGATTATCGAATATCTGACTAAAAACGCCGGCCCCAATAAAACACGGACACAAGGACAAGGTTAACCATGATTGGCGCAGAGATTAACTGGCAGAGTCTTCCTATCCAAGAAGCTGCTGTTGCCCTCTACAAGAACCAGCGCATTCAACGCCATGCAGATAATGCCGCGTTGGTCGATGAGTTGATGAGCAGCAACTGGCTTCTCCCCGCAGAAGAAGAGGAGCAGTTTATCCTCAGCGCGCGCGGCCAAAGTGGATTAGAAGCCCTGCTGGATCTGCGCCTGCCGCAGTGGCGTGAATGGATGGCTCTGCTCGAAGGTGATGGCCTGCTGCTGGGTGAGGTTTTTGCTCAGCGCTGGGGGTTTATCAAAGAGCAGCTGCGCGCAGATTTACCCCGCACACTGAATCGTGCGACAGTCCAGCAAGCCCTGCTGGGCGATGCTCGTCAAGAGCTGCCAGAACATCTCCACAAACAGCTGCCTGATTTACAGCTGTGCGATGATCGCTGCTTGCATTTACGCGGCAGCCTGGATATGAAGCTGGTCAAAAAACATGGCCAGACCATCGAGCTCAAAAAAATCTGGCGTCAACTCAGTGAAGCCGTGATCCCAGAAAGAGACTTTCAACAGGTCAAAGAAGCCGATGGCGAACTGCCTTATCTGGTGCTGACCATTGAAGATCGTGGTGTTTTTCTGGATATTGATCTGCCTGATAATCTGCTTGCAGTCTGGGTCGCGCCGCAGCATCTGAGTTTGGCCGGTGATTTTCTGCGCTTTTTACCCCAGTTTGTCCCCCATGTGCATTTCGGGGATCTGGACCATCGTGGTCTGGTCATCGCAGAACGCTTAGCACTGATGAGCCAGCGCCCAGTCAAACGCTTTGTTCCCAGCTTCTGGGAAGATTATCGCGCTACTTTTGCCAACAAGGTGAGCCAGCAGATGGATGGCAAGGGCGCACAATGGCAGGGCCCGATTCTCTCGATTGCCCTGCTGCGTGAACTGATGACATCACAACGCTGGCTGGCTCAGGCCCCCTTGCTGTTTGATGCACGCCTACACGAAGAAATACGCCGCTTAATGGATTAGGGACTAGAGGTCCACGTCAGCAGTGCTCATTCAGCGCCGCCAAGGCGCATCGAGAGATCCAGACTCTGCACATCCTTAGTCAGGGTACCGAGGGAGATATAATCTACGCCTGTCTCGGCTACCGCCACCAGATTATGCTGATCAATACCGCCACTGGCTTCTAGCTTGGCTCGCCCAGCATTCAAGGCAACGGCAGCGCGCGTCTGCTGCAAATCAAACTCATCCAGCATGATGATGTCAGCCGCGGCAGCCAGGGCTTCTTCCAGCTCGGCAAAATTCTCGACCTCAACCTCCACCAGCTTGCCCGGTGCCAGACGGCGCGCTTCGGTAACGGCCTGAGTCAGACTGCCAGCGGCGGCAATATGATTTTCTTTAATCAAATAAGCATCATACAAGCCAATGCGATGATTAAAGCAGCCACCACAAGTCACCGCGTATTTTTGCGCCAAACGCAAACCTGGCAAGGTTTTGCGCGTATCCAGCAGCTGCACAGAAGTATGGGCCACTAAGGCAGCATACTGGTGACAGCGACTGGCAACACCGGCCAGCAACTGCACAAAATTTAATGCGCTGCGCTCTCCAGTCAACAGTGATCGAGCCGCGCCTTCCAGCGTAAAGAGCACCTGATTGGGTGCAATCGGCTCACCTTCGGCGACCAGTAAGGTCACCCGCACTTGTGGATCGAGCTGACGAAAAACCTCTTCAACCCAAGGGCCACCGCAAAACACACCGGCCTGACGTGTGATCACCTGCGCGCGAGCTTGGGTCGTGGCCGGAATCAACTGGGCAGTGAGATCGCCTGAACCCACATCTTCTGCAAGCGCAAGACGAACCTGATCGGCAAGTTGATCAGCAAGTGGCAAGGGTAATTCAAAGGACATAAGTTCTCCCAAAGCTGGCAGTTTGGTAAAGTCTGTATTGATCTGCGCGCTATTATAAGAGTTCATCTGGCTTAAAGGCGCATTTTATTGCAAAACTTCTTTTTTGGTCTAAAGAGGCACACACGTCGAGGAGGCGCTGTTTTATGCAGATAGTTGATCACTGGCTGAGCTGCGCCCAAGCTCGCCCTTCACCCTTTTTCAATGCCCGCCCACAGCAAGAGATCAGTGTGCTGGTGATCCACAATATTGCTTTGCCGCCCACAACCTATGGCGGCCCTTGGATCGAGGCCCTGTTCACTGGCCAGCTCGACACCAGCCAGCACCCCTATTTTGCCCAGTTAGAAGGCTTAGAAGTCTCTGCCCATCTGCTGATCCGCCGTACTGGACAGATCATCCAATTTGTCGGATTTGATCAGCGTGCCTGGCATGCTGGACGCTCGGTCTTTGAAGGACGTGAACAATGTAATGATTTCTCCATCGGCATTGAGCTTGAAGGTTCGGATCATCAACCCTACACTGAGGCGCAGTATCGACAGCTGATTGCCGTCACGCTGAGTCTGATGCAGACTTATCCAGAGATCACAACGCAACGCATCGTCGGTCATCAACAGATCGCCCCTGAGCGCAAAACAGATCCTGGCCCAGCTTTTGACTGGCCATACTTTTTGTCTCAGCTGGCCTCCACACAGGACGGATAGGATGAAGTTTTTTGCCCTTTTAGTGGTACTGCTTTTGCAAAAGCTCCCCAATCAAGGGGTACATCATGGCCTTGATCGCGCTTATCGCGCCTTTCATCGCTGGAGTGCCCAGATCTGGAAAAGTCATCTTGGCGCCACCGCCCCCTTTCTCACTGCCGTGATCTTTTGGTTACTCACCATCTGGCTTGTACTCTGGTGGCTGGATGGCTGGTTGGCCGGTGTGCCTGCACTGCTGGTGAATCTTGCCGTGCTCTACTATGCCCTTGGGCGGCGCAATGAACAAAAATGGATTCAGCGCTATATGATTGCTTGGCGTCAAGGAGACCATCAAGCAGCCTACTACTATGCCGAAGAACTCCTCGAACGCCCTTGCAATGAAGAAAGTGCCACCCAAGTACATGCTCAGGTTCTCGCCAAGCTGACCTATCTGGCATTTGATCGCTTGTTTATGGTGATCTTCTGGTTCCTGCTTCTTGGCCCACTGGGTGCACTGCTGGTCAGACTCAGCGAGCGTGCTCTGTATCATGCGCGGCAGGCTTATCAGGATGTCGATCCAGCGATAGAACACTTTCACTTTCTGCTCGAATGGCCCGCTTCGCGTCTGCTCGGCCTGACCTTTGCTTTAGCTGGTCGCCCACTGCTGGGCTTGCGCCAATGGAGCCGCGATCTATTCAAGGTGCAACTTGAGAGCGAGACTTTTCTGAATCGTCAATTGATCACCGCCTGCGGTCATCTCAGCGAAGCTGCGGCCTGTTATCAGCAACGGCCAGAAATGATGACACCTGAGGCAGACCAAGAGCTGGCACTCCTCAAAGAGCAGCTCTGGCGCGCCCTGATCATCTGGGTTGCAGTCTTCGCGCTCAGCGTTATCCTTTGGTCGTAACTGGTCGGTTTTGCTACTTAAGGCTTTTCTTTGGCCTTTTTTGTAGTAAAATTACAAAACTGAATAACAACACCAAGAAGCGCTGCAAGCCAAGCCAGATCTGCTGCAGCGCAACAAGACCACTCTTGTGCAGGACAATTTTTCCGGGTCAGTGCTGGCCTATCTTGGCTGACTGACTCGCTCTACCAGCTCGAAAAGCAAGACTGAATGTAGTTCGGCTACATACCCTTTCTTACTGACAACAACGCAAGCGGAGAAGTTATATGAATCAGGAGGTTAAAGACCTGGATCCAATGGAAACCCAAGAGTGGCTTGAGGCCCTGGATTCGGTGCTCACTCATGAAGGTGAAGCGCGCGCCAAATACTTACTGACCCAACTCGCTGACCGGATGCGTCGCGATGGCTCGCAGCTCCCTTTTTCGATTACCACCCCGCACCGCAATACGATCCCCGTGCACCGTGAAGCCAGAATGCCTGGCGATCTCTTTATGGAGCGCCGCATTCGCTCCCTGATTCGCTGGAATGCGATGGCGATGGTGATGCGGGCCAACAAGAAAAATCCGGGGATTGGCGGCCATATTTCGAGCTTTATGTCGAGCGCCACCCTCTATGATGTCGGCTTTAACTACTTCTTCCGCGCGCCCAAAGATGATTTCGAAGGTGATCTGGTTTATTTCCAAGGCCACGGTGCACCTGGTGTTTACGCACGCGCCTTTCTCGAAGGCCGCCTGACAGAAGACCAACTCAATCACTTCCGCCAGGAAGTCGATGGCAAGGGGGTTTCTTCCTATCCTCACCCTTGGTTAATGCCTGAGTTCTGGCAGTTCCCTACCGTTTCCATGGGCCTGGGGCCGATTCAAGCCATCTATCAAGCCCACGTGATGAAGTATCTGGATTCACGCGAACTCAAGCCGATGCACGATCGTAAGGTCTGGTGCTATATGGGTGATGGTGAGTGTGATGAGCCAGAATCTTTGGGCGCGATCTCACTGGCAGGACGCGAGAAGCTGGACAATCTGATTTTCGTCATCAACTGTAACCTGCAGCGGCTGGATGGCCCAGTTCGTGGCAACGGCCGCATTATGGATGAGCTGGAAGGCGTCTTCCGTGGCGCTGGCTGGAATGTCATCAAGGTGGTCTGGGGTCGTCATTGGGACCCTCTGTTTGAAAAAGACACCAAAGGCCTGATGCAAAAACGCATGGACGAGGTGGTGGATGGTGAATACCAAAACTACAAGGCCAATGGCGGCGCCTATACGCGTGAACACTTTTTTGGTGCCAATCCAGAACTGAAAGAGATGGTCAAAGACCTGACCGATGAAGATATCTACGGTCTGAACCGTGGCGGCCATGATCCCTATAAGGTCTACGCGGCCTACCATGAAGCGGTCCATAACGCTAATGGTCGTCCCACCGTGATTCTGGCGCATACCGTGAAGGGCTATGGTACAGGCGAAGATGGCGAGGCGAAAAATGACACCCACTCAGTCAAATCTTTGCAAATCGAGACGCTGAAAAAATTCCGTGATCGCTTTGGCATTCCGTTAAGCGATGAAGAGCTGGAGCAGGTGCCCTTCTACAAGCCTGCTGAAGACAGCCCCGAAATGCGCTATATGCGCCGCACTCGTGAAGGATTGAACGGTTATCTGCCTGCGCGTCGTGCTGATTTCGAAGCCCTGCCCGCGCCAGCACTGGATGACAAGATCTATGAAGCCATGCTGCAAGGCTCCAAAGGACGCGAGATCTCGTCCACGATGGCCTTTGTGCGTATTCTGACTGGCCTGACCAAAGACAAGGCCATAGGTGAGCGCATTGTGCCCATCGTACCGGATGAAGCCCGGACCTTTGGTATGGAAGGCATGTTCCGCCAGCTGGGGATCTACACCTCAGAAGGGCAGAAGTACAAGCCGGAAGATTCAAACCAGATCATGTTCTACCGCGAGGATAAAAAAGGCCAGATCCTCGAAGAAGGCATTACTGAAGCCGGCGCCATGTCAGCTTGGGTGGCTGCCGCAACCAGCTATAGCAACCACAACTACCCACTGGTGCCCTTCTACATCTACTACTCGATGTTTGGCTTCCAGCGTATTGGTGATCTGGCCTGGGCCGCCGGTGATTTGCAGGCACGCGGTTTCTTGGTGGGCGGCACAGCAGGACGCACCACACTGAACGGTGAAGGTCTGCAGCACCAAGACGGTCACAGCCACTTGATGGCGGCAACCATTCCCAACTGCCGCACCTATGATCCAACCTATAGCTATGAGCTGGCCGTGATCATTCAAGATGGTCTGAAGCGCATGTACGCAGATAAAGAAAACTGCTTCTATTATCTGACGGTCATGAACGAGAACTATGCTCACCCTGAAATGCCGCAGCGTCCCGAAGTGGCCGAGCAGATCATCA
The DNA here is from genome assembly GCF_045055655.1 of Marinospirillum alkalitolerans. NCBI lineage: Bacteria > Pseudomonadati > Pseudomonadota > Gammaproteobacteria > Oceanospirillales > Oceanospirillaceae > Marinospirillum > Marinospirillum alkalitolerans. The sequence continues at coordinate 490,274 of NZ_JBANFI010000001.1, read as the reverse complement.
AAGGCATGTATCTGTTGAAAGAAGGCGGTACCGCCAAGCACAAGGTGCAGCTGCTAGGTTCAGGCACCATCTTGCGTGAAGTCGAGGCTGCTGCTGAGCTACTCAAGCAAGACTTTGATATTGAAGCCGATATCTGGAGCGCGACCAGCTTTAACGAGCTACGCCGTGAGGCCTTATCCGTTGAGCGCCACAACTTCCTGCACCCTGAAGAAGAAGCACGCCTGCCCTATATCACTCAACTGCTTCAAGGACGTCAAGGCCCAGCCATTGCCGCCACAGACTATATGAAGCTGTTTGCTGATCAGGTACGTGCTTGGGTACCGATGGATTACAAGGTGCTGGGCACAGATGGCTACGGCCGCTCCGATACACGCGAAAAACTGCGCCACTTCTTTGAAGTCGACCGCTACTTTGTTGTGATTGCCGCCCTGAAGGCTTTGGCTGATCGCGGTGAACTCCCCGCGAAGACCGTCACCCAGGCGATGGAAAAGTACGGTATCGATGCGAACAAATGTGATCCTCTCTTCTGCTAACTGCACGTTACAGCAGCCCTCGCCCTCTATTATTGAGGGTGAGGCGATCGAGAGAGCATCCGCTGAATGAACAAAAGGAGCACAACCTTGAGTAAACACATTATCCAAGTTCCCGATATCGGCGGCAGCGAAGATGTCGAAGTCATCGAGATCAGTGTCGCAGTGGGCGATAGCGTCCAAGCAGAAGACACGCTACTGGTGCTGGAATCCGATAAAGCCAGCATGGATATCCCCAGCCCAATGAGCGGCCGCATTACACGCCTTTTGGTACAAGAAGGCGATAAGGTCAGCCAAGGTGTTCAGATTATTGAGATCGAAACCGAGGGCGAAGCGGCCTCCAGCGCCACTGAACAGCCAACTGCTGCCAAAGCAGAAAGCACAGCGACTGCACCTGTTGCACCAGCCCCTGCGCCAGCTGAGGTCAGCTCAGCCACAGTCAGCCAACAACGCCAAGCCATCTATGTGCCCGATCTGGGTGGTCATGCTCAGGTAGAGATCATCGAACTGCCGGCCAAGGTGGGTGATCAGCTGCAAGCCGAAGACACCTTGCTGACTTTGGAAACCGACAAGGCGACGATGGATATTCCCGCCCCAGTCGCCGGTGAGCTTGTAGAACTGCTGGTGAAAGAAGGCGATAAGGTTTCAGAAGGCGATCTGATTGCTTATCTGCTCACAGCGGATAGCAGCGCTTCTGCGACGATCAGCTCCAACAGCGCGCCAGCACCTGCAGAGATCGCTCCCAGCGCACCTGCTGCCCCCGTGACCAGCGCCCCACGTGAGCAAGAGGTCCGCGTCCCTGATTTAGGTGGGCATAGTCAGGTTGAGATTATCGAGCTGGCCGCCCAAATCGGCGATCAACTGGCTGAAGACGCACCGCTGATCACACTGGAAACCGATAAGGCCACCATGGACATTCCTGCACCCTTTGCCGGTGAGCTGCTGGAGCTAAAAGTCAAGGTCGGCGACAAGGTCTCGGAAGGTGATCTGATCGCCATCCTGCGCACGCAATCCAGTGCCAATCCAGCGCCAGTCGCAGCCAGTGCCTCTCAATCCAGTGCAGCGCAAACCAGTGCGCCACAAGCCAGTGCACCCATCGCCGCGCCGGCAGCCACTAGTCCGGCGGCTCCAAAGGCAAGCCAGCCTGCCAGCTCAGGCAAGGTCCATGCTGGTCCAGCTGTTCGCTTACTTGCGCGTGAATTTGGTGTCGATCTCAGTCTGGTACCCGCCACAGGCCCACGTGGACGCATCCTCAAAGAAGACGTTCAGAACTATGTGAAGGCCATTCTTCAGCAGCCACGCTCGACGACACCGAGCACAGCTGCCAGTAGCGGCGCGGGCATTCCGCCTGTTCCCGTACAGGATTTCAGCCAATTTGGCGAGATCGAAGAAAAACCCATGGGACGCCTGCTCAAGGCTGGTGCCGTGAACCTGCATCGCTCTTGGCTGAATGTGCCTCACGTCACTCAGTTCGATCAGGCCGATATCACCGAGCTGGAAGATTTCCGCAAAAGCATCAAAGCAGAAGCCGAGAAGCAAGGCGCGAAGCTGACGCCGCTGCCCTTTATCATCAAAGCCTGCGCTCTGGCACTGGAAACCTTCCCGCAGTTTAACGTTTCCTTAGGTGCTGAAGGCGATACACTGATCTGGAAGAAGTACATCAACATCGGCTTTGCCGTTGATACACCCGATGGCCTGCTGGTGGCAGTGGTCAAGGATGCCAACAAAAAGAGTGTTTACCAGCTCGCACGCGAAACCGCTGATTTAGGTGCACGCGCGCAGAAAAAACAGCTTAAAGGCGAAGATATGAAAGGCAGCTGCTTTACTATCTCTTCTTTGGGCTCGATCGGAGGAACCGCCTTCACACCCATCGTCAATGCACCTGAAGTGGCGATTCTGGGCGTATCTAAGGCCAGCATCCAGCCTGTCTGGGACGGCAAGGTTTTCCAGCCCCGTCTGATGCTGCCGTTGTCTCTGTCTTATGATCACCGCGCGATTAACGGTGCGGATGCGGCACGCTTCACCAGCTTCCTGTCTCAGGTGCTGGCGGATATCCGCCGCATGCTGCTCTAATCTAGGTCAGCGCGATAGCCGATACAGATCAAACCCCAAGCTCGCCTTGGGGTTTTTTATGTGTCACCTTGGCGACGTTGCAAGCAGCCACAATCAACATCAAACATTTGTTTGATTTTTTATCCTATTCAGCTAAGGTAGGCAGATGCAGATGATTTAGGAATCGCTCTCACTAATAAAAACAAAGGGTAGCCAAGAGGACCCACCTATGTTCAAAACCATCTTCAAGCCAGGTATGGCGCTGATGAACCGTTTGGCCTACTTTGCCAAGTTCACCGTCATTGCTTTACTCTTCTTACTCCCCATGTTGCTGCTCAGTGGCTGGCATATCCATAATTTGTGGAACGATCTACTCCAAATTCGCAAGGAGCGCACCGGCTTGCAGCTACAGGGTCAAACACTCGATCTTGCACGTAGCAGTGAAGAGTTTCAGTTAATGACCGCACTGCTTGAAAACCACGAGTCCTCAGAGTTGACTCGCTTGCGTGAACAGGCGATACAAAACTGGCGTCAGCAGCTGGATAGCCTCCAACAAGCCGCAGCGGTACTGGATGATCCACAGCTACTAACCAGTCTCAATGAGCTGCAAGAACAGGCTGAAGGTCTTTTTTTGCCCCAAGGGCGACTGGGCCATCTTGGCCTCACGCTCAGTCATTACCAACCCTTGATTCTGAACACCTATCAACTTTTACAGGCTCTGCGCCAAAGCAGTGATCTGATGCAAGATCCGCGCGCTGAAGTACAGTTTATGCAGTTCGTCTTGAACGTTAAGCTGCCTGATACCTTGCAGGATCTTTCTCTTGGTCAAGCCTATGCTCTGCACGTTCTGCTACAAGAGTTTATGGATTCACGAAGCAGCAACGAGCTGGAGGCGCTGGTCGATCATCTGCACCAGGTGCAACGTCAATGGCACTTTCACCTGCATACCATGGCCCAACGCACACCACATCTCAGCAGCGCACTGACTGGCATCGATGATGACATCAAGGCTCAGCTTGAGGCCTTTCAGATGAGCCTAGAAGACGACATCATCTTCTCCGTGAGTCTGGATGGTGCCTGGCAAGATTTCCTACTCGCCAGCCAAGGTAACAAGGATCAGCTGCGTGATCTGGGACATCGTTTCTTGGCACTCAGTGATGCTGAACTGGCCATAGCCGAGCAAGAGCAGCGCCGAGCGCTGATCTGGATGGCTTTATTGCTGAGCTTACAGCTGCTGGTGATCGCTTATCTCTATACCTGCTTTTATGTTTCGATGCATGAAAACATGAATCAGCTTTTGAATCATGTGCAGGCTCTGGCACAGGGGGATTTGACCATCACCCCGCACAAGACCACAGATGATGAAATGGGCATTCTGACCGAAGCCTTTGCTGGCATGACAGAAAAAATGCGCAGCCTGGTCTCTACCGTGGCCGCCAGTGCCCAGCAGGTCAATGCGCAGGCACAGGGTGTGGCCAGCCATGCCGAACAGGCCCAGCTGACCAGTGGCAACCAGCAGGCTCAGACTGAAAGTGTCTCGTCATCGATGCAGGAGATGAAAACCAGCGCAGAAGAAGTGGCCAGCTATGCCGCCTCTGCCGCACAGGCATCCGCGCATGGACGTGAGCAGGTCGAGCAAGGTAAGGAAGTGGTCACTTCGATGCAAGAACGAATGCAACGCCTCAGTGCCACCCTGGTTGATGCGGCCCAGTCAGGCCAAGAGCTGGTCGAACGTAGCCAGCGTATCGGTGAGGCACTGGAGGTGATTCGCGCCATTGCTGAGCAAACCAACCTGCTGGCGCTGAATGCCGCCATCGAAGCCGCGCGGGCGGGTGAGCAAGGTCGCGGCTTTGCTGTCGTGGCTGACGAAGTACGTTCCTTGGCGAGCCGCACCCAAGAATCCACCCACAGTATTGCTGATATGATCAGCGATCTGCACCAGGTGGTCGATGGTGTTGTCGAGCATATCACCCTCGGGCACCAGCGTGCACAGCAAACCAGCGAGCAATCTGAGGCCGTCCAATCCAGCCTGCAAAAAATCCTGGATGCCATGCTCGATATCGATCATCAAAGCCAGCAGATCGCTTCTTCCGCTGAGCAGCAATCACAGGTTTCGCATGAGATTCATCTCAGTGTGCAAACCATTCGCGAAGGTAGTGATCAAGCTGCGCAAGGGGCAGAAGCCACTGCTGCGGCCAGCCATGCACTGACTGAAACCACGCAAAAACTTCAGCAGGCCATCAGTGCATTTAAGGTGCCTTAGGGCACCACCCCCACCTTAGGTATGAGTCCTTGGTGCTTGTCAGCATCGGGGACTCCCTGTATTGTCTGCGAAGCGCTAAGGATAGCCTGATGAAGAGCATGACTTTTTGCAGTCACTATTGATTACTTAGGAGGCCTCTGATTAACGTCATGAGCGCAGGTCAGGCCAATTTCAACGCAGCATCACCCAGCGCAATAGTTAATCAGAGGCTTCTTAGATATCAACATGAACCGCCATAGCAGGAACCCCTTTGGCCTTCTCTCTTCATCCCCAAGGTTTGGGCTTTCTATCACAAGCGCTTCGCGCTCAATGATCAAGAAAACACCAGTATTCTCTTCAGAGGCTCTGTATTGCGCTCAGTTTTTCTGCGGTGCCCTCAGGCCAGACTCCAGCGCTCTTGTGCAGCGAAGCAGTTTGGCCCATGCACCCAGGATCTGAGCCCGACAGTGTCTTCTTCACTAAAATAAACTGAGTAAAGGAGCAGCAGATGCGTTTAATTCTTTTAGGAGCACCCGGTGCCGGTAAGGGGACACAAGCCCAATTTATTTGTGAACACTTTGGTATCCCGCAAATTTCTACTGGTGACATGCTCCGCGCTGCCGTTAAAGCAGGCACGCCGATGGGATTGAAAGCAAAAGAAATCATGAACTCAGGTGGTCTGGTGTCTGACGATATCATTATCGGCCTCGTCAAAGATCGCATCGCTGAGGCAGATTGTGCCAAGGGCTTTTTATTTGATGGCTTTCCCCGCACCATTCCTCAGGCTGATGCGATGAAAGAAGCCGGTGTCAAGCTGGATCATGTGATTGAAATTGCCGTTGAAGATGAGGAAATCGTCAAGCGGATGTCTGGCCGCCGTGTGCATCCTGCCTCAGGCCGTACCTACCACTTGGTTTACAACCCACCCAAGGTTGAAGGCAAGGATGACGTGACAGGCGAAGATCTGATTCAACGTGAAGATGATAACGAAGCCACCGTGCGCCACCGTCTGGCCGTCTACCATGACCAAACAGCGCCTCTGGTTGAGTACTACCAAGCCTGGGCACAGCAGGATGCCGCTGCAGCGCCTGCTTATACTCGCGTTGAAGGCGTGGGCAGTGTTGATGACATCCGTCAGCAAGTGCTCCAAGCACTGAGCTAAGTGGATGCAGGGTGCGCCTGCGAGAGGCGTGCCCTTGCACACATCCCGAGTCAGCCATCCAGCATGCTGGCTCATAGTGTCATGCTGGCGAGACAATAGAAGGAGTTCACTTCTCGCTTGGCTTTTTTTCCTGTTATCATGCCGCCTGACTCACAGATCAGGTTTTATTCATGCCTTCCCTACTCGCTCTTGATACTTCCTCTGAGGCTTCTTCTGTCGCGCTTTGGCACCAAGGCCAGCTCTTAGAAGAAACGCGCTTGGCTCCCCGTCAACATGCCCAGCTGATTTTGCCCCAAATCCAAGCCCTACTGGCTGAAGCTCAGCTCAGCATGAGTGATCTCGACGGTTTAGTTTTTGGCCGTGGCCCTGGCTCTTTTACCGGCCTGAGAATTGCCGCTGCGACCACCCAAGGGCTCGCACTGGCACTCGATCTCCCCGTGCTGCCCATCTCAACGCTCGCCGCTCAAGCTTGGCAAGCGCATCAGGATTGTTATGCCACACGCTTGATCAGCTGTCTTGATGCACGCATGGATGAAATCTATTGGGCGGTGTATCAAGTTCAGCAAGGCCAGTTAATCTCGCTGACGGAGGAGCAATTGAGCGCGCCTGAGGCCCTGCTCGTCGAGCCTAAGATGGGCGAAGATTGGCTGGTGGTGGGATCAGGCGGCCTGTTTGAAGCGCGCTTTCCTGCCCTCACGCGCCAAGCCATTCAACAGGTCAAAAGCGATGTGCTGCCCAGTGCCGCTGCCATGCTCCCCCTTGCTTTACAGGATTGGGCAGCTCAGCGCTGGTGCTCTGCGGCTGAGATCGAACCCACTTATTTGCGTAATCAAGTGACGCATCAACCCGCCACGCAGCAACCCGTTCCTCTTCAACAAGGTTAAGCGCCAAGCTATGTCTTCTGCTCACCACTACAAAACTGTTTCTGCTTCACAAATCATTTTAAAAGAACTGATGGTGCCTTCTTATGCCAATTTTGGCGGCAAGGTGCATGGCGGTGTGATTCTGTCTTTAATGGATAAGATCGCCTATACCTGCGCCGCCAGCCATGCCAAAAGCTATTGCGTGACGGCCTCAGTCGACTCAGTGGATTTTATGAATCCCGTCGAGGTAGGTGAGCTGCTCACCCTCTTTGCCTCAGTCAACTATGTTGGGCACAGCTCGATGGAAGTGGGCATCAAGGTGATCTCTGAAGATTTCAAACAGGATATCGTCAAGCACACCAACACCTCTTACTTCACGATGGTGGCAGTCGATGAAGAAACCCGCCAACCGACAGCCGTTCCTGGACTGATTCTTGAAACCGAGCAGCAGATTCAGCGCTTTGTCATGGGTAAGTTACGCCGCCAGCTCAAGCGCCAGCACCACCGTGAAATCAACCAGCTACGCCAAGAGCTGAATCAAGAGCGCTTGCTGGCCGAAGTGGCTGGTGAACGCTGTCAGCTGCTGGTCGAGCCGCAAGCAGACTAAAAGCATGATGCAGATTCCACGCCATCTTCCTGCACCCACAGCGATTCGCCCTCAGGCTCGCCGACCTGCGCGCAGCCTGACGCCCTCCATCGAGGCACCTCAGGCATCGACGGCCAGTCTGGCTGGGGAATATCTGGCGGCCAGTGAGAGCGCGCCCAATTGGGAAGATGCCCATCTGCACACTCGTAAGGCGCTGATGCTCTATTGGGCGGTCGCCCATGGCGGTCAGCGCCCATCCCAGATTGACCTCTACATCTAGCCTGAACGGAACCCGCGTGACGCACAGCCTTCTCTATCTTGCTGATCCACAGCAACGCCAGCAGGCACAAGCCTGGGCAGAACAGCTTCAACTCACCCTGAGTGATACGCCACCTACACAGGGCTGCTATCTATTGGTCAATACACAGGGCTTAGGCTTGGCCTTGGCGGAAGAGCCCAAGGTGGCCCCAGTGCAAGTAGATTTGGTCGGCGGGCGCTTAGCTCATCGGCGTCAATTTGGTGGTGGGCGGGGCCAAGCTGTCGCCAAGGCGTGCGGCCTCAAAGCAGGGATCTCGCCGCGCATTCTCGATGCGACAGCCGGTCTGCTCAGTGATGCTTTTGTGCTCGCCAGTTTAGGTGCCGAGGTCTGGGCGCTGGAGCGCCATCCTTGGGTCGCCGCCTTGGGACAAGATGCCTACCAACGTGCCAGCGCACACCAGGACCCCGAACTGGCTTCGATCCTGGCGCGCTTGCGTTTATTTCAAGGGCAGGCCAGCCAGCGCCTCGCCGAACTCAGCCAAGATCTCCAAGCAGAAGTCATCTATCTTGATCCAATGTTCCCTGCTAGCAAAAAATCGGCGCAAGTCAAAAAAGAAATGCGCCTTTTCCATCATCTGGTTGGTCAGGATGAAGATGCCGATCTGCTATTGGAGATGGCACTGGATTGCGCCAGTCATCGCGTGGTGGTCAAAAGACCGCGCCATGCACCCTATCTGATGCAACGCGCACCGCAGATTGAACTCACCGGTCAGGCCAATCGTTTTGATATTTACAGCCTGAAAAAGCTCACTCGGGATGCCTAGGGTTGAGGGCTGAGGGCTGACCTAGATCACCATCAGGCTTAAGTCGACTAGCTATTTAGATGCATTTCCGCTGAAATAGCGCTGGCTTATCATTGACTGGATTCTAGGAGAACAAAATGAACAAGAAGTTGGCATGGGCAGCGGGCCTGCTGTTGAGTGGCTGGCAAGTGGCTCAAGCAGAAGTGCAGGTTTTTGAGGCCTGGTCTTTAGCGGCCCCAGCACAGGTCACACAGGTCCCAGTCTATATGACGCTAACACAAATGGGATCAGGCACAGAACGTCTGGTCGGCATCGAGTCGGACATGGCCGGTTCAGCACGCATCGTTCATCTTCAAGCCACAGAAGATGAGCTGGTTCCCATCCAGCTGGCGCAGGTGCAACTCCCGCAGCACATCCCTGTCACCCTCAATAGCGGCAACACCTTTATTCTGCTCGAAGATCTCCATCAGCCTCTGCGTGCAGGCCGCCATTTTAACCTGCGCCTGCACTTTGCCAATGCACCCAGCCAAGAAGTACGCGTCAGAGTGCGTCCCACCACCCTCTACGGTGATCGCTCACTGGATGATGTGCGCTCCGATCCCTTGCAGCAGCAACGCCCCACACGGCGTAGCGAAGGGCTGGATGACGTGATGACCGATCCACTGATCCGTTAGGTGGCCTCCTTGTGGCAAAGGGAAGTTACTCTCTTTGCCACAGAACCTGGCTTTTTACGCCACTCTCTTAACTCACCTCTCCTGGACTTAACTCACCTCTCGTGGACGCCAGTGGGTTAGGTGGGTCAGAATCAGGCGCAGCTGCGGATCAAAGAGCTGGCGGGCCTGGCTTAAAAGATCAACCAGCCGATCAGGGAAGGTCAAACGCTGCATCGCATCCTCGCGCAACCAACCCAGCAGCAGTAACTGGTGCACCGCCTGCTCAATCAAATGACGGTCGGAATATTCAGGCGAATGCAAGCCTTGCAGCAGCGCTAAACGACTAACAAATTCCTGCGCCCGCTCAATCAACTCCACCACGCTGAGCTGACCGCTCCCCTGTTGCTCCAGCAGTGCCAGCAACAGATAGTAGCGCTCTAGCGCCGGACGAACCAAATTCCCCAGCAGCTGAAGCTGAGAGAATTCGGAGGTGGTTTCTTCTGCACGCTGCCAAAGCTGATCAACACACACCACTAACTTCTGCTCAGCTAGCTGCTCTAAGGTGGTGCGCAACCTGGCCGTCAACTGCTCCAACGCGTGTTCCTCTTCAGCCGGTGGCAGAAAATACTCGGCTTGCAGCAGCGGATAGACCATCTTGGCTTGGAACAGCAAGGTGGCCTCGGTGACAGCAGGCTGCTCAAGCAACAAAAAAGCCATCAGCGAAGGCAGGGCAAAAAGATGCAGCGTATTATTGCGATAATAAGTCAGGCTAATGGCTTGGGTTTCATTCAAGCGATACAGCTGCCCCAGTGGATGGGCCACCGGCTCAACCCACTGCATGGCTTCAGCGGCAGCCAGCCATTCGCTAGGCCGACCTTCCGGGATCAAGGACACACCCATACGCTGCGCTAAATCAGCCAGCAGCTGCATCTGTTGCTCCATCAGCCCACCATCCAGCACGCGATGCTCACAAGCCAGCAGACTCAAGGCCACTAGGTTGGTTCGATTCAGACCTGCAGCCTGCTGAATCCGACCAGCAATCTCCTGCTGTAAAGCTGGCAGCGCCTGCTCATCGACCCGAGATGCCCGCCAGCTATCCAGATCGATCGGCTGGCCAAAGTTGACCTGCACCCGCCCAAAAGACTGACGCAGGTGCTTGATGACACGCAGCACATCTAAGGGGGATTCTTTTTTCTTACGCTGCCCTTGCAGCTCACTGAGATAAGTGCTGCCTTCAAGCACCTTTTCATAACCGATATAAATCGGAATCAGCAGCATGGGCTTCTGAGTCCCGCGCTCTTGTGCCTGTAGCGTTCGCGCCAGCAATCCCGGCTTGGGCAAGAGTGTTCGACCCGTGCGCGAGCGCCCTCCTTCAACAAAGAACTCCACCGAATGCCCTTGTAAAAACAGGGTATAGAGATACTCATAAAAAACGGCACGATACAAGGGTTGATCCTTAAAACTGCGCCGCATAAAGAAAGCCCCGCCACGACGCAAAAAAGGCCCGATAACCGGCATATTCAGATTCACACCTGCGGCAATATGCGGTGTCATCAGCCCTTGTTGAAAAAGCACATAGGACAAAAGAAGATAATCAATATGGCTACGGTGACAAGGCAGATAGACCAGCGTATAGCGACCGGCCTGATCCTTAAACTGCTCCAATCCAGTGACCTGAACACCATCATAGATGCGATTCCACACGCGATTCAGCAAGCGATCCAGCAGCAATAAAACAGGGTAGGAAACGTTAGAGGCGATCTCATCAATGTACTTTAATGCCTTCTCTTCTGCCTGACGCGGACTGGTCTGCGCGGCTTCCTCTGCCATAGCCTGCTTCACGGCGGGTGTCGTCATGATCACCTTTTTCAAAGTGCGACGATGGGATAAATCTGGCCCCAACAGGCGCGTTCTCGAACGGCGAAAGTACAGTTTCAACAAACGCCGAGTTTTCTCAGCTGCTTTCTCAGCACCCTGCTGCATCAAGCGCTCATGACTCATCACCTGATGCGCCAGAAAGGGCAAGCCGACCGCGACCCAAAGCTGACGGCCATGAAACAGCACCGCAAAAAACTTGTGCAATCGACCGCCGCCAGACCAGTAGTCTGCCGTGATCAACTTAAATAAAGACTCACTCCGTCGTGGTGCCCGCCCCCAATAAAAGCTGACTGGAATCACCTGTAGCTCGGTTTCTGGCTGTGCCTGCATCATCTGCCAGGCCTGGAGTAGATCTTCTGTTGGCTGCGCGCCTTGAAATGCCCGTCGCCAAGGTGGACTCTGCTCTAAAAAAAGCAGATTCGAATCCAGCTGATGCTGTCCAAGTTGCAAACGCGCCAAACGCGGCCAGCCTTGCTGCTGAATCAGCTGCTTCAACACCAGGCGATCCACCCAGCTTTTTCTTTCCATTAAATACAAGCAAGGGCGATCAAGCTTCAAGCTGGGCAGGGGCTCGCGTGTTAAATGCATCTTGACCCAGCGAGCCAAAAGAGCGCTTAATAAAAACTCCAAAGGTGCCCAGAGCATCAGCACCAATTTTTTCAATAACATAAAAAAAGGCAACCTATTCAAATTAACAAGATGGAAGATCGACAACCCGCCCTCTTACCGAAAAAGCTTTGCCGATGCTGAAGGGATTAGCTTGGCAGCCTCAGCAGCACTTCGAACTCATCAGTGAGGCCGTCGATTTTTATCCGCGTATGTTAACGGATATCGCAGCGGCAAGGGAGGTGATTCTCCTTGAGCTCTACTTGATTGAATCGGGGCTAGTCACCCAGGCTTGGGTCGAAGCTTTAAGTGCAGCCAGCCAACGTGGCGTGCAGGTCTATTTGCTGATAGATGGCTTTGGCGCTCGCCGCTTTGCGCCTGAAGAACGGGCGCAACTCAAGACCGCAGGAGTGATGATCCAAGAGTTTAATCCCTTGAACTGGCGGCAACTGAGTCAAAACCTGGTTCGTAATCATCGCAAGCTGCTGTTGATTGATCACCAGATCGCCTATGTGGGTGGATTTGGTTTGGCGGATATGTGGATCACGCCAGAAACGGCCTGGTTAGAGGTCGCGCTGCGTATTCAAGGCTCTTGCGTGACCCAGTGGGCGCAGACTTTTCGCCAGAGCTGGCCAAGTCGTCCTCTTGCTGCTGCCCTCTGCCCGCATCCGCCCATCCACTGGCCTGCTGCTGCTCTGGCCTCAGACAATGAAGGGCGCGTGGTCACTGGCTGGGGCCTGTATCGCCACACCATCAAGCTGTCATTGCTGCGTCAGATCTATCAGGCACAAGAGCAGATCTGGATTGCGACCCCCTATTTTGCGCCGAGTCGTCGATTGAGGCGCGCCTTGATCCAAGCGGCGCAGGCTGGTGTTTCAGTCCATCTGCTGCTGCCAGGGCCCAAGACAGATCACCCCGCCATACGCTTTGCCGGACAAAGGTTTTATCCCGAGCTGCTCAAAGCGGGTGTGCGTATTCTGGAGCTGGAGCCACGTTTTTTGCATGCCAAGGTCAGCCTCTGCGATCAGTGGATTTCGATCGGCTCCTGCAATTTTGACTATTGGGGGTTGCGCTGGAATCTAGAAGCGAACCAAGAAGCGCGCTGTGCTGCTCTTGCGCAGCAGGTGGAAGCCTGGTTTCAACAGGCTGCGCTGGACAGCTGCTGGATCGATACTCAACTCTGGCAACAGCGCCCCTGGTGGATCAAAATCCAGGAGCGCTTTTGGGGCTGGATTGGTGCATTAGTTCAACGCTGGCATTAGGCACCAAGAAGATCAATCACTCATCAAGCATGACACCAGTTCAACCTCAGTGACGCCTTGGTGCTTTTTTCTTCTGACCAGCGGTGGCTTTTTTCTGCACGACAGGTGCGGCCTTTTCTTCTGGTGCATTCAGCTGACAATAGAGATCCAGCAGCAAATCTGGCAATTGGCGGACAAACTGCTCTAATAGCGGCTCGTCTTCTTCCATCTCAGCAAACTCAGCATCTTCTTCGCCAAACAGGCCAGACAGCACCATGATCGGCAGCAGCAACTCCGCCAAGGCTGGATCATCAAGAGACAGCTGCTCTTCCTGCTCAAAACAGGCTTGCATAAAGCCTGCGGCCCAGTCGACGATCCAATCAGCCTGCTCTTCATCCCAAGCTTGGAAGGGCAACTCGATACCACCACCCTGATACAAGCCCTGCTGCGCACGCTCCAGCGCGATCTGCGCCAGCTGGGTCACGGCATTTGCTGAGGGCGTCTGCTCAAGCTGGCTTTCAATCGGGCCCAGCCATTGGGGATTCAGCTGCTCCTGCGCGGGTAACAAGGCCAAGGCACTGATATAGCCCAGCAATTCAAAGAGCTGAAACACATCTTCGTCCTGCTGAGCAAGATCGCTTAGATGCTGATCAAGTTGGTCAAGCTGCTCATCATCAAGTAAGCTAAGGGGCACTTCATGGTCTGGATTCATAGTCACAACTCAAGCTAGGTGGAATCAATAGCGATCAAGGCAGATTGTAGCACTGATTCCTGGTCTCTTTGCAGTACAACGACAGGCCTGCCTCTCACTCTTTATATGTCCGACTTACACACACTTTTTACTGAACTCAATCGCGCCGTAACGCACCACTATCAACTTGCCGAAGCCTACTATCTGCGTGCTTTTCCACGGCCTCAGGTCAGCTTAAAGCTGCGTGGACGTAGCGCGGGGATCGCCGAAGGGCATCTGAATCGCCTGCGCTTTAATCAACAGCTGCTATTAGAGAACCAACAGGATTTTATTCAGCAAGTCGTGCCGCATGAGGTCGCCCATCTTGTGGCTTGGCAGCTTTTTGGCCGTCGCATCCGCCCCCACGGCCCTGAATGGCGTCGTATCATGGAAGAAGTCTTCAAGCAGCAAGCTCGGCGTACACACACCTTTGAGGTGCGCCAAGCTGCGGGTCAGTGTTTTGTTTATCACTGTGGCTGTGTAGGGCGCGAACATCATCTCACCATCCGACGCCATAATAAAATTGGCCGTGGTCAGGGCTATCTGTGCCGCCTCTGTGGTAGTCGTTTACACTTTGCGCGGCAGGAAAAGAGCGTGACCAAGCCATGACTCTTCAGTCATAAAATCACAAGTCATTGATTTTAAAAAGATAAAAGCTGCGACCAAGGTCTAATATTTTTATCCATCGCTGGGCATGTATAACTTCTCATCAGTATCAACATATAAAAACAAATCCACCCAGACACAGAGGCTGAGTCTGATGAGCGAACAACAGAAAGTCTATCCAGTAAAACCTGAAGTGGCTGACGCCGCATGGATCAATAAAGAACAATACCTTGCCATGTACGCTGAGTCAGTCAACAACCCTGAAGCCTTCTGGGCTGAGCAGGGCAAACGCCTTGATTGGATGCAACCCTATACCCGCGTTAAAAACACCAGCTTTGATCCACACAATGTCGATATCCGCTGGTTTGAAGATGGCACCCTCAACGCCTCGGTAAACTGCTTGGATCGCCATCTTGCAGAGCGCGGTGATCAGGTCGCGATTATTTGGGAAGGCGATGATCCCAACGAAGACAAGAAGATCACCTACCGCGAGCTTTACCATGAAGTCTGTCGCTTTGCGAATGGCCTGAAAAAACTGGGCGTTCAAAAAGGCGAAGTCGTCACCCTGTATATGCCGATGGTACCCGAGGCGGCCATTGCGATGCTGGCCTGTGCTCGTCTGGGCGCAGTGCATTCTGTCGTCTTTGGTGGCTTCTCACCCGATGCGATTGCCAGCCGTGTCATTGGCTCAGATTCACGCATCATCATCACCTCTGATGAAGGTCTGCGTGGCGGCAAGTGTGTTCCATTAAAAGAAAATGTGGATGAAGGCCTGAACAACCCAGCTGTCAAAACGGTCGAGCATGTGGTAGTGCTGAAGCGCACCGGAGGCAGCATTGATTGGCAAGAAGGCCGTGATGTCTGGTGGCATGAGCTGGTCGCGGATTGTGCGGATGAGTGCCCTGCCGAAGAAATGCAGGCTGAAGACCCTCTCTTTATTCTGTTCACTTCAGGCTCAACTGGCGCGCCCAAGGGCTTAAAGCACACCACCGGCGGCTATCTGGTCTATGCCTCGATGACCCACCAGTATATTTTTGACTACAAACCCGGTGAGGTTTACTGGTGTACAGCGGATGTGGGCTGGGTCACTGGCCACAGCTATATTGTTTATGGCCCACTGGCCAATGGTGGCACCACCCTGATGTTTGAAGGCGTACCCAGCTACCCTACGCATGGTCGTATAGGTGAAGTCTGCGACAAGCATCAGGTTAATATTCTCTATACCGCACCCACTGCTGTGCGCGCTTTAATGGCCCAAGGCGATAACGTGATGGACAGCTCGACGCGTTCCAGCTTGCGCCTGCTGGGTTCTGTTGGTGAGCCAATCAACCCTGAAGCCTGGGAGTGGTACTACCGCGTGATCGGTAACAGCCAGTGCCCAATTGTGGATACCTGGTGGCAAACCGAAACCGGCGGCATTTTGATTGCCCCTCTGCCCGGTGCGACAGATCTGAAGCCTGGCTCGGCGACTCTGCCCTTCTTTGGCGTACAGCCTGCATTGGTGGATGCTGAAGGCAAGATTCTGGAAGGCGCGACAGAAGGCAACCTGGTGATTCTGGACTCCTGGCCTGGTCAAGGTCGCTCCATCTGGGGGGATCACGAGCGCTTTGTGCAAACCTACTTCTCTACCTATCAAGGGATGTACTTTACTGGTGACGGTTGCCGCCGCGATGAGGATGGCTGCTACTGGATTACCGGTCGTGTTGATGACGTGATCAACGTTTCTGGACATCGCATGGGTACAGCTGAGGTCGAATCTGCACTCGTAGCTCATGAAGCTGTTGCCGAGGCGGCTGTGGTGGGTTACCCGCATGATATCAAGGGTCAAGGCATCTATGTTTATGTCACCTTGGCGGATGGCTTTGATGCCAGCGATGAGCTGCGCAAAGAGCTAGTGAAGTGGGTGCGCAAAGAGATCGGCCCGATTGCATCACCCGATGTCATTCAGTTCTCTCCTGGCCTACCCAAGACGCGTTCAGGCAAAATCATGCGCCGCATTCTGCGTAAGATTGCCGCCAATGAAACCGATGGTCTGGGTGATACCAGTACGCTGGCCGATCCTTCAGTGGTGGATGATCTGATCGAAAACCGCGCCATTCAATAACCTCTGCGATTTCTCTAGCCTGGCCCCACCACTCGGTGGGGCTTCTTTTTGTGCCTTGATAAATCAGTAAAGTCAGATAATAATGGTCTGAAGTTACACTCTTTTACTGGAGGAAAGTGAATGGCTTTACGCCACAAAATTATCGTTGCTGACGATCACCCCTTGTTTCGTGCCGCACTCCAGCAAGCGGTCACCCAAGCCTTAAGTGATGTCGAGATAGTTGAGGCTGATACTCTGGAAGCTGTTCATCATGCCGTTGCCCATCATCCAGATGCGGACCTGATTCTGCTCGATCTTCATATGCCCGGCGCACACGGCTTTTCTGGTCTGGTGTTCTTAAGTGGTGTCAATCCCGGTATTCCGGTGGTGGTGGTCTCAGGCAGTGAGGATAATCATGTTATTCGTCGCGCGATGGACTATGGCGCATCCGGCTTTATCCCCAAATCCTCTTCTCTGGAAACCATCGGCCAAGCCATTGCTCAGGTTCTGAACGGTGAGGTCTGGATTCCGCCAGCGGTGGCAGAGCATCTCGATGAGATCAGTGAAGAAGAAGCACGTTTTGCTGAGGCACTGGCTTCTTTAACGCCACAGCAGTTCCGTGTATTGAATATGCTCACTGAAGGTCTGCTCAATAAGCAAATTGCCTATGAGTTGGATGTCTCAGAAGCCACCATCAAGGCCCATGTCACCGCTATTTTACGCAAGCTCGGTGTGCATTCACGCACCCAGGCGGTGATTGCTGCCAAGCGTTTAGAGGTTGAAGCGCCCAAGGTGAATACGCCTTAAGCTGTTTTCTATCACGCAGCAGCCTCGAAGCCAGCATCCTTGCTGGCTTTTTTTATGGCTGATCCGCCGACGCCTGGGCTTTGCGCTTTTGCATCTGCATCATACGTGTGAGCAAAGCACGCAGCGCTGCTGGCTTCACTGGCTTATGCAGCAGTTGATAACCAGCTTGCCGCACTTCTTCACTGATCACATCCGTACGATCCGCTGTAATAATAATGCCCGGCAAGGCAGGCTCACCCAGAAAACGCGCCAGCCCCTGTAAAGCCATCACACCGGTCAGGTCATCATCGAGATGATAGTCAGCCAGATAGATCTCAGGACGCACCTCCATCTGTTGTAGTAAGCTCAGCGCCTCCTGCTCTGAAGCCGCTGTCGCGACCTCACACTGCCAGCCGCTGAGCATGGCCTTCATGCCTTCCAAGATCAGCGGCTCGTTATCGATACATAAGAGTTGCAAGCCATCCAGACGATTGAAGCTGCGTCGCCCTGGTAAAAAGTGCGCTGGCTGCTGCTGAGCGGGTACGCAAGGGAGTGCGACTGAAAACACCGTGCCCTGCCCAGGCCAGCTTTTCACTTCAAGGCGATGCCCTAGTACGCGCGACATACGCTCGGCAATGGAGAGCCCCAAGCCCAGCCCCTTTTCTTTGCGCTTATCTGGCGTGGAGTCAAGGCGGCGGAACTCCTGAAAAATCTCACCAAGGCGGCTTTCTGGAATCCCAGGCCCAGTATCCCAAACCTGCACGACCAGCTGATCACCACGGCGACGACACCCCAGCAATACCTTGCCTTCTCCGGTATAACGCAGCGCATTAGAAAGAAAGTTTTGGATAATGCGCCGCAACATCTGCGCATCACTTCGCACCCAGCATTGGGTTTTGACCTGGCGCAAAACCAGATCCCGCTCTGCCGCCATCACACTAAACTCAGCTTTTAAAGGCTCAAAAATTTCGCTGAGCGCAAAATCAGTGATCCGTGGCTGCAAGGCTCCTGCATCCAGTTTAGAAATATCCAGCAAGGTGCTGAGCAGCTCTTCGGCCGCCTTCAAGGAGTTATCAATATGCGAGATGGTGGTTTTCAGCTCAGGCTCTTGTACCTGCTGTGCCACCGCAGAAGTAAACAGTCGCGCTGCATTTAAAGGCTGCAAGAGATCATGGCTGGCCGCGGCAAGGAAGCGTGTTTTAGAAGCATTGGCCTCTTCCGCCTGCTGCTTGGCGTGGCGCATATCCTCTTCTGCCTGAGCACGCACCTTATTTTCCTTAAAGAGCGCACTATTGAGTTCAGAAAGCGCCAGTGTTCGCTCCCGCACCCGCTCTTCCAGATGCTCATTGGTTTCTTGCAGGGCCACTTCGACCAAGCGCCTCTCGGTTATATCTTGATAGAGCGCAAAGAAGCCCAGCACCTCACCGCTTTCTGCCAAGTGTGGCGTATAGGTGACCAACGCATAGCGTATGGCGTGATGCCCCGGCATTTCCAACTCAAAGGTCTGGCGTCGTCCATCTAAAGCGGCCCGCATATAAGGCTGACGCGCCTCATAGTCCAGAGTGGACAGCACTTCATAAATAGGCCGGCCAATCACCTGATTGCGATCGACACCCATGGCTTCTTCATAGGCGCGGTTGGTAAACAGGTAGCATTTTTCAGTATCAAAATAAGCAATCAATGCCGGCACATTATCGGTATAGATACGGATATTGTTTTCGGATTGGATCAAAGCCTCTTCAATTTGCTTTTGCTGGGTAATATCTTGATAACTATAGACAAAACCTCCACCAGGCATGGGATTCCCCTGGATTTCCAGCACACTGCCATCCTTGCGGTAGCGTACATAAGCATGGGGCTGGCCTTCGCGAATATTTTCCATCAACTGCTGCACATGGGCCTCTGGATCGCCAGGCCCATACTCTCCCCGCTCAGCGTTATAACGGAAAATCTCAATGGCTGGACGGCCAACACGGATAAAGTGATCAGGGAAGTGAAAGAGCTCTAAGTAGCGTTGATTCCAGACCACCAGATTGAGGTGCTTATCGACAACACTGACGCCCTGAGAGAGGTTTTCTATCGTCGATTGTAGGAGGCTGCGGTTAAACTCCAGCACCTGCGAGGCTTCATCCACAATCGAGATCACATCAGAGATTTTAATCTCCTTGCCTTGCAAGGCCGAACTCATCACCACACGTGCAGAAGAGGCTCCGAGCACGCCAGCCAGCAGACGCTCAGTCAGCTGAATCAGCTCGATACTGGCCGGATCTTCATTCTTCAGCGGTTCGAGTCCGCGCTTAAAGGCAAAGTCATAAAAGGCGCGATCGACCACTTCACGGCCCACAAAGCGCTCAGCGACCACGCGCAGATCACCCAGCTTCGTCGCGCCCTGCCAAGGACGGGGTGCCTTGACCACCTTAGGCTCCAGACTATCGACAAAGGCCGAAGCCTGAATGCGATCAATCACTCTTTGACGAGTTAAGCGCGATACCAGTATATAAGCGAGCAGGTTACTTCCAAGACTCCACAATACACCTTGAGTAAAAAAGTCGAGCTGCTCGACCCCAAGCAAGGCTGTTGGCCGCAACCAAGCCACTCCCCAAGGACCATGAGTGAGCAGCTGGTGACTGACCAAACCGGCCATCTCAAGACTTGGGAGCAGCAGTGTATAGGCCCAGAAAAAACCACCCAGCAGCAGGCCACTGAGCACCCCCCAGCGATTGCCCGTCTTCCAGATCAATCCCCCTAGAGCGGCTGGTGCCAGCTGGCCGATGGCGGCAAAAGCCAGAAAACCTGTGGCAGCCAGCGAGTTGAATTCAGCAATCGTGCGATAGGTCAGATAACCAAGCAGAATGATAAAGACCGTCGTCAACCGCCTGACCAGTACCACCACACGACCAAAGTGCTGGTGTGAGCCACGCGGTGTCCAGCGCGCCTTCAGAAGAAAAGGGATCACAATTTCATTTGAGACCATAATACTCACCGCCACCGTGGTCATGATCACCATACTGGTGGCAGCTGAAAAACCACCGATATAGGCCACCAGAGTCAGGCTGGGCGAATCAAAGGCCATCGGCAACAGCAGCACAAAAGTATCGGGTTCAACACTGCCTGGCGTAAAGGTCAGCAAACCGGCCAGCGCCAGTGGCATCACCATCAAAGCAATCAGCAGAAGATAGACAGGCAAAAACCAGCGCGCATAGCGGGCATCATCTCGATGGGCGTTTTCAACCACGGTGACATGGAACATACGCGGAAGCAGAATCACGGCCATCATGGCCAGCAAGGTTTGCGCTATAAAACCTTGATTCAAAACGCTGTAATCCAGCTGGGTGGTAAAGGGCTGTTGCTGCTGTACCTGGCTGATCAAAGACTCTAGGCCACCAAAGACGCCCCAGATCACAAAACTGCCCAAGAGCAAAAAAGCACCGATTTTAATCACGGATTCAAAAGCTATGGCCCGCATCAGCCCCTCATGATGCTCGGTTGCATTGACTTGACGTGTGCCAAACAGCAAGGCAAAAGCCCCCAGTGCCAAGGCAACATAAAAGGCCGTATCGAGTAGCAGCGCTTCCTGTCCCAGCCCATCTAACCCAGAAAGAGCCTCCACCGGATCAGGGTCTGTTAGCAGGCTATAGGCCATGCTGATCGCCTTTAACTGCAGCGCGATATAAGGCAGCGTCCCGACCAAGGCGAAGAGAGTCACCATCACCGCCAGAGGCTGCCACTTACCATAGCGAGAGGCAATAAAATCAGCAATCGAGGTAATATTCTGTGCCTTGCTCACACGAAACAGCTTACGCACCCAAGGCCAGGCCAGCAGATAGGTCAAGACTGGGCCAAGAAAGATGCTCAGGTACATCCACCCTCCGGCCGCCGCCTGCCCAACCGCACCATAGAAGGTCCAAGAAGTACAATAGACAGCCAGCGCCAAGCTGTAAATCCAAGGGCGCGCAACGGGCATCTGCTGCCGACGTGCCTGCTGATCTCCATGCCATGCAATACCAAATAAAAGAAGCAAATAAAGGAGAGAGAAAAGTATCAGCTGCCAGCTATCAAACATCGTGTATCCGCCACTTAAAAGAAATCCGCATCAAAAAAACGCCTTCTACCCTTGCCGACGCACAATATAACGGCTTCAGACGCTGAACAATAGCGCTCTACCTCACCGCTGAGACAGGTTGATCGCCAAATAGAGATTAGACTATTGTCCTGCTCCGCTACTGCCACCAAAGATTCACACAAATACAAGCCATTGTTTTTATTGATTTAAACAATAAAAACTGCGCCACGCATCCAGTTTAAGACTAAGGTCGGGGCTATTCAGTCCGCAATGAATTTTGCAGAATGCAATTGGATCTTCTCCAGGCAATGCGGGATATCCCCACTCTCAATAACAATAAACGGAGAGCAACACTATGGCAGATAATAACTCCAATGCTGCTGCATACTGGTCGGCGAACCTTCGCCTGATCTTTATCAGTTTTGCCGTTTGGCTGCTGGTATCTTTTGGTTTTGGCATCCTTCTGCGCCCAATGCTCGCTGGCATTGCGGTAGGCGGAACGGATCTTGGCTTCTGGTTTGCCCAGCAAGGCTCGATTCTCGCATTTATCGCGATCATTTTCGTCTACGCATGGAAAATGAATCAGCTCGATAAAAAATTCGGTCTTGAGGAGTAAGCCACTATGAGTCAATTTGCAATCAACCTGCTCTTTGTCGGGGCCTCCTTTGCGCTGTATATCGGGATCGCGATCTGGGCGCGTGCTGGCTCGACAAAAGAATTCTATGTCGCTGGCGGCGGAGTCCACCCAGTCACCAACGGTATGGCAACGGCGGCAGACTGGATGTCTGCGGCTTCTTTTATCTCTATGGCGGGTCTGCTGGCCTCAGGTGGCTATGCGGCTTCTTCCTTCCTGATGGGCTGGACAGGCGGCTATGTTATTCTCGCCCTGCTTCTGGCACCTTACCTGCGTAAATTCGGCAAGTTTACTGTGCCTGATTTTATCGGGGATCGTTTCTACAGCAGCACCGCACGGACTATCGCGGTTGCCTGTTTGATCATTGCTTCTGTGACCTACGTTATCGGTCAGATGACGGGTGCGGGCGTAGCCTTCTCGCGCTTCCTTGAAGTGAGCAGCAGTGCGGGTATCTGGATTGCCGCGTTAATCGTATTCCTCTATGCCGTTTTCGGCGGTATGAAAGGCATCACCTATACGCAGGTTGCGCAGTACATCGTGCTGATCATTGCCTACACCATTCCTGCGGTCTTTATCTCTTTGCAGCTGACCGGCAACCCGATTCCGATGTTTGGTATGTTCGGTACCCACGCTGAATCTGGCCTGCCCATGCTGCAACTCTTGGATGAGCTGGTACAAGATCTGGGCTTCACTGCCTATACAGCGGACCCCTCTAACAAGCTCAATATGGTGCTGTTCACCATGTCGCTGATGGTGGGTACAGCCGGTCTGCCACACGTTATTATTCGCTTCTTCACTGTACCTAAGGTCGCTGATGCACGCTGGTCTGCTGGTTGGGCACTGGTCTTCATCGCGCTGTTATACCTGACTGCACCTGCGGTAGGTTCTATGGCACGCTTGAACCTGATTACCACCATCTATCCTGATGGCACTGATCAGCCTGCACTGGAATATGCAGAGCGTCCTGATTGGGTCAAAACCTGGGAACAAACTGGCCTGATTAGCTTTACTGATCACAACAATGATGGCCGCATCCAGATGTATAACTCGGCCAACCAGGCCTTTGCCCCCACAGCTGAAGCACGCGGCTGGGCTGGCAATGAGCTGACGGTCAACAACGATATCCTAGTACTGGCTAACCCTGAAATTGCACAGCTGCCTGGTTGGGTTATCGGTTTGATTGCTGCTGGTGGTATTGCTGCGGCGCTATCGACTGCTGCAGGCTTATTGTTGGCCATCTCTTCTGCGATCAGTCATGACTTGATCAAGAAAACCATCAACCCCAATATCAGTGAAAAAGGTGAGATGCTGGCTGCGCGTATCTCGATGGCAGTCGCCATTCTGCTGGCAACCTACCTTGGCTTGAATCCACCCGGATTCGCAGCACAAACGGTGGCTCTGGCCTTTGGTATCGCGGGTGCCTCACTCTTCCCAGTGTTGATGATGGGGATCTTCTCCAAGCGCGTGAACGACAAGGGCGCGATTGCCGGTATGCTGGCGGGTTTGATCACCACCTTGCTGTATATTTTCACTTACCTCGGCTGGTTGTTCATTCCTGGCACCAACATGCTGCCTAACACACCAGATAACTGGTTGTTCGGTATCGCACCTCAGTCCTTCGGTGTGATTGGTGCGATCATCAACTTCAGTGTGGCCTTTGCTGTCTCCAGCGCGACTCAGGCTCCACCTCAGGAAATCCAAGATCTGGTGGAAAGTGTTCGCTTCCCTAAAGGCGCTGGTGCTGCAGTTGATCACTAAGCCAAACCCCCTTAAAGTGGGTGATTGCGCCCACTGTTAAACCACACACTTTCGGGCTTCCACATGGAGGCCCGATTGCATTCTGGAAGGAACAATCAACGATGATTTGGCATTTAATTGCTGCTGTTTTTGCTGGCCTTGGTGCTGCTGGTGTTGCTCTGTTACTGAGAAAACTCAGTCGCAATCGTTTGCCGAAGTGGATCATTCCGGCTTTTGCGGGTGTGGCGATGCTGGCCTTCCAGCTCGGCATCGAATATGGCTGGCTGAAGACCAAGCAGGCACAACTGCCTGAAGGCAGCGTCATTATCAGCACTCAGGAAAGCCGCTATTTTTGGCGTCCTTGGACCTATCTGGTGCCCATGACTACGGGCTTTACCGTCGTGGATATCGCTCAGGTACAGCGCTCTGGCCCCCTGGCAGAGTTTTATCTTTATCACTTTGAACGGGCTTATGTTGATTTACTCGAAGTTGAGCGCTATCTGCTCAATTGTCAGGACGGTGCACTCACTCCTTTTGATGCCAACCACACCCCTCGCCCGCAAGCCATGAGCTATCTGGCTGAAGCCAACCCCTTACGACAGCTGATCTGCCAAGCAGACTAACTGCCATATCAAGACTGAGCACTGAGCGCACAGACCTAGCGAGGCTGAGCGCTCACGCCCCTTCTACTCTGCTTAACCAGCGACTGACACAGGTCAAGACTAAAGTCCAGCTTCTTTGTCTGGCCTGCCTTTGTTAGATTGCAGATAGGTCATCTTGATCGATGGCCCGCTCTCAGACTAACAATAATAAGGATGCTGCTGTATGAGCAATGAGTTTGACGTCTCCCACCCGCCCTTTGATCTACTCACGGCTGAGCAACAACAGCAGCTGCTCACACGCCTGGATATTGGCTATTTTGAAAGCAAGGAAAAGGTGATTGAAGCTGGGCAGAGTAGCGAATATGTTTTTGTCGTACTCAAGGGTGCGGTCGCTGAAATCGATCCACGTCAGGCACAGCAAGATCCAGAAGCCGGTGTGCTACGCGAGTATGCTGCCGAGGATATCTTTGGTGCGATCAGCATCATCAATGGCGTCAGCCGCTATACCTTTTTAACGCTTGAAGAAACCATTGCCTGGATGATTCCCAAGGCGGTGTTTCTGTCACTGCTCGAAGCCAACACCGCCTTCTCAGCCTATTTCCAGAATACCCTCGCAGAAAAAGCGCGCCTACTAGAAAGCCGTCGCAGCCAGCGTGAAGGCGGCAGCGATATGTCAGCTTTTATGCTCGCCAAAGTAGGCAGCTCAGTACTCAGAGAGCCAGTGTTGCTTGATTCAGGCACCAGTATTTTAGAGGCAACCCGCACCATGCGTGAACAACATGCCGATAGCCTACTGGTTCGTAAAGGTAGCCAATATGGCATGGTCACGCGTACTGATCTGCTCGAAGGCGTTGTGCTCAATAACCTGAGTTTGGAGACAGATATTACCGAACTGGCCAGCTATAACCTGCTGACCGTACAAAGTGAGGATTTTCTCTTTAACGCCTTAGTCCTGATGACGCGTCACAAGATACAGCGTGTGGTGGTCTTCAATGGCCCGAAGCTGGCAGGGCTGGTTGAGCTGACGGATGTGCTGAGCTTCTTCTCCAGCCAGTCTCATGTTATCGGCATGCAGATTGAACGGGCCAGCAACCTAGAGGAACTGGCCCGTGCGGCCAAGGGCACCACCCATCTGGTCAGTGGGCTGATGGCACAGGGAGTCAAAATCCGTTTTGCGATGGATCTTCTTGCTGCCTTAAATGGCCGCATTATCGCCAAGGCTTTTGAATATCTGGTGCCTGAGGAAATTCGCCATAAGGTCTGCCTGGTGGTCATGGGCAGTGAGGGGCGTGGCGAGCAGGTTCTAAAAACAGATCAGGATAATGCCTTAATTCTTGCTGATGATCTGGACTGGCCCGAGTGCAGCAAGGTGATGGAGCGCTTCACGCAAACGCTGCTCGATTTTGGCTATCCGCTGTGTAAGGGCAAGATCATGGTGTCGAACCCTGAGTGGGCTATGCCAGTCAGCGCTTGGAAGAAAAAGCTTGAGCAGTGGACCAGCTCCGTTGAAGGCAAGGGGCTGATGAACCTGGCGATCTTTGTTGATGCCCATCCTGTCAGCGGTGCCCCTCAGCTTTTCACCGAACTGCGTGAACACCTTTATAAAAAGCTGCAAGGAAAGGATGTGTTCTACTCCTATTTTGCGATGCCACTGCGCCAATTCAGCAGCCCCCTGACCTTTTTTGGCGGCCTGAAAAAATCCGATGGTATCGATCTGAAAAAAGGAGGAATCTTTCCGCTGGTGCATGGTATCCGCACTATGGCCCTGCAACATCATATTCATGACACCAACACCTTCGCTCGCCTTGAACAGCTGGCTGAAAAGAAGATACTGAAAAAAGATTTTGCCGATGATCTGGCCGAAGCACTGGCGGTGTTTAGTCAACTGCGCCTCCAGCAACAGCTCAAAGCGGCCAAAGGCCAAGCCAGTAGCGATGAAGCCAACCAGATCACCGCCACATCATTAAACAAACTGGATCGAGATCTTCTCAGGGAAGCCCTACATATTGCCAAAGAATTTAAATCCCGTATGACCCACCGCTATCATCTAGAGAGGTAGTTCCCATGGTCTTAAAAACAATAAGAAGCGCAACAGATCGATGGAATCAAAAGAATGGCGAATTTGCCTGGATTTTCGAACCCTATACAGGGGATGAAGTGATTGCTCTGGACTGTGAGATGACCAGTCTTGATCCGCAAAAAGCGGAGCTGGTTTCGATTGCCGCAGTCAAGATCAAGGGCACCCAGGTCCTGACCAGTGAAAAGCTCGATATTAAGCTACAAAAACCAGAGAGCCTGAGCGGAGATTCGATCAAAGTGCATCGTATCCGTGGAGTGGATCTGCTCGGTGGCGAGGTGCTCGGGGATGCCCTGCATGAGCTGATTCAGTTTATCGGTAACCGTCCGATTATGGGCTACTATATCGATTACGATATGACCGTGCTTAATCGCTTTATTCGCCCGCGCTTTGGGTTCAGCCTGCCCAACAAAACTATTGAGCTGTCTCACTGCTACCTTCATAAAATCCAGCGTGCGAATCCCGAACTGGTACCTGATCTCCAGTTTGAAACTATTGCCGAGAAGCTGGGGGTCCCGATGGTGGGTGAGCGCCATACTGCACTCGGCGATGCCGTCACAACAGCCTTAATGTATGTGCGTCTGCTGAAAGGGCCTTCGCCCAGCTATTAAATACGTAACCTGCCTCATCCTCACCTAACAAAAAGCCGAGCATTAGCTCGGCTTTGATGATCCTAGAAAAGGCTACTGGCGCCCCCAGCTTCCATCAGGGCGCGGTACCAGCCACTGGCGCGATAGCCAGAAGTAGCGGTTCTCAGTGCGATGTGGTGCGGTGCAATTAAAGCGTGAGCGCCCTGGATTCAAAGCGGTTGAATCCGTCACTGTCACGCGGACACGGCCTTCACCCGCTCGCTCTATATCAGTATTGAGCAAACGCGACTGAGGACCATAGCAGCGCAGCTGATTGAGGCGATAATCCCCTGCTTCCATCGTAAAAGTCCAGGTTGGACGCGGACGCGCTCCATCGACTAGATCAGAAGCGGGCAGATCCTCAACCACCGGAAAGGGCAGCGCATGGAGTTTGGTTCTGAGCGTAGCCGGATTAGCAAAAACGCCATTGGCAGCATAGCGTGGAATCGCTGTCAGGCGGCTAAAAGGGCTGGCTGGCCCTGAGTGCTGACCAAAGGCCACATAGCCCAGCGAGGCCACAATCGCTTCTAGCTCAGGGGTGTATTCACCATAAGGATAGGCAAATAAGCGTGGTACATTGCCCAGGCGCTCTTCTAAAAGACGTTGGTTGTCTTCGATTTCGGCGCGCATTCTGGCTTCCCAAGCGGCATCTGACTCTTCTCCATCACGACGAACCATATAAGGATGAGTCAAACTATGGTTGGCGATGGTGCCACCAGCCTGCTGAGCTTCGCGCAGCTGCGCCCAGCTCATATACAGAGGTCGCCTCTCCTCAATAAACTGCGCATTGACAAAAATAGTAAAGGGTAGATTACGCTCGCGCATTAACGGCAAGGCATTCTCATAGACACTGATATAAGCATCATCAAAAGTCAGCACCGCGACACGATCAGGCATCGGACGGCGGCGCTGGAGATGCTGAATCACGCGCGGCAAAGGCCACACCTCAAAGCCATCACGCTCCAGCATTTCTAAATGCTCTGCAAACTGACGAGGACTGAGGCTGGTTGAAGGGGGCGTGCTGCTGCTCACATGGTGGTAGAGCAAGATTGAGGCATGAAAACGTGGCTCCGCCGTGTCATTCGCCCAGCTATGCGAAATCCCTAGGCATAACAGCAATGCGAGAAGGGGCCAGCGCACAAGACGGCGCATCCCGTGATTCTTTTCCATCTTTCCACCTTTTTATTCTGTGCTAAGCGTTTCTGAGTAGAGGCTTTAACACCTCCATCGCTTCATTAATACTTTGCAACTTTTCAGGATCACCGCCGCGATCTGGATGGTGCTGCATGGCAAGACGACGGTAGCTGAGTTTGATTTCCTTACTCGATACGCCTTCTTTTAAACCCAATGCCTGCAAAGCCTTGGCTTTGACACCACCGCCAGTAAAGACTGTTTCTTCGTGCAGTTTTTTCCAGAAATTTTTGAGTGCTGTTTCTAAATCCTGTTCCGTGGTTTTTTCAAGTTGTTCTAAATCCAGATAGTAATCACGCATTGGATCATGCTGTTGCAAAGCCACATGACCTGGCTGATAGGTTTGCAGTTGTACCCGCACCGCGGTGATTTCCAGATGGCCTTTCGCCCGCTTCCACAGATCATCCCTGAGTTGATAAAGGGCATGATAGAGCAGAAAGTGGGTTTTAAAGAGCTTATTGGTGTTACTAAAAGTGTCTGGCTCCAGAACGACCGTGCCCTTTTCATCGAGCTTTTTTAGCAAGGTATGCTCATTCACGCCCTCGGGGAATTCCTGTAAGACTTCGATCAAGTCCTCAAATATGCGGGTTTCTTGTAAAGCAGTCATGTTTTTCTCTAGGCCTGAACGGAATAAAAGACTTCTACTGATGTTAGCAGGGCTGAAGCCGATAGAAAACGCTTCAGGCATTTACATTTGCTGTGGCTTTGGTTAATTTGCCTGCCTTTGAAGTCAATCGCAATAGGTGCCGCAGATGCAAGAACTCCTTCCCAAGGCCAAAAAAGAATTTAATAAGCTCCAAAAACGCCTGCGCCGCCAGGCAGGACAAGCGATTGCAGACTTCAATATGATCCAGGAAGGCGATAAGGTCATGGTCTGCCTCTCTGGCGGCAAAGACTCTTTTACCTTGCTGCATCTATTAATGGGTTTACAGAAAAGTGCTCCAGTGCGCTTTGAGCTGGTTGCCGTCAACCTCGACCAAAAGCAACCAGGCTTTCCTGAACATATTCTTCCTGCTTATCTGACTGAGATCGGGGTGCCATTTCATATTCTTGAAAAAGACACCTATAGCATCGTCAAAGAGATTATTCCTGAAGGCAAAACCACCTGCGGCCTTTGTTCGCGACTCAGACGCGGTAGCCTCTATGGTTTTGCCGAAGAAATAGGGGCCACGAAAATTGCGCTTGGGCATCATCGCGATGATCTGCTCGAAACCCTGTTTTTAAATCTCTTCTTTGGCGGCAGCTTAAAAGCCATGCCACCCAAGCTGCTGTCTGATGATGGCAAAAATGTGGTGATTCGCCCACTGGCCTACTGTAAAGAGAAGGATATCGCCACCTTTGCACAGATGATGGCGTTTCCAATCATCCCCTGTAACCTATGCGGCTCGCAGGAAAACTTACAGCGCCAGGTCATTAAAGAGATGCTCCAGGATTGGGATAAGCAATTTCCTGGGCGCAGCGAGACTATTTTTAACGCGCTACAAAACGTCGCGCCGTCACAGCTGGCCGATCGTCAACTCTTTGATTTTGTTGGATTAGAAGCCAAGCAGAAGGCTCAGCTGGCACAAAGGATTCAACTGGTTGATACCCTCTCTCACCCAGCCTAAACATCAGCGGGCGCAGGTCATGGCACCTGAGCCCGCTCTCTGACTAAGCCTGATCCTGTGCAAAGGCCATCAGCGCATAGGTCGAGACGTCTATCTCCTGTAAGCGCTCACTCCCTCCCTGATCGGGCAGATCAATCAGCGTTGCCACCTCATAAATCTGTGCTCCCTGGCGGCGAATCAATGATGCGGCGGCCAGCAGCGTGGCACCGCTGGACAGAATATCGTCAAACAGCAGCACCTGATCCTCTGACTGCACAGCACCGACACGCATTTCAAGGGTTCGCTCGCCTGCTGCACTAGGGGCCCGCTCATAGAGCACCTCTCCCGGCTCTTCGCCTAGATCACGAATCACCACTAAAGGCAGATTCAAGCGATAAGCCAAAACCGCAGCAAACATGGTACCTCGTCCTTTCAGGGCCACAATACGTGTCAGCTGGGCATCCAAATAGCGATGCACAAAGGTATCAGTGATCAGTTGCAGGGCCTTAGGATCATCCAGTAAGCCGGATAAATCACGCATGTGATAACCCTTTTTAGGAAAATCCTGATACAAGGTGACCTTTTGCTTGAGTTCAAAATCATCGAGCATACCTACCTCCTTGACTCCACTCAGCTTGCAGAGCGCGCACACCTTGCTCTACAGACGCCAGCATCATCCCACTGTTAACCGTGTGCGACCAACTTGGACTCTGCTTCACAATCGGCCAAGCCCGCCATTTCCAGCAACTGTGGGCGATCAGTAATATGCACTTCTTTGCCATTCACTGCGATCACCTGCATCGCCTGAAAGCGCGTAAACACACGGCTGACTGTTTCAACAGCCAAGCCAAGATAGTTCCCTATCTCATTACGCGACATAGGCAAGCGGAAGGTATAAGGAGAGTAGCCACGGCGCTTAAAGCGGCTCGAGAGATTGGCGAGCAAGGTGGCTACCCGCTCTTCAGCGTTTTTCTTAGACAGCAAGAGCATCATCTGCTTATCATCGCGTATTTCTTTACTCATACAGCTCAGCAGCTGCTGACGCAAATCTGGCAACTCGAGCGACAACTCTTGCAGACGACTAAAAGGGATCTCGCAAACGGTCGTGGTTTCAAGCGCTTTTGATGAGATGGGATAACTGGCGCAGTCGATCCCATCCAGCCCTACCAGCTCGCTCGGCAGGTGAAAGTTGGTGATCTGTTCTTCACCATCATTCGTCATGATGTAGTTTTTGAGACTGCCTGAGCGCACCGCGTAAACACAATCAAAGGGATCACCCTGACGGAAGAGATGCTCACCCTTTTTTAGTGGCTGGCGGCGTTTAATAATGCGATCTAATTGATCGATATCCTCTAGGTTCAACGAGAGGGGCAAACACAGGGAACTCAGGCTGCATGTCATACAGCGGGTTTCCTTACTGAATATCAGACCACTTCCTTTCATTTGGCGACTCGTCATGGTGTCGTCTCCCTCTTATGTATGTCATGCTGGAGATCAATCCTTTTTACCACGCTGATTGATCTCTCGCAATCAGATCAGATAATTCGTGAAAAAGCACGGCCCAGACTCGGCTGGTCAAGATAAGCATCAAAGACCATGCACAGGCTGCGAATCAATAAACGACCAGCAGGCGTCACCCTTAATCCTTCAGGGCGAATCTCAATTAAGCCATCCTGCTCGTGCGTTTTCAGCGCAGCCAACTCAGAGGCAAAATAATCGTTAAATGCCACGCCCCAAGTGCGACTCCAGGCCTGGGTATCGAGTGCAAAATGGCAGATTAATTGGTTAATCACTGCACGGCGCAGTATATCATCTTGCGTCAAGACCAGGCCACGCAAAGTCGCGAGCTGGCCTTGGCTGATCTGTGCCTCATAGCCTTCAGTATCATGATGGTTCTGCGCATAGGTCGGCCCCACCTGGCTAATTGAGGAAGCGCCCATCGCGATCAAATCACAATCTGAGTGGGTGGTATAACCCTGAAAATTGCGATGTAAACGCCCCTCTCGCTGTGCAATCGCGAGGCTATCTGTGGGCTTGGCGAAGTGATCCATACCGATATAGACATAGCCAGCTTCGACTAGGCGGCGAATGGTTTGCTCCAGAATCAACAGCTTATGCTCTGGACTGGGCAGATCCTCGGCACGAATCCGCCGCTGAGGTTTAAAACGTTCAGGCAGGTGCGCATAGTTGAAAACGGAGAGGCGATCTGGCGACATGTCGATCACCTCTTCCACGGTCTGCGCAAAACTCTCCGGGGTTTGATGCGGCAAACCGTAGATCAAATCCAGATTTAAAGAGCGAAAGCCTAGCTCGCGTGCTTGCTGCAACGCCCCCTCAGTCATCTCACGCGGCTGGACACGGTTCACAGCCTGCTGCACCTGCAGATTTAAATCCTGTAAACCAAAGCTCATGCGGTTAAAGCCCAGCTCACGCAATAAAGGCAGGGTATCTGGCTGGATTTCGCGCGGATCGATCTCTATTGAGTAGTCGCCTTGGTCATCATCACGCAGTTGGAAGCGGGCTCGAGTCTGCTGCATCAGCTCTCGCATCTGCTGATGTGAAAGAAAAGTAGGCGTGCCACCGCCCCAGTGCAGCTGATGCACAGGTCGCGAGGTATCCACCACTGCGGCAATCTGATCCATTTCTTGATACAGGCGCTCAAGATAAGGGCCGCAGCGCGAGGTATCGCCCGTCGCAATTTTATTGCAGCCACAGTAAAAGCACACCTTGGCGCAAAAGGGGATATGAAAATAAAGCGACAAGGGTGCCTGGCTGGCATTGCTGTCGATCAGCGCCTGACGATAGGCTTCGGCATCGAAACCAGCATGAAACTGAGGTGCCGTAGGATAAGACGTATAGCGTGGACCAGCGAGGTTATAGCGCTCGATTAAGGCGGCATTCCAT
Organism: Marinospirillum alkalitolerans; assembly: GCF_045055655.1. Classification (NCBI taxonomy): domain Bacteria; kingdom Pseudomonadati; phylum Pseudomonadota; class Gammaproteobacteria; order Oceanospirillales; family Oceanospirillaceae; genus Marinospirillum; species Marinospirillum alkalitolerans. The sequence goes on along the minus strand of NZ_JBANFI010000001.1, from coordinate 457,772 downwards.
TCAAACTGGTCAAAATCAACATTCTTCATGATCAGTATCTCTATTTAAAAAATTCGGTTCAATCCCAATAAAGGCCAGGCTTGCAGTAGCGCAAAAACCAGTAACAACAGTGCTGAGCACTGACGCCAGAAGCCTTGGCGCAGATAGGTCATCAACTGCTGCGCTAGCGCCCCGGTCAAGAGCAGGGTCGGCAAGGTGCCAAGGCCAAAAAAGAGCATTAATATCGCGCCATGCAGTGCACTGCCGCTACTGAGCGCCAAAATCAACATGGAATAGACCAAGCCACAGGGCAACCAGCCCCAAACGAGGCCAATACCCAAGGCTTGCAGAGGGTGGGTCACTGGCATCAGCCGACGTCCGATCGGCTCTAGACGTCGCCATAAACCTTTTCCCAGCGCTTCAACCTTCAACAGCCCCATCCACCACTGACCGATATACGCCGCCATCAAGACCAGCATCAGTACTGCAAGCCAGCTTAGAAGCTGTACCAAAGGCTGAATGGACTGCACAAGCAGTTGGCCCAAGCCACCGACCAGTGCGCCAGCGAGGACATAACTTGAGATGCGACCCAGGTTGTACATCAGTAGTAAACCCAGCAATCGCGCAGGATGGCGTTGGCTTGGTGGTAAGGCAAAGCTCAACGCACTAACAATGCCACCACACATGCCAATACAGTGCCCACCTCCAAGCAGTCCAGCGATCAGTGCGGTCATCACACCCATCGCCAAGAGTTCTTGTATCATTTTGGCGCAGAAACGTCTTGCTGGTCTGCTTCGGGCACTTCAGCCGAGGTCTGCTCAGCTTCGCTAGACTTAGGCTTGGATTCAGGCTTGTCGTCATCAAACAGAATGGAATAGGCTGGGCCTTCAAGGTCTTCAAACTGGTCGTTTTTAACCGCCCAGAAGAAGGCCCAGATGGCCAAGCTCAGCAAAACGATCGACAGCGGGATAAGTAGGAAAAGAATGTTCATGCTGATTTCGCCTCTGGCGCCGAGTCGGCAATCACCTGCTGCTCAATTTGGGCGCGTTGTTCACTCAAGCGCTCTTCACTAGCTCGATCATGAAGGCGCAGGGCGTTAAAAACAACCACCAACGAACTGGCGGTCATCCCTAAAGCCGCCATCCAAGGTGGAATCAAACCCATGGAAGCGGCTGGCAATGCCATCAGGTTGTAGCCCAGTGAAATAGCCAGGTTCTGCGCGATGGTGATCCTCGTCATGCGTGCTTTTTGAATGGCTTGCGGAATCCGCTCAAGACGGCTTGAAAGGAGCAGTGTATCCGCACTGGTTTTGGCCAGATCCGTAGCATCTCCCATCGCAATCGATACCTGCGCTCCGGCTAAAACCGGGACATCGTTAACGCCATCGCCCACCATCACAACCTGACGACCCTGAGCTTGCAGTTCCTTCAAGCGTTCAAGCTTGCGCTCTGGTGTGGCGCTGGCGGTAAAGTTTTGAATGCCTAACTCTTGCGCTACAGCTTCGACAGAACGCTGCTGATCACCGGATAAAAGCTCCAGCGACAAGCCCATTTTTTGCAGCGCTTGAATGGCCTGACGCGCATCTGGGCGCAGTTGATCGGTTAAACCAAACCAGCAAAGTGGTCCCTGCTCATCGGCCAGCAATAACCACTGCCCTTCTTGCTCAGGTGGCGTGAGTGCAGCCTGAGGTGCAGCAAAGTCAGCCCGTCCCAGGCGATAGCGCTGGCCTTGAATCCATCCCTCTAAACCCTGTCCGGTGATGGCCTGTAGATCACTGACTTGATCTTGAGGATCACGCTGCCCCACAAAGGCACGCGCGATAGGATGCTCAGAGTAGCTTTCTAAGGCTGCCGCCAGTGCCACAGCTCGCTCACGGCGTGCATCCTGAGGATCACCCAACCAAATCTGATGCTTGAGTTCAAGGCGTCCTTCAGTCAGGGTGCCAGTTTTATCAAAAATGATATGGGTCGCTTTCGCTAGGCCTTCCAACACATGCCCACGCGTAATCAAGACGCCTTGTCGATTTAGGGTCGCATTCGTTACCGCCAAGGCCGTTGGGGTCGCCAAAGCCAAGGCACAGGGGCAGGTGACGACCAAAACAGAAAGCGTGACCCAAAAAGCCCGCTCAGGCTCGATCATCCACCAAGCACTAAAGACGGTTAAGGCCACCAGCAAGGTCGCTGCGACAAAGTATTGTGCAATAAAAGTCGCCAGTGTCTGAATGCGCGGTTTTTCTGCCAGTGCTCGCTCACTGAGACGTGAAATACTGGCCAAGCGCACATCTGATCCTGTCTGCTGCACCTCTACAATCAAAGGACTGCCTATATTTTGCGTACCCGCCAGCACGCGATGCCCTGGATGGCAGGCCACAGGCAGATATTCGCCGGTCATAGTGGCTTGGTTCACGCTGGAGTGGCCTTCTAGGATCACCCCATCAATCGGAAAGGTATGGCCTGGTTTAACCAGAATACGATCGCCCTTTTTCAGCTGACGACTAGGAATATAGTCTTCCTCTCCTTGCTCATTCAGGCGAATCGCGGCTTGCGGAATCAAATCATGGAACGCATTTCCGGCTTGACCCAGGCGATGACGCGTGCGCATCTCGATATAGCGACCGCACAGCAGAAAAAAGGCAAACATGGCAATCGCATAAAAATGCAGCTCACCCGTTTCAAAAACCAGCGCCCAGACACTCGCAGCGTAGCCCAGACCTATCGCCAGCGACACGGGCACATCAATATTGAGGCGTTTACGCTTTAACTCCCGCGCGGCACTGGTAAAAAAGGGCCAAGCAGAATAGAGCACAACCGGCGTCGTCACCAAAAAGGACATCCACTGGAACAGCAGCACAAACTCCTGCTCCATATAGCTCGCCAAAATACCCGCTTCCAAAGCGATACCAAACATCATCGCCTGCATCGAACCTATGGCTGCGACGATCAAACGACGAATCGCGGCCTTTTGCTCTTTCTCTTGTCGCTGCTGCTGTGCATCAGCACGCCAAGGCAGAGCGCCATAGCCGATATTTTTAAACGCAATCAGCAGCTGGCTTAAGGGCAGTTCGCTCAGTTTCCAGCGCAAGGTCGCGCGTTGCGCACTCAGATTCACCCCGGTGTACTCCACTCCAGGCAGGTCATTGATCTGATGCTCAATCAGCCAAGCGCAGGCAGCACAGGTGATGCCCTCGATCGCGAGAGTTGTTTCTGCAAGCCCCTCTTCACTGACGCTCACGAACTCTTGTAGTAACTCAGGTGCATCATAGACAGCCAGCTCAGCCTGCTCTTCAGCGGACAGCTCAGGGCGAGGAGGAAGCTCAGTACGAAACTTGTAATAGCTTTCCAATCCGCCGAGCACAATCGCATTCGAAACCGCCTCACAACCAGGGCAGCAGAGGCGCTTGACCTCATCCTGAATATGCACCACATACGGACTGTTTTCTGGGACCACTTCACCACAGTGAAAACAAGCTTCCTGAGTCATTCACTCCCCCCAAACCTAACTGATCAGAACCCTAGTTCATATTTATCTCAATCAGGTAAAACTGATTCAAAGATAAAAAAAACAGCGGACATGCCGCTGTTCAAGGAAAACGCGATGTCGCCAATCCAGCACCAACTAGCGACGACCCGGCTGTAAAACCAGTGTCTGCTGCGATGGGAAGTCAGCGCGGCCATATAGACGCCATTCGCGTTCAGGCCCATAGAGCTTGACATCCCACTGATTGACCGGCTGCTGTGGCAGGTTACCGACATACTGCCCAGCTTGAATATGACGAATCGGGACACTGAAATCCAACGCAGCGCGCGTGGTGTTTTCCATCAGAATCTCAAGCTCTGGCGGAAAGCTTTCTAGCTGACCCGTTAAATTCAAAATAACCTGATCGGCTGTAAAGCGCAGATCAGCGCGTAAACTCAGATCGCGCGCGACACGATCCCGCTCAAAGGACTGATTAATCGTTCGTCCTTCGCGATAGTAGTCTTCATGCACAGGGCCGTCGTAGCTCAACACGCCGATGGTCAGCAATGTCAAACCAACGATGACACCGAAGATAGCGGGCGAAAAGGCAAGCCAAACCATCGGCTCTTTATACCAGGGCATTTTTTTCATTGCGTTTAACTGTGTCATGAACGAGGAGACCTCATAATAAATCGTGATTCACGCGTACGCTGAATATGGGGTGCACCTTCAGCTTCGAGTTGGAGTTGTATATCAAAAGCCGGTGCGGGTGACTCGACCAACTCAGGATTCGCATGGATTCGAATCGGGAACTGCACCACCTCACCTGCGGCCAGAGTGTAAACACTTTCAGCCAAAAGCTCTAGACCTTCCGGCGCATCACGCAGACTGAGCACATAGGTATGTGGCTGCTGATCCATATTCGCGATCCGAATCAAGTAACTGTTCTCTATCTGACCCTGCGGGGTGATGCGCATCAGCTGATTGCGATCACGCAGGACTTCAAGTTCTAAAGGTACACGCTGGCCCAGTACCAAGGTAAACGCCACCACCATCGCCAGAAGGACAGCAAGATAGCCCACCAAACGTGGACGCAGAATCTTGGTTTTTCTGCCTGCCAGCTCTTCTTCTGTGGTGTAGCGAATCAAACCACGTGGATAGTTCATCTTGTCCATGACCTGATCACAGGCATCAATACAGGCCGCACAGGTCACACACTCATACTGCAAGCCATTGCGTATATCGATCCCCACTGGGCAGACCTGCACACACAAGTCACAGTCGATACAAGCGCCGAGACCCTTTTCTGCAAGATTATCGGATTTTTTACGCTTACCACGAGGCTCACCACGTGCCGCATCATAAGAAACGATCAGCGTATCTTTATCAAACATCACCGACTGAAAGCGAGCATAGGGGCACATATAGATACACACCTGCTCACGCATCCAACCCGCAAAAAGATAAGTAAAAAAGGTAAAGAAGCCCAGCCAGAAGGTTTCCCAAGGGCCAAGCTCGAAACGCACAAGACGCGATAGCAGATCTTGAATAGGCGAGAAGTAACCGACAAAAGCTATCGCGGTCGCCAACGCGATCAATAGCCAGAGCCCATGCTTAGCCGACTTACGCCAGAACTTATTGGCGTTCATAGCCTGCTCATTGAGTTTTTTACGCTGATTCGGCGCGCCCTCAACCTTATCTTCGACCCAGATATAGAGCCAAGTCCAGACAAACTGAGGACAGGCATAGCCACACCAAACGCGGCCGACAAAGTTAGTCACAAAAAAGAGCAAGAAGGCCAGGATAATCAATAGCCAGGCTAAAAGCATAAAATCATGCGGGAAGAAGGTCGCACCAAAGATATGGAACTGGCGGTTAGGGAGATCAAACAATATCGCCTGACGATCACCATAGGGTACAAAAGAGCCAAAGAAGAAAGCCAGCAGGAGAAGCCAACTGGAGACTTTACGAAAACGGTTAAAAACACCGGTGACACGCTTAACATAAATATGACGGCGACTGGCATAAAGCTGTCCGCCAGGGCCGCCCTCGGTAGGAGAACGGCGTTTTTTACCAGCATCAACTGGCGTGACATCACGGGCTGGAATTTTCTCACTCATTTGATTCTCACCAAGCTAGCATGATTAGAGAACTCACTACACGAGCCGTTGATACACGGCTTTTTATTTTATTTTCAGGTAGTCAGTCTGGTGTAACATCTCAAAAAATGTCTTTTTTATTCAAGAAGATTGTGATCTAAGAAGTTACAGCAAACATACGCCTGCTCAAAATAAAAGGAATGCGGCACAACGCCGCATTCCTCTGTTTATCTACCAGTTCATCAAGGCAGCTTATTCGCCACGATTTAATGAGTAGATATAAGCCGTGACAAGATGGACTTTTGGCAGCAACTCTGCTTTTTGCTCAGGTGAGAGCGAACGCAGATTGCTAGGCAGCTGCACACCAAAGTCGAGGTAACGTGCCTGAGAAGGCATATAACCATTCCGGCCATGACGCAGTGTAAAGGCCACTGAATCATAGACAGATTGACCCGGCATCTGATAAATCCAAGTGTTGACAGTCAGATTAGGTGCACCAATGCTATCAATGCCCATGGCGGCACTGCCGCGACCCTCGACACCATGACAGGAAGAACAGATCGCCTGGTACTGAGGTGCAGCAACCAGCGCCTTGCTCTCATCATGATCCAAGCCTGAAAGACCCATCACATAATGTGTCATGTTATCTACGCCTTCTTCACCCAGGGTGCTCAGCCATGCTGGCATCAAACCATTACGGCCCTGGATAATCGAGGTACGGATCACTTCTGGGCTACCACCATACAACCAGTTACCATCGGTCAGGTTCGGGAAGCCATAGGCACCCTGTGCTGATGAACCATGACAAACGGCACAGTTGTTCTGGAAGAGGCGGTTGGCGACACGCATAGCATCAGGGTCGCTTGCCAGATCTTCAACACTGCGCTGGGCAAACTGCTGGAAGATCGGCGCATGACGCTCTTCTGCCATAATGCGCTCGTCTTGGTACTGTTGCACAGCGCTCCAGCCCAACAGACCCTTGTAGTTGCCCAGACCTGGGTAAAGCGCCAGATAGGCCAAGCCAAAGACAATGGTCCCAACGAACATAATGAACCACCAGCGCGGCAGAGGATTGTCATATTCCTCAATACCATCGGCAGCGTGGCCCGTGGTTTCTACTTCCCCATTTGCATTGGGGGCCTTATCCGTTTTGCGGTTGGCATAAAGGAGCCACCAGCAGAAAGCAATCACACCCAGGGTGATTACTGTAATCCACAGGCTCCAGAATGTACTCATGGCTGCTGTTTCAGTCATGTTTTTTGTTCTCCAGTGAAGAGCTTGTACCCAGGTCAGGCTTGTCTTCGTGTTCGTCTTCAAAGGGTAAATTGGCTGCTTCTTCAAAGGTCTTTTTCTGGCTCTTACTATAAGCCCAGAAAACAATGCCTAAAAAAGCAAACATCAGTACCCCAGACATAATTCCACGAAAAACATTAATATCCATAACCTTACCGTGCTTCGTTCAGGACAGTGCCCAACTGTTGCAGATAAGCAACCAGAGCATCCATTTCAGTTTTACCGCGAACCATGTCCGCAGCCCCGGCGATATCTTCATCGGTATAGGGTACGCCCAACATTCTCAAGCGCTCCATTTTTCTCGCAGTATGGCGACCATCCAGAGTACGGTAATTCAACCAAGGATAGGCAGGCATAATGGATTCAGGCACCACATCACGTGGGTTGTACATGTGCGCATAGTGCCAATCGTCACTATAGCGACCGCCAACACGCGCCAGATCAGGACCTGTACGCTTAGAGCCCCACTGGAAGGGGTGATCATAGACAAACTCACCCGCGACCGAGTAGTGGCCATAGCGCTCTGTTTCTGCACGGAAAGGGCGAATCATCTGTGAGTGGCAGTTGTAGCAACCTTCACGGATATAAATATCGCGACCTTCCAACTGCAGCGCATTGACTGGCTCAAGGCCTTCTACAGGCTGGGTTGTTTCATCTTGGAAAAAAAGCGGGACAATTTCCGCCAAGCCACCAAAGCTGATGACCACCAGGATCAATACAGCCAGAAGACCAACGTTTTTTTCTACGATTTCATGCTTCATGCGTTAGGACTCCTTCGCTCAGGCAGCTTGTGGTACAGCTTGCTTTTCAGAAGCGTCGCTGGAAACAGTTTTGTAGACGTTGTACGCCATCAGCAACATACCAACGAGCCAGAGCACACCACCCAACCAACGGACGATATAACCCAAGTGGCTGGCTTCAACTGACTCCACGAAGGTGTACATCAAAGTACCGTCAGCATTCACTGCACGCCACATCAGACCCTGCATAATACCGTTGACCCACATGGAGACGATATAAAGCACAGTACCGACAGTTGAGAGCCAGAAATGCACGTTGATCAGATCAGTTGAGTACATTTCACGCTTAGCAAAGACTTTAGGAATCAGGTGGTAGATCGAACCAATCGTGATCATCGCAACCCAGCCCAGTGCACCGGCGTGGACGTGACCGATAGTCCAGTCAGTATAGTGAGACAGGGCGTTAACGGTTTTAATCGACATCATCGGACCTTCGAAGGTCGACATACCGTAGAAGGACAGAGAAACCACTAAAAAGCGCAGAATCGGATCTGTACGCAGTTTGTGCCAAGCGCCAGACAGGGTCATCATCCCGTTGATCATACCGCCCCAGGAAGGTGCCAGCAGAATCAAAGACATCACCATACCCAAAGACTGCGCCCAATCAGGCAGAGCGGTGTAATGCAAGTGGTGAGGACCCGCCCACATGTAAACACAGATCAGCGCCCAGAAGTGAACAATGGATAGACGATAGGAATAAACAGGACGCTCAGCTTGCTTAGGGACGAAGTAGTACATCATGCCCAAGAAACCAGCCGTCAGGAAGAAGCCCACCGCATTATGACCATACCACCACTGCACCATCGCATCAGTTGCACCTGAGTAGATGGAGTAGGACAGAGTCCAAGTGACCGGAATCGCCATGCTATTCACGATGTGCAGGACAGCAACCGTCAGAATAAACGCGGCAAAAAACCAGTTAGCAACATAGATATGCGAGGTTTTGCGCTTGTAGATGGTTCCCAAGAAAACAAAGGCATAGGAAACCCAGACAACAGCAATCAAAATATCGATAGGCCAGATCAGCTCAGCATACTCTTTACCCTGAGTCAGACCTAAAGGAAGGGTGATCGCTGCAAGAACGATAACCAGCTGCCATCCCCAGAAGGTGAACGCCGCTAAGCCATCTGAAATCAGACGCGCCTGACTGGTACGTTGCACCACATAGTAGGAAGTGGCAAAAAGGGCACAACCACCAAAAGCAAAAATAACAGCATTGGTGTGTAACGGACGCAAACGGCCGAAGCTAGTCCAAGGTAGATCAAAGTTCAGTACTGGCCATGCCAGCTGAGCCGCGATCAACACGCCAACAAGCATGCCGACGATCCCCCAGACCACAGTCATAATGGCAAATTGCCTTACGACCTTGTAGTTATAGGTAGTTGAAGTTTCAATTGCTGTGCTCATGTCAGGTTCCCATTACAGCAGTTAAGTTGGAAGAATCCAGCGCCAAGTGTCCTGGAGCTGGGAATTCCCAGCCATGATACAAGTCAATGGATCCAAGTCATTCTAACTCAGAGCGAGGATGACCTGAACCCAAGTCTGCGCTATATCCAACAAAAGGCCAATAAGAAGCGTTGATTCGAGCCTGAATCCTTGCAGCAATTTGATCTAGATCATGGGTTACCTAAGCCTCTTATTTAGCTAATCTGACATAAGCCTTCCATCAGAAAAAATGCACGCTGAAAAGTTCCACTTTGCTTGGGCAAAATCCGCTGCTCATCGCCAGCGCAAACAAAAAATCAAAAAGCTGAAAAAAACATTTGACACCCCCTGAAAAGCCTGTAGAATGCGCAGCCACATGACCGGGGTGGTTAGCTCAGTTGGTAGAGCACTAGCCTTACAAGCTGGGGGTCACAGGTTCGAGCCCTGTACCACCCACCATCGAAAGATGACGGTGATGTTGAGTTTTATCTATGCGGACCGGTAGTTCAGTTGGTTAGAATGCCGGCCTGTCACGCCGGAGGTCGCGGGTTCGAGCCCCGTCCGGTCCGCCACGATAAACTCATTGCTCTTGAAATAAGCGGACCGGTAGTTCAGTTGGTTAGAATGCCGGCCTGTCACGCCGGAGGTCGCGGGTTCGAGCCCCGTCCGGTCCGCCATTTCAAAACGTGGGTGGTTAGCTCAGTTGGTAGAGCACTAGCCTTACAAGCTGGGGGTCACAGGTTCGAGCCCTGTACCACCCACCATTTAAAAGAGCCAACAAGAAACCAAGCGCCCAGAGCGCTTTTTTTTTGTGCCTGAAATCCCCCCCTCAGACAACTGAACACACGATCCAGCTATCGACCTGCTGATCTCGTCTCTATTCACAACCCTTCATACAAGACGACCAACTGACTCTACTCCAGGTTCAGCCTGAATAGCAAAATTCAAACGAACGCTTGACAGATCTTGACGACTTCCCAACACTAGCCAAATCGTCTGCACAGCGGCATCAATCAGGCCACTGCGCCTCTTGGGTTCAACCAAGAAGAGAGACAGATTGAGAAGCTGTACTCAGCAGATCAATCAGAGATCCAGCTTGCCTTGTTGATCAGCGCGCCTGATCGATCAAAGCGGTATCCGATAACAATAATTTGATGGAGTAGAATCCGTGAACAGTCCTCACTATCCACATCTATTTGAACCCCTCGATCTTGGATTTACCCAGCTCAAAAACCGCGTCTTGATGGGTTCGATGCACACCAATCTGGAAGAGCGCCCAGGTGGCTTTGAGCGTCTGGCTCACTTCTACGCCCTTCGTGCGCAAGCGGGTGTGGCCTTGATTGTGACAGGCGGCATTGCGCCTAACGAAGAAGGTGTTGTTTTTCAGGGCGCGGCTAAGCTCACCAACGACCATGAAGTGAGCGAGCACAAGATCGTCACCGAAGCCGTTCACCAAGCTGGTGGAAAAATCTGCATGCAGATACTTCATACAGGCCGTTATGCCTATTCGCCTAAGCTAGTCGCGCCTTCAGCCCTCCAAGCCCCTATCAACCCCTTTACACCACGCGCTCTGAGCGAAGAAGACATCGAGCAGCAATTGAATGATTATGCACGTTGCGCTCAATTAGCCCAGCAGGCTGGCTATGATGGTGTAGAAATCATGGGCAGCGAAGGCTATCTGATCAATCAGTTTATTGCCAAGCGCACCAACCAGCGTGATGACCAGTGGGGCGGCAGCTTTGAAAACCGCATTCGCTTTGCCGTGGAATGCGTACGTCGTGTCCGTGCCGCAACAGGTCCAGAATTTATTCTGATCTTCCGCCTGTCTATGCTCGATCTGGTTGAAGATGGCAGTGATTGGCAAGAAGTGGTCGCGCTGGGTCGCGCTATTGAAGCCGCTGGAGCGAACCTGATCAATACCGGCATAGGCTGGCATGAAGCCCGCGTACCCACGATTGCCACCAGTGTACCGCGTGCCGCCTTTACCCGTGTCACCAAAAAAATGAAGGCTGAGCTGTCGATCCCATTGATCACCACCAATCGCATCAATATGCCGGAGACGGCTGAAGCCGTTCTGGCTGACGGCCATGCAGATATGATCTCTATGGCGCGTCCCTTCCTTGCCGATCCCGAATGGGTCAGTAAGGCACAGCAGGGTAGCGCCCAGCGTATCAACACCTGTATTGCCTGTAACCAGGCCTGTCTGGATCATGTCTTTATCGGCCAGGTCACCTCCTGCCTGGTCAATCCACGAGCCTGTCACGAGACGCTGATCACCCAGACACCAGCCAAAGAGCCCAAGCGGGTCGCCGTTGTTGGTGCGGGTATGGCTGGCTTATCCTGCGCAACAGAAGCCGCTGCACGCGGTCATCAGGTCACACTTTTTGAAGCCAGCGATCGAGTCGGCGGCCAGTTTAATCTCGCCAGTCAGATTCCAGGCAAAGAAGAGTTCAAAGAAACACTGCGCTATTTTAGCGAGCGCGTGGCGGAAACTGGCGTTGAACTGCGCCTGAATACACCCGTCGAAGTAGATCAACTGCAGGACTTTGATGAAGTCGTCATCGCTACCGGCGTTGCACCGCGTGTTCCTGAGATTGCAGGCGTAGATCACGCTAAAGTACGAACCTATGCACAAGCCATTAAGGCACCCCAGCAGCTTGGGCGTAAGGTTGCACTCTTGGGTGCTGGCGGCATCGGCTTTGATGTAGCAGAGCTACTGGTACAAGGAGATCACCCTTCTGTCAGTCTGGACAGTGATGCCTTCATGCAAGAATGGGGGGTTGATCTCAATGTGAACCAAGCTGGGGGGTTAAGTCAGCCCCAGCCTCCTCAACCCGCACGTGAGATCTACCTACTACAGCGCAAGAGCAGCAAGCCTGGCAAGAATCTGGGCAAAACTACAGGCTGGATTCACCGCGCCTCATTACAGGCTTATCAGGTGAAGATGATGGCCGGTTGTGAATACCTGAAGATTGACGATCAGGGTTTACATCTGCGCTATGGCGATCAGGAAACCTGCCTCGAAGTCGATCATATCGTCTTGTGTACAGGACAAGAAAGCCAGCGCCAGCTATATGATCAGCTGATTGCAGCGGGTCGATCAGCGCACCTGATTGGTGGTGCTGAACTGGCAGCAGAGCTTGATGCCAAGCGAGCTATTCAGCAAGGCATCGAGTTGGGTAGTCAACTCTAGGTTCAGCCCTTGCATCAAAAAACCCCGCAGCCAACGCTTCGGGGTTTTTCTTTGTCCTTTTGGCCCAAGAGATGGCGCGAGCAAACCCTTGATCAACTATTGCGCTTGCTCATGCTGCGCGTATGACGTTGACCAAAGACTCTCTTAGACAGAGGCGGGAGCAAAATAAGCCTGCAAATAAGCCGCAAAATCCTGATCGCCTTCGGTTTCTAAACGCTGCTGCTCATCCAAAGAGCTGCGCGTTAAGCCCTCAAAAAGCTGCTCACGCCCTGAATCCACTGAGAGGGTCAGCAGCATCTCTCTTTGCGCTCGCGCCAGCTCCAAACCTGCTGCAAGATGACCACCGCACTCCTGCGTCAAGGCCAATAAGCGCGCAGAGGGGGTCAGCTCTGGGTTGTCCACCTTCGCCCTCTGCTGATCCAAAGCGGCACTAAAAGGTGTGGCCAAAGGTGTCGCCAAATCGAGCAGCTCACAGACTGGCGTCAGACGATCTAAGAGCGCTGCAGCTGCTGCACTCAAGCTCACCTCAGCACCAGCTTGTGTCAGCTGGCAAGCAGGGTCTCGCCCATGATGCACAACCCTCGCAAGGTTCGCTTCAATCTGGGCGCACTCTGCTTCACTCAAGGGCGGACTCGGCTCTAGTAAACAAAAGAGCAAGAAGGCATCCAGGAAATACATCTGTACCAGATCTACCCCTCCAGGCAAGAAGGGATTGATATCCAGGCAGCGCACCTCAATATACTCCACCCCCTTCTCTTGCAAGGCTTCAGTCGGTTTCTGGCCTGAACGTGTCACGCGCTTGGGGCGGATATCACTATAGTATTCATTCTCGATTTGCAGCAGATGAGTGTTCAGCTGACGATACTCATCACCGACCCGCACACCTATCTTTTCATAATCAGGATGAGGGGTGCGAATGGCTTGCTGCAAGGTGGCAACATAGTTTTCGAGCGAGTTGAAGCAGATTTTCAGGCTAGATTGCACCTTGTTCTGATAACCCAAATCAGACATACGCAAACTGGTGGCATAGGGATAGCCCAAGGTTTGGTCTGCCAAGGGAACCAGGTTGCCGGGTTGACGCGCCGCAACAAAGCTGTCATCCAAAACCGGACTCGCGCCAAAAAGATAAATCAATAGCCAGGAATGGCGGCGGAAGTTACGTATCAGGCCAAAATACTGCTCTGAGCGCCAAGCATCGTCGGCGGTTTCTGCACCCAAGCCCTGCTGTTCTGCCAGCAGCGGCCAAAGTTCATCTGGAAAGGAGACATTATAGTGCAGCCCAGCAATGGTCTGCATAATCCGGCCATAACGCCAATCCAGACCATGACGATAGACCTCCTTCATTCGACCGACTGGAGAAGAGCCATAATGCGCGATCGGCACGCTGGCATTGCCTTGTAGATGACAAGGCATACTGGCTGGCCAGAGCAGCTCTTGCTCCTCAAGACGCATCAGCGTAAAACGGTGGAGGTCCAGCAAAAAATCAAGAGTAGCTTCACGGCTATTACAGACTGGCGTAATAAATTCTAGCAGCGCCTCGGAATAATCCGTTGTGATATGCGGATGCGTGAGGGTGGATCCCAGCGCCTTGGGATGAGGGCGTTGACTGATCTCACCAAGGGGCGTTGTCCGTAGAGTTTCCTTCTCTAAACCTCGACGAATAGATTGAAATAAACCCTGACGCGTCGCGTCTTCAAGAGACTTGAGCTGTTGGTTGAGATGATCTGTCACAAATAGCGCCTTTTGTAGAGACAAGAGCCAACAGGATGAAAAGCCACCCTGATTGACTCGGCATCTTAGCCAGTTTCATCCGCCCCAACAAGCATTCGACTCACCTGAACGAGATCACATCGGGCTGGGTTGCTGGCGATTGGCCAACAGCGCTCCTAGGACATGGCTACGAGTAATCAAACCCACCACCTTCTGCTGTGCAACGACAGGAAAGACCTTGGGCTGATCAATGCGTGCCATCTGCTGCGCCAGATCCACAAGACTGTCTTCTGGCCCAACACTCAGCACCTCGGTGCGCATCACATCCAGCAAGCTACGTTGCGTACTGCTGTAGTAGCTGGCCTGTAGCAGCTGACAGAGAAGATCATGCTCAGAAACAAAGCCGACCAACTCCTTGCGCTCGTTGATGACTGGCGAACCGGGGAGTTGATGCTCTTGCAACAAGGCGACGGCTTCTTCAACTGACAGCGCAGCTTGAAGCTGCAACAAGTCACGCGACATGACATCTTTAACACGAATATGCTGGGTCATCATCTTCTCCTCTTAGAATGTGTCCTTCACACTTATCTTTACTAAGCCAGAAGATAAAAGCAAGTCCACACGGCAAGTGCCCACTCAAGGGCACGCTTTGTTTATACTGGCCCTCTATTGATCATTACTCAGGACCCTAGCATGACCTACCTCTGGGCTGTTACCTTTCTTTGGGCCTTCTCTTTTAGCTTGATCGGTGTCTACCTTTCCGCCACCGTCGATGCCTACTTTGCTGTCTTCACCCGCGCCTTGCTCGCCTCACTGCTCTTTCTGCCTTTTCTGCGCTGGAAGGGTGTCCGACTTGGCTGGCAAATCAAGCTAATGGCCATTGGCGCCATCCAGCTCGGGGTGATGTATCTCTTTCTTTATCAATCCTTCAGCTTTTTAAGCGTACCCGAAGTCCTGCTGTTCACCATTTTTACACCCCTGTATATCGCACTGATGGATGATGCTCTCCAACGGCGCTTTACACCCCGCTACTTTATCGTCGCCTCTATTGCGGTACTCGGTGCGGCTATCATCCGCTACAACCAGATCAGCGCTGAATTTATCATCGGCTTTCTGCTCGTTCAGGGAGCGAATGCCTGCTTTGCATTTGGGCAGATCGCCTACAAGTCTCTTGTGCAGCAAGAACCTGAGCAGGCGCATCTCTTCTCGGGCGTCCATACCTTCGGTTATTTTTATTTGGGTGCTTTATTGATCTCCTTGTTCGGTGTGCTCCTGCTGGGTGATAGCACGCGCCTACCCACTCAAACCATCGAATGGGGCATTCTGCTCTGGCTTGGTTTGGTGGCCTCAGGCTGTGGTTACTTTCTCTGGAATAAGGGCGCTGCACTGGTGGATACCGCCGCTCTGGCGGTGATGAACAACCTCTTGATTCCTGCTGGTTTACTGGTCAATCTGCTGATCTGGAACCGAGAAGTCGATCTACTGCGCCTTGGCCTGGGTTGTCTGGTGATGCTGGGAGCGCTGCTTCTGAATCACTATTGGGCGCGCGCTACGGCCAACCTGACTCAAGATCCTGCCACTGAGGCCGACACTCGCTAGGCCAAACTGGCAATTCACGAGATGATTGTTTAATCTTTTTCGTTCAACATGCAGAGGTGTGCTGACTTCTGCTTCAAGTGACAAGGAGCTTTCTTATGCCATCTTGGCTTTTGCGCTGTGCGCTGTGCAGCCTACTACTTCTGCCTACGACGGGCTCCGCGCTCAACTATGATCAATACGACGATCTCTACGCTTACTTTAGTGGTGGCCTGCATAGCTGGAGTGAAGAGGTCTCGGATGCCAGCGCTGAAGGCTTGAAAGTCCGTTTTGGCCAGCAGCTCACCAGCTTTGTCGCTGTTGAAGCGCATCTCGCCTTTGGTGGCTCGGATGAAGACGTCTCGCTGGATCGTCTGTTCGGCCTCTATGCTCAATTTGGCTTGCCGCTGAACTACTTCACTCCCTACGCCAAGGTGGGCATGACCTCAGTCTCCCTAAGCGATGGAGACAATACCCGCTCTGATTTCGAATTTGGCTATGGTGTTGGTGCTGAACTGAACATCACACGCCAGTTTTTTATCGATCTTGAATATATGCGCTACCTTGAGACCGATGATGTTGACATGGATGCCTTTACCCTCAGCCTGGGCTACCGTTTAAGATGAAAAAAACCGGATTCAAAAACATAGGTTTGATTGGCCGCCTTGGCAGCACACGGGTTGTCGATACATTGAAGCGTCTGATGCACTTTCTCTCTGAGCGTCACTATCAGGTGATTGTTGAAGACCAGACGGCGACCGTCATCCTTGGACATGGATTCCAAGAAGCCAATCGCAAGATGCTGGCTGAAATCTGTGATCTGGTGATCGTGGTCGGTGGCGATGGCAGTCTGCTCGGGGCCGCACGCGCGATGGCCAAAACAGGCGTGCCGGTGCTCGGCGTCAACCGTGGACGTTTGGGCTTTTTAACCGACATCAGCCCAGATGATCTCGAAGAAAAGGTCGAAGAAGTGCTGAATGGCCAGTACATAGCTGAACGACGCTTTTTGCTGGATGCCGAAATCTATCGTGAAGGTGAGCCCATCGGTACTGCAGATGGCCTGAATGATGTCGTGCTGCATCCGGGTAAATCAGCGCGCATGATCGAGTTTGATCTGTATATTGAAGGACAGTTTGTTTACAACCAGCGTTCAGATGGCCTGATTGTCTCTACCCCAACTGGCTCCACCGCCTATGCCCTCTCTGGTGGTGGCCCGATTATGCATCCCAAGCTGGATGCACTGGTGCTGGTGCCGATGTTCCCCCACACCCTCTCCAGCCGCCCGATTGTGGTTGATGGCAGCAGCGAAATCAAAATTCTGGTCAGCACCAGTAATACCACCTATCCGCATATTTCTTGCGATGGTCAAACCCATCTGGTCACCAAACCTGGTGATGTGATTTATATTCGTAAAAAGCCGCATAAGCTGAAACTCATCCATCCCGTTGGACATGATTTTTATGATATTTGCCGCAGCAAGCTAGGCTGGAACTCGCAACCCAGCAACTATTAACTTGGTCACTCGCCAGTCAATAGGCATCGAGCCACCCAGTCACGATGGCCGAATCACCAACGATGATCAGGCCGCCGCCCCAAGATGAGGGCAGCCTTGCCCACTGAGTGGATGACCAGCCGAAGAGAGCAATGGATGAGCAGAAAGAACAGAAGAGGCCCAGCATGACACCCCACCCGGGTTATGACTTGATCGGGGATATCCACGGTTGTGGCAACACGCTGCGCCAGCTCTTGCGTCTGATGGGATATCAACAGCGTCAAGGCTGCTGGCGTCATCCTGAAGGTCGACAAGTGATTTTTGTCGGCGATCTGGTGGATCGTGGCCCCCGCATCCGCCAAGCCCTGCATGATGCCTACGACATGATTGACGCAGGGCAAGCGCGTATGGTGCTGGGCAACCATGAGTACAACGCACTGGCCTACTTTACTGAAGATGATCAAGGCCAGCCCTTGCGCGATCACTCACCACGCCACCAGCGTGTGATCCAAGAAACCCTCGATCAGTTTGCTGCTTATCCACAAGAGTGGCGTGCATTTCTCGACTGGTTTATGACACAACCTCTGGCGATTGAAGAAGAGGACTTTCGGGTTATCCATGCCTGCTGGGACCCAGAAGTCATGCCGGACTTTTTCGCGCGCTTTCCATCAGGCTGTATGGATGAGCACTTTTTCCGTGCATCCACCCAGCCAGGCAACCTGGAGTTTCGTATTGTCGATCGCGCCACACGCGGCACCTGGCTCAAACTACCTGATGGCATGACACAAAAAAGTGGCGATGGCTTTGTACGTGATCG
This sequence comes from Marinospirillum alkalitolerans, assembly GCF_045055655.1. NCBI lineage: Bacteria > Pseudomonadati > Pseudomonadota > Gammaproteobacteria > Oceanospirillales > Oceanospirillaceae > Marinospirillum > Marinospirillum alkalitolerans. The sequence goes on along the minus strand of NZ_JBANFI010000001.1, from coordinate 439,933 downwards.
CTTTCGGACCAGCTTCTGGGTCGATCAACCTCACACCTGGGGCGATGTGCTCTTTCAACCTGATCGGCTTGATCCTCAATATGAAAGTCGCCCTTTAAGCGCAGCAGATCGCCAGCATCTGGTGCATTACCACAGCACACAGAAGAAGCTGTTTTTTGGTCACTACTGGTGCCAAGGCTTTCCGGCCGTGATTCGCCCGCATCTTGCTTGTTTGGATTACAGCGCCGTGAAGTATGGCCGCTTGGTGGCTTATCGTTATCAAGGCGAGGCACAACTCAATGCCCGTCACTTTGTCTGGGTTGAAGTGCAGCGTGATGAATTCCCGCCCTTAGATGAGCTGCGCGCAGAGATGACAGCCGAAAAAATCAAAAATATTTAAACCCTGATGAAACTTTTACAGATGACACCCTTCTAAGTCAGTGTAGTTTCCTCATGATGATCCCTATTCGGCGGCCTGTTGGCCGCCTTTTTTTTGTGGCCTCAATCGTTTAACCTTAAGCTCCTTGGCTGAGGGTCATCCATCCAGATGAGGCCTTAGATTCAGATCAGTAATGGATCAACACCATGCTTAAAATTTTTGCTCTGCCTGCTGATCAAGACCCCATGCCCTTATCGCGTCGCCTCTGGCGAGCAGGCATCGCGCACCGGATTCTGGCTGCACCTTCTCGCCCAGAGCATGACTTTTGGCTGCTCAAGCCACAGGATCTTGTGCAGGCCCAGCAGGTCATACAAGACTGGCAGCAGGGTGTGCCAGCTAGCCCTCCCTTCACCTCAGCTCGTCCTCCTGCTTGGGCGACCGAGTTCACCCAGCGCTGGGTCACGCTGACCCTGATGGGCTTCGCGCTCTTGGTGACGCTCAGTTATCAATACCTATGGGGAGCCGCTGTTTTTCTCACTGTCTCCTATACCCCGATGGGGGTGCAGATGGGCCAAATCGTTAGTCTGCCCTTAAGCGCCACACTGGAATCCGGCCAGTGGTGGCGCTTGATCAGCCCGATCTTCATTCATTTTGGCTGGATGCATCTGGTCTTTAACCTGTTGTGGATGTGGGTCCTTGGTGAGGCGATCGAAAGACACCAAGGTAGCCTCAGGCTCGTGCTGCTGGTGGTGATCGCCGCACTGGTCTCCAATACAGCTCAGTTTATGATGCATCAATCCAGCCAGTTTGGTGGCCTCTCCGGCGTGATTTATGCCTATTTAGGGTACACTTGGCTACTCAGCCGCCGTTTGCCACACTCAGGGCTGGAAATCCCCTCGGCACTGGTCGCTTTTATGCTTGGCTGGATGCTGCTCGGGATGACGCCCTGGGCACAAAGCTTTGGCCTGAATATGGCGAATGAAGCCCATCTCGGTGGACTGATCGCTGGCCTGTTGTTTGCTCTACTTCCCCTGCGTTTTCATAGGAATGCATCATGACTTTTGCTGAAATGATTGAAAAGATGTCCCCCGAAATCTATCTCGCGCTGAAACGTGGCGTCGAGCTGGGCAAATGGCCGAATGGCCAAGCCCTGACCGCTGAACAGCGTGAAATCAGCATGGAGGCCATTTTGCGCTATGAAGTCGTTAATCAGGTGCCCGAAACGGAACGCGTGGGCTATATCGCGCCGAAAAAAAACCGGCCTGCCGCAGATGATGTCAGCAGTATTAAAATTCTGCACTAGGCCTGCCCATGCCTTGCGGCGTTGCAGCCAAACAGCACCTGATTTCACCAGCTCAACAGCCTAAGCGCCTGTGCCTGAGCCTGCGCCTTGGGCTGTTCCTCTGTTGGCTGCTCACCAGTCTTCCCCTTACCGCTCAGGTGCGCCTTGAGATCACGCCTCCTCAGCGAGAAATAGAACAGAATGTGCTGGCTTACCTTGGCGAAGTCAGCCCACGCAATACACGTGAGATGCGCCGCTTTGCGCACTATGCACGCCGTCAAACTCAAGCCGCCTTAGAGGCCCTCGGCTATTATCAGGCCGAACTTGAACTGAGCGTCGAAGAAGGCAACCCCGCTAGCCTACTGATTCGTATTCAACCAGGTGATCCAGTGCGCTTTGGCCTGATCGATCTCCAGCTGCTGAATGCCACCGACACACTGATTACCCTGCCGCAACCTGAACAACTGAGGACAGGACAACGCCTCAGCCATCAGGCCTATGAAGCAGCTAAGCGCAATCTGCGTAATCAGGCGTTAGAACTGGGTTATTTTTCCTATCGTTTTACTCGCCATGAAATTCTGATTGATCCCGTAGAAGGGATCGCTGATGTCCATCTGCATTTTGATCCTGGCCCCCGCTATCAACTCGGTGAAGTGGTCTTTCAACACGAGGGTGAGCTGAGTGATGATTTTTTACAGCGCTTCGTTCGCTTTGCTCCCGGCACGCCTTATCACATTCAATGGCTCGCCGATTTAAACCGTGATCTGCGCGCCAGTGGTTATTTTCAGGAAGTGCTGCTTGAAACCCAGGAAGATGAACTCATACCCCATCAATTGCGTGTTGAGGCCCAGTTGCGGATGCGCGCTCCGCGTACCTTGAATCTGGGGCTGGGCTATTCCACCGATATCGGGCCGCGTGTGACGGCACAGTGGACCCAGCATTGGATGAACCAACAAGGCTTTAGCCGTGGTTTTGAGACGGAGGTTTCAGAGCCCCGCCAAGGGCTCGAACTCTGGTGGCAAAAGCCCCTTGGCCGCCCAGCCACAGATCGCCTCAGGCTGACCAGTTCCATCACGCAAGAAAGCTTTGATGAGCAAGAAAGCCTACGCTATGGTGCGGGCTTGGCTTGGCATCATCGTCAAGCCAATCAATGGGATCGCATTATTTCACTGCGTGGTGAGCGCGAGGACTTTCGTGTCGGTGAAACCGAAGATGCGACCTGGTTAACCCTGCCTGGACTCAGCTATGCACGCGTTCAACGTGATCGGCCTCTTGATCCACAAAGAGGCTATCGCTTACAAATGGATCTCCTTGGCAGCCGCGAGACGCTCCTCTCTGATGTCGATCTGCTCCAACTTCAGCTGGCGGCCAAGGCGTTGACCACCTGGCGCTTACAGCATCGCTTTTTAGCCCGCCTCCAGCTGGGTGGTCTGGCCACCAGCAACTTTGAGCGCGTCCCAGCTTCGTTGCGCTTTTATGCCGGTGGTGATCAAAGTGTGCGCGGCTATGCCTATCAAGACCTGGCACCGCGCAATAGTCGCGATGAGCTGGTCGGGGGCCGCTATCTCATCAGCTCCACGCTGGAGTACCAGTATCAGTTCAGTGATCGTTGGCGCTGGGCTGGCTATGTGGATGCCGGCCAGGCCACGCGCACACCGAATGAGCTGCTTGAACCCAAGGTGGGTGTGGGCACTGGCCTGCGCTGGATTTCACTCGTCGGACCGATCAAGCTGGATGTCGCCTATGGATTGGATGATGAACAAGGCGGCTGGCGTATCCACTTTTCTATGGGGCCGGATTTATGAGTCCTGCTTCGTGGATGCGCTGGCGGCATCGTCTGCAACGCAGCTGGCTGTTACCCAGCTTTCTACTGCGCCTGCTCGTGGGTTGGGTGGTGCGTTTAATTGCGGCCAGTATCAGTGTCACCAGCTTGGTTCTGCTGCTGTTGGCCAGCTGGCTACTCTTCACTGAAGCGGGCGGCAGCTGGGCTCTGCGTCAGATCCCCGGTGTTGAGCTGCGCGGCTTTGAGGGCCAATTGGCACATCGCTGGCAAGTCGATCAACTGCAATGGGAAGCCAGTGCCTTGGATCTGGCGTTGCCCTTGTCGGCCCTGGATATCTCTGATCTGCAGATAGAGTGGGATCTCAGCTGCCTCTTACAGCGCACCGCCTGCCTTCAGTCTATCCAGATGCATCACTTAGAGATCACGCGTCCAGATCACCCAGCGCCCACACCAGCAGCCAGCGATGCGCCTTTATTTGGCCTACCTCAGCTGGCTCCGCTGAACCTCAGCGACCTGCACCTTCCGCTGAATATCCAGTTAGATCATCTACGGATCCACCAACTCAGCTTAAATCAGACACAGCTCAGCGACGGAATCCAGCTCAGCGCCAGCTGGCAGCAAGATCAACTTCATCTTGCCCAACTTCAACTGAGCAGCCCTCTATGGCCGAAGGATCTTTCTGCCATCGAACTCACAGGGGAACTCCAGCCTCAGCAACGCTGGCCATTGCAGGCTACACTGACCACCCGCTACCAAGGGCGGGCTTGGACACTCGAGGTTCAAGGCGCGCTACTGGATTTTTTACATCTGAATGTCCAAGATCAGCAGCAACAACTTCAGCTCTGGGCCCAGCTTGATCTACAACGCCAACACTGGCCAATGGCACTCGAGCTTCAGGCGCAAGAGCTCGAACTCACGCCTTGGATCACCCACTTCTGGCCACAAGCTCCGCTTGAAGAATTCGCCCTGACTCAGCTCCAACTCAGCCTGCGTGGTCATGCAGGGCAAGGATGGCATCTCGATAGCCAAGGGCAATGGCTGATCGATCAGCTGCCCTTGCATCATCAGCTCGCGCTCACGCTGGATACGGAATCCCTCTGGTTGGATGATCTCGCGCTGTCCTGGTCAGAGACAGGAAGGATCGCACTCCAAGGCCAGAGTCACTGGGTTTCCTGGCGTCAAGATCACTGGCCAGAGACTCAGCTCCAGCTCCAACTCTTGGGGCTGAGCCAGCTACTTGCGACCTCACCCGTGAACGAGTGGCTCGCCGCTGCGCCTTTATCCCCTGAGCAGGTCGCTCAGCTGCAGGATAGCTTACCCAAGGTCGATGATCGGCTGCACTTACAGGCCCAGTGGCAGCATCAGCAGCTAAGCGCACAGGCCGATCTCATTGGCTCTTGGGCCAGTCGCCAAAACTGGTCACTCGAGAGTCGAGCAAACTTGCTCTGGTCAGCCGAGGAACCTGAAGCCTATCAACTAACACTCGATTTTATTCAGCTGGCACAGGCAGATCAGTCCTTACTGCTCAGCGCCAGCTTCAATCAGCACCAATGGCGCACCAGCTTTGATCTCGATTGGCTCAGATTAGAGGAGCTGCCCTGGCTTGAGATGCAAGGGGATCTAACACTGGAGGGACAGATCAACGCTCCCGCTTGGCCGCTCTTTCCATGGCAAACGCTAGAGCAGAGCACAATGCTGGCTTGGCTGGCTGAAACCGAGTTTCAGACGACGCTGACCAGCCACCAGCTGCACTGGCAAGACTGGCAGCTAGAGGGATTGGCCTGGAATCAAGTCTGGCAAGCCAGACGCCCCACTCTACCCTTGATGCTGGAGCTGAATCTGGCCAGTTTGCGACAACAAGAGGCAGCTCAGTCGAGCCAACCGCTGAGTTTTGAGACCTTGCGTTTTGCACTGGAAGGTGAACCCAGCGCACACCAGCTCCATTTGGCGCTGACCTATGAAGACCAGCCTCTGAGTTTGCATTTTGCTGGTGGCTGGCAAACTGGCCCCCAGCTGCACTATATGAGCAGCCCCATTCAGTTGGAGGACTGGGCTTTTCTCTGGCCAGAAGATTTTCGCTGGGAGGGACAACTGGAGGCCCATCTGGTTGCCGCTTGGGATGAGTTTTTGGCTTTGAGCTTGGCCTTGGATGCACCGGCGAGCCAGTTTCAGATTCTGAGCGAGGACCCGCTCAATGCCACCCCTTTATGGCTGACCTTTGCCTACCAAGAGCTGCATCTGGATCTGCATCTACTGCATGATGCCTTCACCAGTCGCTTTTGGCTACAAGGCCCAGAGCTAGGTGAGCTACGCCTCGACAGCCGCATTGATCGCTCAGCCGCAACCGAGCGACAGCTGGATGCGCTCCTCAGCCTACAAGATGTACAACTGCAACTCCTAGCACCTTTTATCGAGATCGATGAGCTCAGCGGCCAACTTGAAGGCGACATCTACTTTCGTGGCCCTTTAAGGCAGCCTGAGCTCTTTGGCCAGCTGCACCTTGAGCAGGTGAGCGCGCAGGATCGCCTCTGGCCCGCCTCACTCAGTCAACTCGAAGCGGAGCTGACACTGGATGGCGATCAAGCCTGGCTCGAAGGTGAATACCTCGCCTCACCCAGTGGTACAGGCACCTTCAGTGGCCAGATCAACTGGCGTCCGGAATGGGAGGCCCGACTCACCCTAGAAGGCAGGGATCTGGCGCTGCGCTTTGATCCCTACGGACAGGTCTTCGCCCATAGCCAGCTGCAGCTTGAAGCCAACGCCACAGCCGCGCACCTCAGCGGTGACATCCATCTCCCTCGGGGGTTGATTGAGGTGCGTGGACTCCCCGCGCAGGCGCAAAAGATCTCCAGTGATGCCAGGGTGATCGGCCCGGCGGCCCCTCCGCCAAGCGCCAGCTTCCCCTTCACTATGGATTTAGACCTGCGCTTGGGGCCGGATCAGCTGCTCTTGGAAGCACTCGGCTTAGAAGCTGGAGTCAGTGGCCGCCTGAGAGTGACACAGGATCAACAGGTGCGCGGCGAGCTGAGTCTGGTCGATGGTGTTTACCAGTCTTTTGGGCAGGATTTACAACTGCGTCGCGCTCGGCTGACCTTTACAGGGCCGGCTGATCTGCCCTTTGTCGATATCGAGGCCATCCGCAGTGTCGGCGAAATCACCGCTGGAGTGCGTGTCACCGGACGGATAGACCAACTCGAAACGGAGATCTTCTCGGAACCTGCACTGGCACCGGAAGAAGCGCTGGCCTATCTGGTGCTGGGCCGACCTCTACAAACTGAACGCGATGAAAATGCGCTCAATACAGCGGCGCTGTCTTTAGGCTTAAGTGGTGCTTCTGGCCTCACCGAACGTCTCGGCAATGCCTTGGGGATACGTGAGTTTGAACTGGCTACTGAAGGCGATGGCAGCCAAGCCAGCCTGGTGGCTTCCGGCTATTTGAACAGCCGCCTCAGCGTCAGCTATGGGGTCGGTATTTATGAAGAAATCTCGCGCTTTGCGGTACGTTATGAGTTTTCACGCCGTTTTTATGTTGAAGCAGTGAGCTCAATTGAGAGCTCACTCGATTTCTTCTGGCGGATCGATTACTAGGCCAGCGCAACACCCTCTCTAACCGAAGGAGCCTGCGCATAAGCTTTCTTGACCTCTTCAGCCAGAATCCGCAAGCCTTGGGCCACCTGTTCTGGCTCTTGTGAGTAGGTCACACGCAAGCACTCGTGACGATGCGGCCAGCTTTCATCCGGCAGACCCGGAAAGAAATAATGTCCAGAAACCACCAGCACACCACGGGCTTTCAAACGCAGATACAGCTCTTGGCTGGTGATCGGCAAGCCTGGGAACCATAACCAAAGGAACATTGCGCCCTCAGGTTGATGCAGCATCCACGGGCAGTCTTCGCCCATCGCGTCTTTCAGCACCGCAACAGCCTGATGCATCTTAGCCTCATACCAAGGCTTCACCTGCTCGCGGCTCAGCGTCAGAATCTCTCCAGAGCGCACCAACCCTTCTATCAATTGCGGGCCAAAACTGCCAGTCGCGAGATTTAAAATCGCGTTTGCCCCACTGAGCGCTCGAATTAATTCAGGACGCGCAATCACAATACCTGTACGCGCAGCCGGTAATCCTAGCTTAGAAAGGCTTAAACAAAGAATAATCTGCTCATCCCAGAAGGGCTCAACCTGAGTATAAATCAGCTCAGGAAAGGGGCTGCCGTAAGCACCATCAATAATCAGTGGGATATCCCAGGTTTTCGCTAGTGCATGCAGCTGATGTATCTCATCATCGGTCAACACATTACCCGTTGGATTAGTGGGGCGCGATACACACAGGGCACCCACTGACTCATCAAGCTGCAACCGATCAAAATCAACACGATACTTAAAAGTATGGGCATCCAGCTGCTCGATCTGCGGCCGCACACTACGAAATAAATTGGGTGCCAGACCCGCATCGGCATAGCCTAAATACTCTGGCGCGAGCGGAAAAAGAATCTGGCGCTGCTGACCCTCAAGGGTCTTGCCCGCCAAGAGATTAAATAGCATAAAAAAGGCGGCCTGACTTCCATTCGTCAGTGCAATGTGGGCGGGAGTTAAATCCCATTGATAAGTGCGATTGAGTAGATCAACCAGCGCCTCAATAAAGCGGGCTTCTCCTTGCGGGGCATCATACTGACCGATTAAACGCGCAAAGGCCTCAGGCTGCTCAGTAATGCCTTGTAGTTCAGCGCGCAAACGCTCCTGAACTGGCGCAAAGTGGCCAGGATTACCGCCCCCCATCATAATCATCGGCTGGTCACCGGCCATCGCCTTACCCAGATCTTCCATTAAACTGTTGATGCCTGCTTGAGCAGAAAACTGGGTTGCAAATTCAGTCAGTTTCATTCTTCTTTCAGACCCTGTGCAAAGCTTTTGGCCTGTTGCAAGGTCATGACCTCCGTCGATTCAGTTTCAATATCATGCATGATCACCAACTCACCGCGTTTTAGCTGCTCTTTGAGCTGGCCCACCCATTGATCCACCTGCTCCAAAGCCGTCGTATCATAACCCTGACGAGTCACAAAAGCCGCCAGCAGCTGATCCAGAGTCGCTGTCTCAAGAAGACCAAAAGGAATTTCCACAAAACGCTGATGCATCGGATGATCTCCAGCCGCAAAAAGCAGCTATCTTAGCAGATCTCACTTTAAAACCTAAGGTAACCCCACAAAAGAAACCTGCTGAAATTGCTGCTCTCTTTTCAGTCCACCCTCAGTCTAAAAAGTGAATTTCATCACACAAGATTATTTTTATTGATCGTTCACACAAATCCACTCAACTTTTTAAAAATCTTATTGTATGATCAATTTTTTAATGCTTCTTTTTATATCGAGGACAAGATGAACGATATGACTTCAACCACGGAAACGACAGAGGTTAATGAAGGTAAGCTTTTTGAGGCTTATATTCAGAAACCCGAAAAGATGGCTTATTACCAACAGGGATTAGCTAAAATGACGCAAGCCGGCGTGCTTGGCTTTAAATGGCATTGGAGCTGGTGGGCTTTCTTTTTTGGCTGGGCTTTTTTGCTCTATCGTAAAGCTTACCTGCCTGCAGTAGGTGCTTTCTTTGCCGCTATTTTATCTTCTTTTATTCCTTTTGTTGGCCCACTGATCGCTGCCATTGCAATTGGTGGCAGCTCAAGCTACTTCGTTATTAAACGTTATACTGATCTGAAAAATACCCTGATGGGGACAGAACAAGAAAAAATTAATGCCATGTACTCCTTTGGTGGCTTTCATTCTTGGGTCATCTGGGTCGCTGCGATTGTCTACGGCTTAATCATCATCAGTACCATTGCCATGTTCGCATTTATTGGCGGTGCTGCTAGCTCAGGTTATTACTACTAAAGCCAACACGGCGAGATGCAGTCCAGTCGTCATGATCTGACTCTAAAAAAGCCTGCTATAAAAAGCAGGCTTTTTTATCATCAGGCTTCCAACTCAGCCAAGTGTGCAAGCAATTGCGCTTCATCCATCACGGGTACCCCCAGGCTTTCAGCCTTCGTCAGCTTGGATCCTGCCGCTGCACCGGCCACCAGCTGGCTGGTTTTTTTCGAGATACTCCCCGACACCTTCGCTCCCAAGGCTTCAAGGCGCGCCTTGGCTTGATCGCGTGTCAGGCTTTCTAAGCTGCCTGTCAGCACCCAGGTTTGTCCAGCCAGAGGCAGGTCTTCACGCTGCTGGCTGACTTCAGGCCAGTGGAGGCCCGCCTGTAAGAGCAGCGTCAGCGTCTGACGATTATGTGGCTCAGCAAAGAAAGCCAACAGATGCTGCGCCACAATCGGCCCGATATCCTCAACACTTAGTAGACTTTCAAGATCGGCCTGCATCAAGGCTTCCAGCTGGCCGAAATGGCGCGCCAGGTTGGCTGCGGTGGTTTCACCCACTTCACGAATACCCAGTGCATAGATAAAACGCACCAAGCTGGTGTGTTTGCTCTTATCAATGGCCGCCACCAAATTCGCAGCTGATTTGGGCCCCATACGCTCAAGCTGGCTCAGCTGCGCATCAGTGAGCTGATACAAATCAGCGGGCGTGGTGACCCACTGCTTTTCAACCAGTTGATCAATCAGCTTCTCACCTAAGCCTTCAATATCTAGCGCCTTACGACTGGCAAAATGCTTGAGAGCTTCTTTGCGCTGGGCAGCGCAGTACAAGCCACCAGAACAGCGATAAACCGCTTCGCCTTCAGCACGCTCGACCCGAGACTCACAAACAGGGCACACCTTGGGTGGCGCGATGACCTGCGTCTCGGCTGGACGCAAATCCAGGCGCACACGCACGACTTGAGGAATCACATCGCCTGCTCGACGTATGATGACATGATCACCACGGCGTAGATCCAGACGCGCGATTTCATCCATATTATGCAAGGTGGCATTGGAGACCATCACTCCTGCCACCTGCACCGGCGCGAGGCGCGCGACAGGCGTGATCGCCCCTGTACGTCCAACTTGAAACTCCACATCCAGCACTTGGGTAGTCTCTTCTTGCGCAGGATATTTATATGCCACCGCCCAACGTGGCTCGCGTGAGCGAAAGCCCAGCTCAGCCTGTAAACGCAGGTTATTCAACTTGAGAACGGCACCATCAATATCAAAAGGCAAGGCATCACGCTGCTGTGCTAATTGCTCGCAGTAGTCGATCAAGCCCTGCTCACCCTGCACCAGCTGCAACTGGCGACTGATTTTGAACCCCCAGGCTTCGAGTTGTTGCATCGCCGCACTGTGGGTTTCGAGTGTGATTTCTTGACTGATCTGCGCGACCTGGTAGGCAGTAAAAATTAGCGGCCGCTGGGCGGTGATGCGCGGATCAAGTTGGCGCAAGCTACCCGCCGCCGCATTGCGCGGGTTGGCAAAAACCTTGCTATCCTGCTCACGCGCTCGGGCATTCATCGCCTCAAAAGCACTGCGCAGCATATAGACTTCACCACGCACTTCAAGGTATTCAGGACAGGCCTCGCCCTGCAGCAGCAGCGGAATACTGGGCAGGGTGCGTAGATTCTCAGTAATACCTTCACCGCTTTGTCCATCTCCCCGTGTCACACCCTGTACCAGGCGGCCGTTTTGATAGATCAGGCTGACCGCCAGACCATCAAGTTTGGGTTCACAACAAAACTCCAGCGGCTGATCCGCACGCCCTAAATCCTCAAGGGCCTGCTGAATGCGCCTGACAAAACGACTCAGCCCATCCGCATCAAACACATTGCCCAAGGACAGCATCGGTACCTGATGCTGGATCTCTGGAAAACGCCCCAGAGGTTGTGCTCCGACCCGCTGAGTGGGGGAGTAGGCATCAATGAGTTGGGGATGATCGCTTTCAAGCTGTTGCAGTTCACGATACAGCTGATCATATTCACTATCTGGAATCAGGGGGTCGTCGAGAACATGGTAGCGATAATTATGATAGTGAAGCTGCTGGATCAGCTGCTGGTAGCGGCTTGCTGATGCCGCATCAAGAGAGGACAGACTCATGGAGATTCATTCACTTTAACTAGGGAGCAGCAGCGTCGTGGCGACCTGCCTTCATTTTCTTCAAACGTCTCTGGCGCTCAAAATCTTGAATGCGCTGGCGATAGTGCTCGATGGTTTGCTGAGTCAGATTACTACGCTGCTCATCTTGCAATTCAGCTTGCAGGTTATGCTCAAAAATCTGCGCTGTCGCCAGCATACGCTCAAACACCTGTTTGGCATCCTTGGGGCCAGGCAGAGGCATCACCAGCACCAAACCACTGGTGGCCACTTGATCTAACTGCGAAGGATCAAAGCGCCCTGGGCTGTACATATTCATCAAAGAATAGCCGAGGCCTGTGCCTTGTGGCTCCACATAATGATAAAAACCATTCGCACTGAGCTCGAGACCGATGGTCTGGGCCACCTTTTGTAAAAGTGCACCACTAAACAACTGACCTGGCTGGGCCGTGACATTTAAGGTGATAAATTCTTCGGCCAGCTTCCAAGTGGTTTTCTCAAGCTCTGTAATCTGTTGCATGGTGGTTGACATGGTCGACTGAGGATGAGCCGATGTTGCTGAACTCGGCGGTGTGATGTTCAAGTCTTCAAGATCATGGTGATCAGCTTCGCGAGCATGTGCATCAAGATCAGCATCTTCAAAAAACGCCTGCTGTGAGTCACTCATCTCAAGCCAATCCGCATCGGCTGCTGTCGAAAAAGTATCTTCTCTCGTGCTAGGTGATACTGAATCAGTTACTTGACGCGACTGTGCTGCGGCCTGTGAGGCTTCAGCAAAACCAGGATCATGCGAAAAAAGTTCTCGCATGGTTTCTAAACTTGGTTTAAAAGCTGTTTCTGCTGTTGATCCAGTCTGACGATCCTCAAACAAGCCTTGATCAAGCGGTGGTGTTTTTTGCGTTAATACAGGAATCGGATCATCGTCAAAGACTTCAACGTGATCAAAAAGAGGATCGAGACTTTGGCGAGTACGCGGCTGCTCAGCAGAAGTGAGGCTCGGTAATTCACGCTCTAGTTGCTCGCGACGTGCCTGCTCTTCTGGATCGGCATATTCTTCAGCATCCTGTTCAGCCTCTTCAGCCGCACGACGGCGACGACGCAAGGCATCCCAAAGGATGAGCGCAAAAACAGCCAAACCCAAACCAAGTAACCCTAACTGCAACCCCATAACAATACTCACCTTCCTACTCAATAGACTGTGATTCGGTGTTTAAACTGACTCTGCGCTAAAACTGGCTATTCAAGCGGTTGATATTAGCAACTTTGCTGCAATGCGAATAGCGAAAATACGGCCTAGACTCCATCTGGCACTAGCTCTCTCCAACCAGAGCTGCCGCTTCTTCTAGATCCACACTCACCAGACGCGAAACGCCAGGCTCTTGCATCGTCACCCCCATCAACTGCTCTGCACTTTCCATCGCCTGCTTATTATGCGTAATGTAAATAAATTGAATCGAGGCTGACATTTCCTTGACCAGCGCCGCATAACGCCCAACATTCGTATCATCCAGCGGTGCATCGACTTCATCTAGCATACAAAAGGGCGCAGGATTCAGCTCAAAGATCGAGAAAACCAGCGCCAGTGCCGTCAAGGCCTTTTCACCACCAGAGAGCAGATGAATGGTCGCATTTTTCTTGCCGGGTGGGCGCGCCATAATACTGACACCGGTTTCGAGCAGATCTTCTCCCGTCAGCTGCAACCAGGCCGTCCCGCCGCCAAAGACCTTGGGGAAAAGTGTTTGCAGTCCTTGGTTGACCTGATTAAAGGTGTCCTTGAAGCGTTGCCGTGTTTCTCGATCTATCCGCTTAATCGCCTGATCGAGGGTCTCCAGCGCTTCGCACAATTCTGCATTTTGCGCATCCAGATAGTGCTTACGCTCGGCCTGTTGATCGTATTCTTCAATCGCAGCCAGGTTAATGGCACCAAGGCGGCGTATCTGCTCCTGCGCTTTATGTAAGGCTTCCTGCCATTCTGATTCACAAACCGTATCGCTCAACTCTTCCAGGACTTCCTTTAAATTCAGACCTTCTTGCTGTAAATGTTCAAGATGATGATCTCTTTGCACCATCAAGGACTGCTGCTGCAGACGCTGCTCTTCAAGCTCCTGACGCAAGGCATCCAGACGCTTTTCATAAACCTGCCGTTGCTGTTCCAACTGTTTTTGAGCTTCTTGTACCTGCTGAAACACCTGACGTATCTGTGCAACCTGCTCTTCTTGATCTAAGCGCTGCTCGAGCCGTTCTTCGAGTTCAGCCATCTGCAAATCATCTGGATCACGTAACTGCTCGAGGTCCAGTTGTAGCTGTTCGGTCTGTTCAAGGTGCAACTGACGCTGCTCGCTTAAACGCTGCATGGCCTGCTGACAGGCCTGCTCTTGGGTGATCAGCTCTTGGTATTTCAGCTGTGCAGCCTGCCATTGACTGGTCATACTCCGCTGCTGGATCTTTTGTGCCTCGCGCTCAGTACGCAACTGCTGACGCTGTGCATCCAGCTGTGCGCGCTCTTCGGCATGGGCTTCGAGCTGCAGCAGGGCTTCTTCCCATTCTTCGCGTACCAGCTGTAACTGCTCGCTCAGCTCTTCACGTTCGGCCTCCAGCTCGGCGGCTTGCTCCTCGCGTTGACGCTGCTGCTCGGCGGCAGAACGCTGCTGCTCACTGAGGCGCACCTGCTCGGTCATCAACTGATTCAGCTGCTGCTGCTCGACTTGCAGGCGCTGCTGTAATTGCTGCTGCTCGTGTTGCAGTGCCTCTTTGGCCTGCTGACTGGCTTCCTGCTGTGCCTCAGAAAGGGCATAGGCTTCTTCGAGCGAGGCGATCTGTGTTTCAAGGTCACGCAGAGCCTTTTGCCTGAGCAACACACCGCTTTGGCTTTGTTGACTGGCCAGCAGCATACCGCCATCGGCCAACACACGATCTCCTGTGGGCGTGATCCATGCCTCCCCAGGTGCCAAATCCGCTTGGTGTGCCAAGGCATCGGCTAAGGAATCTGCAGGACGATAGAGTGCCAAAAGTTGACGCACTGAAGCGGGCAGCTCAACAGCTTGATCCAACATGGCCCCAAGCGAGCCAGCCCAGCAGCCCACCTGCGGCTCCAGCTCAGCCGAAGTCAAAGGATCTGGCTGAACAAACCAGCGACATTCACCGCTAGGAGGGGCAAGCCACGCGGTGGCTAGGGCAGAAGTGGGTGGCACCAAAAAAGCCTGTAAGGCTGAGCCTAAAACCACCTCAAATGCCTTTTCCCACCCTGGCGGTGTGGCCAGCCAAGCACCAAGACGCGGATAATCAGCCCATCCCTGCTGCTCTAACCAGGTCTCCAGCTCGGCATCCTGCCCTTCTAGCTCGGCCTGCTGCAAAGCCTGTAACGAAGCCAAGCGCCCTTGTTGCTGCTGAAGCTGCGTGGCTTGCTGATGTTGAAGCTGACGTTGTTCTTTGCTCTGCTGCTCAAGCTGTTCTTGTTGCTGCTGCAGCGCATGCAGCTCTTCTTGTAACTCAAGCAGGCTCTCCTCAATGGCTTCACGCTCGAGTTCGACTTCCTCAAGACGGAGCGCCATCCAATCTTCCTGCTGCCCAGCTTGTTGCTGCTGGAGCCGTTCTTCTTGCTGAGTGAGGCGCTGACGCTGCGCCTCAAGCTGTTGAATTTTGGCCTGCGCTAAGGTCGCGCGCTGCTGTTCAGCCTCAGCCTTACGATAAAAGGCATCCCAGGTTTCTTGTAACTGCTGATAGGCCTGCTCCAGCTCATCCTGTATCGCCAGCTGGTGTTGCTCTGCTTGTTGCAGCTCTGCGACTTGAGGAGCCAATGTCTGCAAAGTCTGGTGGATATGACTTAATTGGGCCTGATCTGCTGCCAAAGCGGCTTCAACCTTGGCCTGTTGCTGTTGAGCCTCATCCAAACTCTGCTGAAGTTGACGCTCACGTTGCCGCTGGTGTTGCAGTCCTTGCTCAAGGCGAGCAATCTGCAGATCGTATTGATTCAGTTGTTGTTGCGCTGCTTCCAACTCGGCGGCGGCCTGCTCCTGAGCCTCACGGCGCGCCTCAAGCTGCGCCTCCCCCTGACGCAATTGCGCCAGTTCGGCTTCTTTTTCAACTTCTAGACGCCGGATGGTTTCTAGCTTGTGCTGTAGCTGCTGATCCGCTGTGCGCCAGCGCATCACCGCCAGCTCGGCTTTGAGCCTGCGTTCTTGGCGACGTAATTCCTGATAACGCTGAGCTGCTGCCGCTTGACGGCCTAAGCGCTCCAACTGGCGGGCCAGCTCTTCGCGTACATCATCCAAGCGTTCAAGATTTTCTTGTGTGCGACGAATCCGGTTCTCGGTTTCTTTACGCCGCTCCTTGTATTTGGAAATGCCTGCCGCTTCTTCAAGGTAGACGCGCAACTCTTCAGGCCGCGCCTCAATCAGACGCGAGATCATGCCCTGTTCAATAATTGCATAGCTGCGCGCACCCAAGCCGGTGCCCAGAAACAGATCGGTAATATCACGCCGTCGGCATTTACTGCCATTGAGAAAATAGTTGGACTGGCCATCACGCGTCACCAGACGCTTGACGGCCAACTCGGCATAATCCGCATAAGGGCCGCCTAAGCGACCCTCACGGTTATCAAAGACCAGTTCGATGGAGGCTTGACTGACCGGTTTGCGCTGCTGGGAGCCATTAAAAATGACATCGGTCATCGACTCACCACGCAAATACTTTGCGGATGACTCACCCATCACCCAACGCACGGCATCAATAATGTTGGACTTGCCACAGCCATTCGGCCCGACAACCGCAGTCATCTGGCTCTTGAAGGTGACGGTGGTGGGGTCCACAAAAGACTTGAACCCCGCCAGTTTAATGGCTTTTAAGCGCATGTCGTAAAATCAGCTGATCCAGGTTGAGAGAGCCGCCCATTATAGCTGACGATTAATCAACAACTCGACCTGCTGAGTGCCATCCACTTCAAACCAATCACTTTCGCCTTGCCAGTCGCCTTCTTGAGCTTCCAGAGTGCCACTCATCGAGACCCGTGCAAAAAGCTTCACACGCTGGGCCGAGGACAGGTTATTGGTCGGTGTCATGGCCTGCTCATCGCTTAAGCGCACTGCAATCGGCAGATCACCAGCACGAATCCGCGTGGCCGCCACTGGTGCACCACCACGCTCAGAAACAGCATAAACAAAAACTGTAGCACGCGGGCTGGTCAGCAGCTGTGCGGCATCACTGAGGGCCAGATTAAGGATAAAGTTGGGGCCAATTTCAGCCAGAGCCTCCATGCCTAAACGCGCACGCACATCGTTGATGCCTTCACGCAGTGATTCAGCGGCTTGTACATTCTGAACACGACCTAAGGCCGCCTCCCAATGACGACGTGCTTGATCCCACTGCTCATTCTGGTAAGCCGCCATACCCAGCAAACTCAGTGTCGCTGGTTCAGAGGCATCCATTGCTAAGGCTTGATCAATCAGCGCCTGAACCCGCGCAGTAATTTGGCCTTGGTCGGCAAAGTAGAGTGCCTGGGCCTGCTGGGCAATCAAACGTGGATGCGGACCTTGAATACGCAGCAGCTCACCCATCGCCTCGGCGCCCTGTTCATACAGACCAAGATCCATATAAATCCGCACCAACAGCGACCAGCCTTCTGCATCATTAGGATTATTGTGCACCGCTTCTTCAAGACGACGCAGCAGGCTACCAAAATCACGCTGCCCTTCTTCAATCAGGGCCTGTTGCGCAAAGTAGCTTTCAAGCCCCTGCGCAGCGCCAAGCTTTTGGTACAAGGCCCAGCTTCCCCAAAAAACACAGCCCAAGATCAACAGGGTGCTGATGGCTTGCAAACCACGACTGGGAACAGCCCAAGGACGCACATGGACTTCATCAGAAGCATCATCCAACAGCAGATCTTCAAGCTCTGTCCGGCCTTGCTGATAGCCTTGCTGATCCAGACGCCTTTCTTCTAATTCAAGATCCAGCTGCGCCAGCTTTTGCTTATAGACCTGAATATTGGCCAGCTGACGAGCATACTGTTGCGCTTCTAGGCGCTCAGTTAAACGTGGGCGCAGCCATAAGGGCCAGAGCAGAAATAATGCACAGCACAGGCCAACGAGGGCCATGCCTAACCACAAACTTGTCATGAGGATTCCTTAGATTGGGGGTCCTGAGGTGTCGTTTGAGAAGCCGACAAGCTGGACTCCAGTTCAAGAATTCGATTCAAACGCAATTGGCGCTCTGAGTGAGATAAGGGGGCCTCTTCTGCCTGATCAGCCGCGCGCTGATTCTGGCGCACAAGAAAACCGATCAACAGAAGACCCAGCAGCACCAGTAGGGGCGGTAAAAACCACAAGAGCCAGGTATCACTGCGCACGGGCGGACGATAGAGGATAAAATCACCAAAGCGCGCACGCATAAACTCCATAATTTCTTGATTGGTGTAGCCTTCTTCAAGCAAGCGATAGAGTTCCTGGCGCATATCAAAGGCGCTGGGTGAGTCAGAATCGATAATGGCCTGATTTTCACACATCGGGCAACGTAATTGCCCTCCAACCTGCTGATAGCGCAATCTGAGTTCTTCACTGCTGAAATCGTAGAGCTCAATCGCAGCCTGCGCTTGAATTCCGCTGCCCATCAGCACCAAGCTGAGCAGCCAGCAGGACCAAAAATGACGACCCAACTTGTGCTTCACTGCGTTGCTTGCTGCCATCGACGCACCTCCGGAAGAATCACTTCATCGACCAAGCGGGGCGTGATCACCCCAGCCAAGTGATAACGCACATAACCCTGTGCATCAATCAGAAAAGTCTCAGGTGCGCCATAGACACCAAGATTAAAGGCCAGCTCACGCACGCCATCTGGCTCAAACAGGTTGAGTGTATAAGGGTTACCCAGCTGCGTTAGATAGCGCTGGGCTGCCGGACGCTGGTCTTTATAGTTCAGCCCCACGACCGGCACACCCAGATTGGCCATGCGGATGATCTCATCATGTTCGTCATAGCAGCTTGGGCACCAGCTGCCCCACACATTGAGCAGAAAGACCTGACCCAGCAGATCTTCGCGGGTCATCACCAGATCCGGTTGATCAAGACGTGGCAGGCTGAACTCTGGCAGCGGGCGATTCAGCAAGGCCGAATCACGCGCAGCTGGGTCCATGCTCAACCCCTTGTACAAAAAGAGGCCGAGCAGCATAAAAATCACCAGCGGAATAAATAGCACTAAGCGTTTCATCATGCCTCCTAGGCGAGTGCCTTGCGATCACTGCGCGGCGTTTCTGCCACCTTGATGCGATAACGACGATCGAGTATCGCCAGCAATCCACCGAAGGCCGCGATAAACGAACCCCACCAGAGCCAGCGGACATAAGGCTTATAGTGGACACGCATCGCCCAGGCATCTTCACTGAGTTCTTCACCCATCGCCACATAAATATCACGCAACGGACCCCAATCAATCGCCACCTGCGTCATTGGCATACCGCGGACAGGATAGAGGCGCTTTTCAGGGGTCAAGGTGCGCAGCAAACGTCCATTGGCGTTGCGTACTTCGACCAAGGCACGGTCAGCAATAAAGTTCGGGCCTTCACGATGCGTCAGCTCGGTCATGGTAAAGAAGTAACCTTGCACTTCTACCGTATCACCAACAGCCATGCGCACATCCCGCTCTTCACCAAAGTTGGACACCATTGTCGCGCCGAGCACGATCAAGGCTGCGCCCACATGACCAAAGAACATACCCCAACGGCTCAGTGTCACACCCTTCCAGCCTTTTTTGCCGCGTGCATGCTCCCAAACATCGCGTGCACTGGTCAGCACAATCCAGACAAAGAGAGACAAACCGGCAGCCACCAGCAAAGACCAGGTGCCGTTATAGAGCCAAGGCAGAACCAGTATGCCGAGCACAAAGGTCAATACAACCGAGAGCCAGATCTTACGCTTCAGCTTTTGCCATTGCATCTGCTTCCAGTCAGTGAGTGGGCCGAGACCCATAAAGACGCCTAACAGCAGCATTTGTGGCACAAACAGCGCATTAAAATAGGGAGGGCCTACTGAGATTTTGCTGCCATCCAAGGCATCCAGTACCAGCGGGTAAATCGTGCCTAACAGCACGGTAATACAAGCCACCGCGAGGATGATGTTATTCGCCAGCAAAAAGACATCCTTCGAGATCAGCTTATAGTTAACGCGTGCACGCATGGTCGGTACACGAATCGCATAAATCAGCAAGGAGGCACCGACCGTAAAGGCGAGCAGCAGCAACAGGAAAAAGCCCCGCTCGGGATCATTCGCAAAAGCATGCACTGAGTTCAACACGCCTGAGCGCACGAGGAAGAAACCCAGCAGGCTCAGTGAGAAGGTAAAGATCGCCAGCAACACGGTCCAGCTTTTAAACACACCGCGTTTTTCCGTCACCGCCAGAGAGTGCATCAAAGCGGTTCCGAGCAACCAAGGCATCAGTGAGGCATTTTCAACTGGATCCCAGAACCACCAGCCACCCCAGCCCAGCTCATAATAGGCCCACCAAGAACCTATCGCGATCCCCACCGTTAAAAAGGCCCAAGCCAGGGTGGTCCAAGGACGACTCCAACGTGCCCAAGCCGCATCTAAGCGCCCAGTCCATAAGGCCGCAATCGCAAAGGAGAAGGTGACGGCAAAACCCACATAGCCCATATAAAGCAGCGGTGGATGGAAGATTAACCCAGGATCTTGCAAGAGGGGGTTTAAATCAGCGCCATCAGCTGGAATATTAGGCAAAAAGCGCAAAAATGGATTAGATGTAATGACAACAAACAGCAGCATACCCACACTGACCCAACCCAGCACAGCCAGCACGCGCGCGAGCATTTCCAGGGGCAAGCCGCGCGAGAGGCTGACAGCAAAGGTCCAGCCCGCCAGAATCCATAACCACAACAACAGCGAGCCTTCATGTGCGCCCCAGACTGCACTAAATTTATAGTACCAAGGCAAGGCCGAGTTGGAGTTATTGGCAACATAGGCCACACTAAAATCATCGAGCAGGAAGCTGGCTGTTAACATCGCCAAACTGACGCAGAGCAGGAAGAACTGCCCCCAAGCCGCGGGTTGCGCATAGGCCATCCATAGAGGCTGGCGTGTTACACTGCCAATAATCGGTAGGATCGCCTGAGCAACCGCGAGAGCGAGCGCCAGAATCAGCGCAAACTGGCCGATTTCAGGCAAAAAAAGAACATCCATTCATCACCCCTTAGTAGGCTGTTTCTGAGCTAGAGGATTGGTTTTGGCGGAAGGGGGAATGACTTGGCATCTGCCCAGCAGCCTCTAAAGCGGCAGCCACCTCAGGTGGCATATAGTTTTCATCGTGGCGCGCTAAGACTTCGCTGGCAACAATATCGCCTTCATCATTGAGCCGCCCCACGACAACCACACCCTGCCCTTCACGAAACAGATCCGGCAGAATCTTGTCATATTGAATCCAGACCTGCTCAACATGATCCGTCACGGCAAAACGTACTTTTAAGCTTTGCGGATCACGCTGCACACTGCCTTCAACCACCATGCCTCCTGCACGAATATTGCGATCCATCGGCGCTTCACCACGCACGATTTGCATCGGCGCATAAAAAGCATTGATATTCGAACTCAATGCATAAAGGGAGAGGCCAACCGCTGTTGAGACGGCCAGAAACATCAATCCGATCAGCAACAGCTTTTGTTTGCGCTTTGGGGTCATGGGTTCTCCTCAAACTCAATCAATCAAGCAAGGTCTCATCATTTAAAATCAATGGCTCTGGGACGAGCGTAACGCCTCAGCTGATGGGCTCACCGGCGTTGTTGTGGAAGCTGCAAAGGTGTGTTCACGTCTCAACTGACGCGCCAAACGTTGTTTTTGTGCACGATACAGCATCCATGGCACGCCGATATTCAGTGCCATCAGCACAAAGGTGATCAAATAGGCGCTCCATACATAGATGGCATGCCCGCCCATATGAAAAAACTCAGCCGCACTCTGGAACCAGAAATCCATCAGTTTTTCTCCTTCATCAACTCTTTGACCCAACCCGCTTGCCCTTCACGCTGTAAAATCAACGCACGAGCATGCACGATCACCACCCAGGCCAAGAAGCAATAAAAGCCTAAGACCATGACCAGTAAAGGAAGTGCCATGGAGGCAGGCATCGCTGAGGAAGCGCCGCCAACAATTCTGAAGGTCGCTGGCTGATGCAGGGTATACCACCAATCAACCGAGTACTTGATAATCGGAATATTGACCACGCCAACAATCGCCATCAGAGCACAGGCTTTGGCTGCCGTTTCCTGAGGTTTGACCGCCAGGCGCAGCGCAATCATGCCCAAATAAAGGAAGAAAAGAATCAACATCGAGGTGAGGCGCGCATCCCACATCCACCAAGTACCCCAGGTTGGCACGCCCCAGATCGCGCCAGTGACCAAGGAGATAAAAGTCATCGTGGCCCCAATCGGCACTAAGGCGGTGGCAATGATGTCGGTCATTTTGATTTTCCAGACCAGCAGCACCACACCAGAGATGGCCATCATCACATAGATGGATTGCGCCAAAAAGGCAGCTGGCACATGGATATAAATAATGCGGAAGCTATGGCCTTGTTGAAAATCCTGCGGCGCAATTGCCAGTCCCCAGATACTGCCCGTCACGAGCAGGGCAAGGCTTAACACCAGAATCCACGGCAACCAGCGGCCGGTGAGCGTATAAAACCATTTGGGCGACCCCAAGCGGTGATAGAGGGTTTTCAGTCTGTTCCACACGATTATCTCACCTCAAGCCATCATCAAACTACTGAACTGAGAAGCACCCAGCTTCTTCTCTTTTGTTGTCTTGCTTCTACATTAGTCCGCTGCAACCGCGATTTTGAGCCCAGCCGTACAAGCCAAGGGAGCAAAAGCCAGCGCAAGTAAGGCCACCGCGGCTAAAAGTGCTAGATGCCCCCCTATTGGGTCACCCAAAACAGCGCCACCTATTGCTCCTGTGCCAAAGATCAATACCGGAATATAAAGGGGTAAAACCAGCAGGGTCATCAACACCCCAGATTTATTCAACCCCGTTGTAATCGCCGCACCAATCGCACCGATCAGGCTCAAGGCGAGTGTGCCGAGTAACAAAGAACTCATCAAGGCCCAAAAAGCTGAACCTGGTAGGTAGAGCATCACACCCAACAGGGGAGCCAACAAGACCAGCGGCAAGCCTGTAAGCAACCAGTGCACCAGCAATCTAGCCATCACCTGCAAGGTTGGTGAATAGCCATTCAGCAGCAGCTGTTCCAATGACCCATCGAGCAGATCGGGTCGGAATAAGGCATCCAGTGACAAGAGCACCGCCAGTAAAGCCGCCACCCATAAAATGCCAGGTGCGACAGGTGCCAGAATGTCCGCACTCGGCGCGATCCCCAGAGGAAACAAGATCGCCACCAAGCTAAAAAAAACCAAGGGGTTCAGTAAATCCCCTTTATTTTGCACACTGAGACGCCATTCGCGGCGAAAAGCTGCTTTAAAGACAGCATACAGACTTGGCGGGTTCGATTTTTTTTGCTCTAGGCGGCAAAACGCCACACCCAAGTGAGCCGTAGAGCGAGCTTCGCTGGTATTGGGGGGCGAGGATTCAGCCGCACCCAGTGAAACAGAAGAGGGCATGTTAGCTTCCATCAACAAAGGCCGCCTCAGCGGCAAGCGGAGTGAGCTCAAGGCGTTGTAAGCCTGAGAAGTCTTCCAGTGCGTGGTGGCTGGTCAGCAGCACACATCCACCCTGCTCAGCATGAGTGCGAATCAACCTTTCCATCGCCTGCACGGCTTCTTTATCCAAGGCAGTAAAAGGCTCATCCAACAGCCAAAAGGGCTTTCTGGTGATCAACAGACGCGCCAGTGCAACACGGCGCTTTTGCCCAGCCGAGAGCTGGTGGCAAGGGGTATCGATCAAATGCCACAGGCCGACTCGCATCAGTGCTTCTTCTAGTTCGGCCTCTTCCCACTGAGCTTCCAAAGCGGCATACCAGCTCAAGTTTTCTAAGGGCGTCAGTTCGGCTTTAATGCCCGCCAAGTGTCCCATAAACAACAACTGCTGCTGATAATCATCCTGAACAGCGGCGAGGGTCTGACCTCGCCAGCACACCTCACCTTGCTGGATGGGCAATAAACCGGCGAGAGTGCGCATCAGGGAGGTCTTACCCACGCCATTGGGTCCGGCCAACTGCCAGACCTCACCCGCACCAAAACGAAAGCTGAGCTCCCGAAAAAGCCAGCGGCCTTCACGTGCGCAGGACAAGGAAACAGCTTCAAGCCAGGGGGATGCTGGTGCAGCGTCCAGAGAGGAAGTCTGGCTCAATGCGGTAGAAGTGTGCATGCAGATCAACGCCTTAACCAAAATTCGGTTTTCATAAGCGGCTCACTTTACTATGATCTGTCATAAACCGCCAGAAATCCGCCGCCAATCGGGCAACGGATCCTCAACGAGCTTGCGCTCCATCAACAGACAGTCAGATCAAGGCTGTAGAAGCACAGCACTAGGCCGATACCTTGTTCTGAGCCAATATACTGAGCTGTTGAACACGCTGAGTTGTTTTAAATAGGAAGCTGCCATGCAGGGCGTCATTCAGACCAGTCACACCTCCTCTCCTTCTGTGCCGACCAGCACAGGTAGTTTTCTTGTTTCAGGGCAACCCAGTTTGCCTGCCGGTCAGACCAGCAGCGCGCAGGTGATCAGCAGTGAGGCACGACCTCAGGGTCAGTATCAAGTGCAGGTCCAACTCAGCCAGGGTCAAACCCTGACACTGACGATGGATAAACCCTTGCCCGCTGGACAACAGCTCGTGTTGACAGGGCGTCAGGATGGACAGCTAGAGGTGCGCCTTCTTCCAAACAACCCAACCTTATCGAACCTGCCTCTCCCCCCTCTTCCGGTCCAAGGTGGCCCGCTCACTGGGTTACCCACACCCGCTCAGCTGACCGCTCAACTTTTATACCAGCAGGCACTCCCAGCCGGTCAGGGTGTACAGCTGACGCTCCAGCTCGCATCTGGCACGCAGCTCACGCTCAATGCACCCCAAGCTCTCAGTCTTGATCAATGGGCGCAATCCAAGGCGGGACTCACACTGCACCTTTCCACCTCTGGGCAGGCGCAGCTCCACTGGCCACAAAGTACAGCGGCTCAGCCAGCCTCCCCCACGCAGGCAAGAGAGGCCGCCAGCCTGCAAAGCCTGCTCGCCAGCGCTGGAGCACAGCTACGCCACGCGCTGCCTCGACAAGCACCTCTTGGTCAGGTCTTTCAGCAACTGAGCCAGCTACTGCCCCAGCTTCCCTTGGCTGCAGGACGCCCCGCATCTGGCCTTGGCCCGACTCTTGGCAGCTCAGGATTACCTCCGGCAGGACAAACAACAGCCTCTGTTTCTGCATCCGGTCCTGCTAGTCAGACAACCAGTCCACAGCAACCCCTGAGCCCACAGCTCAGCCAGCTCCTTGTGCAGCTCATGAGCCGTCCCATTCAAGGAGAACAGCCGCCCCAGGCACAACAAATCAGTCAGTTTGTGCCCTATCATGGCGGCCTATTGGAGGCGAATCTGCTCCGTGGCATCCATCCGGCACAGCAGGGCGATCTCAAATTCCTACTCCAGCAAGCCAGCAGCCTATTACGCCACGAGCAGGCCCACCAGCCCGCAAGCCGTCAGCCTGTTCTCCAGCAGCTACAGCAGCAACTTCAAGCCGCTGAAGCGAGAATACAGGTACTACAACAGGCTTCGCTACAGGCCACCCAGACTAGCTTTGAGCGTGGCCAGCCAATGCAGCTTTTACAGTTGGATCTGCCATTTTCTGTGCGCGGTGAATGGCTGCACGTTCAGCTGGATATCCGCCGCTGGATTGAAGAGGAAGAAGCAGAAGCCGAACGTGAAGAAAAGCGCCGCGCTACGCGCTTGTGGCAAATCAACCTGCATTTTGATTTGCAAGCGATGGGCAAATTAACCGCGCGCCTCAAACTCAAAGAGGAAGAGCTCACTGCCGCGATCTGGATCAACGAGGAATCAAGCTATCAACAGCTCAGGGAACATGTCACCGAGCTGGTTCAGCGACTTGAGCGCACTGGCGCGAAGATTAAGCCTGTGGAGTATCACCTTGGCCAACCACCCTTAGATGAGCCACCACCCACCCGCCAATCGATTATCGACACGAGAATCTAGCATGCACCTTCGATCACCTCGCAAGCCTATTAAGCGTGCCCTGGCGCTGGAATATGATGGTGTCGGTGCACCGCGTCTCACCGCCAAAGGGGCAGGAGAAATTGCCGAAAAAATTATTGCGATTGCACAGGAGGCAGAGGTGCCTCTGTATGAAGATCCTCATCTTGCCGCTGCGCTCTCACAACTTGAGCTAGGCGATCCCGTTCCCGAACTCCTCTATCGTGCGATCGCGGAAGTCCTGGCCTTTGTCTATGACATGGAGCGTTTACAAGAAAAAATGGCCGCACACAAGCCAAAATAAACCCCGATTCTATCCAGAGCAGAATCGGGGTCATCAGAATAAAGCAGATCGAGGAAGGTGAATTAAGCAGCCAGTCGATTAGTTGATCGAGTAAAACTCTTCTTTGATGGGCTTCTGACGCTGAGTTTTGAGCTCGGTATGTACCAAAGCAATTAACTCAGCCTCAACACGCGCCAGACCACAGTTTTGTATCAAATCTTCAGCCGTGGCACCCATTTCAACAAGCCTGACGGCATAGGCATAGGGTAGACTACCTGGGTCCTTTTGTTCTATCTCCATCTGGCGCTCAACAGTCGAGTTGAGGCGCTTTTCTACCTCAACAAGCCGCTGCCCCACACCTATCGCACCACTGCCCATGGCGTGGGTTTCATTGCGCAGCGCCTTGACCAACAAATGCATCTCTTTTTTGGATTCATCCAGACGCAAATTGAGCTGACGCATCGTCCGGCGCATCATCACAACAGAAACACAGGCGATCAATGCAACCAGCAGCGCTAACCCTTCATATAAGCTCGGGAATCCCATTCTTGACAACCTCTTCGTTCATACTTGCAATGGATTCAACCCAAGCCTAGCCTGTTGCTAGCACCAAGATTCACCCCGCAAGCCTGCTGAGCACTCTAGCAAAGGTGCGGCTGAATCTCAGGCCTGATCAGATCGCAGCCAGCTCAGACCATTCTTCTTCAGACATCAGTTTGTTCAGCTCAACCAAGATCAGCAACTCATTGTTTTTGTTGCATACACCTTGAATGAACTTCGCACTTTCTTCATTACCAACATTCGGTGCGGTTTCAATCTCAGACTGCTTCAGGTAGACCACTTCGGCCACTGAATCGACCATAATCCCGACGACCTGTTGATCTGCTTCAATAATCATAATGCGCGTGGCATCACTGACTTCGCTTGGCAATAAGCCAAAACGCTGACGCGTATCAATCACCGTAACCACATTACCACGCAGGTTAATGATCCCGAGCACATAATCAGGTGCGCCTGGTACAGGAGCAATTTCTGTATAGCGCAGCACTTCCTGCACCATCATCACATTGATTCCGTAGGTTTCTTCCGCAAGGCGAAAAGTCACATACTGCAGCACTGGATCAGAAGACGTTTCAGCTTGGATTTTTTGCGGGCTCGACATAATTAGTATCCTTCATCGAAGTCAGACATCAGACTAATGCTAATACACCTGCCTTGATAAAAACAGGGCTTTACTACAGGACCAGAAAAAAAGCGCGCTAACATGGGGCGCTTAGTCATCCAAATGCGCAATCGATTTAAGGTTAGCAGGCTCCAGCTCACCATGTCCTTCTTTCAACAAACGGTCAAAGGCAGCCGCATCGATCAAGGCGCACATATGCTCAATCACTGTGCCGGCCAGCCAAGGCCGCTTACCCAAGGAGGTTCTCCAGCGTACCTGATCTGGCTGTAAACTGATCGAACGGTCGACCTGATTACAAGATAGCCCCCATTGGCTATCATGGATACGAATAACCAGCTGATAGGGCTCTGGATGTTGATCGATCAACGTAGGTGGCAGCACCCATTGTGCTGTATCAACCATACAAACATTGGATTTGTTTGATCTCAGCATCCCCAAGAACCAGCTAGGCTGACCAAAGATCGGCGTGGGTTGCTTCTCGATTTTTATGATGCCACCCAACTCCACCAAAGGCACAGCTAGGGTTAAGCCCTTCACCTTAAACAGTAAGCACTCAAAGCGTTCTTGCGCCCAAACAGGGCGACCATTCTTCCAGCCAGGCGGAGATGCAGGCGGTTGCTCATCCAAACTGATGTCTTGATCTTCTGAGTGTACAGCTGCAGCTGCAGCGTTTGGCTCGGGCACTTCAACATCAGGCGAAGGCGGCACAGCTTCATCCATGCTCTCTACCACAACATCCGCTGAGCTCTGCTGAATAGCCGCTGGGGCTTCAACTGGCGCTTCTAGAGCGGCTGATGGTGTTTCCATCTCAGGCTGTGGCTGAGATGCCGGCTCAGCTGGATGCGCTTCTGGCGTCAAGTTCAATTCAGGCAGAATCACCTGTGGCAGGTCATCCGCTGTCGCTTCTGCCAAAGGACGCGCTGCTTTCTTTTTAAATTCAGCCATCGAGGCCACAAGGCTTTGCGCCTGCATCGACTGATCTTGCTCAAAAGAGGATGGCCTTTGCTGTACAGAAGCGGCCTCACTGGCATCCTTCCATAAAGCAGATGCAGGCACATCTAAAGAGCCATCATCACAGAGCAGGGCCTCGAGATAATCCTCAATAGCCTGCTGAGGTGTATCGTGCGTGCTCATTGTCCAGCCCCCTCATGCAAGGCAGCAGGTGACTGACGTCTTAACTCAGTTTCTTTTTCCTGCAGGAATTTCAGTAACACACTATAAGCATGGACACCCCGACTGTTCGGATCCAGCATCGACGCGGGCATACCCGCGACACTGGCATCACGGAACTTGGTATCCACTGGTACCATAGAGTGCCAAATAACATCGCCGTAGGTATTACGTAACAACCTCAGACTTTGAATCGAAGCCTGGGTTCGACGATCGTAAAGCGTTGGCACCACAGTATAAGGAAGACCCTGCTTGCGGGCTTTATTGATCATTTTCAAGGTCCGCATCATCCGCTCCAGACCCTTAATTGCCAGAAACTCGGTTTGGACTGGGATGATCAGCTGCTCACAGGCAGCCAACGCATTAATCATTAACAACCCCAGAACAGGCGGGCTGTCGATCAAGACATAGTCAAATCGATTCCACAGCTGAGCCAGTGACTTAGCGATCACCAACCCCATACCACCCTTACCACTGACTTGGCGTTCGAGAGTGGCCAGTGCCGTTGAGGCTGCCATGATCTTAATTCGATCATGGCCTGTATCTAACAACAAACTGGCAGGCAAGGACTCAGGCACCTGACGATGCTGAAACAAGTCGTAGACACTCTTGTCCACGCTGTCTGGATCATATTTGAAGTAGCTGGTCAAAGAGCCATGAGGATCAAGGTCGAGCAAAAGAACTTGATGCCCCTTGTCCGCTAGGATACCTCCGAGCGTAATGGCTGTTGTTGTTTTTCCTACGCCACCTTTTTGATTGGCAACTGCCCAGACATGCATGCTGTCTTAACTCCTGTAGACCACCTGCGGCTCAGGTGACATCGCTAATTAGTTGTTGGCCGATATCAGACAGGTTAATAATCTGATCCGCTAAGTTGGCCTTGGCAATCGCCATCGGCATACCATAGATCACCGAGCTGGCTTCATCCTGCGCCCAAATCACAGCGCCAGTGTCTTTGAGCATGCGCGCACCTTCACGACCATCCGCACCCATGCCTGTCAGCACCACACCCAATACCTTACCAGGATAAGCCTGCGCAGCAGAACCAAAGGTCACATCCACGCTGGGCTTATAATTGAGGCGCTCATCACCTGGTAAAATACGCACACAACCGCCACGTTTATCAATCAGCATCTGTTTGCCACCCGGAGCCAAAAGTGCCAAGCCTGGGCGCAGCTGATCACCATCTTCTGCTTCTTTCACCTGAATCTTGCACAGGCCATTCAGACGCTCTGCGAAGGCACCGGTAAAGGTTCCCGGCATATGCTGAATTAAAACAATAGGTGCAGGAAAGTGGGCTGGTAGCTCAGTCAACACTGTTTGCAGCGCCATAGGCCCACCCGTTGAAGTTCCAATCGCGACCAGATCAAAATGACGAGGCTGGCTACGCGGTTTAGGGGCCGGAGCAAGATGGGCCTTAGCACTGCTTTTGAGGCTCGCTTCTTTACTCTGTGTGTCACGCTGCTCTTCACGCCGCGCAGCAATCCGTTCACGCAGGGTTGCCCGCGCCTCTTGGCTGGGACGTGCAATCGGGGTTGCTGGACTGGGGCGCGGGACACGAGCTACCGCAGGCGGACGCGAGCGGCTACGGGCTACGGTTATAATCCGCTCACAAAGGATCTTCGCCATTTTATCTACATGGCGTGAAATATCCTCAAAATTCTTAGGCAGGTAATCAACAGCGCCTGCTTCAAGCGCATCGAGGGTGACGCGCGCGCCCTCATGCGTGAGGGATGAGAACATCAATACGGGGGTTGGCTGCTGCGCCATAATCGCACGCACAGCTGAAATGCCATCCATGACGGGCATTTCGTAATCCATGGTAATGACATCTGGCTTCAGCTCAAGTGTTTTTTCTATGGCTTCCTTACCATTTGAAGCTGTTCCTATAGCCTGCAGGCGCGGATCAGTCTTAATCAATTCACAAACACGACGACGAAAAAAACCTGAGTCATCAACCACCAACACGGTGATTGGCATGCCACTCTCCTCTTATCACGGCTCTCTCCCCGAGTGAGGGAGAGAACTGATCTACTACGCTGCTAGCGACGACCTGTATAACGTTTTAACAGGCCTGGAATATCCAAAATCAAAGCAATACGACCATCACCGGTAATCGTGGCACCAGCCAATCCAGGGGTGCCATGCAGCATCTGCCCAAGTGGCTTAATCACGACCTCTTCCTGACCGATTAAGTCATCGACGACAAAGCCTACCTGCTGGTTACCTATCGAGACCACAACAACATGTGCCTCTTCTAGCTCTTCCTTAGAGATCTGGCGCTTACTGATATCGCGCACCAGCCAACGTCGTAGATAGAACAAGGGCAGGGTTTTCTCACGGATAATGATCACTTCCTGGCCATCGATCTTATTAGCACGCGAGATATCTAACTGGAAGATTTCATTCACGTTGACCAAAGGCAAGGCAAAGGTCTGATCCTGAAGCTTGATCATCAGCGTAGGCATAATCGCCAAGGTCAGCGGAACCTTGATGATGATTTTGCTGCCCTTTCCAAGTTCAGACCACACATTGATCGTACCATTGAGTTGTGAAATTTTCGTCTTCACAACATCCATGCCCACGCCACGACCCGAGACATCTGAGATCTCATCTTTCGTAGAAAGGCCAGCGGCAAAAATCAGATTAAAGGCTTCAGAATCAGAAAGGCGATCAGCGGCATCTTGATCGAGCTGGCCCTTTTCTACTGCTTTACGCTTCAGTACTTCTGGGTCCATGCCCGCACCATCGTCTGAGATGGTCAGCAGAATATGGTCACCTTCCTGCTCTGCGGCTAAAACAACCTTACCTGCACGCGGCTTGCCTCTTTGCTCCCGTACATCAGGCATCTCGATACCATGATCTGCCGAGTTGCGCACAAGGTGAACCAGAGGGTCGGCCAAGGCCTCAACCAGGTTTTTATCCAGATCCGTGTCTTCACCAATCATCTCAAGATTGATTTCTTTGTTCATCTTACGCGAGAGATCGCGAATCACGCGTGGGAAGCGGCCGAAAACCTTTTTAATCGGCTGCATGCGGGTTTTCATCACGGAGGTTTGTAAATCAGCCGTCACAACATCTAGGTTGGCGACAGCCTTAGCCAGCTCGCTATCCGTGCTATCAGAACCTAGTCGAACCAAGCGGTTACGTACTAAAACCAGCTCACCCACCATGTTCATAATTTCATCTAGCCGCGAGGTGTCCACGCGAACTGTATTATCTGCTGCCGCCACTTCTTTTTTCACGGCAGGTGCTTTAGCCGCAACAGCAGGAGGTGCTGCTCTCACCGCAGGAGGTTGTGCAGGCTGAGGTGCTTTGGCTGAAGCCGACTCTTTGGCCCCCTGAGGCAGCACACCTGGTCCCTTACCTTCACCGTGCAGCTGATCGAGCAAGGCTTCAAATTCTTCTTCAGTGATGTCATCACTAGATGTAGCAGCAGACGGCGCTGGTGCGGCTGCTGATGGTGCCGCACCCGGCCCCTTACCCTGGCCATGCAGCTGATCCAGCAGAGCATCAAATTCTTCTTCTGTAATCTCGTCGCTATCACTCGCGGTTGGCGCAGCAGGCGCTTTTTCCGCGGCCATAGCGGCACGATCTTCTGGGCCGAGAGCATCAAGCAGGCTTTCAAACTCGGCATCAGTAATATCGCCTGAATGATCAACTGGTGCTGCAGATGCAGTCGGTGCAGCAACAGGGGCCGGAGCCGTACCAGCTGCGCCTTCTGGTAAGGCATAGTAAGCCAGTGCTTCCAACAAGGTTGCATCCGCAGGTTCAGGCATTTCTTGCCCGCGCACTGTTTCAAACATCTCATTAACCGCATCCAATGCACTGAGCACGGTATCCATCAGCTCAGGGGTAACCTGGCGCTGATTTTTTCTGAGCGTATCAAAGACGTTCTCTGCGTTATGACAACAGTCAACCAGAGGTGATATTTGAAGGAAGCCCGCGCCACCCTTTACGGTATGGAAACCGCGGAATATAGCATTGAGCAACTCTGGGTCATCTGGAGACTGCTCCAGGTCAACCAACTGTTCAGAGAGTTGCTCCAGGATTTCACCTGCCTCAACAAGGAAATCCTGCAGAATATCCTGATCTGCATCTAGACTCATCCAACGGCTCCTTTAAAACCCAAGACTGGAGAGAAGGTCATCGACTTCGTCTTGACCTGAAACCACTTCAATGCCGCGTTTCTCAGCATTGACAATCGGGCCTTCAGGTAGATGTCTAGTGTCATTGACCGCTTTATGTCTGCCTGCATCCTCATCATGAGGGTGCTGTATGCCTGTTATTTGATCCACTTGGCTTGCCATACGCACAAGACCGACCAGGCTGGACTCAACTTCATGGACAAGGGTAATCACTTTCTTCACTACTTGACCAGTTAAATCTTGATAATCCTGCGCGAGGGTAATTTGCGATAGATTCTCTGCCAGTTGGCCTGCCTCTTGCTCACTGCTACGCAGAAAGTCATCCATGCGGTGATAAAGCTGGCGAAACTCTTCCGGCTTCATTTCTCTTCGTATCAAGCGTTCCCACTCACCACGCAGAGACTTCACCTCAGTCTCCCAGCTGTTGACCAGAGGCAGAGACTCTTCAACCTTATCCATGGTGCGATCTGCTGCTTGCTGTGTGAGGCTCAAAACATAGTGAAGGCGATCCCTCGCATCCGCCATTTCTGAGATATCTGTCTCAGCGCCTTCCTGTGCAGCAATGTCTGCTAAAGGAGCAGACTGGAAGTGACTAGATGTATCCAGATGAAAATCTCGAATAGCATCATGTAATGCCCGAGTCAGACGCCCAACTTCCAAGTACAAGTTATAGTTACGAGCATCATTAATTTTTTGCAACAAATTAACGGCATCTGCGAGATGACCTTGCTCGATTTTATCAACTAACTCACCTGTCGTTGTGCGTAGTAGTTGCTCAAAATTTTCAGTCTGAGCGCTTTGATCGGACATGCACACTCCTCAAGAGAGCCGAACCACGACTATTTTTGTAAGCGGTCAAATATTTTATCGATTTTTTCCTTTAACACTGCAGCAGTAAAGGGCTTGACTATATACCCATTCACACCTGCCTGAGCCGCAGCAATGATCTGCTCTTTTTTCGACTCAGCAGTAACCATCAGCACCGGGAGGTCTTTTAAATCCGGATCGGCGCGAATGTGCTTGAGCAGGTCAAAGCCTGTCATGCCAGGCATATTCCAGTCTGTCACCACAAAGTCAAAGTTACCTGTGTTGAGCATAGGAATGGCTGTCTGACCATCATCCGCTTCATGAGTGTTGTTGAAGCCCAAGTCGCGGAGTAGATTTTTGATGATCCTTCTCATAGTCGCGAAGTCATCCACGATGAGAATCTTCATATCTTTATTCAAGGCAACCTCCGTTAAACCTTGCTAGCTGCAATAGTAATTATAGTACAACCTTTCCTAAAGGAAGGCATTCTATACATTTTTCCAGTCAGACAAGCGCCCTCTCAAGCGTGCAGCAGCTTGACTCAGGATTTGACTGACACGAGACTCACTCACCGAAAGAACAGCCCCTATCTCTTTGAGATTCAGCTCTTCATTATAGTACAGTGAAAGTACCATTTGTTCACGTTCAGGCAAAGCTGAAATTGCTTTTGCGAGTGCATCCTGAAAGCGCGAACCCTCAACATCAGCATGTGGCTCTGAGCCCTTAGTGTCAGGAACCTCAAAAGCCGAATCCTCTTGGTTATTTAACTCATCAAAACTAAAAAGCTTTGAACCTGCCGTATCCATAAGGTACTGATGATAATCTTCTAAACTCACACCCAGTTCGGCAGCCACCTCCTCATCCTGTGCATCTCTTCCTGTGCGATCTTCGATCGCTTTCACCGCTTCAGCCACCCGTCGGCTATTGCGATGCACCGAGCGTGGCGTCCAGTCATGTTTGCGCACCTCATCAAGCATCGACCCACGAATGCGAATTGAGGCAAAGGTTTCAAAGCTCGCGCCCTTTTCAGCATCAAAGTTACGCGAGGCTTCGATCAAACCCATCGAACCCGCTTGCAGCAAATCATCCAACTGCACACTGGCAGGCAAGCGACCAAGAAGGTGATAAGCAATCTTACGCACCAGACCAGCATAGGTCTCCAGCAAGCGCGCATCGGCCAACTGCTGGTTTCGAGAATAAAGGTGAAGACCCTTGGCTGCCGTCATGTATTCAGTCCACCGAAAAGTTTCATTCTTCGCTTTTTTCTACATCACGCGCAAAACGGCCTAGCAAGGAGGTCGCACTGGCCAGGCGAACATCTTCTGGTATCTTCTGACCATTAGTGATATAGCCCACAGGCAGGCGCTTTTCCAAGACCAACCCAAGCACTTCTCCGATATTGACAGCTTCATCCATTTTGGTGAGGACACAACCATTCAGCCCAGCTTCACGATACGCCTCGTAGGTATCGTTTAACACACGGGCCTGACTCGTCGCAGGGAGCACGATAAAGCGCCGAATTCTGGCCTGACTGGTATTTAATAATGCCATCTGCTTTTGCAAATTGGGATCCCGTACATTCAGACCCGCGGTATCAATCATCACCAAGCGCTTATTCCTTAAGGACTTCAAGGTTAAATCAAGCGGGTTGTTTTCATCAACTACCCGTACAGTCACCTCAAGAATACGCCCAAAAGTTCTGAGCTGCTCATAGGCCGCAATGCGATAGCAATCGGTGGTCACCAAGGCCAGCTCATCAGCGCCATACTTCATCACAAAACGCGCAGCCAACTTACCTAAGGTGGTGGTCTTGCCGACGCCTGTCGGCCCCACTAAGGCAACGATACCACCCTTATCGATCAGTTCTTCATCCAGCGTTTGCAGCTCCATTTTCAATCGATCCAGGACCTGACTCCACGCAGCGCGAGCATCTAAATCGGCACTCAACCCCATCAACTTAAGGAGCTTTTTTATATAGGCTTCATTAAACCCGGCATTCAGCAAACGATTACGCACCAAAGCCTCTGTTGGGTTGCGCAGTGCATCCTGCTCACGCAACTGCTCTTTAATCAACTCTCGCAGAGATTGAATCTCGGACTGCATCGCGCGAATGGCTTGGTCATCGCCACGGCTCGTCTGCGCCGCAGGTGCACTATAGCGATCATCCTCATCATCAATACCCAAACCCGTAGCACCATGGGTCAGCTGTCCAATCTGTCGCATACGTGCTTTACGCTGAAAAGCATTCTCAGCCACTTGGGGATCAAATTTCGCACCCGAAAGAATACGCTGACGTGCCGCATCCAATTCCTGCTGCAAAGCATCGCCCTGATCCGCTTGGCGTAAAGCCGCTGCAAAATCCTGCGCTGGGGCCTGTTCGTCGTAATCGAGCGCGCAGACAATTTCAACGCCATTTTCGACCTTGCGATTGGAGATAATCACGGCATCAGCGCCGAGTTCTTCTCTCACTAGACGCATGGCTTGCCGAGAGTCGGCGCCAAAAAAGCGTTTTACCCGCATTCCTTAACCTCTTTCATAATGGCTTTCACCCTTCGCCGCCGATGGTCGCCACGATGGTAATCTGTTTATTATCAGGTATCTCTTGATAGGATAAAACGTGTACATTCTGGATACCATAACGGACAAAACGCGCCATCACCGGGCGCACCGGCGCGGCGGTGACCAACACAGCAGGATTCCCTTGCATCTCTTGCTGCTGCGCCACTTCACTGAGCGACTGCTGCAGCCTCTCGGCCATAGCGGGTTCCAGAATAAGCTGGTCGCTCTCTCCACCCTGCTGAGCGGCCTGCTGCACACTTTTCAGTAACAGCTGCTCAAGCTGAGGCTCCAGCGTAATAACCGCTAAATGCTCACTAGGGCCAGTAATGGCCTGTACAATCGAGCGTGACAGCGCTACACGCACGGCAGAAGTGAGCTGAATCGGGTCGCGCGTGGTGTGTGCAGCCTCAACGAGAGACTGGGCAATCGAGCGAAAATCACGTACCGGCACCTGCTCGATCAACAGGTTTTGCAAGACCTTGAGCAGCACAGACAGGCTGACGCTATCCGGCACCAACTGCTCGGAGAGCTTTGGAGCACCCTGCGCCAAGATATCGAGCATCTTCTGCACATCGTCATGACCGATCAGTTCATGCGCATAGTCATGCATCACCTGATTGAGCTGTGTGGCAATCACGGTGCTGGCATCCACAACAGTGTAGCCCAAAGTCTGGGCCTCTTCGCGCTGTGAAGGGTTAATCCAGACGGCTTCCAAACCAAAGGCTGGATCACGCCCCTTAATACCATTGATCGGACCATAGACCTGGCCGGGGTTAATTGCCATTTCCCGTTCTGGATGCACCTCGGCTTCACCAATGCTCACACCCTTGAGAATAATTCGGTAGCTGTTCGGCGTCAGATCCAAGTTATCGCGAATATGTACTGAGGGCATCAAAAAACCCAGATCTTGTGACAGTTTTTTGCGGATCCCCTTAATCCGGCCCAGCAGCTGACCACCCTGGGTTTTATCCACCAGTGGAATTAAACGATAGCCAACTTCCAGCCCCAATAGATCAACAGGTGCCACATCCTGCCAATTAAGTTCTTTTTGATCGATCACATCGGCATCCGGAGTCATCGGTAGCTGCTGCGCTTTTTGTTCAGCCAGCTGCACTGTCTGGGCCTCCTTTTGCATAACGTGATAAATCCAGTAGGCACCACCTCCTGCCAAGGCCGCTAGGCTTAAAAAAGCAAAATGCGGCATACCTGGGATCACGCCCATAATGGCCAGTAGCGTCGCTCCGACCGCCAAGGCCTTGGGCGTACCAAACATCTGCGTAGAAACCTGATTCGAGATATTTTGTGAAGAGTTGACGCGTGTGACCATGATGGCCGCAGCGACAGACAGCATCAACGAGGGGATCTGAGCCACCAGGCCATCACCGATGGTCAACAAAACATAGCGTTCGGTCGCGACAGAAAAAGCCAGATCATGCTGCAACATGCCGATCAAGAGGCCACCCACCACGTTGATTACCAAAATCATAATCCCGGCAACCGCATCACCCCGGACAAACTTACTGGCACCATCCATCGAGCCATAAAAATCTGCTTCTGAGGCGATTTCTTCCCGGCGACGCTTGGCTTCTTCCTGATCGATCAAGCCTGCGTTCAAGTCGGCATCTATCGCCATCTGCTTACCAGGCATCGCATCCAGCGTAAAGCGAGCACTCACTTCAGAGATACGCCCAGCGCCTTTGGTGATCACCACAAAGTTAATGATCATCAAAATAAGGAAGACGATCATACCGACGACATAGTTACCACCGATCAATACCGAACCAAAGGACTCAATCACCTTACCGGCAGCATCTCCACCTTCATGCCCGTTCAGCAGCACAATCCGTGTCGAAGCCACGTTCAGCGCCAACCTCAGCAAGGTGGCGACAAGCAAAATCGTTGGGAACACCGCAAAATCGAGTGGCCGTAAGGCATACACAGCCACCAGCAAAATGACAATCGCAAAAGCAATATTGAAAGTAAAGAAGACATCGAGCAAAAAAACCGGCATCGGCAGAGTCATCATGCCCAGCAATGCCAGCAGGAAAATCGGGATGCCGATCTGGCTTTTAACCAGTGTATCGAATATACCTGTCAGTCGAGTTCGATCCATGTATCACCTGGTGAGTAAACGAGCGCGCGAAGCTGCACTGACCGCGAAGTATGCCAACATCTTCCCATGAAATAAACTTATGATCTTTATCTAACCTAAGTAGATTTGTAATTACTCTGCTTCTGGATCGAGGTCTTTAGGCACATCCAC
This sequence comes from Marinospirillum alkalitolerans, assembly GCF_045055655.1. Classification (NCBI taxonomy): domain Bacteria; kingdom Pseudomonadati; phylum Pseudomonadota; class Gammaproteobacteria; order Oceanospirillales; family Oceanospirillaceae; genus Marinospirillum; species Marinospirillum alkalitolerans. The sequence continues at coordinate 401,956 of NZ_JBANFI010000001.1, read as the reverse complement.
CTGCTTCAAACCGCTTGGACGCTTCGCCTTACCCTTCTGGTGTTGCTTCATCTGATATACATACGCAAGCACCTGAGCGACCGCCATATAGAGCTTTTGCGGTATTTCTTCGCCTATTTCAGTGGTGTAGTAGATGGCACGCGTGAGAGGTGGCTGCTGCAACACCGGGATTTGATAATGATCAGCGATTTCACGAATTTTCGCAGCCAGGTGGTCTGTTCCTTTGGCCAGCACCAAGGGGGCCTGCTGGCCATCTTCACTGTACTTCAACGCCACAGCATAGTGGGTCGGGTTAGTAATCACGACATCGGCCTGAGGAACATCAGCCATCATCCGCCTTTGCGCCATCTCCATTTGCAAGCGGCGGATACGACTTTTGACCTCCGGCTTACCTTCTGTATTCTTGAACTCATCCTTGACCTCTTGACGGGTCATTTTGATTTTTTCATTGTGCTGATGAAGCTGCCAAGGCACATCGATCAGAACCACAATGATCAGAGATAGGCTAATCGCGAGGAAGGACCAAACGATCAAATAACTACCCTTGGCGATCGCTGGCTCCAAGGCCATTGCTCCAAGGCCAGCAAACTCTTCTTTCAGCCCCCAGATAATAATCAGCGAGGTGGTGCCAACCAATAGCACCTTGGCCACGGATTTAACAAATTCAACTAAGGAGTTTTTAGAAAAGATGCGCTTGATGCCCGAAATAGGATTCAGCTTGCTGAATTTAGGCACCAAGGCTTTGGCGGTCATATTCCAGCCGCCAACCATGATTTGGGATAGGGCTCCCATAAAAAACAGCACGATCAAAAAAGGCAAGGTGACCCACAGAGCATGCCAAACTGAAGTTCGAAAATGAGTGAACATCGCTTCATGGGTCATCACATCAGCACGGGTCAAAGTAAAATTGTAGGCGAAGAGCTCCATCCCGCGTGCGCCCATCCAGCCACCAAAAACCAGCAGGGCCATACCTGCTGACAAGAGCAACAGGGCGGTACTCAGCTCCTTAGAGCGCGCCACCTCACCATCACGACGCGAGTCCTCTTTACGTTTCGCCGTGGGTTCTTCTGTTTTTTCTTGTCCGTCTTGATTCTCCTGCGCCATTAGCTGAGCTCCAGCCAATAGCGCAACAGTTCAAACATGTCACGCGCCATACGATCAAAATGGAAGAGATATTCAGTCGACCAAATCCAGAGCTCGAGCAAACCTAGCATCATCATCACCGGGAAGCCAATCACAAAGATATTCAGCTGGGGCGCCGCTCGCGTCACCACACCCAGCGCTATATTGACTACCAGCTTAGCAATAATAATCGGCAGCGCCATCAATAAAGCACCAGCAAAAAGCCAAGTGCCTTGATTAGCGAGGATCCAAGCACGCTCTCGGGTCATCCCCTCCCAACCGACGGGGATCACGGTAAAGCTTTCGGCCAGTGTATGAATAATCACCAAATGCCCACCTGCTGCCAGAAAAACCAGATTGGTCATGATCAATCCATACTGGCTCAATACAGTAACATTAACACCACTGCTTGGGTCGGCCATCTGCGCCATCCCCATACCGATCTGCATCGCCACTATCTGACCAAAGATGATAAACACCTGAAACAGCAGCTGAACAATAAAGCCCAGACTAATTCCGATCAAAAGCTGCTGTGCAACCAGCAACCAGGTTTGTGGAGACAAGGCATCCATCACTACTGGCACTGGCGGCAGGAGCGGCATCAAGAGCAACGTGGTAACAAAAGCCAGACCGATGCGCACAGGCATAGGGACAAAGTTCGCACCAAAGATCGGCGCGGCCATAAAAAAAGCACCAATACGAAAGAAGGGCCATAAAAAGGTGCCGATATAGGCTGTCAGCTCGGCATCAGTCAACAAAGGCATGGCGGCTTAGCCAATCATATAAGGAATGTTATGCGCCAGGCGCTCAAAGAACTCCATCAGCATACGCAAGATCATCGGGCCAGCAATAATCAGTGCCAACAAGGTTGCCATCAAACGCGGCAAGAAGCTCAGTGTTTGCTCGTTAATCTGCGTTGCCGCCTGAAAGATGGCAACCATCAAGCCCACCAGCAAGCTGGGTACGACGCCGATTGCGACAATCACGATCACGAGGAGTATCGCTTGGCGCATCAAATCAACGACCATTTCTGGAGTCATGTCGCTCTCCTGTTGCTGAGCCTGTGGCTTATAAGAAAAAAATGAGCCACGCTAATAGCCAAAGCTAGCCGCCAATGTCCCCATCACCAAAGTCCAACCATCGACAAGAACAAAAAGCATGATTTTAAAGGGCAAGGAAATAATAATCGGCGACAGCATCATCATACCCATCGCCATCAGGATACTGGCCACCACCATGTCAATAATCAAAAAAGGAATAAACAGCATAAAGCCTATCTGGAAGGCAGTCTTCAGCTCACTCGTCACAAAAGCGGGGACCAGCACCACGAAAGGGACATCTTCTGGCGACTCAAACACCTCATAGCCGCCAATACGCCCGAACATGTCTAGATCGACCTCGCGCGTTTGTGCCAGCATAAACTCCTGCAAGGGTGCTTTGGCCAACTCCAACGCTTCAAGAGGACTCACTTCTTCAGCTAAATAAGGCTGTAACGCTTCGGCATTCACCCTCTCCCACACAGGTGTCATGATAAAAATAGTGAGAAAGAGGGTAATGCCCAGCAGGATCTGGTTCGAGGGCGTTTGCTGCAAGCCCATTGCCTGACGCAGGATTGCCAGCACCACAATGATTCGGGTGAAGCTGGTCATCATAATAATCATCGATGGCAGCAGTGTGAGTGCTGTCATGATGGCCAGAATCTGAATGGTTACCGAATAGTTCTGGCTTCCATCTTCACCGGGGACCATACGTAACGCCTCGATACCCGGCGTTTGTGCCCAGACTGGACTGATGCTGGATAAAAGCAACAGCAACAGTATAAAGGCACGCGGCCCGGGCAGGAGAAGCATCAAAGAAGGCCGTAGAGAAGAATGGCGCAGTAAATCAGTCATGAGAACGAGCATCCTGCGGTGGTGTTGAAGTCGAATCAGCTGGTTTTTGCCAATCACGCAGGATCTTGGCGAAACGTGCACCTTCATGCGCGGCAGGCGTAAAATCCAAAGGCGTCTCCAGCTTATGCAGCAGGCGGATCTGCTCGGCTGTAGCACCAAGAAGCAGCTGCTCAGCCCCCACCTTGATGAGAAGCAAGCGCTCTCTTTGACCTAAAGGCAAGACAGCCAGAATCTTAAACTCGTCACGCATCTGATAATGCGGCAGTAAGCGACCACGGCGCACCAGCCAGGCCAAGGCAAACAAGAGCAACAACACCACGGCCAAGCCCAGGGTGACCTGACCTAAAGCGGAGAGACCTGTCGGAGAAAAGCCACGAGACTCCACCGCCAGCACGGGTCCAGATAAGAAAAGCAGGCTTAACGCCTGCCAAGCCTGCTTAGAGTTGCTCATCAATGACCTGCTCATGTATTAACGAAGGCGCTTAATACGCTCAGAAGGACTCACGACATCCGTTAAACGAATACCGAACTTCTCGTTGACCATAACGACTTCGCCATGAGCAATCAAAGTGCCGTTGACCTTCACATCCAGAGGTTCTCCAGCAAGACGATCTAACTCGATCACGGAACCTTGGTTGAGTTGCAGCAGGTTACGGATGGCAATTTCGGTATTCCCTACCTCCATAGCGATGGTGACGGGAATGTCCATAATGACTTCAAGGTTTGCATTATCACCATCAAAGCCACCTTGGTCCTCATCTTCTAGATAGTCCAGCGGAGCGGCTTGAATATCATCCTCGGTGATATCATCAGCACTGCTCTGAGTCTGCTCTTCCAGCGCTGCGCCCCAGTCATCATCGGCTAAATCATCATCGACACCAGATGCTTCGGTCGTGGCTTGCTCGTCTAGCGCAGAGGCCCAGTCATCGCCATCATTGCTTTCATCAAGGGCAGAGGCCCAATCATCAGTGTTATCATCACTCATTGTTTTTTTCCTAAAATAAATAGAGAGATTTAACGCACTAGGCGAACTTGTTCTTTCACTTTGAGCGCCAGGTTATCACCCGAGCGCCCTAGCTTGCACTTAAAGACCGGCACACCATTGGCCTGCAAAGTGACATGATCTGGCATTTCTACAGGAATGATATCGCCAGCTTCAAGATGCACCAGATCTCGCAGAGTCAGATCCTTCTCAACCACCTTCACATTCAAAGGAATCTTGGCTTCCATAATATCGGCACGCAGGGCACGAATCCAACGCTCATCGATATCATCGACATCCGACTGCACACCCGAATCCAGCTCTTCACGTACCGGCTCGATCATTGAATAGGGAATGGTGATATGCAAATCACCGCCACCGCCATCCAGCTCGATATGGAAGGTGCTGACCACCACAACTTCGCTCGGACTGACGATGTTCGCCATCGCTGGGTTGACTTCAAAACCTATGTATTCAAAGTTCAAAGGTAAGACAGTCGCCCAGGCTTCTTTTAAATCAACAAAAACCTGTTCGAGCACCTTCTGCACAATCCGAATTTCAGTTGGGGTAAATTCGCGCCCTTCTATTTTTGCGTGGCGACCATCACCACCAAAGAAGTTATCAACCAACTTGAACACCAGCTTGGCATCCATGACAAACAAGGATGTTCCCCGCAATGGGCGAATTTTCACGAGGTTCAAACTGGTGGGAACATAAAGAGTATGCACATACTCACCAAACTTCATGATCTGCACACCACCAGAGGCGACGTGCGCACTACGTCTCAGCAAATTAAACAGGCTAATCCGCGTGTAACGTGCAAAACGCTCATTGATCATCTCCAGCGTTGGCATACGACCGCGAACAATACGGTCTTGGCTGGTAATATCATATTGCTGGACATCACCCGGGGCAGCTGTATCTGCCGGATCGGGCAGATCATCATCATCGACTCCATGCAATAGGAGATCGATCTCATCCTGGGAGAGCAGATCCTGAACTGCCATAGTACCTCACCTTATTTTTTAGGTCTGTGCTCAGCACCCCAGCGGAGTGCATGATATTGATCGATCATCAACCTGAGTCACTACTGCAAGACAAAGTCTGTAATCAGCACTTCATCTATCCGAACATTCTCGCGCTCCAGCACCGATTGAATCGCTTCCGCCGCCGCCATCTGGAGCTGGATTTTACCTTCTGGTGTTTGTAAGGTCTGATAATCTTGACGGGAAAAGAGCAAGTTCAGGTTATTTTTGATTAAAGGCAGGTGACGCTCCACCGCAGTGGTGACGGCTTGATTTTCTCCACGCACCGCTAGCGAAACTTGCATAAAGCGCTGGCGACGATCAGAGGACATCAAGGGCACAACAAAAGGCTCTTCAAAAGCATGGTAATAAGCACTGCGTATCTGCTGCGATGAAGAGGGGATCAAAGAGCGTCGCTCGCCATTCTCATCTGAAGAGCGATCAAGGAAGAACAGGGTGCCTCCTACCGCCAAAGCAGCAATAATCGCTAAACCCACGACCAAGCCACCAATCAGCAGCAGCTTTTTGTTTTTGCCGCCTTCTTCTTCTGCCATCTTCCATCCCCTTTCTTAATTGATCAACCCAGCCTGCATTCAGTTTTGCCCACTTCAGCACTGGATTCAAGCCTAAGCATAATAGTCTATCAGACCCAAAGGCTGCTGCAGTAGTGTGATTTCCTGCGCGGCAAGAGCATCCGCATCGGCTTCGTCTTCTGCTGACTGACCTGACGCTGTTGTTCTTTCCCAAGGCGCAGCTTGTCTTTGTGCCAAATCTTCTTGAGAAACCTGTGCATCAGTCAGTGCCAAACCACCTTGTTCCATCATCTCACGCAAGCGCGGCAGGGCTTGCTCAATCAAATCACGCGCATGTGCATTCGCTGATTGGAAGAACACACTCGCATTATCACCTTGCATACGAATCGAGATCTTGATGCTTCCTAAACCTGGAGGATCTAAGCGCATTTCCGCTGCTTGCAGGTTCTTGGACTGCATCATACTAATGCGATTCGCCAAGGCTTCTGCATTGGCCATCGCGGCAGCCTGCTGCGCTGCCAAAGAGACCGGCGCCATACCAACGCGACCTTGCATCATCGCAGCCATCTGAGGCTGGGCCAGAGACAGGCCAGCTCCCGCCGACTGAAGTAACTGCTGCAGGCCTTCAACCTTGCTCGCACTCTGTGGCTGCACCGCCTGCTGGTTAAGACTGCTGACCAGCTGATCCAGGCTTTTGCTCAAATTAAACTGCTCTGCGCGCACAGGCAGAGCACCAGGATCACCTTGGGTCGCGGCTTTACTCGTCGTGGCCTGATTCAACGCGGCTTTACGCTCCGGCGCTTCGGCGTGTAACGCCTCTCTCAGCGAGGACTGGGTACGATCACTCAGCTGAGATGCGACACTTGGTGTAGCCGCTTGCAGCTCTTGACTACTAGGATTCCATTGCCATTGGGCAAAGGCCAACAGGCCCTCCTGCTGGGCCGCCATCTGATTGAGTAGGTCTTCGATACCAGCAAGGATTTGCTGCTGATCAAGATCGACATCCACCAAACTCTCGACGACAGCTAAAAGATCAGCGCTGAGCAGCTGGCTCAGATCAACACCTTGTTCTAGCTGTGCCTGAAGATCGGCCAGCTCCTGCTCAGAAAGACTGCCCAACCAGGCTTGCAGCCCCTCCAGCACAGCATCGCGCTGTTCTTCGCTCAAGCCGCTTAATAAAGCCTGCGTTTCTTCACTGAGCGGCAATACATCGCCTCCTGCTGGCAGATCCTGTCCGCTCGTTGCAGCCGTTTCAGAAGAGGGCTCTTGTCGAGCTGGCGTCTCTTGTACGGTGTCTTTCTCTGCACGAGGCGGCGGATCACGGCGCTGAACAGACTGAGTGGCGGCTTGCATCTGCTCTCGAAAAATCGGGCCTTCACCCTCAAGAGAAGGCACAGCAGAGGCGCGTTTTTGTGTGGCAGAGGAGGAGAAATTGAGTAGAGCATGCACAGCATTTGAGGCATTCATCATAAAGCTTCCTGTTCAGCAGCCGAACGAAAGGAACAAAGTTCACTGTCTTTCAGCAGCTTATCGCAAAGAACATGCCAATTAATAGGAGCGTCGTGCATAGTTTTTCAGGCTCGATAACTCATCGAGCATTTTCTGCTCGGCCCGTGCTGCAATCAAGGCTTCTTCATTGCGCAGCTGAACCATCACTTTTTCCACAGCTTGGGCCTTCGCCCTGACTTGAATCCAGTGCTGAGTCACCTGCTGCTTTTGTTGCTCGAGTAGGCTAATTTGCTGCTGCTGCTGAATTTGTGCTAACTCAAGCCGCTGAATAAAAGCCTGATAGCGCATCATCGCTTGAATATTGACAGGGCGTCCTGGGGTGTCTCCACCCCGCATCAGTTGCATATATTCAGACTCATAGTTTTTAAGCTGTTTCCGCGTCTGCTCTTCTTCGGCAATTTTTTGATTGAGATAGCCCAGCGCGCGGCTCGCTTCATCCACTTTTTTTTGCGCCATTTGCAAAATTGGCACGAGGCGTTTTTCTCGGCTCACTGTGTTTCACCTTCGCTCAATTCAAGTCTGACCTCAACATCCAACCACGGGGTCGCCTGACTATCCCTGTGCTAGAAACATATTCTTACCTAACAGCTCCAATCTTTGCCGACTGGTCAGCAGGTCGACCTGCTCATTCAGCGATTGCTGCAAGAACTGGCGCATCACCGGCATTAACTGAATCGCCAAATCAATTTCTGGATCACTGCCTTTGGCGTAGGCCCCGACATTGATTAAATCTTTATTTTGCTGATAGCGTGCATAGAGCTGTTTAAAACGATATACGCGCGCCAAATGTTCTGGTGTGACGATCTGCGGCATGACACGACTAATCGAGGCCTCCACATCTATCGCTGGATAATGGCCTTCTTCAGCCAAGCGACGCGATAGGACCAAGTGCCCATCGAGAATCGCTCGTGCTGCATCCGCAATCGGATCCTGCTGATCATCGCCTTCTGTTAAAACAGTATAAAATGCGGTGATTGAACCCTGCCCCTGCGCACCATTGCCCGTTCTTTCGACCAACTGAGGAATTTTGGCAAAGACGGAGGGCGGATAGCCTTTGGTCGCTGGCGGTTCACCGACAGCCAAAGCGATCTCGCGCTGGGCCTGTGCATAGCGAGTCAGTGAATCCATCAACAGAAGAACATTTTTACCCTGATCACGGTAGTATTCAGCAACACTGTGCGTCAACTGAGCCGCACGCAGGCGCATTAACGGTGCGTCATCTGCCGGAGAGGCGATAACTACCGAGCGCGCCATGCCTTCTGGGCCAAGGATGGATTCGATAAACTCTTTGACTTCTCGACCACGCTCACCGACCAGTCCAACTACGGTAATATCCGCCTTGGTAAAGCGTGTCATCATGCCTAAGAGCATGGATTTACCCACACCACTGCCAGCAAACAAGCCTAGGCGCTGCCCCTGTCCAACCGTAAACATGGCATTGATCGCACCCACACCAACATCCAAAGGCGTATCAATCGGGTGGCGCTCAAGGGGATTGATAATCCGCCCATTCAGACTGGCCTCAGCCTCGGTCTGCAAAGGCCCCAGCGAATCCAATGGACGACCATAGCCATCCAGCACACGTCCCAACAAACTAAAACCGACTGGCACCTTGAGCGCCCGCAAATTAGGCGTGACTCGAGCCCCAGGGCGCAAGCCTTCGGCATTACCAAGCGGCATCAAATACAACTGCTCGCCTGAAAAGCCAACCACTTCGGCTTCAACCGGATGACCTGTGACGGATTCGATATCGCAGTAAGAGCCAACAGGCAAGGCACAGCCTACCGCTTCCAAGGTCAGGCCAACCATGCGCACCAAGCGGCCTTCCACCAAAGGCTGGTCTGGCTTGATCTGTGCTTGATGCTGACGCAGGCGCTCTGCTAAAGAAGACTTAACCACTCACTGGCCCCTGAGACTTTGGCGTCATCTCTTCTAGTGGCTCATCGAGATCGCTAAGAAAATCATCGGCCCAAGCATCTTGGCTGTCTTCTTGCAAATAACGCCCTTCATGCACTGATTCGGGCGCCCAAGTTGCTTCAGCGGACTCAGGTGTCTCTGTCTCGAACTGCGGCTGGTCATCGCCCTCCTCTGCTGCGGCAGGCTCTTCCTGCCCAACCGAAGAAAGCAAAGTATCGAGTTCGGCATCGATATCTTCATCTACCAGCTCCATCTCACTATCGAGCGCTTCTAAGGCCTGTGCAAAAAACTCGTCTTCACTCAGGTCATCAAGATCAGTGACTGGCGCTGACGGAACGGCAACCTCTTCTGTCTCGGTCAGTTCAGTCGCAGGCTGCGCGTGCATCGCTTGTTCGGTCTCCGGCTCTGGCTCATCAGCGCTTGCGCTTTTAATCGAAGCTGCGTTTTCTGCAAGAGGGCCGTGTTGTGCAAGAGAACTCTGTTCTGTACCCGGTGCCTGCTGCGCTAAAGCTGACTCAGCTAGAGACGCATCAGCGGCAGCCTCCAATTCAGCCTCGGCAGACAGAGCCGCTGAGGTTGCAGCCTGTTCAGGCTCGAGTTCAGCCATCGGCGATACAAGCTGGGCAGAATCGAGAGATGTCTCTTCTTCCCCTACTTCTGCCGCTGGAGTTGTATTCACTAGCGGCTCGGGAGTCGCTGGAATCGGCTGACGGGGTGCGGCCTGACGCTGCAAGCTCACACGCGAGACAGGCGCTGCAGCGTTCTCTGCTGGCTGTTCAGCCTGCGCAGCAGCAGACGAGGCCGTTGCCTCACTCACCGAATGGGCTGGGCGAGCAGCTTGCTCTAAATCAGGTTCTGCCTCAGTCACGGCATCGGGCATTGAGACGGCTTCTGGCATTGGATCTAGCGAAGTGCCATCAGCCACTGGCGTCATAGCCGCTGGCTCCACAGAGAGGGGTTCCACAGAGGATGACTCACTAGTGGGCGCAGTGCTCTGAACCGCTGAAACAGGCTCTGGTGTATCGAGCTGCTCGTCAGCCAGACTGTCCATTTCGCCAAGACGCTGTTGGTATTGACCCGCCACCAGTTGCCCAACCAGTTTTTTGTAGCGCTGCTCTAGCGTTGCATCTACGAGGCTTTGGCGTGTTTCGAGCTCGACTCCACCGGGTGTGATATTCACATTCGGCGTCAGCTGGTAACGATCAAGCAAAGAAGCACAGGCAGCTTCGACCAAAGGGAGATCATCAGGATGAAAATGGATATTGAGACGTTGATAGCCAGGTGGCAGAGCTGCAATCGACTCTTTGATGATATCGCGCAGATAGTCACGATCCAGCGCCACTTCACGGCGAATCAAGGCACGACAAAGCTGGTCGACCAGGCCCAAGAGCGCCTGCTCTACTTCAAAATCGAGTTCTTGAATCGGCCCTTGCAACTGATGAATCAAAGAAGCCAAGCGCGCTAACTGGGCATCGATTTCATGCTGAGCTTCGTCGAGGCCACGTTGGTAGCCAACCTGAAAGCCAGCCTCCTGCCCTTGTGCCTCACCTTCTTGATAGCCCAGCGCACGACCGGCCTCATAGCCAGCCGCATGACCAGCTTCTTGACCCGCCTGATAGCCAGCCTGCTCAGCTTCTGCTCGCAAGGCTTCGACTTCTTCAGCCGTAGGCAGTTGTGGCTCAGCAGGTGCTTCTTCCTGTTCTGCAGCGGCGGTTTGTGCCTCAAGCTCATCTAAGCGGCGTGCTATGCTGCGCTTAATGCCAGTCAGATCGGGCATCTCCCAGCGGCGAAAAGGCACCTGCTCTTCAGCGGGGATACGTTTTCTAGATGTCACAGATCACCCCCTGATATAAATGCGTCCAGCAACTGGCATTGCTTGTATCAAAAGACAGCTTAAACCATCTCATCGTTACTGGATGCCAGGTTGATCGTACCTTCTTCTGCAAGACGGCGTGCCACACCGAGGATTTCTTTTTGTGAAACTTCCACTTCACTGACACGAACAGGTCCTTGTGCTTCAAGATCATCACGCAGCAGCTCTGCAGCACGCTTGGACATATTCTTGAAAATTTTATCCTGAACACGGGCTTCGGCTCCTTTGAGCGCCAGCGTCAAGGTTTCCGGTTTGACTTCGCGCAGCAGAGTCTGCAGATCTTTATCATCCAGATCAGCAAGGTTATCAAAGACAAACATCAGATCTTCGATCTCTTCACCCAGCGCTTCATCGACTTCTTTAATCGCATCCATCAGATCGCCTTCGATGGTGCTATCCAGGTTGTTCATAATATTCGCAACCACCTTCACACCACCCATGCTGGTGGTCTGTGTGCCGCCTGAACCCGAGAATTGCTTCTCGAGAATATCATTCAACTCCTGCAGAGCCTGCGGCTGCACAGATTCCAAAGCAGCTACACGCAGCATCACATCTAAGCGAACTTTAGGATCAAAGAAACGGAGAATCTCTGCACCCTGATCAGAATCCAGGTAGGACATCACAATCGCTTGAATCTGCGGATGCTCAAAGCGAATGATATCGGCCACAGCACGCGGCTCCATCCACTTCAGCGTATCCAGACCTGTCGTGTTCCCGCCGAGCAGAATCCGATCGATCAGACCATTTGCCTTATCTTCACCCAAGGCTTCGCTGAGCATCCGGCGAATATAGCTGTCTGCCCCCACACCGAGGCCAGTTTGCTCGCCGACATCTTCAAGAAAGTCACCCAGCACTTCTTCAACCTGAGCACGACTGACATTCTGCAGCTGCGACATGGCTAAACCAATTTTCTGGACTTCTTTCGGGCCCATGTGTTTCAGCACCTGAGCCGCATCCGTCTCGCCCAGCGACATCAACAAAATGGCCGCTCTCTCTAACGAAGAGAGGCTTTCCGCATAGAGATCTTCATCAGTCATCGTTTGCTATCCATTGACGGACTACCTGAGCCACCCGACCTGGGTTCTCAGCTATAAGGGCACGAATGGCGTTCAACTGGCGCTCATACAAGTCACTTGGCGGTGCCAACAGCGGATCATCGGAAGCACTGAGCGTCACCTGATCATCAGAGAGGCCGCCATCCAGCGGTGCCAGCTCATCCAGTTCTGCACCTTCGATATCGGCATCGGCTTTGGTGGCCAGATTGCGCAGAATCGGGCGCAGCACACCAAAGATCAAGATTAGAACAAACAAACCTGCCAGTATCTGCTTGGCCAAATCCCAGAACCAAGGCTGCTCCCAGAAAGGGAGTTCGGGCAGCTCGTCCAAGGTACTCTCAACAAAAGGAGAATTAATCACACTGACGCTGTCTCCACGCACGGCTGAGAAGCCAACAGCATTACGCACCAGTGCATTAATCCGTTCCAGCTCGTTTTCATTCCAAGGCATACGCTCAGCACGGCCAGTTTCTGGGTTGCGCTGTATCAAATCATCCAGCACCACAGCCACGGTTAAGCGTGCGATACGGCCCGAATCAGTACGTGAATAGCTCAGCGTGCGATCCAGCTCAAAGTTACGTGTCGCCTGAGCACGACGATTAGTCGGTGTACCAGCTTCACCCCCTGCACCTATAGCCTGCTCAGGCGCAAAGCCATCTTGTGGCGGCTGGTTGGACAGGGCACCAGGGATACCCATGGGGCCAAAATCCCCCACCCGCTCTTCATTGACTGTTTGCTCACTGCGTATCGCCGGCATATCTGGATTAAACTGCTCTGAACTTTGCTCGATCTGGGTAAAGTCCACATCCACTGAGACAGCCGTTTGGAAACGTCCTGGACCAGCGACAGGTTCCAGAATCTGGCGAATACGCTCATTAATACGCTGTTCAACGATGCGCGTATGCTCTAACTGGCGCGCCATAGCTTGATCAGCCTGGCTTTCTTCACGCTGAGAGAGCAAATTGCCACGCTGATCCACGATGGTGACATCCGCCGGCAACATAGATGGCACACTGGCAGCGACCAGACGCATGATCGCATTCGCCTGGGTTGAGTCCATCGAACGCCCAGGAGTGAGATTCAAAAATACAGAAGCAGAGGGACGGCGCTGATCACGCAAAAAGACGGATTGACGTGGTACCGCCAGGTGAACTCGCGCCTGACGCACAGTGTCCAAGCTGGCAATGGTCCGTGCCAGCTCACCTTCTATGCTTCGCAGATAGCGCGCGTTTTCCATAAACTGGCTGGTGCCCAAGCCTTGACTGGTCTCCAGCAGCTCATAACCCACGGTATTAGGCTGATGAATATCTGCGCCAGCGACTTGCATCCGCGCAAGATGGATATCCTGCTCACGCACCAGAAGCGTGCCCGAGGAAGGATCGATACGATAACGAATACGGTTGCGCTCCAGAATCTCAACAATTGCTGGAGAATCTACCTCGTTGAGGCTTGACATCAATGGACGATAGCTATCGGATTGCGACCAGAGCACTACAGCAAAGCCCAGTGCAATACTGGCTGCAAAGCCGATCAGCAGCGCCATCTGGCGCAGTACATCCAACTGATTAAAGTTGTTCAGTATGGTGCTGGCTCGGCTACCCGATTTAAAGAGATTGCTCTTCGCTGCTTTGTCCTGTTGATCAGCTGTATCCAGTGCCGCCGGACTGCTACCAGAGGCACTTGCCGTATTAGGCAAATTATCTGCTGCGCCGCTGGCTACATTGGCAGGTGCGTTTTCCATTCAATAACCTCAATAATTCCCGTGCGAAGCGCCAGCATCACACAGGCATACGCATAATTTCCTGATAAGCATTGACGAGTCGATTTCTGACCTGCGACATCGCATCAAAGGCTACGCTGGCTTTTTGTGATGCCACCATGACATTGACGATATCAACATCTGGATCGCCTAACTCATAGCGGGTACGGAGATCACTGGCGGTTTGCTGATGACCATTCACATTATCTATGGCTTGGCGCAGCATCGTCGCAAAGGAGGGGACATCGCGCACTTGGTCTGTGGCTCCGATACTGGCGACGCCTTCTGGACCACCCTCTTGTAAGGCACGAACAAGGGGGCCGTTTGGCGATCCCAGCCCATGAACTTGCATTCCATGGGATGTATCATGGCGCACACTGCGGATCTGCGACAAAACACTAGAAATATCGGCGCGTTCCACCATATCAGCTCACCTTTTCCTTATTCGTTTTTGATGAGAGCAGAGTGCTGAGTGGACCACCCACCCTACTCATCGAGATCACGGTTCATCAAACAGGGCTACTTTACCGAAATGCACCCAGCGTGACTACACTGCTGACGTATAATTTGTTCTCTACACCGTCATTTGCAGGTAGCAAAGCGTTACACTTCTCTACACTTTAGTCTTCTACTAAATAGCCTTCTTCGCGCATTTTTGCCAGTTTATAGCGCAAGGTACGCGGGCTAATTCCAAGACGCAAAGCGGTCTCTTTCTTCTTACCCCGTTCTTCATGCAACACCTGCAAAATACGCTGAAACTCCTGCTCTTTTAAATCTTGGCGCAAATCATCCGGCCCTTTGTGCGCAGCCGCAACGGCAGGCAGGCTCAGCGCTTCAGCCTGCTCACTGCTTTCAATCACCAAGCAGCTTGCTAGGATGCGCTGACCATCAGATAGAATCAGCGCGCGCTGCATCACGTTTTCCAGCTCGCGAACATTGCCCGGCCAGCCATGCTGCAATAAGCGCTGCCCAGCACATTCTTGTAGCACCGGAAGGGTTTTCAGGCCCATGCGTGGCGCATGTTTAACCAGTAACGCCCGCGCCAGCGGCAAAATATCCTTGCGCCGTTCACGCAAGGGCGGCCAGTTTAAGGGAAACACATTCAGTCGATAGTAAAGATCTTCACGAAACAGCCCTTCTTGCACAGCCGTTTTGAGATGCCGATTACTGGTTGCCAAAACACGCACATTTAATTTGAGCGTTTTTCTGGAGCCTAAGCGCTCGACTTCTTGCTCTTGTAGCACGCGCAGCAGCTTGGCCTGCAGCTCCAAGGGCATTTCTGTAATCTCATCTAGCAGCAGCGTGCCACCATCGGCCTGCTCAAACTTACCCGGTGCGCCTGACTGGGCGCCAGTAAAAGCCCCCTTCTCATAACCAAACAGGGTGGCCTCAAGCAGATTTTCTGGAATCGCTGCGCAGTTAATCGCGACAAAAGGCTGCTGGGCGCGTGCTGACTGGGCATGAATATAGCGCGCCAGCACTTCTTTGCCAGTCCCTGACTCACCGCCAATCATCACCGACGCATCACTCTTGGCCACCCGACCGGCTAATTCCAACAGCTGCAAACTCAGCGGATCTTCCACCACCAAGCCTTGCTGTGCTGGCTGCGCACCCACACGGGCTTCAATTAAAGGACGCAAGACATTCACCAGCGTTTCAGGCACAAATGGCTTCACCAGATAATCTGCCGCGCCTAGACGCATGGCTTCAACGGCTTGACTCACCGATCCATAGGCGGTCATCAGCACCATTGGCATCTCAGGGTAGAGAGTCACCACCTGCTGCAATAAGGCATGACCATCCATCACAGGCATACTGACATCCGACACCAAGGCAGCAAAGCTTTGCTTTTTTAGCTGCACCAGCGCCTCCTGCCCATTCGCTACCGATAAGTAGGTCCAGCCCTCAAGCTCTAGAGTATCTTCAATGGCTTCACGCAAGTCTGCATCGTCTTCAACGATGAGAAGGTCATACATAGCTGTTTATCCTACTGGCTAAAGAATGAGCGCCACCTGAGTTCAGCGCACCCAAGATGCGATGCTCACACAGTCGCAGACGACTCCAAGGGCAGAGCGATCCATGCCCGCACCCCCTGACCTGGCGCTGATTGCAACCAGAAATGACCTTGATGTGCCTCGACCACCGCACGCACGATGGCCAGACCCAAGCCAGTTCCTTGCGACTTGGTTGTAAAAAAGGGTTCTTGTGCCGCCTGAACCTGCTCTGCTGTCATGCCTGGGCCATCATCAGCCAAGCAGAGCAACAAATGCGCACCCTGCTGCTGTACCAGCTGATCCACACACTCCATATGTAATTGCATTGCAGGCGGGGGCACACTGGCTTCGACGGCATTATTCACGAGGTTCAGCACCGCGCCGACCAGCGAGTCGAGACTAACCACTATTTCAGCAGAATCCAGCCGACCTTCCCATGTAAAGTTTATGGCATGTCGCTCAACCACAGGCAGAATCGCGTCTTTTAATGCCGTCACCAGTTGAGTCAGAGGAATCCGCTGCGCCATGCTCGTTTCGCCCTTAGCAAAAATCAGCATGTCACGGATTTGTTGATCCATATGCTGCAAACGCCCTTGCAGCTTAGCGGCAAATTTTTGCTGTTGTGCGACACCTAAATCTGGTTTTTGCAAATGTCCAGCATAGAGCAGGGCCGTGGACAGCGGCGTTCTTAACTGATGCGCCAAAGAGGCCACCATATGCCCCATAGACGACAAGCGCTCATGCCGCGCCACCTGAGCCTGCAAAGCACGCGTCTCAGTCAGATCCTGCAAAAGAATCAACTGCCCCTGCCCGCCGGTCATTGAGCTGATCGACAGACTCACACGACGGCCATTTTTGAGCGAGACCTCATGTCCATCATCCTTGCGTGGCGCAAAGCGATCTTGCACCACATGCAACCAGGCCTCGCCCACCAGTGGTTCGCCCAAGAGGGCCAAGGCTGCCGGATTCGCCTGGCTGACCACCCCCTGCGCGCTGAGCATCACGATGCCCGCTGGAATCACATGCAGCAGGTCATCCAGTGCCTGCGCAGGATGCTGCACCCCCTGAGGGTGAAAGTCAGCCTCTACGGCCTGACGCTCGCCAGAAGCACGCTGAAGGGCTGCACGAAAGTCAGACGATAAACGCTGCGATGATGAACTCGACACAGGCAACAGGCTCTCTTGGATCAGATGGATCACATATTAAGAAGGATAAGGGGCCTTATTCTACACGTAAACTAGGGTTTTTATTGGCGATTTTGTTACGCTTTTTAGCTGATGAGTCTGTATATAAGCTCAGGGGCTTCTCGCGCTGTTTTGCTGATAGGGACAGGCGGAGCTGGTAAACTAGCGACTCTGCATAGCCAGCCTATGCCCCTGTTTTCTTGCT
This sequence comes from Marinospirillum alkalitolerans, assembly GCF_045055655.1. Lineage (NCBI taxonomy): Bacteria > Pseudomonadati > Pseudomonadota > Gammaproteobacteria > Oceanospirillales > Oceanospirillaceae > Marinospirillum > Marinospirillum alkalitolerans. The sequence goes on along the minus strand of NZ_JBANFI010000001.1, from coordinate 384,906 downwards.
AAGTGATGATGTCCTGCATGTCGATACCTTTTATCCATCTGCGTCTGCATTCTGAATTCTCTCTCAGTGACGGCCTAGTTAGACTCAAGCCACTGATCAAAAAAAGTGCAGCCCTGGGCTACCCCGCGCTGGCACTCACTGATGAGATGAATCTCTTTGCCCTGGTCAAGTTCTACAAGGCCGCACAGGGCGCAGGCATCAAACCGATTATCGGCAGTGATATCTGGCTCACTCCCAGTCAAGAAGGCGGGCAACCCAGCCGCCTGACCCTGCTGGCGATGAATGCACAGGGCTATCGCAACCTGACCGAACTGCTTTCACGGGGCTGGCTTGAAGGCCAGCACCAAGGGCGCGCTTTTTTACAGGCCGAATGGATTGCCGCGCAATCTGAAGGCTTGCTGGCTCTTTCAGGTGCCAAGGAAGGCGAGATAGGTCAACTGCTGCTGGCCGGTCACACCCAGCTTGCCCAACAGCGACTCCAGCACTGGATGCAGATCTTCCCTCAGGCTTTTTATCTGGAGATCCAGCGTACTGGCCGTGATGGCGATGAAGACTGCCTCCATGCCAGCGTCGAACTCGCCCAAGCCACTGGCTGCCCACTGGTGGCGACCAATGACGTGCGCTTTATGAGCCGCCAAGACTTTTGGGCACATGAAACCCGCGTCTGTATCGGTGAAGGACGTGTTTTAGAAGATCCCAAACGGGAACGACGCTACTCAGAAGAGCAATACTTCAAAAGCCCCGAAGAGATGCAGGCCCTGTTTGATGACCTGCCCGAAGCCCTCACCAATAGCGTTGAAATTGCCAAGCGTTGCAATGTTGATGTGCGCCTTGGCGAGTATTTTCTACCTGAATACCCCATTCCAGAAGGTATGACGCAAGATCAGTTCTTCCGTCAAGTCTCCCATGAGGGCCTTACCCGCCGCCTTGATAAGCTCTTTGCCCACAGCCCTGAGACACGCCAACAACGCGAACCCGAATACCGCGCCCGTCTCGATTTTGAACTGGATACCATCTTGCAGATGGGGTTCCCTGGCTACTTCCTGATCGTGATGGACTTTATCCGCTGGGCCAAGGACAACGGCGTTCCAGTTGGGCCAGGGCGGGGTTCAGGTGCGGGTTCGCTCGTGGCCTATGCGCTGGATATCACCGATCTCGATCCACTCGAATACAGCCTGCTCTTTGAGCGCTTTTTGAATCCCGAACGGGTCTCGATGCCTGACTTTGATATCGACTTCTGTATGGATGGCCGTGATCGCGTGATCGAGTATGTGGCCGAAACCTATGGCCGTAATGCCGTCTCGCAGATCGTCACTTTTGGCACCATGGCCGCCAAGGCCGTTGTACGTGATGTCGCGCGTGCTCAAGGCAAGCCCTATGCTGTCGGTGATCGCCTGTCTAAGCTGATCCCATTTGAAGTGGGTATGACGCTCGAAAAAGCAGCCGCTGAGGTCGAAGAACTCAAAGCCCTAGAAGAAGCCTATCAGCAGGGGCTTGAGCGTGAACTTACCCAAGCTGAACTCGATGCATTAGACCAAGAAGGGCTTGAAGTCTGGAGCATGGCGCGTGAACTTGAGGGCCTGACTCGTGGCACAGGCAAGCACGCGGGCGGGGTGGTCATCGCGCCCACTAAACTGACTGATTTTGCGCCGCTCCTCGCTGATGAAGAAGGCGGCGGCCTCGTTGTCCAGTTTGATAAAAACGATGTTGAAGAAGCGGGATTGGTGAAGTTCGACTTCCTTGGTTTAAGAACGCTGACCATCATCGACTGGGCGCTGAAGGATGTCGATCGTATTCGTGCCGAACAAGGCCAGCCCCCCCTGGATATCACCAGTATTCCACTGAATGACGCGCCCACCTTTGCGATGCTGCAACGCGCAGAAACCACCGCCGTCTTCCAGCTTGAATCACGCGGCATGAAGGAGCTGATCAAAAAGCTCAAGCCCGACTGCCTCGAAGATATGATCGCCTTGGTCGCCCTCTTTCGCCCCGGCCCGCTACAGTCAGGCATGGTGGATGACTTTATCCAGCGTAAGCATGGCCTGGCAGAGCTCGCCTACCCTCACCCAGATTATCAGCTGGATAGCCTCAAGCCGGTGCTCGAACCCACCTACGGGATTATTCTTTATCAAGAACAGGTCATGCAGATCGCGCAGGTGATGGCCGGCTTTACCCTCGGCGGCGCAGATATGCTGCGTCGAGCTATGGGTAAGAAAAAGCCAGAAGAGATGGAAAAAATGCGCGGCTTGTTTTTGGAAGGCGCGCAGAACAATGGCATCAACCCCACGCTGGCAGGGCAGATTTTTGATCTGGTTGAAAAGTTCGCCGGTTATGGCTTCAACAAGTCTCACTCCGCCGCCTATGGCTTGGTGTCCTACCAAACCGCTTGGCTGAAAGCTCACTATCCAGCACCTTTTATGGCGGCTGTTCTCTCCACCGAGATGAACAACACCGACAAGGTGGTCATGCTGGTAGAAGAATGCCGCGCAATGGGGCTTACCGTCACGCCCCCCAATGTGAACCAAGGCAGCTGGCGTTTTACCGTCAACCCAGAAGGCGAGATCGTCTATGGTTTGGGTGCCATCAAGGGCGTGGGTGAAGGTCCGGTTGAAGCCATCGTACAGGCCCGTGCGACCCAGGGTCCCTTCAGTGACCTGTTTGATTTTTGCCAGCAGGTGGATATCAAAAAGCTCAACAAGCGCTGCCTTGAAGCCTTGATTCGCTGCGGTGCACTGGATGATCTTGCCCCAAGTCGCCATCTGCTGATGGCTGCGCTCGAAGATGCGCTCAAGGCCGCAGAGCAAACCAAACGCAATGCCAGCCTGGGCATGGGCGATCTGTTTGGTGATCTGATGGGTAGCAGCGCCAGCACCAGTACAGAAGATCCCTATGCCCCCTATCTGCATCTACCTCAATGGACAGAGAAAACCCGTCTTGCTGGCGAAAAAGAGACCCTCGGCCTGTATCTCACCGGCCACCCCATAGATGAATATGAGCAAGAACTGCGCCGCTTTGTGAGCAAGCGTATTGCTCAAGTGCAAGCCTCGCGCGATAGCCAGCGTATTGCCGGTTTAATCGTTGCCCAGCGCACGATGAAAAACAAACGCGGCGAAACCCTCGCCTTTTTGACGCTGGACGATCGCAGTGGCCGCCTCGAAGTGACGGTTTTTGGTGAGGACTATGAACAGTACAAGGACGAGCTACAAAAAGACCGACTGGTGATCGTCGAAGGTGAAGTCAGAGAAGACCATTTTACTGGCGGCCTTGCCATGCGTTGTAAAGAAGTGACCCCCATCACCCAAGCGCGCAGTAAGTATGCGGAGGCCATCGAACTGCTGATTGATGAAGCCCACTACCCAGCGCAACAGCTACAACAGGTCGCAAGCTGCTTACAGAAATACCATTTACAAGGCCAGGGTCTCCCCCTGAGGATTCGCTATCAGTCTCAGCTTGGCGCAGTCACACTGGTGGCTGGATCGGCTTGGCAACTGGTGCCACACGAACAGGTGTTTGAAGAAGTTGCTCAACTGCTGGGCAAAGACGCGATACAATTGGCCTATCAATCTGACAGACGCTAAACTGCGTCCCAAGATTTGGCCTTCTCAAAACACGACTTAAATACGACTATTAATCAGGCACACATTGACCCTATGAACCTCAATTATCTCGATTTTGAACAACCCATTGCCGATCTCGAAGCCAAAATTGAAGAGCTGCGTTTAGTTGGCAATGATTCTGATCTCAACCTGAGCGATGAAATCAGCCGCCTGCAAGAGAAAAGCACCAAGCTCACCGAGCAAATCTTTTCTAATCTGAGTTCATGGCAGGTCTCACAACTGTCACGCCATCCAATGCGTCCCTACACGCTGGACTATCTCAATCTGCTATTTGATGATTTTGATGAGCTGCACGGTGATCGGCACTTTGCTGATGATGCGGCCATCGTCGGTGGTATGGCTCGCTTGGATGGCCGCCCCGTGATGGTCATCGGGCATCAAAAAGGCCGTGATGTAAAAGAAAAGGTCAGACGTAATTTTGGCATGCCACGCCCTGAAGGCTATCGCAAAGCCCTGCGCCTGATGGAAATGGCCGAACGCTTCAAGATGCCCATCCTGACTTTTATTGATACCCCCGGTGCCTATCCAGGTATTGATGCCGAAGAGCGCGGTCAGTCTGAAGCCATCGCCTTTAACCTGGCGGTGATGTCACGCCTGAAAACCCCGATTATCGCGACCGTAATCGGCGAAGGCGGCTCAGGTGGTGCGCTGGCAATCGGCGTCTGCGATGAACTGATGATGCTGCAATATGCCACCTACTCAGTGATCTCCCCTGAAGGCTGCGCCTCCATTTTGTGGAAAAGCGCTGGCAAAGCCTCCGATGCTGCCGAAGCCATGGGCCTCACCGCACCACGTCTAAAAGAACTGGGGCTAGTCGATACGGTCATTCCTGAGCCTCTGGGTGGTGCACATCGCAACCCAGAGCAGATGGTCCAAAGCCTCAAAGCCAGCTTGATCAGCCGTCTCGATGCGCTCGAACAGCAGACAGATGAAGCCCTGATCGAACGTCGCTACCAGCGTTTGATGGCCTATTCCTCACTGGCTGAATAAGCCGCCCTGAGCGTGCTGACCCGCCGTCAGCGCGCTTTGCCTATGCATCCTCTTGCTCAGCAACTTCGCCACCAACTCGATCCACTTCTGGCTAAGACGCATCCCCCTCGTCTTTGCCTAGCGCTCAGTGGTGGGCTGGATTCACGCGTTTTACTGGCCCTGCTACTTGAAGCCTACCCTGCAAGCGAGAGCCGACCTCAGCTGCGCGCACTGCATATCCATCATGGCCTATCTCCTCATGCCGATCAGTGGGCTGATTTTTGTGTTGATCTCTGCCGCCAAGCGGGCCTGCCTTGCGCGGTGGTGAAGGTTGATCCGGCTACAGAAGATGGCGCCAGCCTAGAAGCCCGTGCCCGCACAGCGCGCTATCGCGTGTTTACCGCCCAGCTCCAACAGGATGAATACCTGCTCCAGGCCCATCATCGTCAAGATCAAGCAGAAACCCTCTTACTGCGACTGCTGCGCGGTGCAGGCACTCAAGGGCTACGCGCCATCCCCCAGCAGCGACCTCTTGGTGCCGGCCAGCTACTGCGGCCACTGCTGCACTCTCCCAGAAGCCAGCTGGAAGACTATGCTCATCAAGCCGGACTCGATTGGGTTGAAGATGAAAGCAATCAACAAGACCACTTTGATCGCAACTTTATTCGCCTGCATGTTCTGCCCCTACTCAACCAGCGTTTTGCGCATGCCGAGGCCAATCTGGCACTGAGCGCGCAACTGGCCGCACACAGCCATAGCTTGCAGGATGATTTGGCTGCGCTTGATCTGGCGCAAACCTGCCCCGCCCCGCACCAGCCAGCACAAGGACGCTTTAGCCTCAGCACCCTGATGCAGCTGCGCCCCATACGACGCATCAACCTGTTGCGCTACTGGCTGAACCAGCAGGGCTACCCCCACCCCAGCCATCACCAGTGGGCACAGCTTGATCAACTCCTCCACGCTCGACAAGATGCACAACCCCTCGTCAGTTGGGGCCAGATTCAAGCCCGCCGCTTTGGTGATCAGCTCTTTATTCAGCCCGCCGCTCACTTCGCGCCCCTTCCTGCCGACTGGCAACTGCAGTGGCAAAATGGAACGCCTCTCGTCACCCCTTGCGGCACCTGGACGCTGACGCTCACCCCCCTGCAAGGTGAGGCCCCCACATACTTTACTCTGCGCGCCCGTCAAGGTGGCGAAAGCCTCCGTCTTGCCCAACGTGGACGACGTGATCTCAAGCGCCTACTGCAAGAAAGCGGCCTCCCCCCCTGGCAGCGCCAACAGCTGCCGCTGATTTGGCATCAAGATGAGCTAATCGCAGTGGGTGATCTGCTGGTGGCAGAGGGGTGGGAGAAGCGATAAGGCACTCCGCAGCCCATCATCAACAAAAAGCTCCGAGGTGATAACAGTCGGCTTTTGTCTAGGTTGCAGGTTTCAAAGGAAGGCGGCAAGGTAGCAATAGCTGATATAAAAGGAAAAGGTAAAATGGATGACAAAACCTATATTGCTCATGCCAAACAGGATTCAGAAGAACACCGAAGAATTATCAAGAAAAAGGCCCAAAATTATTTTATAAGCGGGTGGTTAATCACGCGGGCCCTGATACTTAAGATAACTATTTAGGAGATCATCATGTCACATGGACACCTGATTGCACCCCTCGCTCTAGATTTGGGCGCATCAAAAACAGGCGTATTCACTGCCATTTATGCAGCCAACACTGATCTGGCTGCCTTCTCAAAAAATACCAGCAAAACGGCCTTTGTGGCCGATATTGATAAAAACGGCTATACCCTGCTTCAGACAGGCAGAACAGCCAATCGTCATACCATCCGTGGGCGCACCCGCAACAAACAAGCAAAAAAATTATTCACCTTGATTCTGGATGTTGTTTATCGCTTCCCCGTAGAAAAACACCGTGAAGCGATCAGCCACCTGATGAATCGCAGGGGGTTCACTTATCTGGAAAGCCAGATTGATAACGACAAGCTGGACAGTCTGGAGCCAGAAATACGGGATGAACTGATTCAAGAATTAAAGGCAAAAGGGCAAACCAGTGTTGCCGAACTGTTTGAGAGCCAGGCGCTCAGTGATGCGCTGAATGAATTGGTTTGCCATCATGCCGCCGATCTGGAGCTAACACGAACCAATCTATCTGCATGGGTGAGCAGAGATAAAAAACGTCAATCCCAGACCAAGCCACTTCAGGATGCTTTGAGTTTCTACATCAAGGACCTCACCGCTGGGGCCAAGTTTCGGGCCAAGTATTTCAAGGCGGTAAAGCAGGACCTTCGCCTGATGCAACGCCACCCAGTTAAAGCCTGCCGCAAACTCTTTTTTGCATTGGGTGATTATGGCAAGCGGCATCAAGTCAATATGCCCAGCATTTTTTACCAGCTGCTATGTCATGTGAACAATTTTGACCTCAAGCTACTCAATCGCATTCACAAGGAGATCAATGGAAAAAGTGGTGTCAATCAAGCTGAAGAGATCATCAGTCGGCATTTTGGTCAGTGGATCTGCAAACACTGGTCGTTATCCAAAGCCAATGGTGAAGCTCGCCTGATTGAAATCAAGAAACTGCAACAGGCCTGGAAAGCGTTTGAGCAGCAGGCACCCGGCAAGGTGTTTGATTTTTTGATTCAAACACCGCCTGAACAGACGATCCCGCCCTATGAAAGTCACACAAATCGCCGACCACCGCGTTGTCAGACCCTTAAACTCAACCCTGACGAGCTGGATCAAAGCTACCCTGAATGGAAGACTTGGCTAGAGCAGCTGACCGCTCTGGAAGAGGTTAAAGCTCCGCAATCTGCTTACCGACACCAGCTTAGCCAGGTGATGAGTAGCAAAGGCAATGCCTTGGTGGGTCAGCAAGAACTGGCAGCTCGACAGCTGCAGCTTCTACTGGATACCAGCAAGGCACGTGATCCCTTCCAGCTGAATGAAATCTGGTCAAAACTGAAAAAACGCAAAGAGCTACAACGTAAAAAAAAGGACACGGCTTCTATAGATAGCCAGCTTAAGGAGGTCTTGCAAGCAACCCGCCTGCCCACTCAGCTGCATCCTGATCTTCAAAATGAGGCCAGTCCGGGCGATTTCTGGCATCTCGTTAACCGCTATTACCAAATACGCAGACGGGCCAGAGCTGGTCGCTACTTTCTGCATTACGACAGGCAGCAGCCCGAATCTCAGCGCTGGCAGCATCACGGCAAACTTTTGATGATGTGCCAACATCGCCCCCGTCAGCTGAGCCATCAGGCGCTGATGGATGTAGCCGTCCTGCTGGGGGTTGGTCACCAGCAGCTGCCAGCCACAGATATTGACCAGTTACAGGATTTTTTTCGCAATATCCGTGGCCTTAAAAGAGCCTGCGAATTGGCTTACCGTGCGCAAAAAAGCCACGGTGCTGACCTGAAAATGCTTCTGCATGCAGATTCTGAACTGATCAAACTTAACGCCAAGGTGCCCGGCCTGATCACGCAGCTTGCCGCAGCCATGAAATTATCAATCGAGAACACCCAAACCTTCTGCGAACGTAACCGCTCTTTTTATGTTCTTGCACAGCTTTACCCCTTGGTATGGGGAGATCGCAGTGGCTTCGGTAAAACTTGCCCTGTATGTGCACAGGATAATGCTGCCAGAATGTCAGATACCAACAACCAGCCGCAGGCTTCGCGCTTAACGACCCTGTCCATGCGCTTAATTGATGGAGCCTTAAAACGTTTGCTGACTCACCAAGCGCACCATATTGCTAACCGAGTCTGGCCGAGCATTGAGGAGCAGGCAAAAGGAGCCAGCAAGGTCACTCTTCCTTTAATACTTGAGCAGAATCGGTTTGATTTCACAGAAAATCTGCCGGCTCTTAAAGGCCAGCCTGCTCCGAAAAAAACCGCAAAAACAATCGATCTGAAAGGCAAAAAGAACGAGCGCATACAGTTGGCCTCCCAAGGCATCTGCCCCTATACCGCAGAAGTGCTGACAGAACACTCAGGTGATATCGATCACATTATTCCACGCAGCAGTGGCTATGGTGTGCTCAATGATGAAGCAAACTTGATTTACGCCTCCGTGAACGGTAACCGAAAAATAAAACAGGATCGCTTGTTCACGCTCGCCGACCTGAGCCCGGCTTACTTGAAACAGCAATTTGGAACGGCTGACCCTCAGGCCATCACTCAGCAGATTGAAAAAACGCTTTGGTCAGATGATAAAACGGCGTTCCGTTTCGGTAGCTATCGGCAGTTTATAGCGCTGGATGAGCCGAGCAAAACGGCCTTTCGCCATGCTCTTTTCCTGAACCAGGATCACCCATTAAGAGCCAAGGTGATCGATGCCTTGGGCCACCGTCATAAAGCCAAGGTAAATGGCACCCAGCGATATATGGCACAGCTACTGGCCGATGTGCTGACTGCCAAGGCCAAGGGCACTGAGCTGGAAGGAAAACTGGAATTTGATTACTTTGAAGTCAGCAGTAATGGACTGGACGAAGATTCCACCGTTGCCCTACGCAAGCTGATCCGTACCTCAAATGTTAAACCGGAACTGGATTTAAAGGCTTTCGATAAGAAAGCGGGGCAGTCACAAGATGATTACTCCCATGTCATTGATGCCACTATGGCATTCATGATTGCACTGGAAAGACATCAGGATGAAGGTGCTCTGAAAATGCTCTTACCTGAAGGGCAAACCGTATGGGGAGAAGTGGATGATGACGGCTTAGTGACCGCAAAAGTATATGAACAAATCGCTGTAGAGCCAGAAAAGCTGGCACCTCCAGTTAAAGTTGTACCCCGCAGCAGCCTGGAAAATGTCCAAGCCTTACAAAAAGGGGCCAAGCCTCATCAGGCCATCAGTCGACCTGTATTCAGAAAAAATGCAATAGGGCTGGATTTCTTTGATCTTTGCCTGCTTGAAGGCCAGCTATACAAAGGCTTTATGCAGCCAGACAAGGACAGAGCTGTTTTTAGAAAAGCCAAAGAAAAACCGGCAGACAAAAAAACGGACATGATTCAGTTTGCGCACCAGGCAGGCTACTACCGCCTACAGCAGCATGGCGATCAGTCTATTTATCACCCCAATAAGTACAGGCTCACAGAACTGCTGTTTACCACCTTGAATGCAGCCAAGGATCGGGCAAGTTTTTCAACAGACACCCAGGAAGCGAAGCTGGCACTCTGGCTATTTGGTCGAGCAGGTGGTGCCGGTCAACTGTTTTTCTATACCAATAGTGCGCCCTTGCTGGAGGCACCGGCAATTGTTGAGAAGCAATCAGATTCACCCTACTACCATCAATGGAAGCAACATTACGACCAGTGGTTAGAGATAGCACCGGACACCAAGGTTAAGAATGGTGCTTGGGATATTTCGGCTGACCGGATGGCTCAGTGGCACCAGCATTGCCGAGCCTTTCTTTCAATTGAAGCCAATGAACGGTCACACCGAGCGGTCAAAGACTATGCAATGAAGGTGGAAACTCAGGGCAGTGGTGCCATGGCTTTGGTTCGCAGGTTTTCTGACAGTGGGGAACCCCTTTACCAGTTGCACTCTTTTCATAATGGCACTTTGGGGAGTGACGAAATTCCTGTATTTGCCTTGAATTCACCCAATGTGGCTCTGATGAAAAAAGAGCGTATCACCCAAGGTTACCCTCAGGAACTCAAAGAGAAAAAGGTATTTAAACCGCAGGTGATACCTGCCAATCAATTCTTTAAAGCAGAACCAAGTGCTGAACTGGGGCTGGAATTGGATCGTCTGGAAGTGTTTGCGACCAAAGCAACTCAAGTTGAAGTACGTAACCTCCCAGCAGCCTGGTTTGCAGAGCATCTGGTGCAGGCAGGTGCTGCTGAAGATGCTAAGCCTTGGCAAAAACTTAAAGCCCTGGCAATTAGCACAGATCCCACATCAGAGGTTTCTATCAATCGGAAGCTCCTAACAAGTTTGCTGTCCCTTGCCTGTAGTGACAAGAGTGCAGGAATAGCTATTGATGGGGAGCAACTGGTATTGCGGCTACCTTACAAATCGGCCAGTCTGACAAAATTATTGAAGGAGTGAAGAAACAGAAAAAGCGCATCAGGGGCGCTTTTTCTGTAGCAAGGGTGCGCAATGCAGAGCCTTGTTCATAGTTGACCGTAAAGTGATTTCAGCTTTACGGCTGACTTGTTGAACCTTGATCTTAATCTGAATTGCGCACCAATACAATCATAAAGGAGATGATTTATGCAGCACGTTGTCATTCAGGAATATGGCAAAGCACTTGGAGTCACTTCAGAAAGACTCGTCATAAGAGACGCCGACACACCCACCAAAGAAATTCCCCTACGTAAAATCAGCACCCTCTCCGTACAAAAATCAGGTGTTAGCCTTTCATCCAATCTGCTCAGTGCTTGTGCCCGTTATGGCATCAAGGTCTTTATTGGTAATCGTGCCCAAGAACTTTGTTGCCTCCAGGGTAATGCCCAGCATGCAGTAGTGCAAAACAGAATGCACCAATTCCAATTCCTGGCGAGTGACGAACAGCGTTACAGAATTGCCAGAGCTTTTATCTACGGCAAAATCCGTAACCAGAGAACAACGGCGCTTTATTTTAATAAACAAAAATGCAGTGCTGAGAAAAAAGCCGCTGCGGCAGTTTTGGCTAATGGTCTTGAACTGCTTTCTCAACAAGTACGAGACTTGCCTTACACAGACAACTGGAACGCGACCCTGATGGGGCTGGAAGGAAAAGCTGCAGCCAGCTACTGGCAGGTTTTGGCTGAACACGAATGGTTAGGGAGCGAGTTTAAAGGTAGAACGGGCAGAGGCGCTCAAGATCCAGCTAATCAAGCTTTGAATTATGGTTATGGCATTCTCTCTAGCGTGATCTGGAATAGTCTGACGAATGCCGGACTAGAGGTTTACCTCGGGGCCTTACATGCAGTCCGACCCGGAAAACCTGCTCTGGTTCTGGATGTGATGGAGGAATACCGCGCTTGGGTGGTAGACCGTGCCGTGATTAAACTCAGAAGCCACTTGAGCGGCCCCAGCCTCAAGCCAAAAATCCGCAAAAAGCTCACTGGAGAAATCCTGACGACTCTGGCGAAACCCATTCATTACCGTGGTCGAAAAATCAGGCTGGAAAGCGTGATCCAGCGGCAATGCTACCGACTATGCGGCCTTTTTGCTGATGAACAAAAATACCGCCCCTTGTTATTCCGCTGGTGAGGCTCAAGATGGCAAAAACAACAGAAGTGCTCATTGCCTACGACATCGAAGACAACAAAATGCGAACACGACTTTTTAACCAATTAAAGGATGTCGGCATGATATCTGTTCAGAAGTCGGTGATGTGGGGTCGTTTGCTGCCTGCTGATATCAAGTTGGCTAAGCGTATTCTGGCCACGGAGATTGACCAGAATACGGACAAAGCCTTCATCATGGTCAGCAAAATGTCCGAAAACACCCTGTTCTTTGGCAGTAAACCGAATTTTGAGGAGTATGACAGCCATGACATCTACTGATGAGCTGATCCCTGTCAGCCATATTCGCCAGTTTTTGTTTTGCCCGCGCATTCCCTGGTTCAAACAAGTGATGAGCTTCGAGCCACCTGAACAGGGGTGGGTTTCTCAGGGTAAACGCTGGCATGCGTCGCAAAACCCACGTCATAAAAGGCGACTAAACCAGTATATTAAGGGCCCTTCCAAGCATGAGGTTGATGTTTATGTCTGCTCCAGAAGCCTAGGTGTACATGGCTATATAGATGAATTGATCAGTAATGGCGATCAGGGGGTGGTGATCGAGTACAAGGTAGATAAAAATAAGCCCACGCTTGCCCAGAAACTCCAATTGATGGCCTATGCTATCGGAGTTGAAGAGTCACTTTATCTCAAGGTGGCGGCCGCTGTACTTCTAAAAGGGGATGCCAGAAAGCAGTATCCGGTTGACCTGAGCAGTGAGCTGAGACTGGCCTTGTTCAAAGTAGTGGCAGAACTGAGAAAGACAACCAGCATTCACCGGATGCCAGCATCCAGCGCAACAGAGGCAAAATGTGATCAATGTGAATATCTGAGGTACTGCAATGATCGTTAGAAGTTTTTTCGCAAAATCTAAATGTTTTTGAGCATTGGAAGAGTTTTCGGAAAAAGTTAGGCTCTGTGCCCCGCTAACTAACTGTTGTTACGCAGAAAGTTTTTGGGGCTTCAGAGCCTATCTCAACAAGTCAGCCACTGAAACACGCAAGGTCGCATCGAATACGAGTGGTACGGTCCTGCTTCAGAGCCTATCTCAACAAGTCAGCCACTGAAACTCACCCTCACCATCGCCTGAACCGCCACCGCCAGAAGCTTCAGAGCCTATCTCAACAAGTCAGCCACTGAAACGAAGAAAACTCAGTGTTGGAGCATTGCTGGCTTTTTCGCTTCAGAGCCTATCTCAACAAGTCAGCCACTGAAACTATATTTCCGCCGCAAAACGGGCAAGGCAACAACCGCTTCAGAGCCTATCTCAACAAGTCAGCCACTGAAACTCACCATCGCCATCACCATCGCCTGAACCGCCACCGGCTTCAGAGCCTATCTCAACAAGTCAGCCACTGAAACCCGCCCCCGTTTTGGCAAGAGCGCAACTGGCCGAGGCGCTTCAGAGCCTATCTCAACAAGTCAGCCACTGAAACCGCCTTGCTGAGCGCAGCTTCAAGCCGCTTGATTGGCTTCAGAGCCTATCTCAACAAGTCAGCCACTGAAACAAGAAATTCCAGCAGGGGTTTTTTTCCATGAATGTCGCTTCAGAGCCTATCTCAACAAGTCAGCCACTGAAACCTGAGCAGGGCCGTTTTTACGCTGCTTTTTTATCTGGCTTCAGAGCCTATCTCAACAAGTCAGCCACTGAAACACAGGCCGCACCACCAACGACTACGGGGAGCGACTGGCTTCAGAGCCTATCTCAACAAGTCAGCCACTGAAACCCGGTCACCGCCGCCATGGTGTTTTTTTTACAGCCGGCTTCAGAGCCTATCTCAACAAGTCAGCCACTGAAACTTCCCGATGTCGCCTGTATTCTCAGCCCAAGCGACGCTTCAGAGCCTATCTCAACAAGTCAGCCACTGAAACGTTCTCTGCATCTTGCGCGGGCCTTACAACCACATAGCTTCAGAGCCTATCTCAACAAGTCAGCCACTGAAACATCTAACGATGAGTGGGGTTTTTTTGTTTTTTTAGCTTCAGAGCCTATCTCAACAAGTCAGCCACTGAAACCATCTTACAAAACTAGATGCCCTGTCTGATTGCAAGCTTCAGAGCCTATCTCAACAAGTCAGCCACTGAAACCCACGGATACCGCCAGAGTCAGAGTTAGGCCGCACGCTTCAGAGCCTATCTCAACAAGTCAGCCACTGAAACGTATTTTGTCAGCGGCTTACAAGGTTTGTGGGGTGGGCTTCAGAGCCTATCTCAACAAGTCAGCCACTGAAACATTTTACTGCGCCGTTGTAATCATCCCCGCCAATCGGCTTCAGAGCCTATCTCAACAAGTCAGCCACTGAAACAGGCGAACGCGCCACAAACTGCGCTCACCCTTTGGCTTCAGAGCCTATCTCAACAAGTCAGCCACTGAAACCCGTTAACACCAGGGTCTGCATGTTGATTTCCTCGCTTCAGAGCCTATCTCAACAAGTCAGCCACTGAAACACTAGAGGATTGGAAAAGTGAGCAAGCTGTCGAACGCTTCAGAGCCTATCTCAACAAGTCAGCCACTGAAACGTACTGGAATGCTCGACTCTGCTGCTGTATAAATCGCGCTTCAGAGCCTATCTCAACAAGTCAGCCACTGAAACTCTTTTAAATCGCTTTTCTTGCTGTTTTCTGCTTGCTTCAGAGCCTATCTCAACAAGTCAGCCACTGAAACTACCCCCGATCCCACACGATGCGAATCCCCAGCTGCTTCAGAGCCTATCTCAACAAGTCAGCCACTGAAACAACTCAAGCTAATCATGAGTTGAGCCTGCTCAAGCATGCTTCAGAGCCTATCTCAACAAGTCAGCCACTGAAACAAGGAGTTTTGTCACTGAACCCCATCTGCTTGAGGCTTCAGAGCCTATCTCAACAAGTCAGCCACTGAAACCCTGCACGTCCAAAACGGCGGCACGGCCAGCATCAGCTTCAGAGCCTATCTCAACAAGTCAGCCACTGAAACATCTCCTTGAGAAAGTCGCCAGCCACGGCATCCCAGCTTCAGAGCCTATCTCAACAAGTCAGCCACTGAAACATCATGGCCGCGCCCTTGCTGGCATGGTGCAGGAAGCTTCAGAGCCTATCTCAACAAGTCAGCCACTGAAACCTCTCACAACTTGGCCGAAACCATTGAAGCCTTCGCTTCAGAGCCTATCTCAACAAGTCAGCCACTGAAACCTCAAAGACTTCGTAGAAAAGCGCGGCCAAAAGCTGGCTTCAGAGCCTATCTCAACAAGTCAGCCACTGAAACAGTACCATCGTGGTGCGTTGAGCATCGTGCTTCTGGCTTCAGAGCCTATCTCAACAAGTCAGCCACTGAAACTGGACAGTCACGACCAAACCTACGGCAGCCGCCACAGCTTCAGAGCCTATCTCAACAAGTCAGCCACTGAAACAGCTCTCGCGATAACTCGGCATGGCGCTGCGTCAGCTTCAGAGCCTATCTCAACAAGTCAGCCACTGAAACCGAAGCCTGTTTTGAAGACCTCAAGTTTCGACTGGCTTCAGAGCCTATCTCAACAAGTCAGCCACTGAAACAGGGTCCCCTTCCTGGAAGATGGAATAAGTTTTGGCTTCAGAGCCTATCTCAACAAGTCAGCCACTGAAACCAGCTACCCTGATGAGGCTTTTGCTCAGTCAGTGGCTTCAGAGCCTATCTCAACAAGTCAGCCACTGAAACTGGAGAGTGCGCTTCCTTTTTCACTATACACAGCGCTTCAGAGCCTATCTCAACAAGTCAGCCACTGAAACATGACTGAGGCGTAATCTGATGCCAGTTCAAGGATGCTTCAGAGCCTATCTCAACAAGTCAGCCACTGAAACCCGGTCTTCGCTCCAAAACAGGGAATGTTCCATGGCTGCTTCAGAGCCTATCTCAACAAGTCAGCCACTGAAACATACCGTTGCTCAAGCCCAAAAGACTCTGGATCGGGCTTCAGAGCCTATCTCAACAAGTCAGCCACTGAAACAAGCAGCCACAGCAGCAGCGTTTACCCTGTTCTTGCGCTTCAGAGCCTATCTCAACAAGTCAGCCACTGAAACTGGACAGGCCGGCAAGGGGGCGCAGTTGGAAGACGCTTCAGAGCCTATCTCAACAAGTCAGCCACTGAAACACTCAGGCGCGTTCTCCCAGCTGGGTTTTTTCGCTGCTTCAGAGCCTATCTCAACAAGTCAGCCACTGAAACATCGCGCCAGCCAGCCAGGGAGTCGTCTATGAAGCTTCAGAGCCTATCTCAACAAGTCAGCCACTGAAACCATCCTGGCTGGGTCGCTGGTGGTTTGAAGAGCGCTTCAGAGCCTATCTCAACAAGTCAGCCACTGAAACTCAACATCTTGCTTGTGAATAGCAGGATTAAGCGCTTCAGAGCCTATCTCAACAAGTCAGCCACTGAAACACCACCTTTGTTATTGCCGTTGGTGATAGCAGCGTTGCTTCAGAGCCTATCTCAACAAGTCAGCCACTGAAACAAGAGTACCTTGATTCAATTGCTGATTTTTGGCGCTTCAGAGCCTATCTCAACAAGTCAGCCACTGAAACAAGAGCCAAGGTGGCTCGAATCGCGTCAGTAATTTGGCTTCAGAGCCTATCTCAACAAGTCAGCCACTGAAACCTAAAGGGGTCGGGCTTTTCGGGGTTCGCTAAACGCTTCAGAGCCTATCTCAACAAGTCAGCCACTGAAACAAGCCTGCCCCACACCAATCCAGACCGGCTTGATTCGCTTCAGAGCCTATCTCAACAAGTCAGCCACTGAAACACAACTCGCGCAGCGGCCAGCGTTTTGACATCAGGCATGACGCTTCAGAGCCTATCTCAACAAGTCAGCCACTGAAACAGATGAACAGGAGCGCCTGAAGGAGCAATGTGGGGGCTTCAGAGCCTATCTCAACAAGTCAGCCACTGAAACTGTAATGAACACGGTGAAGAATCAAGTCACTGCCGCTTCAGAGCCTATCTCAACAAGTCAGCCACTGAAACACTCCGGAGAGTGGCTTATGGATGATCGGCTTTGCTTGCTTCAGAGCCTATCTCAACAAGTCAGCCACTGAAACGCAACCAGCGACCCCAGCCCCGCCGCCCTGGTCGGGCTTCAGAGCCTATCTCAACAAGTCAGCCACTGAAACATGCTTGCGCCGCATCCTCTGCAGCCCTTTCTGTAGGCTTCAGAGCCTATCTCAACAAGTCAGCCACTGAAACTTGCGACCGGGACGCATCTTTTCTTCCAGAATCCGCTTCAGAGCCTATCTCAACAAGTCAGCCACTGAAACAGCTGTTGAATCCACGCGGCATCCGATGTGTCCCACACGCTTCAGAGCCTATCTCAACAAGTCAGCCACTGAAACACTGAAGCAAGGCGTGGTATGCGTGGCATCAGCAGCTTAAAGGCGAACACACACCTTTGGAGTCACTCATCTCAGCTGATACGCCACTCTCCCCAAGTACTCGTGAATGGCTAGGGTGCTTTTTCTCAAGTGGTAGGCACTAGGCATCCAGCCAATAAGTCCTTCAGGTGGCGGGGTAGAAAATTGCAGGGGTGCCGGTAAAACCTGGAGTCCTTGGTTTTCAAAAGTAGGAACGGCTCTAGCTAGGTGCCAAGCATGGCTAACGAGGATTACTTGGTTCAGGTTTTCTTGTTGTAGGAGTGCAGCAGTGTAGTAAGCATTTTCTTGGGTGGTGCGGCTTTGCTCTTCAAGCCAGCGGGCTTGTATGCCAAAGCTTTCTTGCAGCGTTTGTTGCATCAGTTGGGCTTCACTGAGTGTTTCTCCATGTTTGCTTCCACCGGTTAGTAAAAGCGGTAAACCGGTTTTCCGGTGCAGCCAGGCTCCATAGTTCAAGCGACTTAAATTCGCCTCACTGGGAGCATTCTGCCAGCCAAACTCTTTTCCTGAATAGGCTCGCCCACCGCCCAAAATGATAATAGCTTGCTGCTGATCCAAGTCTTCCAGCTTGAGTGCGGGGTAGCGTTCCAAGGGCTGAGTCAAGCCGTGGCTGACTACAGGCAGAGATAGCAGGATTAGGGTTAGGCTTCCTGCAAGTACGAAGCTGCTACCCATTTTTTTCCAACGGAACCAGATCAAGCCTAACCCTGCCAAGATCAGCAGGGCGTTGGCAGTAGGTGGTAGCACTAGGTATTTCAACAAGTCCATCACCCCAAATGGCTTTCCAAGCCCTTGGGCAAGCGCGCAGGCTCAAAAATCTCGATCCAGTAACCATCGGGATCGCGGATAAAGGCGATGTCATTCATCTTGCCGTCTTCAGGGCGCTTCACAAAGGCCACACCCAGCTCGGTAAAACGCGCGCAGGCGGCGTCTAAATCAGGAACAGCAAAGCCAATATGCCCAAAGCCTTTGGGCTCTTCATTGCCATTGTGGTACTGGCACTGCTCATCGCTTTCAGTACCCCAGTTCCAAGTCAGCTCCAGCATGGCTGGGCGGCTAAAGGTTTGGACTGTGCGCTCGGCTGCATCTTGTGACCAGTTGGCCAGATCTTGCTCTTCAAGGCTAGCCAAGAAAAACAGCGTGAAGTGCATTTCAGGAAAATCCAGCTTGCGCACCAGTGTCATCCCCAGCACACGCGTATAAAAATCGAGCGTGATTTCAGGATCTTTAATGCGCAGCATGGTTTGGTTAAACACAAAGCCCTGGGTGGCTGGGTCTTTGCTGGGGTGTAAACCTGGGGCTGCTTCAAAATGTTGGCTCATCATCGCTCCTTTACATCAGTTACATCACTATCTTCACTGAGGTGGGGGTTTATAAATAAAACTCAAGGGTTTACTTAAGATGCCGCCCACCGTTCAAGGGTAAAATGCTGCCTGTGGTATAAGGCTGGTGAATCAAATAATCAACGGCTTGCACGAGGCTAGTAAAGCCAGGTTCGATGCCGAGCGGCGATTTTTGCAAGGCCTCGGCTCGATAGGCTTCAGAATCGCCATCATTAAAAGCCAGCAAGGCAGGCGCAATAGCGTTCACGCGGATCTGGGGCGCAAAGCGTGCAGCAAAGGAGTAAGTCAGATTCTCCAGTGCCGCTTTGGTCGCCAAATAAGCACCATGTTTGGCCGAGCCACGGCGCACGGCATCATCGGTTAAATGAATAATTTGTGTGGCCTGTCCGCTTTGTTGTGCCGCTGCGCGTAGCTGAGGTTCTAATGCAAGGTTCAGCAGATAAGGGGCTTGTTGATGCACTTGAAACAAACACTGATGCCTCGCGGCGACCTGTTGCCAGGCTTCTTGATCTTCTTTTTTGGGATCAGCAGACCATTCAGAGGCATTATGCACCAGCAGATGCACCAGATCGCTTTGCTGCTGAACCGCTTGTGCAAAAGCTAAAATCCCTTCATTGGTGCTGAAATCAGCCTGAATACCCAAGGCACCTTGCTGCTCTAGCGCCATCACACCCGGTTTGGGCTGACGATAGCTGAAGATCACCTGATGCCCGGCTGCCAGCCAGTGCTCGGCCAGAGCCAAGCCTGCACGCTGTCCAGCACCAGTAATCACATAAGTGTGTTGGGTCTTGTCTTGCATGTTGGCGGCACAAGGCATGGTCAGGCTCTCCAAGGGAACTTAAGCAGAATAATCACGCGGGGCGTAGAAGTGCACATCGCTGATCAAGGCGCGCGGCGATAAACCTCGCTCCAGCAGCAGATCTTCGACTGCATAGACCATAGCAGGCGAGCCACTGATCAAGCCCTTGAGGTGGGTCGCACTGTGCGGGCCGATAAAATCCTGTGCGAGGGCTTCGGTAATCCGTCCACTACGACCTGTCCACTGTGCATCGGCCAGCTCGACAACCTGTATCAGCTGATGCTGCGGCGCTTGCTGCCAGTTGTGTAGCCATTGCTGGTCATAAAAATCATCCGGCGTACGGACCGCCCAATAGAGGGTAATGGCCGTTTCGGAGGCCTGTTTTTCTAACGCCAGCAACCAGGATTTGATCTGTGCATAGCCTGTTCCGGCGGCAATCAAAGTCAGAGGCTCTGTGCCAGTATTGGATAACACCGCGCCCCCTTGTGGGCCACGCAGTGTGATCCAGTCTTGCTGCTCATAAGCGCGCAAACACTGCTGATGCAATAAGGCCGAAGTCGGGCGATGAGGAAGATGCTGAATATGCAGCTCCAGCTGTGTTGCATCCGATGTGCAGGCCAGAGAGAAGGCCCCCCACTGATCGGCTGCTGCCTGTAACTCGATATACTGGCCAGGCTGAAATGCGATGGGCTGCTCTGGTGCCAACACCAGATGATAGACATCCTCGTTGAGGGGCTGATAGTGCAGCACCCGCGCACGCAGAGATTGAATCGTTGAGTCCGTCATACTTCACTTCTTTTTGCTAGGAGGCCGCCACAAGCTTGAGGTTGCGCACGGCCAGTCTGCGGATTCAGTGCGCGATTATCCGGCACTGATCGTGTTTTTTTGCGGCGCCGCTGGGCAAATATCCAGCTCATCCCAGAGACGATCAATTTTGCTCTTCACTTCATCGGTCATGGTAATGGCCGTTCCCCACTCACGCGTGGTTTCACCTGGCCATTTATTGGTCGCATCCAGTCCCATTTTGGAGCCAAGACCTGAAACCGGTGAGGCAAAATCCAGATAATCAATCGGGGTGTTTTCGATCATCACCGTATCGCGCACTGGGTCCATGCGTGTGGTGATCGCCCACATCACATCCTTCCAATCGCGCGCGTTAATATCATCATCGGTGACAATCACAAACTTGGTGTACATAAACTGGCGCAAGAAGCTCCAGACACCCAGCATCACGCGCTTGGCATGGCCTGGATATTGTTTTTTGATTGTGACCACGGCCATCCGATAGGAGCAGCCTTCAGGCGGCAGATAAAAATCAATAATCTCAGGAAACTGCTTTTGCAGGATTGGCACAAAGACTTCATTCAGTGCCACACCCAGTACGGCTGGCTCGTCCGGTGGCCGTCCTGTATAGGTGGAGTGATAAATCGCATCGGCACGCCGCGTGATACGCTCAACCGTAAAAACAGGGAAGTGATCGACTTCGTTGTAATAGCCAGTATGATCACCAAAGGGGCCTTCAGGTGCGGTTTCGCCAGGCTCGATATAGCCTTCGAGCACGATTTCTGCTGAGGCGGGCACACGCAGATCATAGCCAATAGATTTGATCAGCTCGGTTTTACTACCACGCAACAAGCCAGCAAAGGCATATTCAGAGAGGGTATCAGGCACCGGCGTGACAGCACCCAGAATCGTGGCCGGATCCGCCCCCAAAGCCACGCAGACTGGGAAGCGCTGGCCTGGATTCTCACGGCAGAATTTTTGGTAATCCAACGCACCGCCACGGTGAGCCAGCCAACGCATAATCAGTTTATTGCGCCCAATCAGCTGCTGACGGTAGATACCGAGATTTTCGCGGCCTTTTTTCTGATTTTGGGTGATCACCAATGGCCAGGTCACCAGCGGCGCCGCATCGCCAGGCCAGCAGTGCATGATCGGCAGGTCGTAGAGATTGACCGCCTCACCTTCTTGCACCACCTCCTGACAAGGTGCTTTTTTGACGATCTTCGGACTCATGCTGAGCACTTTTTTAAAGATCGGCAGTTTTTCCCAGGCATCTTTTAAGCCCTTGGGGGGATCTGGCTCTTTCAAAAAAGCAAGCAAACGCCCAATTTCGCGCAGGGCTTCGGTGGATTCAGCGCCCATACCCCAGGCGACTCGCTCAGGAGTACCAAACAGATTGGCTAAGACAGGCACTGAGTGCCCTTTGGGGTTTTCAAAGAGCAGCGCCGGACCGCCAGCACGCAGGGTACGGTCAGCGATCTCAGTCATTTCAAGATAGGGATCGACTTCTTGGGTGATCCGCTTCAGCGCACCACGGGCTTCAAGCTGATCGATAAAATCACGTAAATCCTTGTAGTTCATCTGGATTTCTGACCTCCAATTGTGCAAAAGGCAAGCCTAATGGCTTGCCCTCTGTGTCTGATCACTGAAATTCAGATCAAGCCGATCACGCTATTTGCGCTTCATGGCCTCAAAGAATTCCATATTGGTTTTGGTATCTTTTAAACGGTCAATCAGGAACTCAGTCGCGGCCACATCTTCCATAGGATTGAGCAGCTTACGCAGAATCCACATACGCTGCAGATCTTCTTCAGAGGCCAGAAGATCTTCACGGCGCGTGCCTGAACGACGAATATTGATCGCTGGGTAAATGCGCTTTTCAGCCACTTTACGATCCAGGTGCACTTCCATATTGCCGGTGCCTTTAAACTCTTCATAGATGACTTCATCCATTTTCGAGCCTGTATCCACCAGCGCAGTTGCAATAATGGTTAAGCTGCCGCCTTCTTCGATATTACGCGCCGCACCAAAGAAACGCTTGGGCTTTTCCAGTGCATGGGCATCGACACCACCCGTCAGCACCTTACCTGAGCTAGGCACTACGGTATTATAAGCACGAGCAAGACGAGTAATCGAATCAAGAAGAATGATGACATCCAGCTTGTGCTCAACCAAACGCTTGGCCTTCTCGATCACCATCTCGGCAACTTGAACGTGACGTGCTGGCGGCTCATCAAAAGTGGAGGCCACGACCTCGCCACGCACGGTGCGCTGCATCTCGGTCACTTCTTCAGGGCGCTCATCAATCAGCAGCACGATCAGATGACACTCTGGATTATTACGCTTGATGGAATTGGCCACATTTTGCAGCATCAGCGTTTTACCCGCCTTGGGTGGCGAGACAATCAATCCCCGCTGGCCCTTACCAATTGGCGAGACCAGGTCAATGATCCGTGCGGTGAGATCTTCGCTAGAGCCATTGCCCACTTCCATCACCATGCGGTCATCTGGAAAGAGCGGCGTTAGGTTTTCAAATAGAATCTTGTGTTTGGCGTTTTCAGGGCGGTCAAAGTTAATTGAATCCACCTTTAACAAGGCAAAGTAGCGCTCGCCATCTTTAGGGGGGCGAATCTTGCCGGAAATAGTATCGCCTTTGCGCAGGTTAAAGCGGCGAATCTGGCTGGGGGAAACATAGATATCATCAGGCCCAGCAAGGTAGGAGGAATCTGCTGAACGCAGGAAACCAAATCCATCCTGTAAAATTTCCAGTACGCCATCTCCATAAATATCTTCACCGCTTTTGGCGTGACGTTTGAGAATGGCAAAAATAATATCTTGCTTACGAGAACGGGCGACACTTTCAATGCCCATTTCATTCGCAATTTCCATTAATTCGGCAACGGGTTTCTGCTTGAGTTCGGTCAGATTCATGAGTTTTGTATTGGTGGTCTTACTGGGATCAATTCCGTCTAAGCGGAGCGGATAAAGAATACCGTGCTTGCATCCAGTTGAGAGTGCCGAGTGGTTTCGTTTCCGCCGTTGGACTCACCAGCGCGTTGTTGCAGGCATGGAGAAACAGAAAACGTGGAAAACACTCAGAGGATATGGGGCATGACGGTGATTGTAGGCCTACTCAAGGCCAGATGCTTGGATCTTGGCTGAGCCACTTGCTGCAACTGATCGCGGAATCAAAAAAAGACCAGAAGAGCGAGCGAGGTATCAAAGCCAAGCTATCTTGCCTGAGTGCCTGCCGAGGTGCAAGTTTTTTTGTGCTCCAAGGCAGGACGGGCAAGCTTCAGCGTTTAGAGGCTGGCATCAATAAAAGCAGAGAGCTGAGTTTTAGACAGGGCACCCACCTTGGTGGCTTCGGCATTACCGCCTTTAAAGATCATCAGCGTTGGAATACCACGAATACCAAACTTGGCTGGTGTCTCTGTATTTTCATCAATATTGAGCTTGCACACCTTAATACGACCTTCATATTCGCTGGCCACTTCTTCCAGAACAGGGGCAATCATCTTGCAAGGACCACACCACTCGGCCCAGTAGTCGACTAAAACTGGCTGCGTGGATTGCAGAACTTCTTCTTCAAAGCTGGCGTCAGTCACATTCACAATCGTACTACTCATGGTGTCTCTCCCAAAATCATGCAGTCTCGGCACTTGGCCATTCAGTGATGCGCTTTATCATAGCACTCTCTTTGCAAGGGCTAAAGTCCTCTCTGATTTGTGATTCACCTGCGCTGACTGGTCAGATTAAAATATATAATTCGCTTTTGAAGTGGTATCTTGAGCCACTTCACTAGGATTGCTGATGACTCAACAAAGGCAGGGTTCATGACAGACGCCAACCTCCCCGATGGCACCACTTTAGCCGCTTTAGATCTTGGCTCTAATAGCTTCCATCTCTTGCTGGCCCGTAAAATGCACGGCGAGCTTAATCTACTTAAACGACTTGGCGAGAAGGTACAGCTGGCCGCCGGACTCGATGATCAAGGTCTTTTAAGCGAAGAAGCTCAGCAAAGAGGCCTTGCCTGCTTGCAGCAGATGGCTCCTTTTATACAAGGATTGGGTGAGCAGCAGGTCAAGGCCGTAGGTACCAATGCCCTGCGCGCTGCACACAATAGCCAGGAGTTTCTCGAACGCGCTGAAGAGATTCTGGGTGTGCCAATCGAGATTATTGCCGGCCGCGAAGAAGCACGTTTGATTTATACCGGCGTGGTGTTTACCTCGCCCAAGATAGAAGGCCGCAGACTGGTGATTGATATCGGCGGCGGCAGCACCGAATTTATTATTGGTGATGGCGCAGAACCTGCGCTGATGGAAAGTCTGCATATGGGATGCGTCAGCTATACACAGCGTTTTTTCAAGCAGGGGCAGATCACCAACAAAGCCTTTCAGCAAGCCCGCCTGGCTGCACTCAGTGAACTCCTGCACATCCAAAAAAGCTATCTAGGTTGTGGCTGGCAGGTGGCGCAAGGCAGCTCAGGCAGTCTCAAAGCGTTATCACTGATTGCCGGACAGGGCGAATTTGCACCTTTAACCGCCAAAAAGCTACATGAGTTAGAGAAAGACCTGCTGAAGCACAAGAGCGCAGATCACTGGACTGTTTATGGTTTACGGGCTGATCGCGCCAAGGTGCTGCCTGCCGGTTTAGCCATTGCCTCGGCCTTTTTTGAAGCGCTGCAGATCAAAGAAATGCATTTTGTCGAAGGGGCTCTGCGTGAAGGTCTGCTGTATGAGCTTTCTGGATTGGCTGCGGATGTGGATATTCGTGATCGCACGCTCAATGGATTGCAAGAAAGGTTTCAAGTCGATCTGCTGCAAAGCCAGCTGGTGCAAAGCAGCTGTCTTTATCTCCTTGAACAGGTCAACAGCGCATGGGGGCTGATGCAAGCTAAATGGCGCGATAAACTCGCACGGGCCGCGGCCTTACATGAAATCGGGCTCAGTGTAGCCCATACGCAATATCATAAGCATGGCGCTTATTTAATGCAGTATGCCGATCTTCCCGGTTATACCCGCCTCGAACAAAGAAAGCTCGCTGTTTTAATTCGTACCCATCGACGCAAGTTTGCGCAGGGCGATTTCAAAAGCTTTTCGCCTGAAGATGCACTCAAGCTCAAGCGTCTAGCGCGTCTTTTGCGTCTATCTGTCCTTTTCCACCACAGCCGACCTGATGCCCCGCTGCAGAACATGCAACTCAGTGTCGATAACACCACACCCAAAGAAAGCCTGCATCTTCAGTTTCCTGAGGGTTGGCTAGCCGAACAGCCGTTACTGCAAGCCGATTTAGAGCAGGAAGCCAGCTGGCAGGCTCAGGCTGGATTTGAGCTGACATTTAGCTAAGAAACCTCTGATTAATGCCAAGCTGTTTGTGGCTGGCACTGCAGCAACATGCGTGGTTAAAATCCAGCCAAACAAAAAAGCCCTCCGTCATGGAGGGCTTGAGCTGTGAGCTGGCTCATACGAGCCTAGCCACACTTAGTCGGCTTCAGGGCGCATCGCAGGGAAGAGCAAGACATCACGGATCGAGGGGCTGTCGGTAAACAGCATCACCAGACGATCTATCCCTATCCCTTCACCTGCCGTTGGTGGCAAGCCGTATTCTAATGCACGAATATAATCCGCATCATAGAACATCGCCTCATCATCTCCAGCTTCTTTTTCCTTGACCTGCTCCAAGAAGCGATCACGCTGATCTTCAGCATCGTTCAGCTCTGAGAAGCCATTGGCAATCTCACGCCCTCCAATAAAGAATTCAAAGCGATCGGTCACTTCTGGGTTGGCATCATTACGCCGCGCCAAAGGCGAAACCTCGGCGGGATATTCAGTAATGAAGGTGGGCTGACGCAGCTGGTGCTCGGCGACTTCTTCAAAGATTTCGGTGATGATGCGCCCCAGACCCCAAATAGGCTTCACCTGGATTTTTAGACGCTCAGCGACAGCCGCTGCGGCCTCACGCGTGGCCAGATCCGCCGCACTGATGCCCTCACCATACTGGATAATGGCTTCTTGCATTGTCAAACGCTGGAAGGGCTGACCAAACTCGAACACCTCACCCTGATAAGGAACCTGAGTGGTGCCCAGCACTTCTTCAGCCAGATTTTTCAGCAGCGCTTCGGTGAAGTCCATCAAATCACGGTAGTCCGCATAGGCCCAGTAGAACTCGATCATCGTAAATTCTGGGTTATGACGGGTGGAGAGGCCTTCATTGCGGAAGTTACGATTGATCTCGTAAACCTTCTCAAAGCCGCCCACCACCAAGCGCTTGAGGTAAAGCTCGGGCGCGATACGCAGGTACATATCCTGACCCAAGGCATTGTGATGAGTCACAAAAGGCCGCGCCGTGGCACCACCGGGAATCACTTGCAGCATGGGGGTTTCGACCTCCATAAACTGACGCGCTTCCATAAAGCGGCGAATGCCACTGATGACCTTAGAACGCACGGCAAAGCAGTGGCGCGATTCGGCATTCACGATCAGATCGACATAGCGCTGACGATAGCGCATTTCCTGATCCGCCAAGCCATGAAACTTATCAGGCAGCGGACGCAGGCTCTTGGTCAGCAGCTGACTGTGTTCGATATGCACATACAAATCGCCCTTGCCTGATTTGTGGATCACCCCTTGTGCATAGACCAGATCACCCAGATCCCAGGTTTTGATATCGTCACGCTGGCTTTCTTCAAGGCCTTTTTTATCCACATACAGCTGGATCTGGCCGCTGACATCCTGAATCACAATAAAGGGGCCACGCATCCGCATCACACGGCCAGCCACCTGAGCACGACGTCCCAGCGCTTCTAGCTCTTCTTTGCTCAAAGCGCCCAGTTCTTGCTGCAAATCACCAGCAAGGGCATCGCGGCGCAGATGATTAGGAAAGGCCTGACCCTGAGCGCGTCGTTGGGCCAGCTTCTGGCGTCGCTCCGCAATCAGCTTGTTATCTTCTTCACTAAGACGATGGCTCTCTGGCTCTGCTGCGGTTGTTTCAGTCATTTTATAGCCCCTGTTTTAAGCTGGCTTCAATAAATTTATCAAGATCGCCATCCAGCACGGCCTGGGTGTTGCGATTCTCTACCCCTGTGCGTAAATCTTTAATGCGCGAATCATCCAGAACATAAGAGCGGATCTGGCTACCCCAGCCGATATCGGCCTTCGAGTCTTCGAGCTTTTGCTTTTCTGCATTGCGCTTTTGCATTTCCAGCTCCCAAAGCTTGGCTTTGAGCTGCTTCATCGCAAAATCCTTGTTGGCATGCTGCGAGCGCTGTGTCTGACAGGCAACAACAGTATTGGTCGGCAAGTGGGTGATCCGTACCGCAGATTCAGTCCGGTTAACGTGCTGACCACCCGCTCCGGAGGCACGATAAACATCCACACGTAAATCGGCGGGATTGATATCGATTTCAAAGCTATCATCGACCTCAGGTGCCACAAAAACTGAGCTGAAAGAGGTATGACGGCGTCCGCCAGAGTCAAAAGGACTTTTGCGCACGAGACGATGCACACCGGTCTCTGTTCTGAGCCAGCCATAGGCATAGTCGCCTTCAATGCGCAGCGTGGCAGATTTAATACCCGCCACCTCACCATCGGAAAGCTCGACAACTTCTGTTTTGAAGCCGTGTGCATCAGCCCAGCGCAGATACATGCGCAGCATCATGCTGGCCCAGTCTTGGGCTTCAGTGCCACCAGAACCGGCCTGAATATCCAGATAGGCATTCATTGGGTCCATTTCACCGGAGAACATGCGCCGAAACTCCAGGCCCTCAAGCTGCTTGAGCAGAGCTTGCAAATCGGCATCGACGGCATCCAGGGTATCCTGATCATCTTCAGCAGCGGCCAATTCAAGCAAATCACGCGCATCTGTTAAACCCGCATCCAGCGTATCCAGCGTGTGCACTATCTGTTCAAGCTGGGCACGTTCTTTACCCAATGCCTGAGCGCGTTCTGGTTCGTTCCAGACATCCGGCTGCTCTAGTTCGCGCGTGACTTCTTCAAGACGCTCTTTCTTTTCGGCATAGTCAAAGATACCCCCTCAACACGTCTGCGCGTGCCTGCATATCTTTACTGAGGGAGACAAAAGGGTTGATTTCCAGCATCTGGAAAGCTCTCCACTAGGTTGGCAAATAAATGGTTGGCAAGATTCTTGGCGTCTCGATGACACCAGAGCCATGAAGAAAACAGATCATTTTACCTAAGGGGCAGGATGAACTCCACTCCAATCCGCCTGTGCCCTACTGCGCATCAGCGGCCATTTGATCCCTCTAGGGCACTTCTTGCGTATAGGGCACCTCTTGCGCATTCAAGTCGACCAACGCGTTCTGATCGACTTGAATCTGAACGAGATTAAGGCGCACGCAGTTCTAAATCGGTGATCAACTGTTCAAAAGCGGCGAGGCTTTCAGGGCGCTGCTGATGATAGGCGAGTGTAAAAACCAGACTGCGGTTTTGTCCGATCTGAATCATATACTGCACAATCTGTGTGGCTGGTGTTTTGCCTGGGTAGGCAAGAATAAAAGCCGGAAAACCAGAGATTTCACGCCCAGCGCACTGATCCAAGCGGATCGTTTGACCTAAACGCTGGCTCAGCACGCGCGGTAAGGCCTGACAAGTCTGGCGAATCTGCGCCGCTGCTTCTGGCACCTGATCTTCGATCTCAATCACGGTGATATTGTCGTAAAAATCCTGCTCGCTGGGCTGGGTATTGAAAATCAGCATCACGCCACCGGCACGCAGTTGTGCAGAAAGCAGCTGGCGTGTCTCAAGTGGTAAATCGATGCTGTTCTCTCCCTCAACAGGATCGACAGTGCTTAACTGTTCTTGCGTCAGCTTCAACCAATGCTCAGGCAGCGCAATACGCACACCAAAGGGGTTATCGATCTCCTGCACCGCTTGAGCCGAAAACACCACGCAGGCAAGGAGCACACCCAAAGCCCATCCCCACTGCCTTTTTATCCTCATCCACCCTACTCCATCCGACACGCTGGATAGAACCAGCCTGTTTAGTTTACGATAAGCCCAGCCATCTTAAAAAATAACGTTCCACTATAAGCTATTTTTGCTTTTTTGACTGCCTACTGAATAAGAGAAATCATGACCTCACTCTCCCCGACCCTGACGACCGCTTTTGAACTGATTCGCCGCCCCTCCGTCACACCAGAAGATGCAGGCTGTTTGGATTACCTGAGCCAACGCCTTGAGAAGCTGGGCTTCACCCTCTATCGCCTCCCCTTTGGTGAGGTGGATAATCTATGGGCACGCCGTGGCCAGCAGCAGCCTTTATTCTGCTTTGCCGGACATACGGATGTTGTGCCCCCAGGCCCACAAGAGCGCTGGGAGACAGACCCTTTTACACCTGAAATCGATAGCGAAGGTTTTTTGCGCGGCCGTGGTGCGGCCGATATGAAAGGCAGTATTGCCGCCTTTATTGAGGCTTTAGAGGTCTTTTTGACACGCCATCCCCATCCGCAAATAGATCTGGCCTTACTGCTGACCAGCGATGAAGAAGGTCCAGCCAAAAACGGCACGGTGAAGGTGGTCGAATGGCTAGAAGAGCGCAATGAGAAAATCGACTGGTGTCTGGTGGGCGAGCCTTCCAGTACAACCCAGGTGGGCGATGTGATCAAGAACGGACGCCGTGGATCACTCGGCGGTCGCCTGATCATCAAGGGCAAGCAGGGCCATGTTGCCTACCCACATCTGGCACGCAACCCCATTCATCTGGCCGCGCCAGCGCTCACCGCGCTGACCGAGGAAGTCTGGGATCAGGGGAATGCCTTCTTCCCCGCGACCAGCTTTCAGATTTCGAATATCCATGCCGGAACGGGGGCAACGAATGTGGTGCCAGGTGAGCTAGAAGTGCTATTTAACTGGCGCTTCTCAACCGAGCTGACGGCCGAAGCCATTCAAGCGCGTACCGAGGCCATCCTAAAAGCCCATCAATTGGATTATGTGATCGAGTGGCAATTGAGTGGCCTGCCCTTTTTAACCGCAGAAGGCAGCCTCGTGGCCGCCGCCCAAACAGCCATCAAGCAGGTGACAGGACGTCAGACGCAGCTTTCGACCTCTGGCGGCACCTCGGATGGACGCTTTATTGCGCCAACCGGTGCTCAGGTGGTTGAACTGGGGCCAGTCAACGCGACCATTCATCAAGTCAATGAACGAGTGGCCGCTGCTGATTTAGAGCAGCTGAGCGAAATCTATAGCGGGTTGCTGGAATCGCTCGCCGCTTCGATTGAGGTCTCTCAAGCCAACGTATAACAATAAGGCCCTGTTTCTCTATAGAAGAAGCAGGGCCAGCAATAAAATTAAGCTTAACGATTCAGAATAGAAACGTCTTCTGCCTGTAAGCCTTTTTCACCATCAACAGCGACAAAGCGTACACGCTGGCCTTCTCTAAGGGTGCGATGACCTGAACCACGAATCGAGCGAAAGTGCACAAAAACCTCGCCACCCAGATCACGAATAATAAAACCAAAGCCCTTGTTGACGTTAAACCACTTGACCACACCTTCTTCACGGCTGGTGTCTTGGTCATCTTCATCATCAAAATCGTCATCTGCTGCTTGCGCAGAAGAAGAGTAGGACTTTTTTTGCTGAGCCTTGAGGCGCAGTGCTTCGTTGATACTGGCGCCAAACATCAGCAAAACAAAAACCAGCAGATAGGCTTTCACCTGACCCGTTGTCCCACCCAGATTGGCAGGCTCAATCAGTAAAATCGGGAGCACCAAAGGTGCCAGTAAAGCCACAACGAGACTCACCACAATATTTCTTATCAGTGTATTATTCAGCATAGATTTTCTCAGAATCCTTACAACAAAATAGAATGAAGTTCTTATCCATCAGGAGCATTATACCCATCCTGCCCTCAAAATGCCCGAACAAGGTAAGCGCTAATTTATCATGAATCAATACGAAGACCGACTCATCACGCTTGAATCTCAACTGGCTTTTCAGGATGACCTGCTCGAGCAGCTTAATCAACAGGTCACCCATCAAAGCTTGGAACTCTTGCAGTTACAGGAGCAGCTGCGTGTCCTCCATGCGCGTCTAGAAAACCTTTCTTCTCGCCAGAATGTCGATGGCACGGCATCTCAACAACAGGGCGGCAGCTTATTGCAAAGCTTAATGGATGAAAAACCACCTCACTACTAGCCTTTGGCCGCACGGCTCTCCTCAAGGGCGAGCGCGAGACCTAGCTTGCCTCAACGCCTAGCGGCCACCTCCAAGACAGGAGGGCGAATCAGGGCGCTGCGCACCCGCCCGCTCCCACTCTTGCGGCGTGTAAAGATGCAGCGCCAGCGCATGCACTGAACCCGCCAGCTCTTCTGAAAGCAGGCTGTAAACCTTCTGGTGACGCTTCACTGGCAACAGCCCTGCAAAAAGTGGGCTGACCAAAGTGACCTTAAAATGACTCTCTCGGCCTGCTGGCCCACTGTGCTGATCACTTTCATTTTCTATCGTCAGCCACTGAGGAGATAAGGCCTGCTCCAGTTTGGTCTGTATTTGCTGTTGTACTTGACCCATTGTGGTGTTCTCCATCAAAGCAAGATTAGGGTGTGATTGGTGCAGCAAAACTAGCGAGCGCTTATGGCTTGGATGAGTGCTCGCGATCAGGATCACTCGCTTCGACAATAAAGCGCTTGATACGATGCGTAATCCACCAGACACCGGTAATCACCACCGGCACGGCAAGCGCTGTCGCGATATCCTTGTTAAGTGGCACGCCAAGCGGCTCCATCGCACCAAAAACATAGCGCAAAAGGCTGATGCCATAATAGCTGATTGCCGCAATAGATAAACCTTCTACCGTCTCTTGCATCCTGAGCTGTAAGCGCGAACGGCGGTTCATTGAGGCCAGCAAGCGCCGGTTCTGCTCTTCCAGCTTAAGGTCGACACGCGTGCGGATCAGATCACCTGCGCGCTCAATCCGCGAGGCCAGATCCTGCAAGCGTTCACTGATCGAAGAGCAGGTATGGGCCACTGGCGTTAAACGCCGACTGAAAAAAGCACTGAGTGTAAAGTTAGGGCCTGACTGTCTTTCCTTGAGTTCTTCTAAACGGCGCATCACCAGCTGGTAATACGCCTGAGTCGCAGAAAAGCGTGATAGGGTATCGGCGCTATAGCGCTCGATTTCTGCAGCCATTGATGTCAGCTGACGCAACAGATGGCGCTCTTCTTCTAGCCCTTCTGCTTCGGAAAGCTGTGCAATAATCGTGGCCAGACGCTGATCCAGCTGGCGCAATACTGGCGCTAACTCACGCGAGGGCCGCGCGCCCAGCAAAGCCATCAAGCGGTAGGTTTCTAGCTCCAGTACACGCAGAATCAGGCGTCCTGTCTGATTATCATTCAAGCCGTGATTGTGGAGCAGAATCCGTCCACACGCATCGCCATGCAGACGAAACGCACTCCACAAGGTCGCGGCTCCCTCCATCAAGCGGCCACTGACCAAACGCTGGCCTTCAAAGCAGCTGGCCAGGGTTTCACGATCCAAGAGACTATCTTCTGGAGACAGGACTTCAAGATGCAGCGCCACAACTAACAGGCCAGGTATCTTTTCTAGCCAATCTGCAGGCAAGAGTGCGAGGGCTTGCTGTGAGAAGGGCAGGCCCTGACGACCGGGGCGAATAAAGGTATAGGTCACAAATTCAAGGTGCCTTTCCCAACGCACTTCAAGCTCACCGAGTTTCTGGGTATAGCTGTTTTCTTCTGGTGTTGGCGGATGCACGCCATAGCGGGCGCAGAGCTGACAGAGGTGGTGGTAATCTTGTTCACGCTGCTGCTCATCGACCAACAACGCCAGATGAGAGACACGCACTGGTGAAGCAATGACAGGAAAAGGGCGCGCGTGCAGCTCTTGATAGAGACTTTCACGCGCTGGATGCTGGGTTAATGCATTCACACGCGGTAATAGGGGTGAATCAGCCACTCGAACCTCGACTCTTTGTTCAGTAAAGGCTCATAATGCAATGCGGCTGATCAGGTAGCAAGTCCCTCCGTGCGCTCGCCCCGCCGCAAGGCAACCCTTGGCGGTGGGGCTGAGTGAGCTCACAAGCAGGCCTTTAACCCGAACCACTGAGGCGCTGCATCAATCGATGCGGTGCCATCTCAAAGGTCGGACGCAAGGCCAGATAAGCACAAGCACTCAGCAGCAGCGCCCCCACCAGAGGCGGCAGCAACCAGTAACTCGGTGCCGGACGCCAGTGCAGATTCAGCAGCTGATCGGCTATCAACGCATAGAGCAGCTCCCCCAGCCCAGCCGCTAATAATCCAGCAATCAAGCCGATGGCAGCAAACTCCAGCAGTTGACGGATCAATAAACGCCGACGTGTCAGGCCCAGCACTTTCAGCAGTGCTTGCTCCTTCTGGCGCGCATCCAGACTGGCCATCATCAGCGCCCAGGTCACCAGCAAACCCGCCAACAGGACAAAAGCCAGCAAATAGTGAATGCCCTGACTCAGCTGACGCAGCACGCCTTCTGCCTGATCAAGAATCGCACGAATATCCAGAAGCGCCACACCTGGAAAAGCCCGTGCCAGATCACGGATCAACAGGTTCTGCTGCGCATCCAGATAAAAGCTTGCTAGATAGGTGTAGCCATAGACCTCAAGCACATCTGGCGGAAAGATCACATAAAAGTTGGGCTGAAAACTCTGCCAATCCACTTCACGCACACTGACGACTTGAGTCAGAACCGGCGTGCCAGCCACCTGAAACAGCAGCTGATCACCCAGCGTCAAACCCAAACGCTCGGCCATGCCTTGCTCGATCGAAATCGGCGCTCGGCCTTCTAGAGGGGTGGCAAGATCAGGCCACCACTGTCCTTCTAGCAGCTGATTGCCTTCTGGCAAGGCCGATGTCCATGTGAGATTCAGCTCACGCCGAAGCGTGTTGTCTTCTCGACCAGAAGGCGGTACAGCCTCTAAAGCGGCTTGATCATTAATCTCCGTCAGCCGCCCTCTCACCAGCGGGTAGATACGACTATGCATCAAGCCACGCGTATCTAGAAAATCCACAAAGTCGTCTTTTTCATAGGGCTGGATATCGACAGCAAAGTGATTGGGTGCTTCTTGCGGTAGCTGTGCCTGCCAGTCGCCGACCAGCTGAGTGCCTGCACGGCCCACCAGCAAAATCGCAGTAAAGGCCAGGGTAAAGGTGCCCAGCTGGAGCAGGGTTTCGTTTGGATGCCCCATCAATCGACGGTAGGTTTGACGCCAGCTCCAGCTGAGGCTTTGCAAACTCATGCCGAACAGCTTGAGCAACAACCAGCCACAAGCGGCCACCAAAAGCCCGACCAGCAGCAGACCCAGGAGCGTTGCTGCACTGAGCAGTAGATCTCCTGACAAAGCATAACCTATCAACACCACGCTCAGCAGCGCGAGGCTATAGGTCAAACCCGAAGCCAAGCTGATCTTCCAAGGGCGAGCTTGCAAAACAGCCAGCGGGCTGACCTGCGCCAAAGAGAGAATCGGAGCCAGCGCCAGTCCTAAAAGCAGCAACCAAGATGAAACAAGCGCCAGCAGCAAAGGCCATAAGCTAGGCTCGGGCAGGGTCAACGGGAGCAAGGGGGCCAAGAGCGCGACCAAACCCAGGTGCGCCAGATAACCCAGTGCGCCGCCCAATAGCCCGACCAGCAGACCCAGCCAGACAAACTGGAATACCAACAAGCGGGCCACCTGTCCGCGCGTGCGCCCCATGCAACGCAGCAGGGCCACCTCTTTGGCTTGACGCCGAACCTGTCTTTGCATAGCCAGCGCAATCGCCAGCGCCGCCAGCAGAATCGCCACTAAACCGGCCATATTGAGGAAACGCTGCCCCTCATCCAAGGCGCGGGCCAAGGCAGGCTGATCCTCCTCCAACAGGCGCAAGCGTTGATCATCACGCAAACGTTGGCGTAGCTCAGTGATAAGAGGCTCTGACTCAGCGGCATCCAGCCTGAGCCCTAAGCGCCACTGGGCGCGACTGAGGGCCGCCAGCAAGGCGCTCTGTTCTAAACTTGCCAGATGCACCATCACACTGGGCGAAAACTGGCTAAAACCCCCGCGCTGCTCAGGCGTTTCAAGCAACCAATGGGTAACCTGCAGATCAGTATCTCCCAACGTCAGCGTTTGCCCTAGCTCAAGACCCAAACGTATGGCGACAGCTGGCTCTATCCAGATCTCGCCCACGGCGGGGGGATGGCTGACGCGCCGCTCACCCTCGGCGTCACTGAGCCGCACCTGACCCAGCAGCGGGTAGCGATCGCCCACCGCCTGCACACTGACCAGCAACAGATCCGCCTCTGTCGCAGCCATACTGGTCATGCTTGCGCTTTCGCTATAGGCCAAGCCAGAGGCTTCCAGCCAAGAGATCAGCTCGGGATCAGCCGGTTGACGACCCGACACCACCAGATCCCCTCCAGCCAGACGCGAAGCCTCAAAAGACAGCGCACCCTGCATACGCTCACCGAGAACAGCCAGCAGTGTTGAGCAACTGACGGCCAATAGCAGCGCCAAAATCAAGACACGGTATTCACCTGCACGCACACCGCGCCACAGCAAGCGTGCAGCCAGAGCGGCCTCTTGCATCATGCTGCGCCTCCAGCTTCGATAGCGGCGATACGGCCAGATTTGAGCCGCACAATACGCTGACAACGCTGCGCCAAGGCTTCATCATGGGTGACCAAAATCAGCGTTAAAGGCTGATGTGTCTGGTCATTCAATGCAAACAACAGATCCGCAACCTTGGCACCATTGTCTCCATCCAGATTGCCAGTGGGTTCATCCGCAAAAAGCACCTGGGGCTGGGCCGCAAAAGCCCGCGCAATGGCCACACGCTGCTGCTCACCACCTGACATCTGATGAGGGCGATGCTGCGCCCGTGCAGCCAAACCGACCTGCTCTAGCTGCTGACGCGCCAGATGCAGGGCTTGCTTCTCGCCACGCAATTCCAGTGGCAGGGCCACATTTTCAAGGGCCGTCAGTTCAGGCAGCAGCTGAAAGGATTGAAAGATAAATCCCACCTCTTGCGCACGAATCAGCGCACGGGCATCCTCATCTAATTGACTAAAGGGCTGTTGTCGCCAGGTCAACTGACCCTGGGTTGGGACATCCAAACCCGCCAGTAAAGCCAAGAGGGTGGACTTGCCAGAACCAGAAGGCCCGAGGATGGCTACACTTTCTCCCTGATAGACAGATAAGTGGATATCATCAAGAATAATCAGCTCTCCGGCCTCTTGTGTGAGACGATAACCCAAACCTTGGGCTTCCAAGACAACGGCTGATAATTCGCTTTTCGGGGGAGTGGTATCCATGTTCTATCCTGTTATCAATAAAGATCTTGTTGATCATCTTGCCCATCCAGACCGCTATAAGGGTGATGCAGCTTCGCCAAGGGGGGATCGACCATCAGCATCAAGGGCCCAACGCCTCACCCAAGGATGGACATCGCTTCGACTCGTCATGTTGATCTGCTGTGTGCTGAGTCTGCTGCAACCCAGCCTGTTGCTTGCCGCCAGCGATCCAGCTGAGCCAGCGACGGCTCGCCTTGTGGTGGTTGGGGATAGTTTAAGTGCGGCCTACAATATGCCAGAAAACCAAGGCTGGGTCAGTTTGCTGGCAGATCGCCTTGCTGAGCAGGCCCCCCACTGGCAGGTGATCAATGCCTCGATCAGTGGCGATACCAGTGCCAACGGACTCAATCGCTTGCCGTTTTTGCTCAGACAGCATCAACCCCAACTGGTTCTGATTGAGCTTGGTGGCAATGATGGCCTACGCGGCCTGCCCACCGCCCGCATCGAACAGCAACTCGAGCGGATGATTCTGCTGACTCAAGAAGCCAATGCGCAACCTCTGCTGATCGGAATTCAAATCCCACCGAATTATGGTTCGCGCTATAGCGAAGAATTCCGCCAGGTCTTCTCGCGTCTTGCCGAGCGTTATCAGCTTCCTTTTGTCCCTTTCTTATTAGAGGGCATCGCGGATCAACCTCACTTGATGCAGGCTGATGGCATACATCCCACAGCAGAGGCACAACCCCATATCCTCGAGCTGGTTTGGCTTGAGTTAGCGCCGCTGCTCGATTAAGGTATCTCTGATCCATTCGGGTGACTCATGCGGATGATCACCCCTGACCTCGGCCCTGCTGAGGCCACCAGAACCGCTTTGCATCCAGCCCTAATCAGCAAGACAACAGGAGGTCTTTGATGAACACCACGGTCACCCCCACCGAAGCCGCAACCACTGCTGACACCACTGAGCATCTCAGTCCAGCCCCCGTTGCGGCAACCGCCCATCCGCTTGAAGCCAATGAAGCGCCAGCCAGTCCTTTTGAGACAGGCCAATATCCTTACAGCAAGAAAATCACCCGCCGTGAGTATGAGGCGCAAAAACGCCTGCTCCAGATCGAGCTGCTGAAGATGCAGCGCTGGATCAAAGAAGAAGGCGAGCGTGTGGTTATTTTATTTGAAGGCCGTGATGCTGCAGGTAAGGGCGGCACGATTAAAAGGATGATGGAACATCTCAACCCACGGGGCGCGCATGTTGTTGCACTGGAAAAGCCCTCTGAGCGCGAGAAAACCCAATGGTACTTCCAGCGCTATATCCAGAATTTACCCGCGGCAGGCGAAATCATTCTGTTTGACCGCTCCTGGTATAACCGCGCGGGTGTCGAGCGGGTGATGGGCTTTTGTACTCAAGAAGAATATGTCCAGTTTTTACACCAAACGCCGGTTTTTGAGCAGATGCTGGTCGATAGTGGTATCCGGCTTTTTAAATTCTGGTTCTCTGTCTCACGCAATGAGCAGTTCCGCCGCTTTATGGCACGGCGCAAAGATCCACTCAAGCAATGGAAGCTCTCCCCTGTTGATCTGGCCTCACTCGATAAATGGGATGACTATAGCCGCGCCAAAGAAGCCATGTTCTTGCACACCCATAAGAGCCAAGCACCTTGGACAGTGATTAAGTCGGATGATAAAAAACGGGCACGCTTAGCCGCCATGCGTCAGCTGTTATCCAGCATCCCCTATGCGAATCGTGATGATGAAGTCGTGGCAGCGCCTGATCCTCTGTTGGTCGCCAGTGCGGCTGAAGTCCTCTCGAACCCCAATATTTAACTGCATTCAACAAGGAGTTGATGATGAGTGATCTCCCTCTCGCCAAAGGTGAACATACTGACCATGCTCAGCGGGTTGTGGCTGCATTCAAGGACAAGCTCAGCCAAAGTGGACGCGATCATGTTGGGATCAAGCATTTTGAAGAACTGGAACTGCTGATCGAGCTGGCGATTGCAACTGCTGTCAACCAATCGCGTGAGGACTGTGCCCAGCAGCTCGAAACCTTCGCCAAGGCACTCCGTGCAGCGGAGTATAGCCACTAAAAGCCCAGGCTGGCGCAACAAACAAAACTGGATTAACAAAAGAGCATAAGAAAGCACGTTTTGGCTGCAAAAGCTCACAAGACGCCAGCGCGTGAATGTTATGATGCTTGTGTTTGATGTGTCATAACATGACTGTAGGTGGCTCTGGCAAGGTTGCGCCTGAGTCACTTTTTTTGATTTTCAGCAGCCAGGCTTGGACTATCAATCCACGGAGGAATTGAGATGCAACTCACACGACAAACTGACTATGCTTTGCGTGTGCTGATGTTTCTAGGCGTACAAAAGGATGAACGCTTGGTCACCATTAGCGATATCGCCTATCACTTTGCGATCTCCCGCAATCACCTGATGAAAATCGTACATAAACTTGGCCAGATGGACTATATCCAGACAGTGCGTGGCAAGTACGGTGGCTTACGGCTCGAACGCGATCCACACACCATTAATCTGGCACAACTGGTACGCGATTTTGAAACCACGCTTGAAGTCGTCGATTGTCAAAAGCTGACCTGCCCGATCACCAGTGCCTGTGAGCTGAAGCCAATGCTGCGTCAAGCTCAGGAAGCTTTTCTGGCGGTACTTGAGGGCTATACCTTGGCCCAACTGCTCAACAATCCTGCTGATCTGCGCAGCCTGCTCGATCTTCCAGAATCAGATGAGCTACCGCTGCAAATCATGGCAGTTTCTTAGAATCCAGCACAGGTCCTGCCGCCTCAGACCTGTGCTGTATTGAGTTTTGTAGCAGAAATCGGCATAGTGGCAGCACCCTTTTGACCAGGAACCTCCTCGCTATGAGCCGAACCCCCACCATTAGCCCAGAGCTGCTTGAAAAAATCGTCAACGAATCGCAGGACGGCATTGTTGTTGCTGAGCTAGAAGGCGACGAGCATATCCTGATCTACGTCAATCAAGGCTTTGAGCGGCTCACAGGTTATACTGCTGATGAGATCCTTTATCAGGATTGCCGCTTTTTGCAAAATGGCGATCAAGATCAGCAGGGCCTTGATCGTGTACGCGAAGCCCTTAAGCAAGGCCGCCCCTGCCGTGAAGTCCTGCGCAACTATCGTAAAGACGGCTCTTTATTCTGGAATGAGCTTTCTATTACCCCCGTCTACAATGAAGAAGATCAGCTGCAATACTATATTGGCGTACAAAAAGATGTCACTGAGCTGATGGAATTCAAAATGCGCCATACAGGCGAAAGCGACTACCCAGCCTCTGGCGAATAAAAAAAGCTTGTCTTCTGAGCTAAAAAATCCTATATAGCAGGTGTGAAACAGACCACTTTTGGAGCCGCCTTATGGGTAGTGAAGAAACCAGCTATGTCGATGATGATGATGTCTTTGAATCTGCTGTCAATGATGAAGACTATGAGCTCGAACTGAGTAGTAAGGACAAGCTCGCAGAGAAGGAGATCTCACCTTTGGCCAAGCGGCGCATGATAGAAGCGCTGCTCGAAGAAAGGCGCTTGCGGCGTCAAATTGAAGATGACTTTGATTTTGATGACTAAAAGCTGGGCTCAAAAAAAACCGCTGCAATGACAGCGGTTTTTTTATTTCTGCATCTAGTCAAAAACTAGAGGCTGAGCGGCTGTCCATTTAGGGTGAACTCACCGTTTTCGAGCAAAAAGACCTGTGGACCTTCGTCAACTAGGTAGTCAGTAGGGATAGGCAGCATCATGCCATTCAGCAGGCTGGCACTCAGCTCTTGTAACTCTGCACGCAACTGAAGACGCGCAAAGAAGGCTTCTTCGTTTTCATAACGCTGATGACGAGGCCCCATATCAAACAGCACTGATTCGACCAAAGCTGGCTCTAAGCCTTCCCCATTGAATCCCAAACGAGCAAAGAGGTTTTCACTGATCTCTTCACCCATCATATCCATCTGAAAGCGCATTTGATCCACGACCAGAGCCGGAGAAGCCGCGAGAAGCTCAGTGACATAGCGCATCATATTCACAGCATCTGCCGATTTTTCTTCACCACGTATCTCATTGACAAAGATATCAAGCAGATTAGCAGCAGGCTCTCCTGGAATATTCTCTGTATGCATCTCTAGAGCGAAGTCATTCAGCATGAAAACATCATTCATACTGAAAGTGTCCTGACTCATTGTTATTGCATAGTCCAGCGCCGCAGGCGTCAGGCTCATCTGCTGCTGCAAGGTTAAACCGGCCAAGCTCAGACTGGTGGAATTCCAACCGCTTTGCTCTACAAAGTCCAAGGATTCCAGATCCAGTGTCAGGCTGGAACGGACCCAGGGATACTCGCCTTCCTGCTCAGCAACAGCGCTCAAATGGCGTAAGCGCAAACCATCTTCACTCCTGGCCTCAGCAATATCAATCGCACCAATGCCCAGTTCGAGCTTGGTTTCACCACCAAAGCGATAACGCATTTCGAGGTTTAAATCACGTAGAGCAATTTCAATACCCTCTTCATTAATATCAATATCAGGAATATCAAAACTCAGCTGAGCACCACGCCAATTGGCCGTACCCTGATAAGGAAAAGCAGGCTGATTTAAGAAATCATTAATACTCGTGATCTTGCCATACTCTTCTTCTATCTCGATTTCCATACCACCTTTAAAACTGGCCCAGCCAGGGAAGTAACGCGCCTGGCTTGTTGAGCGCAGCAATAAACGATCACCATAGCCCAGATCCATTGCCAGAACCAACGCCTCCTGCGAACCGAAGAAGCCTGAGTCAACCTGATGGCTCACTAGTTCCAGAGTTGGATCAGACAAGGCCAGTTCGAGCGCACGACGACTTTCTGCCTCATAGGTCGAACCTGTCTTCAACGTCACGCCACCCAGCACAACCAGAGCCGCACCACCTATTGCCAAATACTTTTTCATCCCCACCTCGACATAATATCCATACTAGAAAACAACATAATAGACAAAAAACAATATAATCCACGCATAAATACCTGCGAGGACATCGTCAATCATAATACCAAAACCACCAGAAACGCGTTGATCTAACCAACGAATCGGCCAAGGTTTAATAATATCGAAAAAACGAAACAAGATAAATCCTGCCAACGCCCATATCCAATTCACAGGTAAAAAAGCCATCGTGATCCAATAACCGACAAACTCATCCCATACAATACCGCCATGATCATGCACACCAATATCACGCGATGTTTTACCACAGAGCCAGCAGCCAAGCAGAAAAGCCAGTAAGGTCAGCAGGACATACAAGACAGGCGTCAGCTGTGCTAACAAGAAATACAGGGGCACAGCGGCCAAGGTCCCAAAGGTACCTGGTGCCCAGGGTGCGGCACCACTACCCAGCCCAAAGGCCAAAAAATGCACGGGATGACGCCAGACGGAAGCTGGAACTTGATTTCTGGGCATAGTGTTGATCCTTACGGCAAGTGCGCCGCGTTATTCAGAAGTGCTTAAATCCACGCGGCGCTAAAGGCGCACCGGCTTGATTGCGCATACCCGCGCCAGCGACACAGCGGCCAATGATGGTAAGGTGAGGGCAGAGCTGATGAGCGCGTGGCCAGGCTGTCGCAGGCAAAGTCAGCAACAGGGCATAATCATCCCCCCCTTCACAGGCGGCATCCAGCTGCTGCTCTGGGGTCCAGTGGTGTTTTAACCAGGGATGAATCGGCAGGGCCGCTAAATCCAGCTCAGCCGCCACGGCAGAGGCCGCTAATAAGTGCTGACAGTCGGCAAGCAGACCATCTGAGATATCAATACAAGCAGTGACGGGCACCTGATCACGCAGACGCAAGGCTTCCTGCATGCGACTTTCTGGCAGCATATAGGCCTGCTCGACAGCCCCCCATTGATGGCGATCTCGGGCCAATTCAGGATCACCCAGCAGGCTTTGCAAACCGGCATAGGCCGCACCAAGATCACCCAGCACGGCGATCAGATCACCCGCTTGAGCCCCCTGACGCCGCCATACACGATGCGCTGGCGCACGGCCTATCACCTGTACACTAATCGCCAGCGGCCCGCGTGTCGTATCGCCACCGATCAATGGGCAGCTCTGGGCCTCAGCAAAGGCGCGCAAGCCTTGGCTAAAAGCCTGCAGCCACGCTGGATCCTGCTCAGGCAGGCTGAGTGCCAGGGTGAACCCAACAGGCTCAGCGGCCATCGCACTCAGATCAGAAAAAGCAACAGACAGTGCCCGCCAACCGATAGCCCAAGGATCAGCCTGAGCGGGAAAATGCCGATCCGGCAAGGAGGTATCCACTGACAAGGCCAGCTGCTCCCCTGTGTGCCCTGCGAGCAAGGCGCAATCATCCCCAATACCCAGCACCACCTGCTGACTCGGTGTGCCGATACCAGAGAAGTACTGCTGGATCAGTGCAAATTCATCCATGATCTTGGCCTATTGCGATTGGCGCTTCGCTTGGATTTCAGCTCGACGCTGATGCTGGGCGAGCTTATCCACAATCCCGTTGATGTACTTGTGACTGGCAGTGGCACCAAAGCGCTTCGCCAACTCAACAGACTCATTGATAATGACGCGATAAGGCACATCAAGACGAAAGATCAATTCATAGGCCGCCAAGCGGAGCAAGGCCAGCTCAACAGGATCGAGTTCTTCAAGACGACGGTCGAGGAAATGACTATAGCTGTTATCCAGCTCTTGCACCTTTTGCGGTATCTGCTGAGCCAACTCATGAAAGTAAGCCAAGTCAGCGCGCTGTAATACCAGCGTGATTTCCTCATGCGGCTCCAAGCCATCATCTGGGACAGAAGCGCGAATGGCCGCCTCGACCTGATGCATAGGATTGCCGCTGATCTGCCATTGATAAAGGGCTTGCAAGGTCAGCTGACGTGCCGCAGAGCGGGCCTGACTACGAGAGGGCTTTTTCTTTGCAGCGGTCATATTAACGTCCCAGCGCCTGCAGCAGATGCACCATCTCTAGAGCAGCTTCAGCGGCTTCAGAACCCTTGTTACCCATTTTGGTACCTGAACGCTCAATTGCCTGCTCGATCGAGTTCACGGTCAGTACGCCATTGGCAATCGGTGTGCTGCTTTCCATCATGAGGCGTCCTAGAGCAGAGTTACACTCGCCGGCCACATATTCAAAATGGGGCGTACCACCACGAATCACCGCACCGAGCACGATCACCGCCGCTGGCTGACGCTGCTTTAACACCTGCTGAACGGCCAGAGGCAGCTCCCATGCACCGGGTGCCCGCACGATTTCTAGCTGCTCGCGCGCAATGCCATGACGGGTCAAGGTATCAACCGCACCCGCGACCAGACTCTCAACAACAAAGTGATTAAAACGGCCAACCACCAGGACAAACTGACCCTGCACGGCACCAAGTTGACCTTGGATTTCTTTAATCTGCTGCATATTCAATAACCTAAAGTTAAAGGAGGGTGGAGAATCAAAACCCATCAGCGCTTATTCTGCACCCAGTGTTTCGACAATTTCTAAATCAAAGCCAGACAA
This sequence comes from Marinospirillum alkalitolerans, assembly GCF_045055655.1. NCBI lineage: Bacteria > Pseudomonadati > Pseudomonadota > Gammaproteobacteria > Oceanospirillales > Oceanospirillaceae > Marinospirillum > Marinospirillum alkalitolerans. The sequence continues at coordinate 341,029 of NZ_JBANFI010000001.1, read as the reverse complement.
GGCTCCAAACTTCAACGGCGAAGAGAGCAGGCGCATCTTACCCACACCCAAAGCACGTAAAATCTGCGCGCCGGTTCCAATGGTTAAATAAGTGCCTGCGCCATCTTGGGCACTGGTACGCACTTCACGCTCCAGACCCAGGAAGCGCTTCAGCTGCACTTCAAGATCCGCTGGAGCTCCAGCAGGGGCCAGTAGGACCAGCACACCTTCGCCCGCTTCAGCAATCGCTTGCAAAGAACGACGCACATTCCAGCTGGCTTTGCCTGGCTGACGTGCATCGAGCAAATCCTTATAGGTATCCGCTTGATGCACGCGCACCAGCGTTGGACGCTCAGGGCTGGGCTGCCCCTTAACCAGCGCCAGATGATTGACCTTCTGCACATGATCCTGAAAAACCTGCACAGCAAACTCACCATGCTCAGTCTCTAGGGTATAACGCTCACCTGGGGTGACAGTATGCTCATTGGTCACGCGATAGTGGATCAAATCCGCAATGGTGCCAATTTTGAGCTGATGCTCGGCAGCAAAGGCTTCCAGATCAGGGCGACGCGCCATGGTGCCATCAGGATTCATGATTTCGACAATCACCGCCGCTGGCTCAAAACCCGCCAGTGCCGCCAGATCACAGCCTGCCTCTGTATGTCCAGCACGCTGCAGCACACCACCGGGCTGGGCGCGCAGTGGGAAGATATGCCCAGGTTGCACAATATCCGTCGCCTGCGCATTGCGTGCGACGGCCACCTGGACAGTTCGCGCACGATCTGCCGCTGAAATACCGGTCGTGACGCCGGTGGCGGCTTCTATCGACAGGGTGAAGTTGGTTGAGAACTGAGCACCATTTTGATCCACCATCAAGGGCAGGCGCAGCTGTTCACAACGCTGAGAAGTCAACGTCAAACAAATCAGACCACAGGCATGACGCGCCATAAAGTTGATCGCCTCTGGCGTCACTTTTTCAGCAGCCATAATCAGATCGCCTTCGTTTTCGCGATCTTCATCATCCATCAAGATCACCATCTTACCTTGACGCAGATCTTCAATAATCTCTTCAATACTATTCAGGGTCATAACTGCCTCTTGTTTATCGATTCTGGTGCTCACAGAGCAAGGTAAAACGCCAATCCCGACCCACGGCCCGCACATCCTGTACTCTCACCTGCGCGGCTTGTTGCAGCTGCACCACACCTGGCAGGCTTAATAAACCTCGTGCCGCATCCCCTAAAAACTGAGGGGCCATATATAAGTAAAGCTGCTGGATCAGGCCAGCTTGCAAAAAAGCACCACTCAACGCTGCGCCAGCTTCAATCATCACTTGATTCATCTGACGCTGGCCCAGCTGGTTCAGCAGTGCGTGCAGATCAATGCGCTCGTCACAACGCCTAGGTTGGAGTACAACCTCAGCGCCAGCACCCACCAGCGCTTCAACACGCTCTGGATGCCGCTGTGCCGCTTGCGCACAAGCCACCAGCATCACCGGAGCCGCATCCTGGAACAAGGCAGCATCGGTTGGCGTGCGTAAGGAAGAATCCAAAATAATGCGCGTGGGCTGCATAAAGCCAGTCTGCGCTAACCAAGGACCTTCACGCACCGTCAAGCGTGATTGATCGGCCAGCAGACTCGACACCCCAGTGATCACAGCGCAGGATTCAGCGCGTAAACGCTGGACATCACTTCTGGCCTCTGGGCCGGTAATCCATTGCGACTCACCTGAGGCCATCGCCGTGCGCCCATCCAGACTCATCGCCTGCTTGGCGATCACCCACGGCTGGCCTGTTTGCATTCGGTGCACAAAACCTTGGTTCAGCTCACGCGCTTCGTCTTCTAATATCCCACTGGTCACTTGGATACCAGCAGCAGCAATCCGAGCCAAGCCCTGCCCTGCCACCAAGGGGTTAGGATCTTGCATCGCCACCACCAGATGTGCAATGCCAGCTTGAATCAGCGCATCGGCACAGGGGGGGGTACGTCCAAAGTGGCTGCAAGGCTCCAAGGTCACATAGGCTGTTGCCCCCTGCGCTCGGCCTGCTGCCGCACGCAAAGCATGGACCTCAGCATGAGGCTCACCTGCACGCTGGTGCGCGCCTTCGCCAATCACCTGTCCATCTTTGACCAGCACGCAGCCCACGCGCGGATTCGGGCGGGTGGTGTAATAGGCTTGGCGCGCTAAGTGCAAAGCACGCGCCATATAGAATTCATGCGTCACGGATTTGACCTGCAGATCATTAAGGGCACGGCCAGCCACACAGCTTAGCCACCCTTGTGGGATAAGGCTTCATGCGGGGCGAGCTGATCGATCTCGGCCCGAAACTCATTGAGATCTTTAAACTGACGATACACTGAAGCAAAGCGGATATAGGCCACCTGATCCAGCTGTTTCAACTGCTGCATCACCAGCTCGCCAAGCTGCAAGGAGGCGACTTCTCGTTCACCGCTGGCACGCAGCTCTTGGCGAATTTTTTCTATGGCGGCTTCCAGCGCTTCTGTTTTCACTGGCCGCTTTTCTAACGCGCGTAAAAGACCTGCACGGAGTTTGGATTCCTCAAAACTCTCGCGCGATCCATCTCGTTTGACAATGCGCGGCATGTGTAGCTCGGCTGTTTCATAGGTCGTAAAGCGCTCACCACAGCTGAGGCATTCTCGACGCCGACGCACCTGTCCACCCTGCGCAACAAGGCGAGAGTCATTGACTTTTGTTTCCTGAGCACCACATAAAGGGCAATACATAGAGCCACCACAGCGAAGGCCGAGCCTAATTTAAGCGTCTATTTTATGCTAGTTTGCATCTTCTTGACAGTCAGATGCCGCTGCCAAAAAGACAAGCCCAACCCAAAGGCCAGGCTCGGGCCCAGCATCAGAATACCGTAGATCACCGGTGGCACCGACATCGCCGGATTATTCAGCACCACCAGCGTGACGACCAAGGCTGTACCACCATTTTGCACACCAACTTCTAGCCCGAGTGTCAAACGCTGTTTGGCTGACATCTGCCAGAGCCGCCCCCAGCACCAACCCGCCGCCAAAGCGACACAGTTCATCAGCAGCACAGCAGGTGCAGTCAAACGCAAGAACTCCGGCATGTTGTCCCAGTGTTTGTGAGTCAAGGCCAGCAAGACCAACAATAAGAAAACAACAGATGCCGGTTTCATCTTTGGCATCAACCAAGTGGCAAGACGGGGGTAGAGCGCGGCAAGCAGCATACCAAGGAATATCGGCAGCAGCGACACCAGCATCAATTGCGCCCAGGTTTGCAGCAGTGGTAGATGAATCGCCAGATCATGATTGAGCCAGACGTTCAGCACCCAGCTGGCTAAAAGTGGCAAAGTAAAGGGAACAAGCAAGCTGGTGATCGCGGTCAAGGTGACCGACAAGGCCACATCACCGCGCGAAAGAAACGTCATCAAATTTGAAGAAGCACCGCTAGGCGCAAAACTCAGAATCAATAAGCCAGCGGCAAAAACAGGGGGAAGATCGAAGACCCAAATGGCCAGCAAAGCGGCCAGTGGCGGAAGCAGAAACTGGCCTGCCAGGCCGGCTAAAATCACACGCGGAGCCTGACCAATACGCATAAAATCAGCCACGGATAAGGTCATGCCCATCCCGAGCATCATCATAAAGAGCGCCGCGGGCAGGAAGAAACTGAGTAACCAATCTTGTCCCATCGTCTTCTCTTCTGCTCACCAAGCCTAGATCAACCCAAGGGGCATCCAGGCAAAAAACAGGCGCTGTATCAAAGACAGCGCCGCACTTCCTTAGTCTTCGCGCTCTTCGTCAAGGTCTTCATCTTCATCAACGACCTGCGCCAAAAGAGGGGCCTGGTCATCTAAGTCAAACACCATGAAAGACAGCTCAACCTGAATAAAGGCATCAAAGACTTCACGCGAAAGCTCTTCAGGCCAGTAGGCAGGATCTTCTTCCCAAGAAAGGAGTTCGTTCTCAAACAGATCCACATAGCGTTCTTCCAAAAACACTTGGAGATCTTCGCCGTCTTCCAACTCTGGAACAAGATAGGTGGTGGCTTCTTGGTTAACTTCAGCCAAGGTCACCAGGTCATCGCTCTCATCATCTAAGCCATTAATCCAGTCAACAAATGGCTGCTTCAGCTTGATATTGATGGCTGAGCGGTTCAGCATTTTCATGGTGTTTCTCCGACAAGTGAATGCTGTGCATTATGCGCACTTCTGCGTAGGAAACCAAGAGATCTCCTGCTGCTCAGCAAAAGAAATCACCTTGTCTTGTGCAGATGAACAAAAATGCCTTCCTGATGGACATCAAGAAGGCATCCGCAACACCGTCTTAGGCGTGAAGAACAAGTAGCAGCCTAGTTCTTATGCAGTGCGGCATTCAGTTCAACGGCAGAGCGATTAGCGAGGCATTCAACACGACCATTGAGTGAGTTACGACGGAAAAGCAGATCCGTCTGGCCTGCCAGTTCACGCGCCGCCAGCGTTTTGACTTCCTGACCTGCCGCATCCAGCAACACCACCTTGGTGCCCGCAGTCAAATACAGGCCTGCCTCAACGGTGCAACGATCACCAAGAGGAATACCGATACCTGAGTTGGCACCGAGCAAGCAACGCTCGCCAACGCTGATGATGATACTGCCGCCACCTGAGAGGGTGCCCATTGTCGAGCAGCCACCGCCCAAATCAGAACCGGCACCAATAAAGACGCCAGCGCTAACGCGGCCTTCAATCATGCTGGGACCTTCAGTGCCTGCATTAAAGTTGACGAAACCTTCATGCATGATCGTGGTGCCTTCACCCAAATAGGCACCCAGGCGTACACGAGAGGCATCGGCAATCCGCACACCTGTGGGGATCACATAATCGGCCATACGCGGAAATTTATCGATGCTTTCTACGGTGAGGATACGGCCTTCCATGCGCGCTTGCAGCTGACGCGCGGGTAGCTCTTCAAGGTCAATCGCGCCATCGGTCGTCCAAGCCACATTCTTCAGCAGACCAAAAGCGCCAGTCAGATTGATTTGGTGCGGCTTCACCAGACGATGCGATAACAGGTGCAGTTTTAAATAGACTTCAGGCGTGCTTTGCGGATCGGCATCTTCTGCCAACAGCGTAATCACCAGAGGGCGGTGGCTGCGCTTCATCTGCTCAGCGATCACGGCCAAATCATGCGCATTCACTGCATCCAGCGCTTCAGATAAAGCGCTCAGACGATCAACAGTCAAAGTGCAAGATTGATTGCCTTCTGAGTACTGACAAGCGGCTTGCAGGGCTTCCACAATTTCAGGCGCTGGATTCAGCAGAGGTTTCGGATAGTAGACTTCCAACCACTCACCTTTTGCATTCTGTGTGCCTACACCAAAGCCACAGGCAAAAATCTTAGTTGTGCTCATTTCTTGTCCTCATTGATCAATAAATTGGTTAAGCCAGCCCAGCCCCTACTCAGCTCAGTAGCTGTTGCTGCCAGATCTCGGCATCAAAACCCACCAGCAGTGGCGTACAGCCTGTCACCAGCGGGCGCTTGATTAAACTGGGGTGAGCGGACATTAGCTGAATCGCTAAGGCCTGCTGGGCGGAGGGCTCGAGTGCCTCCAATAGCGCTTGTTTTTCTTCTGCAGGCAGCTGACGCCAGGTGGTGCCGCGACGATTCACCAGCACTTCCCAGCCGAGCTGATCAACGCAATCGCGCAGCCAGTCTGCATCAACGCCCTGTTTCTTGTAGTCGTGAAAAGCATACTCTAGGCCCTGATCTTGCAGCCATTGGCGCGCTTTTTTGACGGTTTGACAATTCGGGATACCATAAACGGTGAGCATTTTACCTTTTTTCCTCGCAGCCTGCTTCAATAAAACGTCGAATCCGCTGCGCGCCTTCGATACAGGCGGCTAATTCAGCCACCAGCGCGAGGCGAATGCGCCCTGCTGCAGGGTTATGGCCCTCCACTTCGCGCGATAAATAACGACCCGGCAAGACGGCGAGATTCTGGGTGGCCAGCAAGCGCTGGGTAAAAAGCCTGTCATCAATTGGTGTGCGCGGCCACAGATAAAACCCTGCATCTGGGCGCTGAACATCCATCACGGGCGTCAAAATATCGAGCACCGCATCAAACTTCTGCCGATACAGGGCACGATTCTCGCGCACATGCGCTTCATCCTGCCAAGCGGCGATTGAAGCCAGCTGGTGATGAGGCGGCATCGCACAGCCATGATAGGTACGATAACGCAAGAAGCGCTGCACCCACTGAGCATCCCCCGCCACAAAGCCGGAACGCAAACCAGGCAGGTTCGAGCGCTTAGAGAGAGAATGGAACACCAGACAGCGGGCATAATCCTGCCGACCCAGCTCAGCACAGACTTGCAATAAACCAACTGGCGGCTGGGCTTCATCATGATAAATCTCGGAATAGCATTCATCAGCGCAGATCACAAAATCATGCTCATCAGCGAGCGCGATCAGCTGCTTTTGCTGCTCCACAGAAAGCAAAGCCCCCGTAGGATTGCCTGGCGCACAGATAAAGACCAGCTGGGTAGCGGCCCAAACTTCAGCTGGCACCTGAGTAAAATCAGGCTGAAAACCTGTTTCTTCTTCACACGCCAGATAATGTGCCTCTGCGCCAGCCAATAAGGCCGCACCCTCATAAATCTGATAGAAGGGGTTGGGCATCACCACCTTGGCAGGGCGAGTGGGATCGATCGCCGCTTGCACAAAAGCAAACAGCGCTTCACGCGTGCCATTCACTGGCAGGACTTGCGTTGCTGGGTCTAAAGGCTGGGCATCCAACTGAAAGCGGCGAGTACACCAATCAGCAATCGCTTGACGCAAGGCCAAACTGCCCTGCGTCGCCGGATAGTGGCTGACTTGGCTTAAGCCCTGCTGTAATGCCTCCAGCACCTTGGCTGGCGCGGGATGCTGAGGCTCACCAATAGTCAAGGCGATAGGCGCCAGATCGGCAGGACGCTGAATCTCGGCGGTCAGCTGAGCCAGCTTTTCAAAAGGATAGGGATGGAGTTTTTCAAGATTGGGATTCATAGGCTCTCATTTCAATGGCTCTTATTTCAATCACTCTCATTTCAATGGCTCTCATTTCAATGAACACAGGGCGGGGCGGGGCGCGCCCATATTAGCGTCCTGCCTGCCGATCCAGCTCATCACACAGGCGCTGCTGCAGCCTGAGACAGAGATCTGGATCAGCAATGGGAGCACCATCGCGCTGGGTCACAAAAAAGACGTCTTCCACCCTCTCACCTAAGGTGGCAATTTTGGCGTTCTGCAGCAGCAGATCAAACTCAACAAAAATACGACCGATTCTGGCCAGCAACCCCGGCCGATCCGGCGTGACCACCTCCACTAGCGTACGCTGCTGATTGGCATCATTGCTGATATAGACCTGCGTTGGCAGCGTAAAATGCTTGAGCTGGCGCGGGGTATGCAGCTGCACTAGCGCCGGAAACTGCTCTGGATCTTTTAATGCACGCACCATTTCGAGGCGAATTTCCTCTAAACGCGCTGGATCACGCGGCACCTGACCATCCTGTTCCAAGACAATCAGGGTATTCAGGGTATAACCCTGACGACTGGTACAAAAACGCGCATCATGAATCGATAAACCCAGGCGATCCATCATCGTGGCGGTGGCCGCAAAACCAAAAGCCGCATCAGGGGCATGAATAAAGACCTTGGTGCCCCCTTCACGCATATCTTGCGTAGGCGCGGCCACCAAAACCAGCGGCTCATCTCGCTGGTGATGCAAGATACCCTGAGTATGCCAAGCCACCTCACTCGGGGCATCCTGCAGGAAGTAGTCTTCATCCAGCGTCGACCAAAGCGCGCGCACGGCTTCTGGCTCTTCACCCATATTGATCAGCAGGGCCATCGCCTCCTGCTGAGTTTCGGCGATCCACTCTTGCGGATCGATTGGATTCTCTAGCCCACGGCGGAAGGTGCGCGCTGTTTCGGCATACAACTGATTCAATAAGGCGGCGCGCCAGCCATTCCAAAGACGCGGATTGGTGGCATTTAAGTCCGCCACAGTCAGCAGATAGAGATAATCTAGATGCATCTGGCTGCCAACCTGCTCGGCAAAATGCAGAATCACATCCGGATCAGAAAGATCCTGCTTCTGCGCAGTCATCGACATCAGCAGGTGCTGCTCAACCAGCCAGACCAATAAGCGCTGATCGCGCAAGGACAGCTGATGCTGCTTTGCAAAACGTAGCACATCCTCAGCACCCAGTTCGGAGTGATCGCCACCGCGCCCTTTACCTAAATCATGGTAGAGGCCTGCAATCCATAATAACTCCAGCTTCGGGATATGCTGTATCAAGCGTGTTGCCAGCGGGTAGTCTTGCTCAGCTTCAGGAGTACGAAACACCTGCAAGAATTTGAGCAGTTTCAGCGTATGGGCATCCACAGTATAGATATGAAAAAGATCATGCTGAGTCAGTCCAACAGCATGACCAAACTCAGGCAAATAGCGCCCCAAGATGCCATAGCGGCTCATCCGGCGCAGCTGTAAGGCCACATTCCCCTCGCTACGCAGCAAAGCCATAAACAAGCTGCGCGCGCGCAAATCACGTCGGAAAGCTTCATCGACAAGATAACGGGCATCTCGAATAGCGCGGATAGTTGTCGCACGCACGCCTTGAATTTCTGGGTGCTGCGCCATCAACAAAAAGATCTCGATCAGGGCAAAGGGCTGCTGCTCAAACACATCGGGCGATCTGGCCTCAATAAACTGCTCAGCCATCTGAAAACGACGATTCAAGATACGTGGTGGTTCAGCAGGAGCCGACGATGCCAGCAGGGCCTGCTCAAAATGTTGCAGCAGCACATCGTTCAGCTCACTCAAACTGGTGACTACGCGATAATAGCGCTTCATAAACTGCTCAACAGCCAGGCGCTTATCCGTATCCAAATAGCCAAACAGCATCGCCAATTGGCGCTGGTAATCAAACAGCAAGCGATCTTCAGCCCGTGGCGCTAAAAGATGAAGAGCAAAGCGCACCTGCCATAAAAAACACTGCCCCTGCTCAAGAATACGCATTTCACTGGCCGTTAAAAAACCGGATGACAGCAGATCCTGCAAGGAGTCAGCCTGAAAGTGACGTTTGGCGACCCAGCCGATCATCTGGATATCGCGCAGGCCGCCTGGCGAACTTTTGACGTTGGGTTCGAGGTGATACTCACTATTATTAAAACGATGATGCCGCGCGATCTGCTCCTGCCACTTCGCCTTAAAGAACTTGGCTGAAGGCCACATGCATTCAGTGCTTAAACGCTGCACCATTTCCTGACGCAGGCCATCCTCGCCGGCCAGAGTTCGATTCTCAGACAGGTTGGTGATCACGGTTAAATCAGCCCGCGCCTCTCGCTCACAATCATTTAATGAGCGCACGCTCTGCCCAACATCCAGCTTGATATCCCATAAAAGCGTGATCAAGGCTGTCAGCTGGTCACGCACTGGCCCATCATCATCCTGCTTTAATAAAAACAGCAGATCGATATCGGATTTAGGATGCAGCTCGCCGCGGCCATAGCCACCGACAGCCAACAGCGCAATCTCACCCTCTGGCCATTCAAAAAGCGACCAGATGGCTTTCAGCAGCTGATCCATGGCCCAGGCACGTCCATAGACCAGATCACGAATATCCGCGCCATCATAAAAGGCTTGCGCCAGACGCTGATCGATCACACCCAGCGCTTTTTTCAGCAACACCACCCGTGATTCCTGCGCGGCATGCAACTGCTGCTGCAGCTTCGCGAAATCATAGAGCTGCACATCGGGTTGAAAACGATAAACCGAACTCATGATGGCTCCTTGGCAGCGCGCAGGCGAGAGCTGGGCTGAGACTAGAAGTGTTCTTCCTGGCGTCGGGTCAACACCTCAACCCCATCCGCCGTGACCAGCAAGGTATGCTCCCACTGGGCAGACAGACTGTGATCCTTGGTGACCACCGTCCAGCCATCCTTCAGCAGCTTACAATGACGCTGGCCAGCGTTAATCATCGGCTCAATGGTTAAACACATGCCTTCCTTTAAGGCGACATCGGTTCGCTGGGTATAGCCATCATAATGCAGCACCTGCGGATCTTCGTGAAAAACCGCGCCAATACCATGACCACAATACTCTTGCACGACCGCAAAGCGCTCTTTTTTGGCCATCTCTGCAATCGTCTGACCGATGGTGGAGAGGCGTGTACCTGGACGCACCAGATCTATCGCTGCATACAGGGCTTGCTGCGTAAACTCACATAAACGACGCGCCATGATACTCGGCTCGCCAACATAGAACATCTTGCTGGTATCGCCGTGATAGCCATCCACTATCACAGTGACATCAATATTCACTATGTCGCCTTTTTTGAGCAGCTTGGCATCATCTGGAATACCGTGACAGATCACATGATTGACCGAAGTACAGATCGACTTAGGAAAACCGTGATAATTCAGCGGCGCAGGAATGGCTCCACGTTCAACAATATACTGGTGACTAATACGATCCAACTCACCCGTACTGACCCCCGGCTGGATAAAAGGCTCCAGCATCTCCAGCACTTCGGCTGCCAGTCGACCTGCGGCGCGCATCTTGACGATTTCATCCGCCGTTTTAATTGGGATATTCATAATCTTGAGCTCTGTCTTGGATGAATGCTTTATATCGAAGCGGCTTTGTGCTATAAAGTGCGCGCTCGAAAGAACCCCCGAAGGATACGGCAAGGCTAAGACGAAGGCAAATCCTCGCGTTCTAGTCAACTTTTGCCCGCCAACGTGCTGTTTTTCTCGATCCAGTGCAGGCCATCAGGCTGAGCACTTAAACCAAGTCACACATAGACCGACACAGTCATCTGGGTGCTGAGGCTAGGCAAGACTCAAGATGAAGTCAGCCTATCCAAGGTTGATGGCTGGGGTGTATGGAGGCCTAACCCTAATATTCGGAGTTTTATCATGTCTCAAGTTTCAATGCGCGATCTGTTGCAAGCCGGTGCTCACTTTGGTCACCAAACTCGTTACTGGAACCCCAAGATGGGCAAGTACATCTTTGGTGCACGTAACAAGATCCACATCATCAACTTGGAAAAAACCGTTCCTGCTATCAACGAAGCGATCAGCTTTGTTGAGAAACTGGCTAACGGCAAAAACAAAATTCTGTTTGTTGGTACTAAGCGCGCTGCCAGCAAAATCATCCGTGAAGAAGCAGACCGGGTGAACATGCCTTATGTTAACCACCGCTGGTTGGGCGGTATGCTGACGAACTACAAAACTATTCGTCAGTCTATCCGTCGTCTGCGTGACTTAGAAACGCAACAGCAAGATGGCACTTTTGACAAGCTGACCAAAAAAGAAGTGCTGATGAACCAGCGCGAAATGGAAAAGTTGGAGCGTTCTATCGGCGGTATCAAAAACATGGGCGGTCTGCCTGACGCACTGTTTGTTGTTGACGTAGACCACGAGCGTCTGGCCATCAACGAAGCCAACAAGCTGGGCATTCCTGTCATCGGTATTGTTGATACCAACTCTAACCCAGATGGCGTTGATTTCGTTATTCCTGGTAACGATGACGCGATCCGTGCCGTGAAGCTCTACGTCAGCGCCATTGCGAATGCGTGCAGCAAAGCAGGCGATGCCACTCCAGAAGAGCTGGTTGAAGTCGCTGCTGAAGATAACGCTGCAGAATAATTTTCTAACATCTCAACAAGGGGATAGAACATGGCTGCCATTAGCGCCTCCCAAGTGAAAGAATTACGCGAGCGTACCGGTCTGGCAATGATGGAGTGCAAAAAAGCACTCCAAGAAGCCGATGGTGACATCGAGCTGGCGATTGAAAACCTGCGCAAATCTTCAGGTCTGAAAGCCGCCAAAAAAGCAGGCCGTATCGCTGCTGAAGGCGCCATTGCAACGCGCGTTGCTGCCGATGGTAGCTACGGCGTGATGATCGAAATCAACTCTGAAACTGATTTCGTTGCACGTGATGACAACTTCCTGAACTTCGTTAGCCAAGTTGCTGACAAGCTGCTGGAAACACGCGAAACCGATATCGCTACTCTGACTGCAGGCGAGCTGGAATCAGCACGTGAAGCACTGGTACAAAAAATCGGCGAGAACATCACTGTACGTCGTGCCGTTGTTGTTGAAGGCGAAGTAATTGGTGAGTATGTTCACGGCGGCCGTATCGGCGTACTGACTCAGCTGAAAGGCGGCACACAAGAAGCGGCTAAAGATGTGGCGATGCATGCTGCGGCTGTTAACCCACGCGTCTGCAAGCCAGAAGACATGCCTCAAGAAGTGCTGGATAAAGAGAAAGAAATCATCCTGGCGCAACCTGATATGGCGGGCAAGCCTGCTGAAATCGCTGAAAAGATGGTTGGCGGTCGTATCAAGAAGTTCTTGGCTGAAAACAGCCTGACTGAGCAAGCCTTCATCAAAAACCCAGAGCAAACTGTCGCGGCTTATGTTAAAGCAGCGGGCGGCGAGCTGCTGAGCTTTGTTCGCTTTGAAGTTGGCGAAGGCATTGAAAAAGAAGAAGTGGATTTTGCTGCTGAGGTAGCTGCTCAAGCGGCGGCCAGCAAGTAAGACCCTTCTTGTCTCGGATTTCAGCTCATGAAATCACTGAGGCACCCACAGAAACGTGCTGGCTCCAACCAGCACGTTTTTGCGCAACTGGGGCTTTTGCTTCTTACTGCCCCTTGCTTGCATCCGCATGACCCACCTGATGCCGCTCAGCCAGAGCCTTGCATCATGGATATTCGACCCAGCCAGGAGACCTAACATGAACACCAATGAACGCAACGCTAAATACAAGCGTATTCTGCTCAAACTCAGTGGCGAAGCGCTGATGGGCGATCAGGAATTTGGTATCGATCCCAAGGTGCTTGATCGTATGGCACTAGAAATAGGCCAGCTGGTCGGTATCGGTGTTCAGATCGGCCTGGTGATCGGTGGGGGCAACCTCTTCCGGGGTGCTGCCCTGCATGCTGCTGGCATGGAAAGGGTCACAGGCGATCACATGGGCATGCTGGCAACAGTCATGAACGGCCTCGCGATGCGCGATGCACTAGAACGCTGTAATATTCGCACCCGGGTCATGTCGGCCATCCCCATGAGTGGTGTTGTCGAACACTATGATCGCCGCTCTGCGATTCGCTATCTGACGGCTGGCGATGTCGTGATCTTCTCTGCAGGCACAGGCAACCCCTTCTTTACAACCGATTCAGCCGCCTGCTTGCGCGGTATCGAAGTCGATGCCGATGTGGTGATCAAAGCCACCAAGGTCGATGGCGTGTATGATAAAGACCCAGTGCGTTTTGCTGATGCGGTGAAGTATCAGCGCCTGAGCTACGACGAGGCGCTGGATCAAAAACTGGAAGTCATGGATCTCACTGCGATTTGTCTGGTCCGCGACCAAGGCATGCCAGTCCGCGTCTTCAACATGAACAAACCCGGTGCGCTCCTCAATCTGGTGGTGGGCGGCCAAGAAGGCACTCTGATCGATCAGGGTGAAGCTTGATTCTAACGAGGCGAATACCGTGATTAACGAAATCAAAAAAGACACTCAAGAGCGCATGGACAAGTCCTTAGAGTCGCTCAGCATTGCATTCAATAAAATCCGTACTGGCCGAGCGCATCCCAGCATTCTCGATTCAGTGCGTGTGGACTACTACGGCAGCGAAGTGCCTATCAGTCAGGTCGCGAATGTCAACGTCGAAGACAACCGGACTCTGGTCGTGATTCCTTGGGAAAAAAACATGGTGCCTGCGGTTGAAAAGGCCATCATGAAGTCAGATCTGGGCCTCAACCCCAATACTGCCGGAACCAATATTCGTGTGCCTATGCCGCCGCTGACTGAAGAAACCCGCAAGGGCTATATCAAGCAAGCCAAGGCTGAAGCTGAGCATGCACGTGTTGCTGTACGGAATATCCGCCGTGATGCCAACAATCAGCTCAAGGCCTTGCTGAAAGACAAAGAAATCAGCGAAGACGAAGAGCGCCGTGCGCAGGATGAGATCCAGAAGATGACCGATCAGCATATCAGCGAAGTCGATCGCACTCTGGCCAGCAAAGAAGAAGACTTGATGCAAATCTAGTGCAGCAGGGGTGCTTAAGCACCCCTTCCTGCTCAGGATTCTGATTCAGCGGCTTGAGGTTTCACCTTGGGCGCACCATGCTAAGGATGCCGAATCTCATGGCTGAACCCCAATTAACCAACCTGCCTCGCCATGTTGCCATTATCATGGATGGCAATAATCGCTGGGCTCAGCAACGTCATTTACCTGGCTTGGCTGGACACAAGGCCGGCGTCGAATCTGTGCGCGCGGTGATCGAAGTGGCTTTGCGCCAGGGTATTGAGTACCTCACGCTCTTTGCCTTTTCAAGCGAGAACTGGTCGCGCCCACAAGATGAAGTCTCAGGCTTGATGGAGCTCTTTAAATGGGCGCTCAAGCGCGAAGCCAAGCGTCTTCATAAATATCAAGTCCGCCTCAAAATCGTTGGCGATCGCAGCGCCTTTAGTGCGGATCTGCAAGAGCTGATGGCGAAGGCCGAAGCCCAAACGGCCCAGCATCGTAAGCTCACGCTGATTATTGCAGCCAACTATGGCGGCCGCTGGGATCTACTCCAAGCCACACAAAAACTCTGCCAGCTTAGCCAACAAGGTCAACTTGAGCCTGAACAGCTTTCTGAGGCGACCCTCGCCAAGCATCTCGCCCTCGCTGAATTCCCTGATCCTGATCTGTGCATCCGCACCAGCGGTGAACAGCGTATCAGCAATTTTTTGCTGTGGCAGATGGCCTATACCGAATTTGTGTTTCCTGAACTCCACTGGCCAGATTTTCGCCAACAGGCCTTTTATGACACCCTCCATGCCTTTGGCCAGCGTGAACGCCGCTTTGGTGGTCGCCAACCTGCTGCTCAGCCAATCCAGCCTGAATAAGGAATCTCTATGTTAAAGCAACGTCTGCTCACTGCGCTGCTGCTGGCCCCTGTTGCACTCTGGGGACTCTTTTACCTAGAGGGTCTCTCTTTTGCCCTCTTTACCTCAGTAGTGATCGGCATCGCCGCTTGGGAATGGGCGCGCCTCTCGCAGCTACCTGCATTAGGTCAAATCCTCTACCCTGCCGCCATTCTTGCACTGCTGGCCAGCGCCTATCATCAGCCTCATCTGCAGTATCAGGCTTTATGGGTCGCGGCTATCTGGTGGCCCCTGGCCTTGATTCTGGTGATGACTCATCCGCGCTGGGTCAGCTGGTGGCGCTGCCCCGCACGCCGCGCCTTTTTAGGCTTGATGGTACTGGTCCCAGCCTGGTGTGGCCTGCAAATTCTACGCGTGGATGGCTTCTTTTGGCTGCTCTACGTCCTGTTGCTGACTTGGATGGCCGATATCGGCGCTTATTTTGCAGGGCGTGCCTTGGGTCGCCGCAAACTGGCTCCGGCTGTCAGCCCTGGTAAATCCTGGGAAGGCGTTTACGGCGGCCTGTTAGGAACCAGCCTGCTGAGTCTAGGCGCTGGCTACTATCTGAGCTATGGCTGGGCAGATATCCTCCAGCTGTGGATCATCACACTGATCATCACCGCAGCTTCGGTCTTGGGTGATCTGATGGAAAGCCTGATTAAACGCGAAGCCGGTATGAAGGATTCCAGCCAGCTGCTGCCGGGGCATGGTGGCTTTATGGATCGGATTGACAGCCTGACTTCTGCCGTACCACTTTTTGCTCTTCTGCTGCTCTACGGGGGCCTCTAGTGAAGCGCGTCGCCCTCTTAGGTGCAACTGGCTCGATTGGTGAATCCAGCCTGGATGTCCTGCTGCGTCATCCAGATCGCTATCAGATTTTCGGTGTGAGCGGACACCAGCGCCTGGATCGCCTATTTGACATTTGCCTTGCAACACGCCCTGAGATCGCTGTGGTTCCCGATGCCGCTGCCTTGGCCTTTGAACAACGCCTTCGCCATGCGGGCCTCACGACTCAGGTGCTGGCAGGTGAAGCGGGTTTGATGACACTGGCGCAACAGGCGCAGGTTGATTGCGTGATCGCCGCCATTGTTGGGGCAGCGGGGCTGCTGCCTACGCTGGCCGCCGTCGAGCAAGGCAAGCAGGTCCTCTTGGCCAACAAAGAAGCACTGGTCATGTCGGGCGCGCTGTTTATGGATCGCGCTGGCCGCTCAGGTGCCCAACTCTTGCCGCTAGATTCAGAACACAATGCGATCTTCCAGTGTCTCCCAACCCACTGGAAGCAGGCTCCACTCGCCGAGCAGGGCATCACTCAGCTGCTGCTGACCGCCTCAGGTGGCCCCTTCCGTGGCAAGTCGCGAGCGCAGCTTCAATCCGTCACGCCAGAGCAGGCCATCGCTCACCCCAACTGGTCGATGGGCCAAAAGATTTCGGTGGATTCTGCCACCTTGATGAATAAGGGGCTGGAGTTGATCGAAGCCTGTTGGCTGTTTGATCTGCCGCAAGAGCAGATCGATGTGGTGGTGCATCCACAAAGCATTATTCATTCAATGGTGCGCTATACCGATGGCAGTGTACTGGCGCAGATGGGGCAACCCGATATGCGCACCCCGATTGCCCATGCCCTGGCCTGGCCAGAGCGGATCGACTCAGGGGTCGCGGCGCTGGATTTTATGCAGCTCAGCCAGCTTGAGTTTCAGGCACCTGATCACCAGGCCTTTCCCTGTCTCAATCTGGCGCGCCAGGCCATGAGTGCGGGCGGAACGGCACCCGCCATTTTGAATGCCGCCAATGAAGTGGCTGTAGAGGCTTTTCTCGCGCGACAGATCCCCTTTTTGGCCATCGCAGAGCTGGTCGAACGGACTTTAGCCGCTTCTTCTGTGCAGGCAGCAAACGATCTGGACTTTTTATTGTCTGAGGATCGTCAGGCGCGCCAACGCGCTCAACAGCTGATCCCGCATTTGTCTACAACCTTGTGACTGAATAGCGAAGCCTATGGAATTTATACAAACACTTGCCGCGTTAGCTGTCACCCTTGGGGTGTTGATTACCTTTCATGAGTATGGTCACTACTGGGTTGCGCGCCGCTGTGGTGTGAAGGTGCTGCGCTTTTCTGTCGGCTTTGGCCGTCCGCTGCTGCGCTGGCATAACAAGGAAGGCACCGAGTTCGTGCTTGCTGCCATTCCTCTCGGCGGCTATGTCAAAATGCTCGATGAACGTGAAGGCGATGTGCCGCCTGAACTGGCCGAGCAGTCTTTTAACCGTAAAACGGTTGGACAGCGCTTTGCGATTGTCGCCGCTGGCCCCCTGGCTAATTTTCTGCTTGCTATTTTTGCCTACTGGTTGGTTTTTGTCATTGGCACGCAGGTTGTGGCTCCCATTATTGGCCAGGTAGAAGAGAATTCACCTGCGGCCGTCGCTGGTTTACAAGCGGGAGATGAACTGCTCAGTATTGATGGTCGCGCCACGCCCGGTTGGCAGGCGGTTGGCCTGGCCCTGTTGAGCCGGATGGGAGAAAGTCGCCATCTGGCGATTGAAGTGCGTGACGAATTCGGCCAGCAGCGTCAGCTCACACTCGAACTGGATCGTTTTCTGGCCGGTCAAACTGATCCTGATCCCTTTACCAGTCTTGGCATTCGTCCTTGGCGACCCGAGGTCCAACCCATTCTGGCCACGATCCAGTCTGGCGGGGCAGCGGCACAAGCCGGATTACGCCCTGGTGACCGCATCCTTCAGGTCAATCAACAGCCCATCTCCAGCTGGGCTGAGCTAGTCGACTGGTTACAAGGTCATCCCGAAACAGCCCTGACACTCAAGCTAGAACGCGATGGTTTCGAGCAGGAAAGAAGGATCATTCCAGCGGCACGCACACTCGAAACAGGGCAGCAGGTTGGCTTTATCGGAGCCGGCGTCGAGATGCCCAGCTGGCCAGAAGAGCGACTGCGCGAGCAGCGCTTTGGCCCGTTTGAAGCCAGCTGGCGAGCCGTGCAGAAAACAGGTGAAATGAGTCAGCTCACTCTGGTGTCCATCGGCAAGATGATTTCCGGCCTGATCAGTCCAACCAATCTTTCTGGCCCGATCACCATCGCACGCGTCGCCAATGATTCAGTCAAATCTGGCTGGGAGAGTTTTATTACTTTTCTGGCCTATGTCAGCATCAGCCTGGCGATCCTCAACTTGCTGCCCATTCCGGTGCTCGATGGTGGTCATCTGCTCTTTTATGCCATCGAGGCCGTACGTGGCAAGCCAGTATCAGAACAGGCTCAGGCTGTCGCCACCCGTTTTGGTCTTGCGATACTCGGCAGCCTAATGCTGATGGCCTTTTATTTTGATTTATTGCGCCTTGGCTAGCCCAGGCACAGCAGGAACCCCCTTCCCTACTTGTAGGCGAGGGGCGATATCATTTATTGTTGTCGACTTTCTTGCTATGCGTGGCCAGCCCTTCAAGGGCTCATCAACATTTGAAGAGTGGAATCCTGTATTGTGACCTCAACAAAAAAAATCGCTGCATTACTACTCTGTTGTTTGTTTGGACTCTCCAGCGCAGCGGCAGACGAAAGCTTCCATATCAATGACTTACGCCTTGAAGGTCTACAGCGTGTTTCCCCTGGTAGCGTTTTTGCTGAGTTGGATCTGATCGGTGTGGATCGCATCTCGCGTGCTGATATCACCCGTCTTTCCAAGCAGCTCTATGCCACCGGCCTGTTTGATGATCTGGCCTTTTACGAGCAAGATGGCTTGTTGATTCTGCGAGTCAGTGAGCGCCCCACACTCCAGAGCCTCGAAATCACCGGCAATCAGAAGGTCTCCAGCGATGATCTGCGTCAGGGTCTCACCCAAGCTGGCTTGGAGACAGGACAGATTTTCCAGCGCTCCACACTGGAGCAGATCAACCTTGAGCTGCAGCGCATGTATCATGCCCAAGGCCGCTATACCGCAAGTATCACCAGCCGTGTTGAAGAACTACCGCGCAATCAAGTACGCGTGCATCTAGAGATCAACGAAGGCAGCGTCGCCACCATTCAACGGATCAATATTGTGGGCAATCAGGCCTTTGATGATGCCACCCTGCTGGCCCGCATGGAGCTGAAAGAAGATCGCGGCTGGACCCTCATGTCCTCTGCTGATCAGTATTCACGCGAGAAGCTGAATGGAGATCTCGAACGTCTACGCTCCTGGTATTTGGATCGCGGCTATTTGCGTTTTAATATCGAATCCACCCAGGTCAGCATCAGCCCAGACAAGCAACATATTTATATTACCGTCAATGTCCATGAAGGTGAGCGCTACACCATCAGCGAAGTTGAATTGGCAGGCAATCTGATTCTTGAAGAAGAGCAGCTGCGTCCGTTGATTCGTACCCAAGTGGGTCAGCCCTTCTCGCGTAGCGCGATGACAGGCTCAACCGATGCCTTGCGCAGTCGCCTCAGCGGCGAAGGCTATACCTTTGCGGATATCAACGCCCAGCCGATTATTGATGATGAACAGCTCGAGGTGAAGCTGGTTTATCAGGTACAACCAGGGCGCAGAATGTATGTGCGCCGTATTCACTTCCGTGGCAATACCTCGACTCAAGATGAGGTCCTGCGCCGTGAAATGCTGCAAATGGAAGGGGCCTCAGCCAATAGCGATCTGATCGATGCCTCACGCGCGCGCTTAGAGCGCCTTGGCTTCTTTAGTCAGGTCAGTGTCGATTTACGTCCTGTCCCGGGTAGCGAGGATCTGCTCGATATTACCTACAGTGTAGAAGAACAGCCTTCTGGTTCGATTCAGGCCAGCATCGGCTATTCGCAGAACAGCGGTATCGTTTATGGCGCGTCCATCTCACAGCGTAACTTCCTTGGGACGGGCAATACAGTCAGCATGTCGGCCAACAAGAGCGACTTCAGAACCAGCTATAACTTCTCTTATCTCAATCCTTACTACACCATTGATGGCGTCTCGCGTGGCTTTAACCTCTTCTATCGCGAAACAGATTTTGGCGAGATGGATGTAACCCGCTTTGCGACTGATGCCTATGGCGCCAATGTCACCTATGGCTATCCTATATCGCGTGATAGCCGCGTGAGCCTGTCGTTGGGCTTTGATCAAACCGATGTCTATCTCGGTCGTCCAACCACCCCTGAAATCCAAGAGTTTACTGATGAATATGGCTTGAGCTTCTTCAACTACAAGCTCACCGGCCGCTGGACACAAAACCGCCTGAACCGTGGCGTCTTGCCCACCGCAGGCAGCTTCCAGCGCGTCAGTCTAGAAGTCGCTACCCCAGGTTCTGACTACCAGTTCTATAAGCTCGATTATCGTGGGCAGCGCTTCTTCCCCTTCGGCTCAGGCTGGTCTTTGAAGCTGCGTACCGATCTAGGCTATGGCCGTGGACTAGGTAGTGACTATACACGCCTGCCCTTCTACGAACACTATTATGCAGGTGGTCTCGGCTCTGTACGTGGCTACCGCTCCAATAGTTTGGGCTATCGCCCAGACAACACCACCAATGCGGCCTTTGGGGGCAATATTCTGCTCGAAGGCTCGGCTGAACTGATCTTCCCCTTGCCCTTTATTGAAGATCAACGCGCATTGCAGACCAGCCTCTTTATTGATGCAGGTGGTGTCTTTACCGATCAGTGCTACCAGGCCAGCATCGAGCAAGGCTGTGAAGACGGCATTTTATGGGATGAAGTTCGCTATTCTGCCGGTGTGAGTTTGACCTGGATTACCGCCATTGGCCCCCTGACATTCAGCTTGGCTCGCCCCCTGAATGATGATGCCAATGACCGCACTGAGGTGTTCCAGTTCTCTTTAGGACAAACCTTTTAACGGATGATGCCGCTGCCGCGCGCTCAGCGGCCTAACGGACATCTGTCTGTTGGATGTCATCTTTTTTTTGATTGAAGGAGTAGACCATGAAACGTTGTTCACTTTTATTGATTTTAGCGACCAGTCTTGTTTTTTCCTTAACCGCTGCAGCAGACCAGCCTGCTCGTGCTCAGCGCATCGCTGTACTCGATTGGCAGCAAGCCTTGATGAGCAGCCAGCAAGCACGTGCTGATTTGCAAGCCGCCGAAGAACGCCTCAGCAACGATCAAAGCCGAGCGCGCCAACTCCGTGAAGAAGCCAATGCACTGCAGGAACGGATGCAGCGTGATGGTGATATTATGAGCAGTGATGAACGCCGCCGCCTGAACCAAGAGATTGAGCAGAAAGCCCAGGAGTTCCAATTCCTGATGAGTCGCTTGCAACGTCAGCAGCAGGAAATGCAGCAAGAAATCGTAGAGCGCCATCGCCCTGCACTGGAGCAGGCCGTCAATGAACTGATCGAGGAACACCAGATCGATCTGCTGCTCGATCGCCAGGCTGTGGCCTTTGTTCGTCCTCAGTATGATCTCACACCCGCTGTCGCTGAAAAGCTCAACGCAGCGCAATAGTCGCACCCAGCAGAAAGAAGAGAGATGAGTATGTCCTTGACACTGGCGCAGATTGCACAACAGCTGAACGCAGAACTGCGTGGCAATGCCGAACAGACCATCACCGGCTTGGCAGGTCTGGCTGAGGCCACGGCACAACAGCTCAGCTTTTTAAGTAACCCCAAGTATGCGCCGCTGCTCAAGACCACCGCAGCAGGAGCCGTACTGGTGCACCCCAAACAGGCCGATCAGGTTCAGGGGAATGCACTGATCGTGCCCAATCCCTATCTGGCCTTTGCGCGCCTGACCCATCTTTTTGATGATCCCGCTCCGGCTCAGGCAGAGCGCCACCCCAGTGCAGTGATTCATCCAACAGCGCAGCTCCATCCCAGCGTCAGCGTAGGCCCTCATGCTGTCATTGAGGCTGGTTGCGTGATCGAAGAAGGCTGCCTGATTGGTGCGCAAAGCTTTATTGATCGTGATTGTGTCATCGGTGCAGGCACAAAAATTTACCCCAGAGTGACACTTTATCGCCGTTCCCAGCTGGGCAAAAACTGTATTCTTCACTCAGGTGTCGTCATCGGTGCTGATGGCTTTGGTTTTGCTCCTGACGGCCAGGGTGGTTGGGAGAAAATCGCTCAGCTAGGTCGTACGCTGCTCGGGGACGAGGTCGAAGTGGGGGCCAACTCGACTATCGACCGAGGTGCGCTGGGTGACACCATCATCGGTGATCAGGTCAAAATCGATAACCATGTGATGATTGGCCATAATGTGCAGGTTGGTCAGGGCACGGCGATGGCGGCCTTTGTCGGCATTTCTGGCTCCACCAAGATCGGGGCGCACTGCTTACTGGGTGGCAGCTCTGGTTATGCTGGTCATATCAGCATTTGTGATCATGTGCAGATTACAGGCATGGGCATGGTCACTGGCTCCATTACTGAACCTGGCACCTACTCATCAGGAACGGGCCTGCTGCCGAGCCAGCAGTGGCGTAAAAGTGCGGTACGTTTTCGTCAACTGGATGACTTGCACCACAAGGTGCGCGATTTAGAGAAGAAGTGTCAGCAAGGGCAGAATGCATCTAAGTAACTAATCACTTTGCAGGGTGAGCTGACTCAGGCTCTTGCACCAGCACCGCATTCAGGACTGAAGCGGTGCCATCAAAAAGCAACTAAAAAATAGCCCAGCCCACTGGGCCCATACACAGAGGCAGAAGATCCATGGTTATGGATATCAACGAAATCAAGAACTACCTTCCCCACCGCTATCCTTTCTTGTTGGTGGATCGCGTCACCGAAATGGAGCTCGGTCAATCCATCGTGGCCTATAAAAATATCACGGTGAATGAGCCTTACTTTCTTGGCCACTTCCCTGATCACCCCATCTTCCCTGGTGTGCTGATCATTGAAGCAATGGCGCAAGCAGCCGGTATTCTTGGTTTTCGTACTGTCAATAAACTGCCTAAAGATGGCCATCTTTACTACTTTGTTGGCAGCGAAAAAACACGCTTTAAACGCCCTGTGGTGCCAGGAGATCGTCTGACTTTAGAAGCCAAAGTCTTGCGCGAAAAACGTGGTATCTGGGTTTTTGCCTGCCGCTCGCATGTCGATGGTGAGCTGGTTTGTGAAACAGAAATCACCTGTGCGGAGAAAAAGGTGTGAGCTTGATTCATCCAACAGCCTTGATCGATGCCAGCGCCAAGCTGGCTGAAGACGTTGAGGTGGGTGCCTTCTCGATCATTGGCGCCGATGTCAGCATCGGTGCTGGCACTCGTATTGGGCCTCATGTGGTGATTCAGGGACCCAGCGTCATCGGTGAACGTAATCGCATTTTTCAGTTTGCCAGCATTGGTGAAGAGTGCCAGGACAAGAAGTACAAGGGTGAAGCAACACGCCTGGAAGTCGGTGATGATAACGTCTTCCGTGAGGGCGTCACCGTGCACCGTGGGACGGTTCAAGACCAGGGCTTGACTCGCATTGGCAGCCGCAATCTGTTTATGGCCTATGCCCATGTCGCGCATGACTGTGTGGTTGGCAATGATTGTATTCTGGCTAACCAGGCCACCTTGGCTGGGCATGTCAGCGTTGGTGATGGTGCGATCCTCGGCGGCTTGTCTGCGGTCCATCAGTTTAGTCGTGTTGGTGCCTATGCCATGTGTGGCGGTGGCTCCATCATTCTGAAGGATATCCCTGCCTATGCACTGGTCAGTGGTCATCCAGCCGAAACCCACGGTCTGAACTATGAAGGCATGAAGCGCCGTGGCGTCTCAAAAGAGGCCATGCAAGCCCTGCGTTCAGCTTATAAGCTGATCTTCCGCCAGGGCCTGCCTTTGCAAGAAGCCTTGGATCAGCTTGAGGCCGCACCGCGTTTACCCGAAGTACAGCTGTTTATCGATTCGATCAAAAACTCTCAGCGTGGCATCACCCGGTGAAGATTTTTGTCGTTGCAGGCGAACTCTCTGGCGATATTCTCGGCGCAGATTTGCTGCGTAGGCTGAAGCAACATTACCCTGAGGCCGAATTTCTCGGCCTCGGCGGTGAGAAGATGCAGGCGGCAGGTTTAAAAAGTCTTTATCCGCTTGAAACCCTTTCCGTGATGGGGCTGGTTGAAGTGCTCAAGCACCTGCCTAAGCTGCTGAAAGTCAGAAAGCATCTCTATCAAGCGGCCTTGGATTGGCGTGCAGACCTGATGATAGGCATCGATGCGCCTGATTTTAATCTCGGACTGGAGAAAAAACTGCGTCGTCAGGGCATCAAAACCGTCCACTATGTCAGCCCCTCGGTCTGGGCTTGGCGTCAGGGACGAATCAAGGGCATCAAAAAAAGCTGCGATTTAATGCTGACGCTGCTGCCCTTTGAGGCGGCTTTTTATCAACAACATCAAATGCCTGTCTGTTTTGTGGGACACCCTACGGCAGATCACTTTCCGCTCCAACCCGATAAGAATGCCGCACGCGCCGCTCTCCAAATCACCAACTCAGCACCTTTGATCAGCCTTCTGCCTGGCTCACGGGCAGGTGAAGTGGCCCGGCTTGCTCCCCTCTTTTTACAGGTAGCGCAACGCTTGCACCGGCGACACCCAAGCTGGCAGTTTGTACTACCGGCGGCCTCCCCTCAGCGCCATCAAGAGCTCGAGGCGCATTTAGCCCAATGGCCTGTTGAGGGGCTAAGGCTGTTACAAGGCCAGGCTGATCTTGCGCTGCAAGCGGCCGATGCCTGTTTACTGGCTTCTGGCACCGTGGCGCTTGAAGCCATGTTCTGCAAAACACCGATGGTGGTCAGCTATAAGGTTGCTCCCTTGACCTGGTGGCTGGGTAAGAAGCTGCTCAAAACGCCTTGGGTGAGTCTGCCTAATCTGCTCGCGCAAAAAACACTGGTGCCTGAACGCTTGCAAGATCAGGCGCAGCTTGAACTACTGGTTGAAGATATCGAAACACTGATCCTCAACCCTGAGGTGGCACTGACGCAGACACAAGCCTTTTATGCGCTGCATCAGCAGCTTCAATGTCAGGCCAGTGAAACGGCTGTTCAAGCCATCAAGCCACTGCTGCCCTCAGTGTCCAGCACGGAATAATCCATGTCGACTAAGAAAATACAACTCCCTGCCTTAACCGCGCAGGACATCCCCTATTCAGGCCGCTGGCTGGCGGGTGTCGATGAAGTTGGTCGCGGCCCGCTGATTGGCTCGGTCGTCGCTGCTGCCGTCATCCTCAACCCTGAGAAGCCGATTGATGGCCTGATGGACTCCAAAAAACTCAGCGAAAAGAAACGTGAAAGGCTGGCCGAGCAGATTCGTGAGCAGAGTCTGGCTTGGGCCCTAGGTGAGGCGAGTGTTGCAGAAATAGACACGCTGAATATTCTCCATGCCAGCCTGCTGGCCATGCAAAGAGCGATAGATCAGCTTGATCCAGCCGCTGAGTGGGTGCTTGTCGATGGTAACCGTCTGCCCCCACAACTGCATCAACCCGGCTTGGCGGTTGTTCAGGGAGATGCGCGCAATGCGGCCATCTCAGCGGCCTCTATTTTGGCCAAGGTGCATCGAGATCAGCAGATGCTGGCTCTGCATCAACAGCATCCAGAGTATGGCCTCGATCGCCATAAGGGCTATCCCACGGCCTTGCATCTGGCCGCCATTGAACAGCATGGTCTCTTGGATGCCCATCGACGTAGCTTTGGTCCGATCAAAAGGTGGTTGGCAGCGCACGGCTAGCCCCGCGCAGCCGGTTTTTGCGCCTGAATCAAAATATAACGCCCTAAGCGCCACCAAGGCTCCTGCTGACAGTAGCCTGCCTCCAGTGCCAGTAAGCGCTCCTGCGTTGCCTCAGGCGGAAGTTTTAAGCGCAGGTAGTCACTAAAAACACGGATGCCAGCAGGCGGCGCACACTGCCAATCGGCCAACCAGGCTTGATAGGCCGTCGGTGGCAAGGGTGAAATCGGTGTCAGGCGCTTGCCCTTGCCCTGACCACGCAAATCCTTCTCTAATGCCCGCTGCCAATTACCACGCAGCACATTCGCGAGAAACAGCGCCTCAGCATTAAAATACATTAATGACAGATATCCCCCTGGGGCCACCCAGCTTTTGAGTCGCTCAACTGCCTGAGCAGGATCCTGTAGCCACTCTAAAACCGCATGACAGACAACCAGATCAAAGGGGGCCTCCTCTTCGAGAACACCTTGGAGATCTTGCAGTGCCAGCGGCAACACCCGAATCGGATAGCGCGTTAAGCGTCGCTGTGCATAATCCAGCATTTCCTGAGCCGGCTCAGCCAGCGTGACCTGATGACCCTGAGCAGCCAGCCAGCAGGCAATCTGCCCTAGGCCACCACCGACATCCAAGACTCTCAGAGGACGATCCAAGGGAAGCTCGGCACGCATCAAGCGGCGTAGCATCTTGAGGCGGACTCGCCCCTTCTGACTCGCGTAGATATTGCGTGCAAAGCGGGCGGCCATACCTTGATTAAAATAGCGATCTTGTGAAGCTGACATCTGGATCGACCTCGTTAACACCGAAGCGCGGCCAAGCGCGCTGCATAAAAAAACACCCAGGGCGAACCCTAGGTGTTTTGTACACTCAAAGCCCCAACAAGAGCCTTGAAGAGCAGAGTTTACTGCTCAAATGGATGGCGTAGAATAATCGTCTCTTCGCGATCTGGGCCCGTCGAGATGATATCAATCGGCACACCGATTTGTGCTTGCAGGAACTGGATATAGTTTTGCGCTTCAACAGGCAACTCACTGAGTTGTTTGGCACCAACAGTGGAGCCCTGCCAGCCGGGCAGCTCTTCGTAAACCGGCTCAACAGCAGCAAAGCCTTCTGCATCAACCGGGGTATCCAGCAGCTGGCCATTTTTGTCTTTATAGCCCACACACACCTTCAGCGTATCCAGACCATCCAGTACATCAAGCTTGGTCAGGCAGATGCCAGTCACCGAGTTAATCTGAACCGCATAGCGCAGCGCCACCGCATCAAACCAACCACAACGGCGTGCACGGCCAGTCGTGGTGCCAAACTCGTGACCTTTTGCCGCCAAGTGCTCACCATCTGCATCAAACAGCTCAGTCGGCATTGGGCCAGAACCCACACGCGTGGTATAGGCCTTGGTGATACCAAGAACATAATCCAGATACATAGGGCCAAAGCCTGAGCCAGTGGCCGTTCCACCTGCGGTGGTGTTCGAGCTGGTCACAAAGGGATAGGTACCATGGTCGATATCCAGCAGTGAACCCTGCGCGCCTTCAAACATGATGTTGGCATCTTCACGGCGCAGCTGATGCAAATAAGCCGTCGTATCCGTCACCATTGGACGCAGAATTTCTGCATATTCCATGCACTGATCGAGCACCTGCTGGAAATCCACCGCTTCTTCTTTGAAGTAGTTTTTCAGCACAAAGTTATGATAATCAAGCACTTCGCCCAGCTTGGCTGCAAAACGCTCACGATGCATCAGATCACCAACACGCAAGCCACGACGCGCGACCTTGTCTTCATAAGCTGGGCCGATACCACGACCTGTGGTGCCGATCTTGGCTTCGCCACGGGCTTTTTCACGCGCTAAATCCAAACGCACATGGTATTCAAGAATCAAAGGGCAGGCTGCAGAGAGCTTGAGGCGCTCACGCACGGGCACGCCACGCTCTTCTAGCATCAGAATTTCTTTGATCAAGGCATCGGGAGCCAGCACAACACCGTTGCCTATCACGCAAGTCACACGATCACGCAAGATACCGGATGGAATCAAATGCAGGGCGGTTTTCTCCCCCTTCACCACCAGGGTATGACCTGCATTGTGCCCACCTTGAAAGCGCACGACGGCCTGCGCATTCTCAGTTAACAGGTCAACGACCTTGCCCTTGCCTTCATCACCCCACTGGGTGCCCAATACCACAACATTATTGCCCATGATCTTATCTCTGCAGCTGACGATTAATTGAAAACTCAAGCCTGAACTTCAGACTCAAAAGTTTGAAGCATCCATTGACCTTCCTGCCAAACCAGACGACGTGCTCCGTGCTCAGCTTCATCTGGCAGGGTTAAAATGACGCGCTCACCCTGACGACGCAATTGGCTGACCTGTGCCCGACCTGCTGCATCCGTGAGAATGCTGGCGGGTGCATAAATCGGTGTGGCCAGATGACATTCGGCCTGCAAGCTGGCCAGAATCTTCAAATCCGTCGAAAAACCTGTGGCTGGACGCGCACGACCAAAAGCACGGCCGATATCATCATAGCGTCCACCCTTGGCCAGCGCCTGCCCCAGTTGCGGGACATAGGCCGCAAAAACCAA
Organism: Marinospirillum alkalitolerans; assembly: GCF_045055655.1. Lineage (NCBI taxonomy): Bacteria > Pseudomonadati > Pseudomonadota > Gammaproteobacteria > Oceanospirillales > Oceanospirillaceae > Marinospirillum > Marinospirillum alkalitolerans. Next base: position 312,943 of record NZ_JBANFI010000001.1, on the reverse strand, counting down.
CCCTGTATGATAATGAAAGCCGCGCAGTTCGGATAGATCCAGATAGAGCTGCACCTGTGGATAGGCTGCGCTCAAAGCCTGCACCAGAGCCTCTAACTCATCGATGGCAGTGATGACCGACTCAGGCGCACCACTGAGTACCTGACGCGCGCGCGCCAGCACCTCGGGGCCACCATTCAGCTGCGATAAGCCCTGCAGCCAAGCCACCGCAGGCTGATCCTGCCAAGGCGCAAGCAGCGCAGGCAGCTCATCCAGACGCTTATGCTGGAGGAGATCAAACAACTCAGCCTGGGTCTCGCTCGGCAACGAGGCGGCGCTCAGCAACGCGCGATAAATACCAACATGCCCAAGATCCAGACAAAGCTGCTCGGCACCGGCCAATAGCAGACTGTCGGTCATCAAGGACAGAATCTCAAGATCACTTTGCAATCCAGCATGGCCGAACATTTCAGCACCAATTTGAATCGGTGAGCGCGAACCCAGCAGGTTATCTGCATGCGTGCGCAGCACCTCACTGGAATAGCAAAAACGCGTCACACCCTGCTGGCGCATAGAGTGGGCATCCATCCGCGCGACTTGTGGCGTCACGTCGGCACTGACGCCCATCATCCGGCCAGTGAGTTGATCCATCACTTTAAAGGTTTGCAAATCAAGATCATGCCCTGCGCCAGTGAGCAGGGACTCCAAAAACTCAACCTTGGGAGGCAAAACCAGATCATAACCCCAGCTGTGAAACACATCTAATAGCTGACGCCGTAGATTTTCGATTTGACGGGCCTGAGGCGGCAAGACTTCGCCCATCCCATCAGGTAAAAGCCAAGAATCAGCTAGGCTCATCCTCTTCTCCTGGTCTTAGAAAACATAAAAAACCGGGAGATGAACTCCCGGTCAGAGGCATGGACCTCTTTTTAGCCTAACTACTGACGGCCTGATGAATTATCCAAAAAGCGGAAGAATTCGCTTCTTGGGCTCACCACGATCAGATCATCTGGGCTATTAAAGGCCGCTTGATAAGCCTGAGTGCTGCGCAGGAAGCTGAAGAACTCAGGGTCTTGGCCAAAGGCCGCTGCGTAAGTCCGCGTGGCAATCGCATCACCCTCACCGCGCATGATTTCAGAATCACGCTGAGCTTCAGCTAACAGCACCTCACGCGCACGGTCAGCACGGGCGCGAATACGCTCACCCTCTTCCTGACCTTGAGCACGATACTCACGCGCTTCACGCTGACGCTCAGAACGCATCCGCTCATAGACCGAGGCGGTGACTTCTGTTGGCAGCTCGATTCGCTTGACGCGCATATCGATCACGGCAATACCCATTTCTTCAGCAAGCGCACGGTTCAGCGTTACCATCGGGCCTGCCATCAGCTCATCACGCTGCTCGCTGACAATTTCTTGCAGTGAACGACGACCAAACTCATTCCGCAGAGCCTGATCGACCCGAGGAGCAATCAGACTGGCAGCGACCTGCTGATCACCTGAAGTCGCTTGGTAAAAGCGCGTTACATCTACAATACGCCACTTGACGAAGGAGTCAACAATCACCCCTTTACGGTCCCCAGTCAGGTAACGTGAAGGACGTGTATCCAGTGTCTGAACGCGTGTATCGAAAAGACGCACTGTGTTGTAAACAGGGATTTTCATGTGCAGACCTGCACCGATATCTGTTTCAACAATTTTACCAAATTGGAGGCGAATCCCTGTCTGGGTTTCTTTTACCACATACAAGCTGCTACTGGCTAACAAGGCCAGACCAGCTAGGATAGTTAAGGCTACCATTGAACGAGCATGCATTTAGCGGCCCTCCCTACGAGTTGTATTGCCGGTCGATTGGCGCTCACGCGCTCTTTCCAGAACCCGATCAGTCAGCAACTCTAAATCCTGATCCTGCAAGCTATTGCTGGACGAAGCCGCAGAACGAGGCGCAGAAGAGCCCTGACCAAGGCGATCCAGAGGCAGATAGAGCATATTGTTGCTGCCCTCATCTGTATCAAGCAGTACCTTGCTAGAGTTCGACAAAACTGCCTGAATCGCTTCGATATAGAGACGCTCGCGAGTGATTTCAGGAGCTTGGCTGTACTCGTTCAGCAGGGCCACAAAGCGGCTGCTTTCACCTTCTGCGCGTGCTACGACCGCTTCCAGGTAGGCTTCCGCTTCTTGGCGAATCCGCTCTGCACGACCTTGTGCCTCAGGCAGAATACTCTGCGCATAGGCATTAGCTTGGTTGATGCTGCGCTCACGATCTTCACGCGCGCGAATCACGTCATCAAAAGCTGACTGCACTTCATCAGGTGCTGAGGTGCCTTCAATGTTGACTGTTTGCAGGCGAATACCCAGACCAAGATTTTCGTTATTCAAATAGCGTTGCAGACGATCGAATAAGCCTGTCGCTAGGACCTCACGGCCTTCGGTCAGAATGGCCGTCAAGTTGGTGGTACCCACTTCATGACGCAAAGACGAATCCAGTGCAAACTCCAGGCTGCGTTCTGGATCACGGACGTTGATGATAAAGTCCTTGGGGTTTTCCACCAAATACTGGATCGATACCGCAACCTGCACCAGGTTTTCATCGCGCGTCAGCATGGTGGCACGCTGGCTCTGCGAGCGAATACGCGTCACGTTGACCTTGGTGACTGAATCAATCAGCGGCGGATTCCAACGCAAACCCGGATTGACCGTTTCATGGTATTTACCCAAACGCATGACAACGCCACGCTCGGCTTCATCCACCAGATAGAAGCCGCTGGCAACCCAGATGGCCAGCACGAGGACGCCCGCCAGCAGGGTTAAGCCAAAACCGCCAAAGCGTGAAGGCTTCTTCTGGCCTGAGCCACCTTGACCACCCCCGCCAAACACACCACCCAGCTTATCCTGAAACTTCTTTAAAGCTTCATCGAGATCTGGTGGGCCTTGATTCGGGCCTTTTTGCTGTCCAGAGTTACGATCTGGCTTGCGCCCACCGCTTCCCCAAGGATCGTGTTGATTGCCATGACCACCCGGCTCATTCCACGCCATAGATTTGCTCCCGCTAAGAGAAATGGAAAGTTATTTTGACCCAAAACTGCTACCGCAAAATTGACGCCATGCTACCTGAAAAAGTGTATCAGGTCATGGTTTTGTCATTGCTGGCTGGTTGTTCGCTAATAAGTCGGCCTCATCTAACTGTTGTGCAGTGAGCAGTTGACGCCAGTCCTTCAGTGAGCAGCGCACACTGAGCAGGCTATCGCCTTGTTCATCATGCACCTCATTTTGGACTGCACCCAAGGCAAAGAGTGCTGCGCGCAGCCGCCCTTGCTCAGGCTTAACACGCAGCTCAGCACTAAACAAAGGAGGCACGAGGCGCTCGCGAATGGCCTCGAGGAGCAGATCCAAACCTGCGCCGGTCACGGCAGACAACCAAACAGCGACAGGCTGGCCGCTGGCGTCGCGATCGATGCGTGGCGCTTGTTCTAATAAGTCCAACTTATTGAAAACCAACAAGACAGGGACTTCGTGGGCTTCGATCTCACGCAGTACTTCTTCGACCTGATGTTGATTGTCTTCTCGTTCCTGACTCGCCGCATCCACGACATGCAACAAGAGGGTTGCAGCTGCCGCTTCCTGTAAAGTGGCTTGAAACGCCTCGACCAGCTTGTGCGGCAGATGGCGAATAAAGCCGACAGTATCGGCCAAAATAATCGGCCCCACATCTGGCAAATCAAGACGTCGCAAGGTGGGATCGAGTGTTGCAAACAACTGATCAGCAGCATAGACCTTCGCGGCAGTGAGGCTATTAAACAGTGTGGATTTACCCGCATTGGTATAGCCAACCAGCGACACGGCCGGAATCTCGGCTTGCACGCGCGCGCGACGGCTGTTTTCACGCTGAACGCGCACTTTTTTGAGACGGCGATGAATCGCACTGATGCGAAGGCGTAATAAGCGCCGGTCTGTCTCAAGCTGGGTTTCCCCTGGCCCGCGAAGGCCAATACCGCCTTTTTGGCGTTCAAGGTGTGTCCAGCCACGGATCAAACGCGTGCTCATAAACTCCAGCTGCGCCAACTCCACCTGCAACTTGCCTTCATAGGTGCGCGCGCGCTGAGCAAAAATATCGAGAATCAAGCCGGTACGATCCAGCACGCGGCATTGCAGCTCAGCTTCGAGGTTGCGTTCCTGAGAGGGCTTCAAACTATGGTTGAACAGCACAAGATCAGCATCATGCTCTTTAATCGCCTGACGGATCTCATCCAGCTTGCCTTCACCAACAAAATAGCGTGGCGAGGGCAGTGAGCGCTTGCCTTCTATTAAGGCCATGGTTTCTGCGCCAGCCGAGCGTGCTAGCTCAAGAAATTCCTGGGTATCTTCTTTGTCTTTATCGTCTGGCAATTCGATATGGACAAGGACGGCACGTTCGCCGCCCTTTTCGCGTTCAAAAAACAAATAGCAACTCCTCGTGATACGCCGGCCTAGCTCTCTTCTTCATCCTGAGCAGGCAGACGGACATTCCGCGATGGGACCACTGTTGAGATAGCATGCTTGTAAACCATCTGGCTGACGGTATTACGCAGCAAAATCACAAACTGATCAAAGGATTCAATCTGACCTTGCAACTTGATGCCGTTGACCAGAAAGATCGATACAGGTACGCGCTCTTTACGCAGTAAATTCAGATAAGGATCTTGTAGTGTTTGCCCTTTAGACATTCTTTTCTCCCTTCAATAATTTAGAGTTTTTTTGATTTTTTAGTCTTGCTCAACCCAAACAGGCTCATTATAGCGCTGTCTGTCCTGCTTTGCCGATAAACTCCGCGACCTGCTTTTGTACCTGATCAAGCAACTGTGGCTGCTGACTCTCTTGCCAGACCAAGCCGGACCAAGAGCGCATCCAAGTCAGCTGACGCTTGGCTAATTGACGGGTAGCGGCCTTGGCTTTTTCATGCAACTCAGCCAGGCTGAAATCGCCATCAAGATACTGCCAGACCTGACGATACCCGACTGCACGCATCGAGGGTAGACCTAAATGCAAATCATCCCGACGTCGCAAGGCTTCGACCTCTTGAATCAGCCCCTGTTCCATCATCATGTCCCATCTTTGACCGATACGCTGATGAAGAAAAGCGCGATCGGCGGGAGCCAAACCCAGTTGCAACACCTGCCAAGGGAAGGGCTCGCTCTGCTGCTCCTGCCATAGCTGGCTACGGGTTTTGCCTGTGAGCTGCCACAACTCCAAAGCACGGACAGTGCGCTGTGGATCATGGCAGGAAATTTTTGCCGCAGATTCAGGATCGAGCTGCTGTAAACGCGCATGCAAGGCCACGCAGCCTTGCTCTGCCAGCTCGGCCTCTAATGCAGCCCGTATTTCAGGATCGGCAGCAGGTAGATCTGCCTCGCCTGCCAGCAGGCGCTGAAAATACAAGGCCGTCCCGCCTACCAGCAAAGGCACACGCCCAGCAGCGGTGATCGCCGCCATCTCAGCCAAGGCATCGCGGCGAAAATCACCCGCTGAGTAGCTTTCAGCCGGATCGCGAATATCCAGCAAACGATGCGGGGCGATGGCCAGCGTCGCCGCATCTGGCTTGGCCGTGCCGATATCCATCTGACGATAGACCAGCGCTGAATCCACGCTAATAATGTCACATGGCAAGGTTTGAACAAGGCGCACGGCCAGGTCTGTTTTTCCGGAAGCCGTGGGACCCATCAGAAAAATAGCGGGGGGAAAAGCTGGCATTAGCGCCCTCTTAGAAAAAGTTGATCCAAATCTTTCATGCTCAATTGATACCAGGTTGGGCGACCATGGTTACATTGATCACTGCGTTCAGTGCTTTCCATTTGGCGAAGGAGCGCGTTCATCTCGGCCAGGCTCAGCTGATGGCCTGCACGCACTGAGGTGTGACAAGCCAATGTTGCCAGCACTTCATTGATAGCCGCCTCCAGCTGATGACTGGTGCCAAAGCGCGCCAGCTCCTCCAGCAGGGCAATCACCAGAGGCTCAAAACCTCGCTCTTGCCTCAGTAGAGCAGGAAGGCAGCGCACCGCGAGCGTATCCGGGCCCAGCACCGCCAGCTCCACACCCAGATCAGCCAAAATTGCCTGCTGCTCTTGCGCCACCTGCACCAGCTCTTCAGTCACCGAAAGACTTTGCGGCACGAGTAAAGGCTGAGCCACCAAGGGCCGCTCTAGCCAACCTTGTTTCAGGCGCTCGTAGGTCATACGCTCATGCGCGGCATGCATATCCACCACCACCAGCCCCTGCTGATTCTGCGCCAGGATATAAATGCCATGTAATTGGGCCAGCGCATAACCCAAAGGCGGCAGGGTGTTGGCCGCAGGCTGCTGAGTCGTAGACGGCGCGGTTTCTGGCACCCCAGCGGTTGCAGGCTCAGCCAGAGCCGCATAAAAAGCCAAGGTGCTGCCATCAGCTGTAGGCGATGGACGCTGTACCGGCGCACTTTCTCGCACCTGCAGGCTGAGCGCTGACTGTTCACTCAATGTCGGCCAAGGCGACGGTGCAGCCGCAGCAGGTGAGCTACTGCTGTGCAACAAGCTATCAGCTGCCTGCTGGCTCGATGGCTCAACCGACAAGGACTCCTGTCCGATCAAGGCACCCGACAAGCGCTTATGCAAGCTGGAAAAGATAAAATCATGCACCCAGCGCCCATCGCGAAAACGCACTTCATGTTTGGTGGGATGCACGTTCACATCCACCACACGCGGGTCGAGTTCGAGATAAAGCACAAACACCGGATGACGACCAGAATAGAGCACATCTTTATACGCCTGACGCACCGCATGTGCCACCAGCTTATCGCGTACCGCACGACCATTCACAAAGAAATACTGACGATCTGCCTGAGCACGCGCATAGACTGGCAGGCCAACCCAGCCCCAGAGGCGTATCCCGCTGGCCTGCTGATCCAGCTGCAAGGATTGGCTTAAAAACTCACGCCCCAAGAGTTGCCCCAAACGGGCCGCGAGCGGCGGCGCATCCAAGCCCTCCGATGCCGCCAGAGCAGGCAGGCGATATAAATACTTATCCTGATGCTGGAGTGTAAAACCCACATCATGGCGCGATAAGGCCAAACGGCGAAAGGTTTCTTCTAGATGATTGAGTTCTGTTCTTTCAGTGCGCAGAAACTTGCGTCTTGCTGGCGTATTGAAGAATAAATCACGCACCACCAGCGTTGTGCCTTGCGGGTGAGGGGCAGGTGAAACCCGCGCCTGCATCTCACGCCCCTCGGCCACTACACGCCAGCCCTGCGCCTTACTGGCAGTGGCCGAGGTGAGTTCAAGACGCGAGACGGAGCTGATCGAGGCCAGGGCCTCACCACGAAACCCCAGACTGGCGACACCCTCCAGATCATCCAGCGTGGTGATCTTGCTGGTGGCGTGACGAGCGAGAGCCAGAGGTAAATCCGCTTCAGAGATCCCCCGTCCATTATCCCTGACTTGCAGACGCTTAATGCCGGCTTGATCCAGTTCAATATCAATTTGGGTGGCGCCAGCATCCAGGCTGTTTTCGACCAGTTCCTTGAGCACGGATGCCGGACGCTCGACCACTTCACCTGCGGCGATCTGGTTCGCCAAGCGAGGCGATAAAACATGAATACTGTGGTTTAAAACATCAAGATTCTGGCTCATGAAGCGGGAATCCTTAAACGTTGCCCAACTTGAATCACATCATTGCTCAAGCCGTTTAAGCGGCGTAACTCTCCGATATCCACACCATTGCGCCGCGCAATTTCTGACAGGGTATCCCCTCGGCGAATCACGTAATCACGCGCAGGAGACTCTTGTGCCGCCAACAGGGTGTTGGGTGGAGGGTGATCACGAAAATACTCTTGGATACCCTGTGCAATCTGGCGTGCCATCTGGCGTTGATACTGACGATCACGCAGCCGCTGCTCTTCTTGCGGATTCGAGATAAATCCGGCCTCAATCAGCATCGAGGGTAGATCAGGCGAGCGCAGGACCAAAAAATTGGCCTGCTCCACATTGCGCTTATGCAGGCGATTAATCTGCCCCATCTGGCGCAAAACACGCCCACCCGCATTGAGGCTTTCTGACAGGGTCGCGGTCATCGACAAATCCACCAGCACGTTCGCCAGCACTTCATCCTTATCATCCAAGGTGAGCAAGCCCTCAACACCGCCAATCAAATCCGCACGGTTTTCTGCATCAGCCAGCCAGCGCGCGGATTCTGAAGTTGCCCCACGCTGAGAAAGCACATATACAGACGAGCCGCGTGGCTGGGGTGAACGATAGGCATCCGCATGGATCGAGACAAAAAGATCAGCACGCGCCTCACGCGCTATTTCGACCCGTTGACGCAACCCAACATAGTAATCACCGGTTCGCGTCAGGACGGTCTCAAACGCAGGATCGGCATCCAAAAGACGCGCGACTTCCTGCGCGATCGCAAAGACTACCAACTTTTCACGCGTTCCTGCTGGCCCGATGGCCCCTGGATCTTCACCGCCATGCCCTGGATCGATCGCGACCACGATCCGTCTTGGATCACGCCCCCGCTGTGCCTGTCGCGCAACACTGGCCGCACGCTGGGTCGGAGACACCTGGTCAGGCATCACCAGATCAACAACCAGACGATGCCCATACTGCTGATTCGGGCGCAATAAGAAGCTGCGCGGCTGTACCTCTTGCGATAAATCCAAGACCACACGCAGATGATGCTGATCCCGCACCGCAGAGCGTACCCGCTGAATCGGCGTGCCATCTAGGCTTGGGCTGAGGGGACTATTCAGGCGCACCTGTTGCATATCAATGACCAAGCGGCGCGGATTCTCCAGCATAAAAACCCGATGCTGGATCGGGCCATTTAAATCAAAAACCAAGCGCGTATGATCCGGCGCGGGCCAGACACGCAAGCCTTCAATACGCTGCTGGGCTTGCAGATCCGCCGTAAAAAAAAGCAGCAACAAGCAGAGTGAGAGCCAGCGCCGATTCAACAGTGCACAAACAGACTTCATAAAAAGCTCGACTCAGTGTCCATCAAGTGCGTCAGCACCGAACGCCCTGACTCAGTCAGCGCCTGAATTTCCAACAAACGACCAGAAGACTGCACATGCAGGGTGAGCAGCACATCAGGCTGGGGCAAGAAACCCTGCCCTTTTTGGGGCCACTCGATCAGGCACAAGGCCTCCTGCTGCAAGTAATCACGAATACCTATGTACTCCAGCTCTTCAGGATCAGCCAGACGATAGAGATCAAAATGATAAACCTGGCGCTCTGCCAGTAGATAAGGCTCGACCAGCGTATAGGTCGGGCTCTTTACTGCTCCCTGATGCCCCAAGGCCTGGATGATGCCGCGAACCAAGGTGGTTTTACCCGCACCCAGATCGCCCTCAAGAAAAACCACACCTTGATGGAGAACATTCGCCAGCTGAGCACCCAACGCCAGCTGGGCGGCCTCATCGGCAAGAAAATAGCTTTTTTTCATGCTTGCGCTGACTCCTTCATGCCATTCACGCCAAGTCTTAGATATGTTAACAGATCACTGGGAAGGAGTCCGACAGGAGATGATCCCGCAGCCTGATCTCCTGCCCAAGCATGGAGCAGCACACCCTGACAGGCGGCCTCATAAGGCGTGCGCCCTTGCGCCATTAAGGCGGCAATACAACCAGTGAGCAGATCCCCCATCCCAGCCACCGCCATACCTGGGTTACCCAAGGGACATAAACAGGGTCGCTCACCTGAGGCACTGGCGATCAAGCTTCCTGAGCCTTTTAGCACCACCTGAGCCTGCGTCTGCTGCGCCAACTGCTTCACCGCAGCTAGGCGATCCTGCTCTACAACCTCGACAGAGCAACCCAGCACACGCGCAGCTTCCGCCGGATGCGGCGTGATCACTGTCTCAGCATCCAACACCCCTCCCAGCTGCGCCAACAGATTCAATGCATCCGCATCCATCACTGTCGGGCCAGACCAAGCCAGAGCGGCCTGATATAAAGTCTGGGCATCGGCTTGCTGCCCCAGACCCGGACCGATCACCAGTACATCGCACCAGGCGAGCGCCGCCTTGAGCACCTCTGCTTGAGAGGGCGTCCAGCTTTGTACCATCAGCTCTGGCTGAGCGGCAATCACTAGCGTCACCAGATCAGGAGGCAGCAATAATTTGACCCGCCCCGCCCCTGAGCGCAAAGCTGCCTGGGCCGCCAATAGCGCCGCACCGGCCATCTCACCACCTAAAACCAACACCTTGCCCTGCTGCCCCTTATGGGCACTGGCTGGACGCTTGAGTGCGGGCAGCTTGTCTCTGAGCTCGGCCAGCGGCGCAGGTGGAGTGGCAACACGCGCAGGCACCCCCAGATCAGCCAAAAAGAGGGCGCCAACATAATCTCGCCCGCGCCCAGTAAAGAGCCCGAGCTTCCAGCCAATAAAAGTTAAGGTGACTTCCGCGACCACAGCGATTGGACTCGGCTGACCCGTATTGGCATTTAAACCCGAGGGGAGATCCAGTGCCAAGACAGGACAACTAGCGCTGTTGATCTGCTCTATCCACGCCACATAGGGATCCCGCAACTCAGCCTGTAGCCCGACACCCAATAGACCATCGACCAACACATCATAGCCTTCTAAATCAGCCTGATGCGCGGCCACCTGTCTTGCTTGCAATCCCGCTGCTTGTAGCGCCTGCCAGGCCAAGGCGACCTCTTCGATCTGTAGCTGCATCGGCTGCGCCAAGTAGATATCCACCTCAACACCAGCCTGCTGAGCAAAGACCGCCAGCATCAAACCATCGCCCCCGTTTTTGCCCGCACCGCAGATGACCGCCAAACGCTGACACTTCGGCCAGCGCTGCTGTACTAGCTGCCAGGCTTGGCGTGCAGCGGCTTGCATCAGACTAAAACCAGCGACGCCTGCCTCTATCGCCAAACGATCCAGCGTCTGAATGGCTGCAGCAGAATACAGCGGCCAACTGACAGCTAGATTGCCAGAAGCAGGTGGCCAAGCGAAAAGAGCCATATCGACATCTCCTTATTTTAAACTGACGTTTGACGCTCAGAGACAGTCAAAAACCTTTCTGCTACCCTAGCGCATTTTTAAATGAAGGAAAAATCATGAACGCAGTCATTTTGGCCGTTTTGGTCATGGTGGTGCTCAGTCTCGCGCGCATCTCAGTGGTGTTCGCCTTGATCGTTGCAGCATTATTGGGCGGTCTGGTCAGTGGACTGAGTTTAGATCAAGTCATGGAAGCCTTTCATGCTGGTTTAGGCAAGGGTGCAGGTATTGCACTCGCCTATGCTGCGCTGGGAGCTTTCGCGGTGGCACTGGCCCGCTCTGGGGTCACTGAGCGTCTGGCCTCACTGCTGATTGGCCGTGCCAATCAAAATGCTGCACAGACAGGCCGTTTTTTTGCGATCAGCCTGCTGGGTCTGATTCTGCTGGTCTCGATCAGTTCCCAGAATATTCTGCCAGTGCATATCGCTTTTATCCCGGTGCTGATTCCGCCATTACTGGCAATCTTTAATCGTCTGGAGCTGGATCGCCGCGCTGTCGCCTGTGTCATTACCTTCGGCATTACCGCACCCTATATGCTGCTGCCTGTAGGTTTTGGTGCGATTTTCTTAAACGATATTCTGCTTAGCAATTTGAACGCCGCAGCAGAAGAATTTGAGATCACCTTTGAGGCCGCAACAGTGCCCTTGGCGATGCTGATTCCGATTAGCGGTATGCTGCTTGGCCTGATCACGGCTGTTTTCTTTAGCTATCGCAAGAAAAGACAGTATGAGGCTCGCCCAGTTGGTGTGCAGCAGGCAGGTTCAGACGCAGAAACCACGACGGTGCCACCACGCCTGCAACCTTGGCAGTGGGGGATAATCATCGCGGCGGTACTGGCCACACTGGTGGTGCAGTTAAAATATGATTCGATGGTGCTCGGCGGTCTGATCGGCTTTGCTATTTTGTCTCTTAGCGGTGTTTTTCGCTGGAAAGAACAGGATGATCTGTTTACTGAGGGCATGCGCATGATGGCGCTGGTCGGCTTTATTATGATCACCGCCTCTGGCTTTGCCAGTGTGATGCAGGCCACCGGAGAAGTCCCCGCGCTGGTGGAAAGCTCGGTTGAGCTGATCGGTGATAATAAGGGGCTAGCCGCTCTGATCATGCTACTGGTGGGCTTATTTATTACGCTCGGTATTGGCTCTTCCTTCTCGACCATCCCGATTATTGCTGCGCTGTATGTGCCTTTAGCAATCAGCTTTGGCTTTTCGCCTCTGGCGACAATTGCTCTGGTCGGCACCGCAGCGGCACTGGGTGATGCTGGCTCTCCTGCCTCGGATTCAACACTGGGTCCAACCGCTGGTCTGAACGCGGATGGTCAGCATGATCATATCTGGGATTCGGTCGTGCCCACCTTTATTCACTACAATCTGCCCTTACTGGCCTTTGGCTGGGCTGCGGCAATGCTGCTCTAGTCAATACGCTGATCAAGAGTGCAGAGGCCCAGTGTCTCTGCACTTTCAAGCTCCAATCTTTTTCTCCACCACCTTCCAAGTGATCCAAAAGCCTTCCTGTTATCCAAAAGCCTTCCTGTTATCCAAAAGCCTTCCTGTTATCCAAAAGCTGCCCAGTGATCTAAAAGCCTTCCGGTTATCTAGAGATCTTCCAGAAGGGTTGATCCAGTGCCGTTCAACGCGGTTTGATGCATCCCCCCAGCCACCCTTTATCGCTAAAAAGAATAAAAACAGCTTTTCTTATTCCTTCTTGAGAAGATCTTTTTTCGCTAGAGTTCGCCCAGAGTAAATCAACGAGGTGAAGACCATGCGCCCAATCCATTATCTGATTCTTCCTGGCTGGCAAGGCTCAGCGGCTGATCACTGGCAAAGCCACTGGCAGACGCATTTACAACCGGCTTCACGCCTGAGCGTAGCAAGCTGGGATGCACCTGATCCAGCTGACTGGCAGCAGGCTTTAAGTGCGCATCTGGTTCAACTGGATGCCCCTGTTGTGCTGATTGCGCATAGCCTTGGCTGTGTCAATCTCGTCAACTGGGCTGCACAAGCCTCACCCATACAGCGCGCTCAGATTCAAGCCGCCCTACTGGTGGCCCCCGCTGATGTTGAGCGCCCCAACTGCCCAGCCGCGCTGCTGCCCTTTGCTCCCATCGCTCGCCAGCCATTGCCCTTCCCGGCTTTAGTCATCGGCTCGACCAATGATCCAGCCGCCAGTGCAGCGCGGGTCAACGCCCTAGCGCACGCCTGGCAAGCACCCTGCCTGATTCTGGAGCAGGTCGGGCATATCAATAGTGCCTCTGGCCATCATCGCTGGGAGCAGGGCTGGCAGTATCTCGATCAACTACTCACCACAACACAAATGAAAGTCCAGGAAGCCTAGGAAGCCTAGGAAGCCTAGGAAGCCTAGGAAGCCTAGGAAGCCTGCCCACTAGATCACCAAGCCTTCATCACAACAAGTTCAGACAAGCTATCCCCGCTGCAAGATCAAGCTCTGCAGCGGGGATTCGAGCCTCAGACTCATCCAGCGCTAACGCTGATTCGCGATCTCGGCCAGAAGCTGATCAAAAAGAGCCCCAGCAGCAAAATGCCGTTCATGCACTGTTTGCCAATCACCAAAGTATTCTTCAAGCGTGATCAAATGCAGGGGCGGAAAGCGATCACGCCATTGCTCTAAAATCACTAGATTAACGGGACGATAAAAATGCTGGGCAATGATCTGTTGCCCAGCATCGGAATACAACTGCTCAAGATACGCCTGTGCAGCCGCCCGTGTTCCACGACGATCAACATTGGCATCAAGAATCGTGACTGGAGGCTCCGCCAGAATGCTGACGGAGGGGGTCAGAATCTCAAAGCGACCAGGAGCCAGATTGTTCACCGCAAGATGTGCCTCGTTCTCCCAAGCCAACAACACATCACCCTGCCCACGTTGAATAAAGGTATTGGTCGCCCCGCGCGCACCTGGGTCTAAAATCGGCACACGTGAGAAAAGCTGACGCATAAACGCATAGGCCTCGGCTTCACCATAGGTCTGCTCTGCATACGCCCAAGCCGCCAGATAGTTCCAACGCGCACCACCTGAGGTTTTAGGATTCGGCGTGATGACCTGCACATCCTCACGCACCAAATCAGACCAATCCTGAATATTCTTAGGGTTACCTGCACGCACCAAAAACACAATGGTTGACTGATAAGGCGCACTGTTGTGTGGCAATCTGTGCTGCCAGTCTTCAGGAATCAACTGGCGCTGACGAGCCAGCTGATCAATATCATAAGCCAGCGCCAGCGTAGCCACATCCGCTGGCAGCCCCTCCATTAAAGAACGTGCCTGACTGGCAGAACCGCCATTGGATAAACGCACCTGTACACGCTGGCCAGTTTGCTCTAACCACCATTGCGAGAAATAAGCATTGTAATCTCGATAGAGTTCACGCGTGGGGTCATAGGACACATTCATTAAAGTCAGGCTGCGGGCAGGCGTATTTGCACTCATCAATAACAGCAAGCTCGAAATAAAAGCAAAAACAAGACGAGTCGATATCAGTTTGAAATAACGCATTCTAATTAAAGCTCCAGATCTTTCAGGTGAGACAAGGTCATTCAGACTAAAGCAAAAAATTAAGACCACAAAAGAATAAAAGAAGAGCCATTCATCGCAAAAAAGAATATGGAACGCAGTTTTTCTTGGTTGGGATCCATGCGCTGCCGCATTAAATTGATCGAACTGAAAAGAACAGAGTGAGTGCTTGCCATGAAAAACCTACGAATGTGTTGCTGTTACTTGCCATCTGTTACGCCTTCAACCGTTTTTCTGGAGCAGCGCCATGCCATTAACCTTTGTTATCGAACATCTGAATCAGCAATTAAAAACACTACATCCCAGTGCAGCATTGAGTCGCCACGCTTCATTGGAGTATGAGCAGCAGGCTGTTTATGCCCAATTAGGCGAGCTGCGACTCACCCCAGTACAAAGCCGTGTTTTTCGTATTGCCAATGCACAACGCGTTGCCAGTGACAGTCATCTACTGGTAACGAATTCCTCTGGAAGGCAGCAACCAGTTGAAGTGCTGTATTTACAAACCTGGGATGCGGAAGATGTGATTTTCCTGGATCGTTTCCTGCGTACCCTGCACGCGCTGCACCATGTCAACCAGCAGCATCAGGGTGCCACAGAGCAACTGATACTGGATGTGCACGCTCGCCATCTGAGTGCTGTACCCAGCGGGCACGGCCAGGTATTTGAAGGTTTGTTGTCCAGCCTTGGGTTGGCACCAGCGCAGATTATCCTGCGCCTGAACCTGCCGACCTGCGATGATTGCAGCGGTATAGGGCAGGCCATCAGCAGCTTTGCAGCTCGTGGTTACAGTCTTCTGGCTGCCTGTGAGCAACCAAACTTACCTCAGTTAAGCCTGTTAAAAGACTTGGGTGTACAGTGGGTATCACTGAATCTGCAATATTTACAGCAGAAGAATACGGACTGGATACTGGTTCGTAAGTGGTCGAAAGTGGCTGATTGCTATGACCTGCAAACGCTGGTTGAAGGTGTTGCAACAGCCGCGGAACTGAATCTGTTACTGGATCTTGGTTTTCAACTGGTCAGCGGCTCATTGCTCAACAGCAGTGATCTTCAGCAGTTGATCACCGCAGGAAAGGCAGGTCAGCTTTTTGCTCAGAACCGTCGTTTACACTCCGAGATGGGGTTGGGTCTGTAACTTGGTGTGTCCTCATCATTGTCAGACTTTGCCGCCAACAATGGCGGCTTTTTTTGGGAAAGAAAATGAACCTTGCCCTAGATGCCTTGCAACAACACTTTCAAAATGAACAACACAAAATCTGGGGATGCACTGATCCGCTACAGAAAACGCCTGAAGGTATCAGCGGTTTTTTTGCGCACCTGCAATTGCAGAGTTTTTTTCAGCCACTGCTGAATGCTGCTACCTTACAGCCGGAAGCCCATGAAGCCTTGTTGCGTCCGGTTGATAAGGTCAGTGGTGAATACCTGCCGCCTGCTGCGGCATGATTCATGACCTGGGCGCTCGCG
The DNA here is from genome assembly GCF_045055655.1 of Marinospirillum alkalitolerans. Taxonomy (NCBI): domain Bacteria; kingdom Pseudomonadati; phylum Pseudomonadota; class Gammaproteobacteria; order Oceanospirillales; family Oceanospirillaceae; genus Marinospirillum; species Marinospirillum alkalitolerans. Next base: position 296,955 of record NZ_JBANFI010000001.1, on the reverse strand, counting down.
TGGTTTGTGAGGGCATCGAAACTCGCAGCCAGCACCTGAATGGTGAGCAGAGGCATCAGAAAAGCCGGTACACCCAGACGTGAGCACGCCTCATAAATGGGGTAATAGACAGCAGCATCAGGATGGCAAGCCGTTTCATACCCGAGCGAACCCGGGTTGGCACCAAAAAAATCGTGCAGAAAAGCTGGACGGCAACGCAGGTCGATTATTTTGGGTGAAGTCATGAGGCCGCTATTCTCCGTGATTCAGGTTGAGCGATGAGTGGCACGCCCATCAAAGGCACCACCGGTGAAGACACCTTCTGCATTGATGGCTTTTTTACCGGGCAGCAGTGGGAACACCAGTTCAGCAAAACGCACAGCCTCTTCCAGATGCGGATAACCGGACAGCACAAAAGTATCCACACCCAAATCCTGATATTCCTGCAAGCGCTTGACGATGGTTTGTGGATCACCCACCAGCGCGGTACCGGCACCACCGCGCACCAGACCGACACCGGCCCACAAATCAGGACTGACTTCCAGTTGATCACGCTTGCCGCCATGCAGGGCACTAATCCGTTGCTGTCCAACTGAATCCATGCGAGAGAAGTTCTCCTGCGCTCTGGCAATGGTTTCATCATCCAGGTGTTCGATCAGACGGTTGGCGGCTGCCCAGGCTTCTTCTCGCGTTTCACGCACAATCACATGTAACCGCAATCCAAAGCGCAGGGTACGACCGTATTTGGCCGCTTTTGCACGCACATCAGCAATTTTTTCAGCCACGGCTGCTGGCGGCTCACCCCAGCTTAAATAGGCATCCACATGTTGACCGGCCAGCTCATGGGCGGCTTCGGAAGAGCCACCAAAATACAGCGGCGGATAGGGTTTCTGTACTGGTGGGAAAAAGTTGCGGGCACCCTTGATGATGTGATGCTTGCCTTCAAAGTCGACGGTTTCCCCTTCCAGTACCTTTTTCCACACAGTCAGGAACTCGTCAGCGGCTTCATAACGCTCATCGTGGCTCAGATAAACCCCTTCCGCGGCCAGCTCAGTAGCATCACCACCGGGCACCACATTCAGCAGCAAACGACCATTCAGAGCTTGATCCAGGGTGGCTGCCTGACGGGCATTGGCGGTGGGGCCGCTGATCGAGGTGCGCAAGGCCACCAGCAGTTTGATGCGGCTGGTCACCGGCACCAGCGAAGAAGCCACTACCCAAGGATCAAGACAGCTGGCACCTGTTGGTATCAGCAGGCCGTCATAACCCAGATATTCAGCTGTAGTCGCAATCTGGCGCAGGTAACCATTAGTTGCAGGGCGACCGGTATTGGTGGCCCCCAGATAGCGAGTATCACCGGAAGTGGGTAAAAACCAGAAAACTTCAAGACTCATGGCAATGCCTCTTATTTAATTGATTCATTCAATGGGCTCACTTGGTTGTCAGTCCACTTTTCGTTTATTCATTTTTCTTTTTTAAATCCCACAAAACAAACGAATTTTCTTGCATTGCTTAGCAATTTTTATACTGATTCAGCTTTGTTTTATTTCTGCATAACAAAGCGTTTTTTATTATTTATTTTACTGGTTTTGTGCATGGTAGCTTTCTGGCGTGAATTCAATATCAGGAGGTTCCATGAACATCGTTACCATCGCAGCCAGCCCAGCGGAACAATCCCGCTCGATTTTTCTACTGAGAAAGCTTGAGTCGATTCTGAAAGATGCCGGAACGCAGGTGAAAAGCTGGACGCTGGATGATTTTGATCCATCTGCACTGGTTTATACCCAGTTTGATAATCCGAGCATCAAGGCTTTTCAGCAGTCCATTCGTGAGGCGGATGCAGTCGTGTTTGCTACCCCGGTTTATAAGGCGGCTTATTCTGGCGGCTTGAAGCTGCTGCTGGATGTGATTCCCGAGCAAGGACTGAAAAACAAGCTGGCCCTGTCATTGGCAACCGGTGGTTCCAATGCTCATTTGTTGGTACTGGATTATGTGTTGAAGCCAGTTCTGGCCACCCTAGGAAGTCGCTCGCAATTGCCGGGTGTATACGTCAGTGATCAGGATTTGAAAAAGGATGGTTACGGTAGCTACCAACTGAGCGAAGCCCTGCAACAACGTTTGGCACTGGCGGCTGAGGAGGTGCTGGAATCTCTGGATCTGCAGGTGGCGGAGCCAACACGGCAGAAACCAAGCGCCCTACTGGGTGTACCAGGCTTGGCTTATTTCTAACGCATTTTATTTCACCCCTCTTCTGGAAAGGCAAAATCATGAATGAGCAGCAAATACAAAAGACCTCGGATCAATCATCACTGGATGCGATCGGAAATCGGCGCTGGTTCCTGCGCTCCAGCCTTTCGCTCGCTGTGGCGGCCAGTGTTCTGGGAGCAACCACTGCCAGTTGGTCTGTGGGAGCACGCGCCCAGACCACTCAGGCAAGAGAGTTTCGTATTGGCTGGCAAAAGGGTTCTAATCTGGCGATTCTGCGTGCCCGCGGTAATTTAGATGCACGCCTCAGTGCCGCTGGAGTTTCCACTCGTTGGATTGAATTCACTGCTGGGCCACAAATGCTGGAAGGTCTGAATGTTGGCAGTATTGACTTTGCCTGCGTAGGGGAAACACCACCAGTTTTTGCTCAGGCGGCAAGAGCCGACCTAGTGTATGTCGCCAATGAACCACCAGCACCCCAAGCAGAAAAAGTACTAGTACCACAAAATTCCAGCATTCGCAGCGTCAAGGACCTGAAAGGTAAGCGTGTTGCATTGAATCGTGGCTCCAACGTGCACTACCTGCTGGTGCGCCTGCTAGAAAACGAAGGCATCGCTTACTCAGATGTGCGTGTTGTTTTCTTGCCCCCAGCTGAAGCACGGGCTGCTTTCGAGAATGGCTCGATTGATGCTTGGGTGATCTGGGACCCCTTTGCTGCAGCAGCCATTGCCCAGACCAACGCCCGCGTGCTGGTGGATGGCAGTGATGTGGTGCAAAACTACAATTTCTATCTTTCCACCCGTCATTATGCCAACCGCCATCCCGAAGTGCTGCTGTGGACACTGGAAGAAGTGCGTACCACCGGTGAGTGGGTTATACAAAATTTTTCTGAGGCGGCGCAGATTCTGGCACCCCAGATCGCGCTGACTGAGAGCATCACTGAATCCGCATTGCGCAATTACGGCTACGGCGTGCAATGGCCTCTGTCTGCCGAAGTGTTGGCTAACCAACAGGCGATTGCGGATACCTTTGCAGATTTACGGCTGATACCAACACGACTAGATGTCTCTTCAGTCATCTGGCAACCCTGATATGCAAAAGGAAATAAACCGATGAATCATCCAAGACAATCCTTAGTAGCACGCTACGGTGATCCGCTCTTGCCTTGGCTGATACCGCTACTGCTGGTTGTGATCTGGCAACTGGCCGTGCAGAACGGTTGGATTTCGACGCGCATTGCTCCTGCACCTTCTGACGTGCTAGCAGCTGCCTGGGGTTTGCTGCTCACGGGTGAGCTGTTGACTCACCTCTGGGCCAGCTTTGTCCGTGCTGGTTGGGGGTTTCTGATCGGCGGTAGCATTGGGCTGGCGCTAGGCTTGCTAAATGGTGCTTTTCGGATTTCCGAACGACTGCTGGATAGCCTGATCCAGATGATCCGTAACGTGCCACATCTGGCCTTGATACCGCTGGTGATTCTGTGGTTTGGCATAGATGAAGCGGGCAAGTTATTTCTGGTTGCGCTGGGCACCTTTTTCCCAATCTATATCAACACCCTGCACGGCATACGTTCGGTGGATACCGGATTGGTGGAAATGGGGCGCTCTTACGGTTTGGGCAATGTCGAACTGTTTCGTCAGGTGATTCTACCTGGTGCTCTATCCAGCATTCTTGTGGGCGTCCGTTATGCACTGGGCTTTATGTGGCTGACACTGATCGTGGCAGAAACCATTGCCGCCAGCTCCGGCATCGGTTATCTAGCGATGAGTGCCCGCGAGTTCATGCAGACAGATATTGTGGTGCTGACACTACTGCTCTATGCCCTGCTAGGCAAACTAGCGGATGTGCTGGTGCGTGGCATAGAGCGTTATTTTCTGCGCTGGAACCCCACCTACCTAAACGGAGGAAAAGCCTGATGAATGCTGCGGTAGAACCAAAACCAGCAGTGACAGGACACCCCATACGCTTGCAAGGATTAAAACGTCATTTTGGTGAGTTGCAAGTACTCAAAGGCATCGATCTGGAAATACAGGCCGGAGAGTTTGTGGCATTGGTTGGGCGCAGTGGTTGCGGAAAAAGCACCCTGTTGCGCCTGCTGGCCGGACTGGATGCGCCTAGTGATGGTGAGATATTGCTGAATAGCCAGCCGCTGACCACGTTGCGCGAGGATGTGCGGCTAATGTTTCAGGATGATCGACTGCTACCCTGGAAAAGCGTGATCGAAAATGTCGGCCTGGGGCTCAAGGGCGACTGGAAGCCGCGAGCACAGCAAGTGTTGGCTGAGGTTGGCCTTGCAGAGAAGGCCGATGCCTGGCCTGCACAGTTATCCGGTGGTCAGCGGCAAAGGGTAGCGCTGGCGCGTGCCTTGATTCATCAGCCGCGTCTGCTGTTGCTGGATGAACCCCTAGGTGCGCTGGATGCCCTGACCCGACTGGAAATGCAACAACTGATTGAGCGCCTGTGGCAGCGTCACGGCTTTACCGTGGTACTGGTGACCCATGATGTGGCGGAAGCGGTACAACTGGGTGATCGAGTGATTGTATTGGAGGAAGGACAGGTTGGGCTGGATCAAGCGATTCCGCTGAAGCGTCCACGTGAGCCTTCCAGCCCGGCAGTGGCTACGCTGTCCGGTCAGGTATTGAGCCGGGTATTGCAGCAACAGTCCGGCGAATCCGCGCCGGAAGGCCATCAACTGGCGCAACTACGCTGGTCTTGGTAACCAACCCTTTTATGAGGAAACAATATGAGCATCAAATCAGTCAATGCCCGCAATCAGTTTCAGGGCGTGGTGAAGGAAATCATTGAAGGTCCGGTGGTCTCGGAAGTGGATGTGGAAACCCCTTCGGGAATTGTCACTTCAGTCATCACCACCCGTTCAGTGAAAGAGCTGGGGTTGCAGGTGGGCACACCGGTACTGGCATTGGTGAAATCCACTGAAGTGTCCATCGCCACCCTGGCGTAGTTGCATGATTCACTCTAAACCACCGGCATTACTGTGTCCAAAACGGGTTCAGTAATGCTGCCGAAAGCTTTCTGCCATTCTGGCCAGCTTGAACATTCTGTTGTTATCTCGAGCCTGTTGGTGCGCATCAGGCGCAAGAATCAACATTAAGTAGTAATACTGCGGGTGGATTGCACCCTGACAATAGACCAGATGAATATCGCTGGTTCTTCGGAAGGGAGCAAGATGGGCTGGCCAATCAGGAGTATTTGCAGGTTTCAAATGCAGGTGTTGAACTTCTTCGCTGCGGATCAGTGGCAGATTGTTCGGGTGATCATAAGGAACATCTTTGCCGAAGGTATCAGGCAATACACCAGAATCCTTGTATTGCCTGAAGTCACTCAATAGATTCTCCAGCTCTTGTTTGGGTAGTTGCTGTTTCAGCAACGGACTGGCAAACACCCGGATCATTCCACAAACACCAGGTCTTGATCAGAAGCGCTGTCCAGTAAGGAAGCACCCTGTTCAGCAATTTCCTTGAGCCGGGTTTCTTCTGGACGAAAGCGGGAACGGAAGGTTTGTACTCCCTGTTGTTCAGCGGCCTTTAGCAGCTGTTCGAAAACGGCAGCAGATACCATGTAACCGGCAGGTTTGTTGTTGGACAATACCGCAACTGGCTCGTTAATAAAGTACTGGGCTGGGTTTTTGCGTAAGTCCGTCATGCTGACGGTTTTTTCGGCAAGTATTACATGCATGCTCATAAAACACCTCTGCACTATTTTGTGCTTTATTGTGTATAGGATAGCATGTATTAAAAAATACGAAGTAGTGTATTTTTGGTCTTCAGGTTATTGTTGGCTCATCCCTGAGCCATGCGTTGATACCGGTCACTCGGCGGCTCAGGCCGCCGAGTTGGACTCTTTCAGAAACACTTTGCTGTTCAGCGGTTTGATCCAAGCTTCATCACCCTGCAACAGACCCAGTGCTCGGAACTGTTGTTTTGGTAATTCGGCAGTGATCAGGTTGGGTGCTGCGTCGGCCTTGAGTTCAACCCGCACGGTGTGCCCGATAACGGTGACGTTTTCGATCATCGCATGCAGGCCATCCCCTTCTGGGTTGTTTGCTTTCAGTTCAATTTCATGTGGACGAATATAGGCCAGCCCCTCCTGAGATGCAGCATCACTGAGATGAGGAGTAGCCAGTTGCAGCTCACCTATCTGGGTCTGTCCCTGATCCACGCGTGCATGAAACAGGTTAACCTTGCCAAGGAACTGATAAACAAAAGGATTGGCCGGGTGATCATAAACCTCTTCCGGGCTGCCTTCCTGTTCAACCCGCCCGTGGTTCATCACCACAATGCGATCCGCAACTTCCAGGGCCTCTTCCTGATCATGGGTGACAAAGACACTGGTGACGTGAATTTCATCGTGCAGACGGCGCAACCAGCTGCGCAGTTCAGCCCGTACCTTGGCATCCAACGCACCGAAGGGTTCATCCAGCAGCAGTACCTTGGGCTCCACTGCCAGAGCACGCGCCAAAGCAATGCGCTGACGCTGGCCACCGGATAACTGATTGGGGAAGCGGTGCGCTGTCCAGTCCAGCTGCACCAGTTCGAGCAAATCCATAACTTTTTTGCGGATGGCTTCTTTGGAAGGTCTCAGTTTACGAGGCTTGACGGTCAGACCATAGGCGACGTTTTCAAAAACCGTCATGTGTTTGAACAAGGCATAGTGCTGGAATACAAAGCCCACACCCCGCTCGCTGACGTGTTGGTGGGTCTGGTCTTCACCGTGAAACTCAATGCTACCGGAATCAGCCTGCTCCAGTCCGGCAATGATGCGCAGCAGGGTGGTTTTGCCAGAACCGGATGGCCCCAGCAAAGCGGTCAGTTGTCCTTCGGGCAGATCCAGTGAGACATTGTCAACGGCGACAAAGTCTTTAAAACGCTTGTTAATCTGATTGACTCGGATGCTCATGAGGGTGTCCTGTAATCTTTAATGGGATGAGCCAGTTTCGCCGCTGCGATGTTCATGCCATTCGACAAAACTTTTCACCGCGATGGTAACCAGTGCCAGACCGGTGAGAATCGAAGACACGGCAAAAGCGGCAGTGAACATGTATTCGTTGTAAAGCACTTCGATGTGCAGGGGCATGGTGTTGGTTTCACCGCGAATGCGACCGGAAACAATGGCCACGGCACCAAACTCCCCCATGGCGCGGGCGTTACACAGGATGACACCGTAAATCAGGCCCCACTTGATGTTGGGCAGGGTGACATACCAGAAGGTTTTCCAGCCGCTGGCACCCAGTGTCAGCGAGGCTTCTTCTTCCTGTTTGCCCTGTTGTTGCATCAGCGGAATCAGTTCACGCGCGACAAACGGCAGGGTGCCGAAGGCAATGACAATGACAATGCCGGGTACGGCAAAAATGATGCGCAGGTTGTGAGCACTCAGCCAGTCACCCAGCCAACCCTGCGAGCCGAACAGAATTACAAAGATCAAACCGACCACCACAGGAGAAATGGCAAAAGGCAGATCAATTACAGCCAGCAGCAGGGGTTTGCCACGGAATTCAAACTTGGCGATGGCCCAGGCAATGGCCACACCAAACACCATATTGATGGGTACCACAATCACCACCACCAATAGTGTCAGCCGGATGGCGTGGGCAGCATCCGGCTCGGTGACGGCGGCGTACCATACGCCTAAGCCCTGTTCAAAGGCACCGTACAGCACCACCAGCAGCGGAAGTACCAGAAACAGAGCCAGAAAACTCAGTGCCACAGCAATCAGTGACAGACGTACCCAGTCCGGTTCTTCGGTGGCGCGTTTCCAGCTTCCGGCCCGATCCAGTGTCAGCGCCGTGTTTGCGGGGATGGATGACGACATGAAATGAATCTCCCTTCTCAGTGGGCAAAACGGCGGCTGGACCACCATTGCAGGCCATTGATGATGATCAGCAATACAAAGGCAGCCAGTAACATCACGGTGCCGATGGCGGCAGCACCGTTGTAGTCGTACTGTTCAGCTTTGGCGACTATCAGCAAGGGCGTGATTTCAGTCAGGTAGGGCATGTTGCCGGAGATGAAAACCACTGATCCGTACTCACCCAGCGCCCGTGCAAAGGCCAGGGAAAAGCCGGTCAGCAGAGCTGGCAGCAGGGTAGGAAAAATCACCCGGCGCAGGGTGGTCAGGCGTGAAGCGCCCAGTGCTGCCGAAGCTTCTTCCAGCTCGCTTTCAAAGTCTTCCAGCACTGGCTGTACGGTTCGCACCACAAAAGGCAGCCCGATATAGGTAAGTGCCACCACCACACCCAGTTGGGTGTAGGCGACACGGATGCCAAAGACCTCCAGATACTGACCCACCCAGCCGGTGCTGGCATAAAGGGTGACCAGGGCAATACCGGCCACAGCGGTTGGCAGGGCAAACGGCAGGTCGATCAGGGCATCCACCACACGTTTACCGGGGAAGGTGTAACGCACCAGCACCCAGGCCACCAGTGCACCGAATACCAGATTGATGGAGGCACCAATCAGCGAAGCAAAAAACGACAGCCGGTAAGAAGCCACCACCTGAGGATGGCTGATGGCACGCCAGAACTCTTCCCAGCTCATCAGGCTGGTGTAGAGCAACAACCCGCCAACCGGGATAAAAAAGATAAAGGTCAGATACAACAAAGAAAAACCCAGCGTCAGATGAAAGCCGGGCAGTACACTGGGTTGTCTTTTGAACAGTGGCATAAACTAACAATCTCCGTGATGGGTCCCTCAGGGATTCAGCAGTGCCCACCTCCTTGTGGGCAGAGTTCACATCAGCGGCGGTTACGCGCAATGTTTTCCAGGATGGCATCAAAAATACCGCCATCATTGAAGTGATCGTTCTGGGCCTTGTCCCAGCCGCCAAACACTTCATCAATGGTGAAGAAGTTCACTTTCGGGAAACGATCCGCAAATTCAGCTGCAATTTCTGGATTGCTCGGACGATAAAAGTGTCGACCTGCAATACGCTGCGCCTGATCAGAGTAGAGTTCTTCTAAATAGGCTTCGGCGACGGTACGAGTGCCTTTACGATCCACGTTACGATCGACTACCGTGACAGGTGGTTCAGCTAATATGCTCACCGAAGGCACAACAATCTCATACTGCCCCCGCCCTAGCTGTTCAACAGAAAGAAAAGCCTCGTTTTCCCAAGCGATGAACACATCACCGATACGCCGCTGTACAAAGGTGTTGGTGGCACCGCGAGCTGCTGGGTCTAAAACGGGTACATTGTTAAAAATACGCTGCACAAAGTCTTGGGCCACACTTTGATCACCATAGCGTTGCAAAGCATAACCGTAGGCTGCAAGGTAGTTCCAACGTGCACCACCAGAGGTCTTTGGGTTAGGCGTAATGACTTGTACATCATCACGTACTAGGTCATCCCAGTCCTGAATATTCAGTGGATTGCCTTGGCGAACTAAAAAAACGATCGTAGAGGTATAAGGTGAAGAATTAGAAGGAAGGCGATCCTGCCAATTGTCAGGAATAAGATCAGCACGTTGATTCAAGGCATCAACATCATAGGCTAAGGCTAAAGTCACGACGTCAGCATCCAAACCATCAATAACAGAGCGAGCCTGAGATCCTGAACCACCATGAGACTGACGAATATTCACTGCCTGTCCAGTTCTTTGGCGCCAGAGTTGCGCAAAATGGGTGTTGTATTCGCGATAGAACTCGCGAGTAGGATCGTAAGACACATTGAGCAAGCTCACCGTCTGGGCGCTTGCCAGTGCGGTGGTTCCCAGAAGAACGGAAGTTAAAGCCGCTGTAGCTAGTTTTTTCAGCATCGTACGCTTCTCCAAATTTATGTTTCTTATCACAGGGTTGAAGCAGATGCTAAGCCGCCAGGATTCTCAAAAAAACGAATAAAAACTGCATTGCTCAGCACAAAAAATGCTAAACAACCTAAACTAGGAGCACGCTGATTCTTTGCAGAAAAACTGCTATGGATATTCATAAATCATATTTTTAGATATAAACAGGCAAGATTATTATTCCGCCAAAGAATAAACTTTTTCCTGTTAAAGAGAAGTCACCACACCATGAACTTTCAGCAGTTGCGAATTATACGAGAGGCAGCAAGACAGAACTTCAACTTGACTGAGGTCGCGAATAGTCTTTTCACATCACAGTCAGGTGTAAGTAAACATATTAAAGACCTAGAAGATGAATTGGGCGTCGAACTCTTTGAGCGCAAAGGCAAGCGTCTGCTGGGGTTCACTGGTCCAGGGCGAGAAATTCTGGATGTTGTCGAACGCATTCTGCTAGATACCGCTAACATCAAACGTGTCGCTCAGCAATACACAGAAGAAGATGAAGGGCATCTCAGTCTAGCCACAACTCACACCCAGGCTCGCTATGTGTTGCCTTCTATTATTACTGAGTTCAAGAAAACCTTTCCTCGAGTGCACTTAGAGCTACACCAGTGCGGGCCGGAAGAAATTGTCAGCCTATTAAAGGCCGGGAAGGTCGATATCGGTATCGCCACTGAAGCTCTGCATGATGAGCCATCACTGGTCTGTTTTCCTTTTCATTCTTGGCAGCATGCTGTGGTGGTACCCAAACACCATCCGCTATTAGAAGAAAAAAATCTGACACTGGAAGCCGTTGCCCAATACTCAATCATCACCTACCACCAAGGGTACACTGGACGTCAATCAATAGATTTCGCTTTTGAACAGGCCGGCCTGAAGCCAGATATCGTCATGTCGGCTCTGGATGCTGATGTCATCAAAACCTACGTGGAGTTGGGATTGGGGATCGGCATCATTGCCTCGGTCGCTTGGCAGCCACAAAAAGATAGTGATCTTGCGCTACTGAACTCAACGAATCTTTTCCCACTTAAAACAACGCAACTTGCTCTACGCCAAGGACACTATTTACGCAGCTTTGCAGTGCATTTAATTCAACTCTGCTGCCAGAGTATTTCTACCCAGGAATTGAAGGCCCAATTACAATCTCTGGGTAGCCTTTCTGCAGCCTAGAGTAACCCGACCTGGTTGTCACACCGCCCCGTTGCCTCTAGTTGTTCAAGATTACGCAGGGTCACCTGCGCGATTTCGGTCAGGGCTTCATGCGTAAAAAAGCCCTGATGACCCGTAATCAGCACATTAGGGAAGGTCATTAAGCGGGCGAGGAGATCATCTGTTGGCAGACTGTCCGATAGGTCTCGAAAAAACAAGCTGCTTTCTTGCTCATACACATCCAATGCCAAATAACCCAGTTGGCCTGATTTCAAGGCATCCAAAGCGGCTTGGGTATCAATCAACCCGCCACGACTGGTATTCACCAGCATGACGCCCGGTTTCATCTGGGCCAGGCTCTTCGCATTCACCAGATGGTGATTCTCAGGTGTCAGCGGGCAATGCAGGCTGATCACATCACTCTGTGCAAAAAGCTCAGCTTGGCTCACATACTGGCCTTCTAGAGCAGTCAATTCAGATTGCGGATAGGGGTCGTAAGCAAGAATTCGGCAGCCAAAACCGGCCAGAATACGGGCGGTGGCCATGCCAATTTGCCCAGTGCCAATCAAACCGACGGTTTTGCGATGCAGCGTAAAACCAAGGAGTCCCTGAAGCTGAAAGTTATTTTCACGCACGCGGTTAAAAGCACGATGAGTATGGCGATTCAAAGTCAGCATCAAGGCCAGAGTGTGCTCTGCCACCGCTTCGGGCGAGTAAGCCGGCACGCGCACCACGGGCAACCCAAGGCGAGCCGCTGCGGCCAGATCGACCTGATTAAAACCAGCGCAACGCAAGGCTATCCAACGCACACCTAACTGCTGCAAAACACTAAGACAAGCCGCATCCAGCTGATCATTGACAAAAGCACACACCGCATCCGCACCCTGTGCCAAGGTCGCCGTTTCAGCATTCAGCTGTGCGTCCCAATAGTGGAGTTGATGCTGCTGATGATTCAAAGCATCAAAAAACTGACGGTCATACTTCTGGGCACTAAAGAAATCGATGCGCATCTTTTCTCCTTTTCTCAGCGATGAACTCTGACCAGCAGGCGAGCCACCGCTGTGCATTTGTTTCAGGTGGGTTGAATAGCTTATCATGGCGCCCCTTGGCTTACTTTGACCCTCTCTCCCCAGGTATTGTGTGACTGTTTCTAGCATCGATCTTGCCCTTGCTCAACTGAGCCAAGAAGTGAAACGCCTAGCGCGTGAGCTGGGCTTCTCTGCCTGTGGCATCACTGGGGTTGATCTGGGTGAGCATCCTGCTTATCTTCGCGCATGGCTGGCAGCTGGCTATCACGGCGAAATGGAGTGGATGGCCCGCCATGCCGACAAGCGCGCTGATCCTCAGGCTTTGGAGCCAGGGGTTTTATCAATCATCAGTGTGCGCATGGATTATCTGCCGCCTGAAACCCAGGCCATGGAGCAGCTGGCCGATAAAAACCTAGCCTATGTGAGCCGCTATGCACTTGGACGTGATTACCACAAGCTGATTCGTAAGCGTCTAGCGCAACTGGCGGAACAGGTAACCCAACTGGCACTGGCCAATCCTGAGCTGGCCGCGGCTTTTCCTGCGCCCCTGCACCGAGCTTTCACCGATTCAGCACCGGTCATGGAAAGAGGCATCGCGCAGCTGGCGGGTCTTGGCTGGATAGGCAAGAACTGCATGCTGATCACCCCCAAGGCCGGTAGCTGGTTTTTTCTGGGCGAGATTTATCTTGGTCTTCCCCTGCCAGCAGACACGCCCTTTAGTCGCCACCATTGTGGTGCTTGCACGGCCTGCCATCAGGTGTGCCCAACTCAAGCTTTTGTTGGCGATGGGCAGATGGATGCGCGACGCTGTGTCAGTTATCTGACGATTGAGCTCAAAGGCAGTATTCCTGAAGACTTGCGTTCTGGGATCGGCAATCGGATCTATGGCTGTGATGATTGCCAGCTGGTCTGCCCTTGGAACCGCTTTGCGCCGACCACCTCCGAAGCCGATTTTCATCCACGACATGCATTGGATCGAGCCAGCCTGCTGACACTCTTTGCCTGGGATGAGGCCACCTTCTTGAAAAACACGGAAGGCTCACCTATCCGTCGCTTAGGCTATCCGCGCTGGCTGCGTAATATTGCCGTGGCTCTAGGGAATGCGCCTGCCTCGTTAGAAGTCATCGCAGCACTTGAGCACAAACTAGCCTCTTCGATCGGTGCCGACCCACTGGTTGCTGAACACTGCCAGTGGGCGCTTGACCAGCAACAGCAACGCCTTAATCAGACTTAAGCACGAGTTGAATGCACTGCACTATCTGCGCTGTGTTTTGCAAACGCTTACATTGATCAAAAACCGCTCTGGCGGCTTCTCCCCAACGGTAGGTTAAAAGCAGTAGCCACTGCTTAGTGCGCATCACCTTCACCTTATCGGCCGTGTGCTCATCAAAAAGCAAACTCGAGACCATCAAAGCCAACACATCACGCAGCTGAGTTGGCGGCCGTGGCTCACCCGATAGGCTGGCTTTAATCTCTGCGGCCAGCCAAGGATCGGCCATCGCTGAGCGTCCAAACATCGCATCCTTGACGCCTGAAACAGCAACGCAGCGTTGATAATCAGCCAAGGTCCACAGATCACCGTTCGCCAGTACGGGCAGGCGCACCGCATCGGCCACCTTACCGATCCACTCCCAATGCGCTGGTGGGCGATAACCTTGCAAACGCGTGCGGGCATGCACCACCAGCTGAGCCACACCGGCGGCTTCCAGCGCTTGGGCATTGGCGAGCGCGAGATCTGTGGTCTCATCACCAAGGCGCATTTTGGCCGTCACGCGAATCGGCGCACCCTGTGCATCGACCTTGTGCGCGAGGGCCTGGACGACGGCTTCAGCCGCCATAAAAACCTGATCCGGCGCACGCAGTAAGCGCGCACCACCCCCATGACGGTTGACAATTTTCGCAGGACAACCAAAGTTTAAATCCACCACCTGAGCACCACAGCGCACAGCCACCTGCGCATTGATGGCCAGGCATTCAGGATCACTCCCTAGCAGCTGCAAATGCACTGGCACTCCAGAGGCAGTGCGGGCATTTTGTCGCAGCTCAGGGCAGAGGCGATGATAGACCTTCGCCGGTAAACGCTCTTGTGTGACGCGAACAAATTCAGTTACGGCAAAATCCCAGCCCGGCTGCTGAGTTAAGAGATCACGGGCCTTGGCGTCCATGACGCCTTCCATCGGTGCTAAAGCCAGCTGGGGGAGTGGACTCAAGTGAAAACAACCTCATTGCAGGTTTAAAGAGATAAAAAAGAAGGAATTATGCCGAAAAACCGCTATAACAAGATAGTTTTTTGCCATCGGTGACCCACAAGTCGTATTTTCCCGTAAAAAATGCAGGGTCTAGTGATCTCAAAGGCTCAGACCACCACGCTGAGGGCAGGATGAAATCCGGTAGTCAGTCTTGTAGTTGCTACAAAAATGAAACTGGTGCAAGGTTAATGAGATGAACTGCTCCAATCCGTGTTGTGTAATGATTCAGTGGTCATCAGCACTTGACTGATCGCCATCTGACATAGCCAAGAGGCACTGAGATGCAAGAACAAAATTTGATCACCGAAGGCTTCAATTTGATGCTGCTCGGTATGGGCTTTGTCTTTACCTTTCTCACCGTGTTGGTCATCGCCACCACGCTGATGTCTAAAATCATCAACCGCTTTTTTCCTCAAGCCGCGCCGACACCATCTAGTGCAGCTCGACCAGCGGCCGGTCATGTAGCACAAGGACAGCAGCCTGAAGTGATTGCCGCGATCTCGGCCGCCCTGCGTCTGCATCGCCAGCGACGCTAGCTTGTGTGTCACCCACTAGCTTTGATTTCTCGCTTTAACATTTCTCAATTTAACAACAGGTATTCATGATGACGAGCGCACCAAAAAAACTGGGTATTACTGATGTCGTCCTGCGTGACGCCCACCAATCCCTCTTTGCTACCCGTCTGCGTTTAGACGATATGCTGCCCATCGCGGCCAAGCTGGATCAAATCGGCTACTGGTCGATTGAAAGCTGGGGCGGTGCGACTTTTGATTCTTGCATCCGGTACTTAGGTGAAGATCCATGGGACCGTATCCGCGAACTGAAAAAAGTGATGCCGAATACACCTCAACAAATGCTACTGCGTGGGCAAAACCTGCTCGGCTACCGCCATTACGCTGATGATGTTGTCGATCGCTTTGTCGAGCGTGCTGCCAAAAACGGTATTGATGTGTTCCGCATCTTTGATGCGATGAATGATCCACGTAATCTTGAACGCGCCATCAAAGCCGTCAAAAACTGTGGTAAACATGCACAGGGCACCATCTCTTTTACTACCAGCCCAGTCCACACTACCGAGATGTGGGTCGATTACGCCAAAACCCTCGAAGATATGGGTGCGGATTCGATCAATATCAAAGATATGTCCGGCATTTTGACACCCTATGCCGCCTTTGATCTGGTCTCACGCTTGAAAGCACAAACTGGCCTTGAAGTGCAGCTCCACGCGCACGCCACAGCCGGTTTGTCAGATATGACCATTCTGAAGGCCGTCGAAGCCGGCATCGATCGGGTTGATACCGCGATCTCTTCGATGTCAATGACCTATGGCCACACAGCCACTGAATCGGTTGTCGCCGCGCTGCAAGGCACTGAGCGGGATACTGGCCTTAATTTAGAAGCCCTAGAAGAAATCGCGGCCTACTTCCGTGAAGTGCGGAAAAAATATGCCCAGTTTGAAGGCTCACTGCGCGGCACGGATTCACGCATTCTGGTCGCTCAGGTGCCCGGTGGTATGCTGACCAACATGGAAAGCCAGCTGAAAGAACAAGGCGCCGCCGACAAGTTTGACGAAGTGCTGGCTGAGATTCCACGCGTGCGTGAAGATCTGGGCTATATCCCACTGGTCACCCCAACTTCTCAGATCGTTGGCACGCAGGCCGTGATTAACGTACTGATGGGCGAGCGCTACAAATCTATTTCCAAAGAAGTACAAGGTATTTTGAAGGGTGAATATGGTGCAGCACCTGCGCCCTACAATGCTGAACTCCAAGCGCGCGTTCTGGAAGGCAAAGAAGCCATCACCTGCCGCCCAGCGGATCTGATCGACAACGAAATGGACAAGCTGGCTGAAGAATTGGCCGCCAAAGCGAAAGAAGAAGGCATTCAGCTGGCCACAGGTGAAAATCAGATTGATGATGTGCTCACCTATGCGCTCTTCCCACAAATTGGTCTGAAATTTCTGAAAAACCGTGGTGATGCCAGTGCCTTTGAACCTGCACCTACTGCGGCCAGCGCAGCACCCGCCCCTGCCAAGGCGGCTGCTGCACCTGTTGAGGATTCAGGCGTTTATACAGTCAAGGTCAATGGTCAAAGCTATGTGGTTGAAGTCAGCGAAGGTGGGGATATCACCCAAGTCAGCACCACCTCAGCCAGCCCCGCTCCTGCCGCCGCTGCAGCACCTTCGGCTGGCACAGGTGAGGCCATTAGTGCGCCACTGGCCGGCAACATCTTCAAGATTCTGGTCAAGCCAGGTGAGGCCGTAGAAGCCAATCAGGTGGTCATCATTATGGAAGCGATGAAAATGGAAACCGAAATCCGTGCGGCTTCGGCAGGCACAGTGGCCAGCGTTGCAGTTCGTGAAGGCGATGCTGTTCAGGTCGGCGATACACTCTTGACCCTGTAATCCTTTTTCATCTACCCCACCTTGCTGCACCTCATGCAGGCTCAGATAGCTTGAGCCTGCTGATCCAACAGGGTTCTTAATTGCTGTTTTTGTGGAGTCCATGCTGATGGAAAAAGTCCTTCTGCTGTGGGAAAACTCAGGCCTTTATAACCTGACCATCCCCCAACTGATCATGATTGGTGTCTGTCTGATCCTGTTGTACCTGGCAATTGCCAAAAAATTTGAACCCCTCTTGCTGCTGCCAATTGGTTTTGCCGGTATCTTGGCCAATATTCCTGAAGCGGGTCTGGCTCTTTCTGCGCTCGATCAAGCGCTTTATCACTACAATCCACAACTGATTCAAGCACTGGCCAACGAACTGAGCCTGCCCTTCGCTACAGTGGCCGATATCAGCCAAAAGCCTGTTTTACTCGAGGCTCTGGCGGCTGTGCAAGATCCTGCACAGCAGGCGCGGATTGATCATCTAGTCAGTGCAGCGGGATATACTCACGGCTTCTTGTATATCTTCTATAAAGTGCTGGTGGCTTCTGGTATTGCGCCACTGATGATCTTTCTAGGTGTGGGCGCGATGACTGATTTTGGCCCACTGCTGGCGAATCCGCGCACCCTCTTTTTAGGTGCGGCGGCTCAGTTTGGCATCTTTGCTACTGTGCTGGGTGCGGTGGCGCTATCCAGTCTGGGTATCATCGACTTCAGCCTCAATCAGGCAGCGGCAATCGGTATTATCGGTGGTGCCGATGGCCCAACGGCTATTTATGTGTCTAGCGTACTGGCACCAGAGTTATTGGGTGCGATTGCGGTTGCGGCCTATGCCTATATGGCGCTGGTACCGATTGTCCAGCCACCGATTATGCGGGCACTGACCAGCAAAGAAGAACGCGCCATTGTGATGACGCAACTGCGCCCTGTGAGCAAGCGCGAGAAGATCATCTTCCCCCTCGCGGTGCTGGGCTTGGTGGCGCTCTTCCTGCCATCAGCTGCACCTCTACTGGGGATGTTCTGTCTGGGTAACCTGATGCGTGAATGTGGCGTGGTTGAGCGGCTGTCGGATACAGCGCAGAATGCCTTGATCAACATCGTCACCATCTTCCTCGGTCTGGCTGTTGGTTCGCGTTTGATTGCAGAACTCTTCCTGACCGTTGAAACACTGGGCATTATGGCACTGGGTATTGTGGCTTTTGCCATCGGTACTGCCAGCGGCGTCATTATGGCCAAGATTATGAACAAGATGAGCAAGATGCCGATCAATCCGCTGATTGGCTCAGCGGGTGTTTCTGCAGTGCCGATGGCCGCGCGGGTTTCGAATAAGCTCGGGCTTGAGGCCAACCCACAAAACTTCCTGCTGATGCATGCAATGGGCCCCAATGTGGCCGGTGTCATCGGCTCGGCTGTTGCTGCGGGTGTGATGATCATGTATCTCGGTTAATCGCCTCACTCTACGAAGAGGGACCTTCGTACAAATAAAAAAACCGAAGCGGATCAGGCTTCGGTTTTTTTATCCTTGGTGAGTGCAGCGGATTAAGCAGCTAACTCCAACTGCTCAGCTTGCTCTTCTGCTTCAGCGCACCAAGCTTCTTGCCAGTTCTGACGCATGGCCAGTTCTTCAGCAAGTAATAACAAGACTTCTTCATTCATCGTCTGACTCCCTCTGTCTGAATTGAACGCTTATCAAACACCAGCGCTTTTTTCTTGTTGTTCGCATCGCTGGACTCACACTCAACCTAGTGTTGTGTGATCCAGCTCAGGCAGAAAGCGCTGATACAGACTCTGACTCACTACAACTTTTGGCTAAGGCTTAACTTTAGCTTAGCAACTTGGAGTAGTTAAATCCATGTCAGAACGATGAAGAGTTTTTATACCTCAAGCAAGTTGCTAAGAGTGATTCTATTTCGCAACTGCACAAATTCAGCGCACAGGTCCTGCCTCAGTCGGCTCTATAGGCGTCATCAGCTGAAGCTGATAAAAATCCAGATCCAGCCAACGCCCAAATTTATAGCCAACCTGCTTAAGGCGACCCACACACTGAAAACCTAAGCGCTGATGCAAGGCACAGCTCGCTTGATTACTGGCATCAATCGCCGCCATCATCACATGATACTGCTGGGCTTCAGCGGCTTGAATCAACGCGCTCAGCAAGGGGCGCCCTAAGCCCTTCCCTTGAGCTTGCGGATGCAAATAAATCGAGTGCTCCACCGTGTACTGAAAAGCCGGCCAAGGCCGAAAAGGGCCATAACTGGCAAAACCTTGCAGAGTGTCCGCTGCGCTATAAAGACCCAGCACAGGAAGCCGATCGGCCTTTTTTTGCAGCAACCAAGTCTGCACCTGTTCTAAAGAGCGCGGCTGATATTCATACAAGGCAGTTGTCTGCTCGATGGCGTGATTAAAAATCGCCTGTATCCTGGGTGCATCACGTTCTGCATCACAAGGTTGAATCTGCATGGGCATCTCTGGCTCATCATGTCCGAAGGGTGAAGGATCAATGCCTTAGGTTAAACTAAATGGCGATCAGGCCGATATGCTTTCATGCCGACGCCTTTTTAGCGACCCGTTTTTAGCGACCCGTTTTAGCAATCCGTTACTGGATAGCAGATCAGCCACCCCATTTACTCAGAGAGCAAGATTATGGTCTTTGCGGTTTACGAACAGGGAATGCGCATCCACACTCCCAAAGAACAGCTGCTCAAGCGCCCAGGTATTCGTCAGACTCAAGCCATCACGGCCAGCCGCCGACTGGTCGAAGACCAGGACGATGCCGAACACCGTCAAAACCTCTCTGATCAACAGGTGAGCTTTCAACAGCAGCTACAGAGCTTTGAAAAGCAAGGCCAGGCTGAGCCAGCTCGGGCTGCTGTCGCCGCTTATAAAAAGATGGAGCCTCACCCTGAATCAACGATCCGCCGTATTACCGCACAGCAGATCATGCGCGCACCAGTCATCACCTACCCTGCCACGGGCGGGCTGCTCGATGCACTGGCGTTGCTCAGAAAGGAAGAGATCCACTATCTGGTCATCGTGGATCAACAACAAGGGCTGGTGGGCGTACTCCAAGATCGTGATTTATTACTGGAGATTTCTGGACTGGGTGAAATCGATCTGCGCGAACAGGATCTCGAAAACCTGAGCGCTGAAACCCTGATCCGCGCACCGCTGGTCACAGCCAGTCCTGAAACCGACATCGGGGATATCGCGCGGGTGATGCTGGCACAGAAGGTGCGCGCCATGCCGATTACCGATGCACAAGGCGAGCTGGTCGGGCTGGTAACGCGCTCTGATCTGATGCTGGCACTGGCGAACCAAACTTTAGAAATCTGGAGCTAAACCGCTCTGAAAACAACAAGACCAGGTGTTGCCCGAGTGATCAAAATGCCCCGCATCCAGCACAGGGCTTAACGCTGCACCAGTTGCTTGAGTTTCTGATCTAAGCGAGCCTGCTGGCGCTTTTCTTCTTTTTGTTGCTCCAGCTGGTGTAGCTGCTGCTGCGCAAAACTGGCTTCTTGCGCGGTGACAAAACCTGCATTATTGCCCTCTAGATCCAAACGCACAGCCCCAGCCTGAATTGAGCGCAGATAACGTGGCACTTTGACATAGTGCGCCAGCGCGCGATGGATCCGCTTGAGCTCACCACCTTCTGCCGCCAGTAACTCTTCATGAATACCTATCTTCAGCGGTTGAGGTGCACCCGGCATAAAAGCACGCGGATAGCGTTTCTCCCAATAAGCCAGACGCTGCTGAGGTGAGAGGGCATCTAAATTTTGCTGAGGCGCCTGACTAGGCTCTGGTGCAGGTTCGTTGAGCCCCAAGGTATCACGAATCATCGCCATCAAGGCCTCAGGGCGTGCGAGCCAGGTTTGCGGCTGCCCCTGCTGCAAATGCTGCGTGAGCTTGCTGCGCAACAGCTGTAAACGCTCTTCTAGCTGATTCACTCGCTGATGGAGCGCTGAGTTTTCACCTTCAAGTTCAGCAATTCTCTGCTGCGCCTGCGCCTGCGTCAGTTGGCTCTGCTCGGCGTAATAGCTTAACTGTTCAAAAAGCTGCTCAATTTTTTGTGGAGAGGTCATCTTGTTTGCCTTGTCATCACCTATCAACTTCCCTGAAAGCCTCAGCTGCAACGTCCTTTTCACCTCATCAATGCACGTGATACAGCCAACTGCCCCACTTTAACCCTATCATGATTCAGCGGGAGTCACCGCTCGACGATCCAAGCAGAGCAGACGGTAAGCATAGCGATTGCCTTCTCCTGCTGCAAAAGCCTGCTCACTCACCAGCTGCCACTCATCCCATTGCACTGCCGGAAACCAAGTATCGCCCTCAGGCTCGGCATCCACCTCGGTCAGATAGAGACGGTCTGCCAATGCAAAGGCCTGTTGATAGATTTGTCCGCCGCCAATCACCATGATCTCTTCAGCACCATCGATTTGCGCCTGTTGATCTGCCAGAGTCAAAGCGGCTTCCAATGAGGGCACAACTTTGACGCCCGCAGGGGCGTAATCCGACTGACGACTGATGACGATATTCGTCCGTCCAGGTAAAGGACGACCGATCGACTCAAAAGTCGCACGCCCCATAATAATCGGCTTCCCCCAGGTTTTACGCTTGAAATAGCCTAGCTCTTCAGGGAGATACCAAGGCATAGCTTGCTGATGCCCGATGACCCAGTTTTTAGCCGCAGCAACAATAACGGCAATCGGGGTTTGTCGCTGGTTGTTCATGCGTGCTGCGCTCCTATTCTATTCATCGCTTTGCCTTTTCACTGCTCAAACCCTTGCTTGCTCATGCGATTTAAACCGCAACTGGGGCCTTAATATGCGGATGACTTTGATAGCCTTCAATCGCGATATCATCATAAACAAAATCAAACAGAGAAGTTCGTTCTGGATTCAACTTCAACTGGGGTAGGGCCAGCGGTGCCCGTGTCAGTTGCAGATCGGCCTGCTCAAGATGGTTAGCATAGAGATGTGCATCACCCAGGGTATGGATAAACTCGCCAACTTCAAGATCACACACCTGCGCGATCATATGCACCAGTAAGGCATAGCTGGCGATATTAAAAGGCACGCCCAGAAAAATATCCGCGGATCTTTGGTAGAGCTGACAAGAGAGTCGACCTTCTGCGACATAAAACTGGAAGAGACAATGGCAAGGCGGCAACGCCATCTGATCCACCAGAGCAGGATTCCATGCTGATACGATCAGGCGGCGTGAATCAGGTTGAGTTTTGATCTGCTCAACCAGCTGAGCAATCTGATCGACTGATCCACCGTCTGGTTTGGGCCATGAACGCCACTGATAGCCATAGACCGGCCCCAGCTCACCCTGCTCATCCGCCCACTCATCCCAGATAGAGACGCCATTTTCTTTCAGATAACGAATATTGGTCTCGCCTTTTAAAAACCACAGCAGCTCGTGAATGATCGAGCGCAAATGGAGTTTTTTGGTCGTCACGAGCGGAAAACCGGCTTGCAGATCAAAGCGCATCTGATAACCAAACACGCTATAAGTACCGGTTCCAGTACGATCCTGCTTGAAAACGCCCTGCTCTCTCACATGACGCATTAAATCTAAATAGGCTTGCATAACTCGTTACACCTGATTAATCGATCGCAAATTATAGATGATTTATACTTTTTTAGCTTTGGATTTGAGCGTCGCCTGCTCACCAGCCTCAGAAAAACGATAGGCCCAGACGATTAGACCGCCCCCCACCACCAGCATGGGCAAGGAGAGCCATTGTCCCATACTCAGCTGACCAGCAAGTAATCCAAGGTGGGCATCGGGTTCACGCGCAAATTCAGCGAGAAAACGCAAACTGCCATAACCAAGCAAAAAGAGCCCGGTGATACTTCCTGTTGGGCGCGGACGACGTGAGAAGAACCATAAAATAACAAAGAGCAGCACGCCTTCTAAAGCAAACTGATAAAGCTGCGATGGATGACGGGGATCTGGCCCTGCACCAGGAAAAACCATCCCCCAAGGTACTTGGGTCACCCGCCCCCACAGCTCACCATTAGCAAAGTTCCCTAAACGTCCTAAAGCCAGACCAATCGGCACCATTGGCGCGACGAAATCACCAACAGCAAGCAGTTTGAGCTGGTGGCGGCGTGCAAAGATCAACAAGGCAAGCACCACACCCAGTAAACCACCATGAAAGGCCATACCGCCTTCCCAAACACGCAGCAGCCACAAGGGATCTTGCATGACACGATCCCAGTGATAGAAGAGCGCTGAACCAAGCCGCCCGCCTAACACGACACCGATTGCTGAATAAAAGACCAGATCACTGAGTTGCTCACGACTCAAGCCCAAACGCGCGCGGCGTTGTTCAGCCAACCACCAAGCCAGCGCAAAAGCAGCCAAATAGCTCAGACCATACCAATGCACTGCAATCGGGCCAAGGCTAAAGGCAACCGGATCAATTTGTGGATAATTCAACACCTGATGTCTCTCCTCTGGCTTCCCTGAACGCTTTAAGCAGGGAAGAATAAAAATTTGATGCCTACACAGAACAGTAAAAGCGCAAAAAGTTGCTTCAAGCGTGCCTCAGGCAGATAGTGCGCCAAACGAGCACCCAAACGCGCAAAGGGCACGCTCATCAACACGATGCCTAGAAAAGCAGGCCAGTAGATAAAACCGCTCGCCGCTGCGGGCAGATCAGGCTGCTGCCAGCCTGTCCATAGATTGCCCAGTGCGCCAAAAAGAGCGATCGGCAAACCCAGCGCCGCCGAGGTGCCGACAGCTAAGCGCATATTTAAGCGGCACCAGCTTAAAAAGGGTACGCTCAAGGTCCCGCCACCAATACCAAAAATGGCCGAGGCCCAGCCAATGATGCCACCCGCTGGAAGCAGTACCCAAGGTGGCACTGGCTGCTCACGCGCAGGTGGATCAAGCTTAAACGCCATCTTAGCGGCAACCAGCAGCACAAAAACACCGAGCACCCCTTGCAGCAACGCAGCCGAAAGCAGGCTGGCTGTCCAGGCACCCAAGAGCGCACCACAAAGGATGGCTGGTGCCAGAACACTGAAAATAGACCAATCAACACTGGCTTTTTGATGATGCGACCAGGTGGAGCTGATCGAGGTTGGAATAATGGTGGCTAACGAAGTGCCCACGGCCAGATGGACCAGAATTTCTGTTGAAAAACCCAACCAAGTAAAGGCGACCACCAAGACAGGCACAATGATCAAGCCACCACCAATACCAAAGAGACCCGCCAAGAGGCCAGCGAAGGCACCCAAGCCAAGATAGATCAGAAAAATCACATCTATTCCTTCTAGTCAATCGAGAGGAGAAGCCCCAAGGCTCCATTTTTCTACCAGCTGACGCAAGGCCAGTGGACGATAGGGTTTTGCAAGATAATCATTGAGTCCAGCGGCCCAAAAAGCCTGCTGGTCTTCTTCCAGCGCATTGGCCGTAATCGCCAACACTGGAATCTGTGCATTGGCATTAGGCAGCTGACGCCAACGCCGCGTGGTTTCCAGACCATCCATTTCTGGCATAAAGATATCCATCAGTACCAGACTATAAAGCTGCTCTGCACCACGCTGTAAGGCTTCGATGCCGCTGGCAACCACTTCAACTTGATAGCCTGCACGTTCCAGGACATTCGATGCCAGCATGGCATTCACCGGCCCATCATCGACCACCAGAATAGGCGCACGGGCAGCAGCAACAGCGGAGGTCGTTGAGGCAGGCAAGGCCAGCAATAACTCAACCCCACCCTCTGGCCGTGAACGCAGTTCAAACTGGCCTTTCATTTCCTGAATCAATTGACGCGCCAGCAGCTGTCCCAGCCCCAAAGATCCGGGGGGACGATCATAGTGTGGGCTCATCGGGCCAGCAGCCTGAAAATGCTCTATACGCTGCTCATCTTGCAGCACGCCACCTTCATCGAGCAGGCGCAGGCAGAGTCGGGGCTCCTGGGGTTGCCAGCTCAGCTCCAGACGCAGATCACCACGGGTGGATAACTGCGCTGCCTGACGCAAAAGATGACGCAGCAAACGCAATAGACGCCGCCTTTGGACAGAGATCTGATCGGGAAAATCAGGCGCGTAGTCTACGATCAGCTGGCGCTGCTGCTTGTGCAATAGCTGTTCAATACTGAGCGTGGCTTCATCAATCAACGGGCGCAGATTCAGTTCTTCTGCTGCAGCCTCTTGCCCTTCCTCCGCAAGGCTGGTGTCGGCCATATCACTCAGATCATCTAACAAACGCTGGATGGTGATTAACTTCTGCTGGCAAGGGGCATTGCTGACTTCTTCCGCAGCCTGATTGAGTTCTTCCAGCAAGCGATAGACTTCTTTCACGACTGCCTGAGAGAACTCCGCTCTCATCTTGCTGGCAAAACGCGTGCGCTGACGCTCACTCTGCAACTGCTGCTGTAACTGACGATAGTCACTGATATCAAGCATGATCAGGTAGCCACCCTGAGCCTCATCAGTATGCAAACTCGCCCACCAGCTGCTCAGCTCTTGTCCCGCCGAGGCGTGGAGTTCTAGCTCCTGCACCCAAGGACGCGGCGGCAAATCGCGCATACCCAAAAGCGGAGCCAGTGGCTGACCCTTCAGGTTAGATTGTGTCTCTTGCGCAAAGCGTTCAAAGGCTTGGTTACATTCAACAAGACGTCCACCAACATCAAAATGACAGATCAGCAATGGGCCATGAACCTGCTGAATCAAACTCGTGGCCGGACGCGGCGCAGCAAGACGCTCAGCACTGAGTGCTGGATGCTGCTGTAGGACATGGCCTGCCCGCCAAAAATCCTGCCAACGCCGATCATGACGTGCGGTAAAGAAGATCAAACTGAATAGCATCATCACCAGAGCAAACAGGCTTCCCCTGACCATATTGCGCCAATCCACCTGCAACTGCTGGCTCATAGCCTGCGCTTGATCCTGAGGCACCACCAGCAAAAGCTTCCACGCATTCACATCCAAACTGGCCCAACTCACCAAGGAGGGCTGATTTTCAATCAACAAGGGCGTTAAACCTGAGTGGTCGATATGCAGGGGGGCCAGATTAGGGCGCATGCCCTGACGCATAAAAAAGTTACGCTCCTGTTGGACTGAAGCCGAGGCATCCAGCGATCCGCTGCCTTCAACCTGAGGCGGAAACACCAGCAGATGGCCCGCCTCAGACATCAGCAGGGTGTAGCCATTGAGAATCACAGGCGCCGCCTTCAAGCGTTGTGCCAGCCGGTTTAACGCCACATCAATGCCCACGACAGCGACGAACTGATCATCAACATACACAGGCAGACTGAGTGTGACGACCCAGCCCTGCCCGGCTGGGTCCAAGTAGGCCTCTGTCCAGACAGGCTCGCGCTGAGGGTTATGCTCAGGATCGGCGAGGTAGAAAAAGGCAAAATCACGCACATCTAGGTCATTCACCAGATGCGCGTCTAGATCGGTCCAGGGATAAAGCAGCGTCGCAGTATCGACATAGTTGATGTAGATCTGCTGAATCAGTGAAGAGCGCGCGTGCAGCGTCTCCAAGAGAGGTGCCAACACCTGCCATTGCTGATAACGCTGGGTCCGTTGCTGAGGATCCACTCGATCCGCAAAATAAACAGCAGCGGGCAAGGCTGAGTCAGTCACCAATGATGCAGTGTGGTCTTGCGGGGACTGATGGTGGATGCGCTGTGTCTCTTGCACCACCAGCTGCCCAAGCACTTCAAGATGACGTAGGTCGGCCTCTAAAGCCTGTGCATACAACTGAGCGCTTTCAAGGAGTCTGGCTTCTGTAACCCGCTGAAGCTGGTCTTGGCTGGCGCGATGACTCAGATGAGCCAGCACCATCATCACCACGAAAAGTACCAGCCCAATACCCGCAACAGGAAGAATGAGTCCTAACCATCGCTGGCGCGTTGACCAGCTGGATGTCTGGAGTGTCGGCGCTTGATCAGACACAGGGGGTCCTTTTTCTTGTGTAGTCAAAAGCTAGCTCCAGAGGATACATATCAATTGGCTGAGTCACCTTCTGGCTTGACGCAAGAGGCGTGCAGGCAGATGATCTCTCAACCGCTATACTATAAAATCTTTCGCAGTGAAGCGCTAATTTTTAGTCTTCACCCAAGCCCCTTTCCTTGCCACCTCAACTGAGTGAACTGATGTGTACTCTAGGCCTATTATGGCAGCAAGACCCAGTTTTTCCGTTTGTTCTGGCGGCGAATCGAGACGAGTTCTTCGCCCGCCCAACACGGGCGGCGGATTTCTGGCCAGAGCAGCCTGAACTCATTGGCGGCCAGGATCAGCAGGCAGGTGGTAGCTGGCTACTGGCACATCGCTCTGGGCGCTGGGCCGCACTGACTAACCTGCGCAACCTGCATCTTGCGCCACCACAAAACGCACCATCACGCGGCCAACTGGTAC
Source organism: Marinospirillum alkalitolerans (assembly GCF_045055655.1). NCBI lineage: Bacteria > Pseudomonadati > Pseudomonadota > Gammaproteobacteria > Oceanospirillales > Oceanospirillaceae > Marinospirillum > Marinospirillum alkalitolerans. The sequence goes on along the minus strand of NZ_JBANFI010000001.1, from coordinate 269,782 downwards.
AGGCTGCTGTGACCCTCTCCCAACAGGCACTGGTCGAGAAGTTAACAGCGCAGGGCACTCACTACGCGGGCTTTAATCTGATTTGGGGCGATCTAGAGCAGGCTTTTTATGCCACCAATGCCCAGTCACAGATGCGCATTCAACGCCTCGAACCCGGCATCATCACCTTGAGTAATGCCCCTCTAGGTGAGATCTGGCCCAAAACCGCATGCCTCAAGCAACAGCTGCAAGACTGGCAGGCCCAGCCTGATCCTGAGCACCTTTGGGACATCCTGGCGCAGGATCAGGTCGCTGCATCGGATCAGCTACCGAACACTGGCCTGCCTCCCAGGCTTGAACTGGCCTTCTCTGCACTTTATATTCAACCCTTGGCTGTTGATCCAGCGCAACCAGAGCGTCTCTATGGCACGCGGGCGTCAACACTCCTCTGGTATGAGCAAGGTGCAGCCTCAGGGCAGTGGACCCTCAAAGAGCGGCGTATAGACTCTCAAGGTCAGACGAGCACAAGTCATCTGACTTGGTCTGCATGCTCTGATCACGCATTCTCTTGATGTCAAAAACCTTTTAGGCCCTTATGTTTCGTTTGTTCACCCAGCCAGCCCGCATCCTCCGCCGAGCACGTCGCTTTGCTCTGATCAGCAGCCTCTGGCTCTGCTGCACAGCGTTGAGCGCAACCAGTCTGCCCGCCAGTAATCCGACTCTCGATCATTGGGTGCGTTCCACACTGGATAGCTGGGATCAGCAGGTCCAGCTGACTTATCCAGAACTGGTGGCGCTCACCTATCGTCAGGCAGCCTTCCATAACTTCTGGCGTGATCGTCAAGGCGAGCCTTCTGCCGCTGCACGCGCACTCAGTTATGAGCTCCAACCCTGGCTCGCACTGGATCATGAACACCCCTACATCAGGCGCTACCGCGAGCTAGATCAACTCCTGACACAACCCATGACGGATCTGCGTCCACGCCAAGTGCAAGCTGTTGATCTGCTGGTGACGGATCTGTTTTTTCGCTTCCAGCAGGATTTATTGAGCCGCTATTGGACCCGCTATGATCAGGATCAGGATCACGGCATCACCAACCCTTATGAACGCTGGGATCAATTTCCCGATGAAGTCGTGCCGACTGATCTCGCTGCAGTTTTTCCTGAATGGCTGCGGGCGTTAAATAGCGGCAATCTGCAAAGATGGGTTGAAGCACGGCTGGCCTCGACTCGCCCTGTGGCTCACTTATATCAGCCTTGGCGTCAGGCTTTTGATCAGCTCGATGCACTGACTGGGCAGCCTTGGCCGCAAGTGGATGTTGATCTGGCACCCGAGCAGGCACATGCACAAGTGCGCCGACTGGCTGAGCAGTTGATCGCGCTGCGCGATCTCTCGGCAGACTATCAGCCTCAGCTTGTGATGCCGCCCCTACCAGCAACGCCGCAGCTTATCGAGCCAGCCTCCGACTTCAGCGCATTATCCGTATCGGCAACAACCCAGCCAGCAACGCCAGAAAGCGAACCCCAGATTGAAGTGGCAGAAGCCATTTATCTGTTTGATGCCCCTTTAGCCAGTGGACTCAGGCGCTTTCAACAACGCCATGCGCTACCAGTGACAGGACACGTTGATGAGGCCACCCGCGCAGCACTCAATCGACTCCCTGAAGAAAGAAGGCGTATTTTGGCGCATAACCTCAGACGCCTGCATCACTTGCCACAAGAGTTACAAGCCCGCCATTTGATGATCAACCTCGCCGATCAGCAGCTTGAATTTATCGAACACGGCGAGCGCACTCTCGCCATGCGCATTATTATCGGACGTGATGGACAACGCACACCGATTATGAATCAGTGGCTGACCTCTTTGGTGCTGAACCCGCTCTGGAACGTGCCCAACAGCATCGCCAAGGATCGTATTTTTCCTCGTGCTCGCAGCAATCCCGAATACCTCGCCTCACGCGATTATGCACTGGTACAGGGCTGGCATACGCCGGCACGCTTCGTCAATATCGAAGATCTGCCCGATGATGCCTTCACCTCTGGCAACCAGCAGTATCGCATCGTGCAAAAACCAGGACGTTTTAATCAGCTAGGGCGTGCTAAATTTCGTTTATCCAATCAGCAGGCGATCTATTTGCACGATACCCCCTACCGCCAGTTTTTCTCGCAGGCTCAAAGAGATATCAGTGCAGGGTGTATTCGTTTAGAGGAGTCAGCACGGCTTGTTGATGCGCTGCTCGCGCCCAGTCGTCATTGGACACCTGAGCGGATCAGTGAGACCTACGCAAGCGGGGAAGAGCGTTATATCCGCGTGTTTCCTCGCGTAGCGGTGTATTTAATGTACTGGACAGCCTGGGTTGATGACCAAGGGCAGATTCAGTGGCGCGAGGATATCTACCATAAAGATCAGCTCAGCTACTCATCGGCCATCCAGCAGCTGGCTAACCCTTCGGACCCGCCAGCCAACCCAAACCCAGCTCGTTCATAAAGACACCCAGGTGTCCAACCACCTGATCGGTACTGGCACAGGTGAGCACCCGTGCCAGTAGCTCACGCGCCTGCTGTAAATCAACACGGCGAATGGCAGCCTTCACACGCGGCAGGCTGGCCAGGTTCATCGACAAACCCTGATAACCCATCGCCAGCAGTAAAATAGCGCCAGCAGGATCGCCAGCCAGTTCACCACAAAGGCTCACTGGAATCCGAGCCGCATGCGCCTGCTGAGCAATATGCATCAAGGCCTGCAGCACGGCAGGATGATAACCGCTATACAAACGAGCGACACGCGGATTATCCCGATCCACCGCCAGCAGATATTGGGTTAAATCATTACTGCCCACCGAAAGATAATCAACCCGCTCGGCCAGCGCTTGGATCTGGAACATGGCCGCTGGGACTTCAATCATCGCCCCCACCTTGGGATTCACCAAAGGCAGCCCTTCATCCTGACGCAGCTCTGACCAGGCACGACGAATCAGCGCGCGCGCTTCTTCGACTTCGCGCACTGAAGAAATCATCGGCAACAGAATACGCAGGTTATCCAAGCCTTCACTGGCGCGCAGCATGGCACGCACCTGGCTTAAAAAGACCTCTGGGTGATCCAGCGTAAAGCGAATGCCGCGCCAACCAAGACAGGGGTTTTCTTCTTCTATCGGAAAATACGGAAGGGGCTTATCGCCGCCGATATCCAAAGTGCGCATGGTCACTTCACGCGGCGAAAAAGCAGAAAGCTGCTGGCGATACAGGTTGACCTGCTCTTGCTCACTGGGGAAGCGTTCGGCCATCATGAATTGCACTTCAGTGCGATACAAACCCACACCCTCAGCGCCATAGCTCAAGGCACGCACATGATCGGCTGCCAGCCCTGTATTCAGCATCAGCGGGATGCGATGTCCATCGCGAGTAACACAAGGCAAACCCGCCTCAGCTTCCAGAGATTCAGTCAGCGCTCTTTCTTCTTGAATAAACAGCTCGTACTGGCGCACCTTGCGCTCATCAGGCGTGGTGATCACCTGGCCTCGGTAACCATCCAGAATCATCTGCTGGCCATCCAGCTGCGCCCACGGCAGATCAGTTAAGCCCATCACCGCTGGAATGCCCATCGCCCGCGCCAAAATCGCAAGATGCGAGTTGCTGGAGCCCTTCACGCTGATCAAACCCAGTAGCTTTTCTTTGGGCACTTCACCCAGCAACGTCGGCGAGAGTTCTTCGCCAACCAACAGCGTATTCGGTGGGTACTCCTGACGGACTTCACCGCCTTCTTGCAAACAGGCCAGCACTCGCCGCCCCAAATCGCGGATATCCGCTGCACGCTCACGCAGATAAGAATCTTCAACCTTCTCTAAATACTTCACATGCCGCTTGACCACATAAGCCAGCGCACCCTGCGCCCAGTGGCCTTCTTCAATGCGCTTAATGACTTCAGCACCCAGAGACTCTTCATCGAGCATCTGCAGGTAGGCATCAAATAAGGCTTGCTCTTGGGCACTGACCCGATTCGCCAGCTTGGCACCAACGGCACGAATATCTTCTCTGACCCAACTTAAGGCTTGTAGAAAACTGGATTTTTCAGCATCAAGATCATCACTGAGCCGCTCAGGCACTGAATCTAGATCAGCGACAGGCATAATCACCACCGCCTGCCCGATCGCCACACCCGGTGCGGCGGGTAGGCCTTCAAAGCTGGCTGAGCTGAACTTACCACTTGGCAAAAGATTCATGCTGCCGCTGATTTGTGCGTGCGCCAACAAGGCTGCCAGCTGCGCAGCAATGGTCACTAAAAAGGCTTCTTCGCCTTCATCGAAACGCCGCTTGATTTTTTGTTGTACCACCAACACGCCCAGAGCATGACGCTGGTGAATGATCGGCACACCTAAAAAGCTGTGGTACTTTTCTTCTCCCGTTTCGGGCAGATAGCGGTAACGGCTGTGCTGTGGAGCATCTTCTAAATTGACAGGCTCCTCACGCTGCCCAACATAGCCCACCAAGCCCTCAGAAGGCGCCAAGCTGACCAAACCTATCGCCGCCGGATTCAAACCCAGCGTGTCCATCAGCACATAGCGCCCCCGTTTGGCATCGAGCAGATAGACCGAACAGACATCCGTCCCCATCGCTTTACGCACACGGCGTACAATAATGGATAAGGCCGTCTGCAGATTGCGTGCCGTGCTCACCTCCTGAACAATCTTGCGCAAAGTCTCCAGCATCACTCGATAGCTCTCCTCGTCGACCGCCAAAGCGGCTTAGATCCTGCTTAGCTGGATTTCAGCTTCTGCAGGTGGGGGGCCAGCTCTAGCAAGGCCCGACGGTAAACATCTCTTTTAAAAGCAACAACCTGCCCTAGCGGATACCAATAGCTCACCCACTGCCAGTGATCAAATTCGGGCCGCGTTGAGCAATCAAAGCTCACCTTTGTATCTGCGCAACGAATTTGCAGCAAAAACCATTTTTGTTTTTGCCCAATGCACAAGGGTTGGCTGTGCCGTCGGATCATGCGTTTGGGTAAACGATAACGCAACCAGCCACGCGTTGATGCCAACAGCCTGACTTGATCTGGTGCCAGACCTATCTCTTCTTTTAACTCGCGGTATAATGCCTGTTCTGGGCTCTCGCGATACTTGATGCCACCTTGTGGAAACTGCCAAGCATCCTGACCATAACGTCTGGCCCATAACAGCTGCCCTTGGTCATTCGCAATGATTATGCCAACATTAGGGCGATACCCATCGTCATCTATCACGCTACGCCCTCATTACACTTTTTTAACCTATTGTTCCACAAAGATTGAAAGCGATTCAATTTATCGATGAGATAAAGTGAAAAAAAGCCGATTGATTCAACCTACTGGGAGTCTTGCACTGTGAGTTTAGCGCTCTTTGATTTAGATAATACCCTGATTGCTGGTGATAGTGACCATGCATGGGGCCAGTTTTTAGTCGAACGCGGTCTGGTGGATGCCGCAGAGTACAAAAAAAGTAACGATTTTTATCTTCAGGCTTACCAAGATGGCACGCTGGATATTCATGAATATCTAGCCTTTAGCCTTGCGCCTCTGACTCGCCATCCTCTGCAGCAGCTACACCAGTGGCGCGAAGAGTTTATGCGCGACAAGATCGAGCCACTGCTGCTGCCCCATGCCGAAGCCCTCTTAGATCAGCATCGTCAGCAGGGTGATCGGATCGTCATCATCACCGCCACCAATTTTTTCATCACCGAACCGATTGCGGCCCGCCTTGGCGTGGAAGACCTAATCGCGGTACGCCCTGAGATCCTTGACCAGCGCTATACTGGCCGTATCACCGGCACGCCCTGCTTTCGTGAAGGCAAGATCACCTGCTTAGAAGAGTGGCTGGCAACAGAAAAGCTGGATCTCACAGGCAGCCATTTCTACAGCGACTCACATAACGATCTGCCTTTGCTGCTCAAGGTTGATCATCCTGTTGCTGTAGATCCAGATGCCCAGCTCAAGGCCCATGCTGAACAGGCTGGCTGGCCAATTCTCAGCCTCAGAAACAAGGCACCCTGAGCTAGCGGCCATGTCGAGACACGCATCTGAAGACCGCCGCTGGGTGATGGAGCCCATCGGCTGGCTGCGCTCCTGCTATCACGAGAAGTTTGCCGTGCCGCGCCAACCCGGATTAGCACCGGCAGCACGCGCGCAGCTGGTATTGGTCGCACCCTATAACCATCCTGATTGCGTCGCAGGGCTAGAGACCTACTCTCATTTATGGCTGACTTTTGTCTTTCATCAAACTCAGGCTCAAGGTTGGAAGCCCAAGGTCAGGCCACCGCGTCTTGGCGGCAATCAGAAGGTCGGGGTCTTTGCCAGTCGCTCCACCTTTCGTCCCAATGGCTTGGGCTTATCGGTAGTGCGCTTAGAAAGGATTGAACAAGGAGAAAAGCTGGTGCTGCATCTATCAGGTGTGGATTTGATTGATGGCACCCCGATTCTTGATATCAAGCCCTATCTGCCATGGTCAGATGCGCATCCTGAAGCTCAGGCCGCTTGGGCCCCTGACGCGCCCACATCACTGACAGTGCACTTCAGCCTCAGCGTGCAGGCACAGCTGGCCGTGCACCCAGAAGGTGCTTGGCTAGAGCAGCTGCTGATCCAAGTCTTGAGCCAAGACCCTAAACCTGCCTATCAAAAGCCGCAACCTGAGCGCCTCTACGGTGTCGCCTTAGCCCAGCATAATGTGCGCTTTCGCTACCTGAACGCAGAGACATTGGAAATCGTTGAACTCCAGCCTTTAGATTGACCTCATAGGGCCATGCCTGCCCATCAACAAACACCCCAGCACTGGGCTGGGGTGGATGGATAGGTGCAGCAGGAATCAAAGGGGTGCCGCAACTTTTAGAAGCGGGGATCAAAATCGATGCCAAGACGGCGGCCGACCTCTTCATAAGCCTCCACCACGCCACCCAGACCCTGACGGAAACGGTCTTTATCCAGCTTTTCACGCGTGGCCTTATCCCACAGGCGGCAGCCATCTGGTGAGAACTCATCTCCCAGTGTGATCTGCCCTTTAAACAAACCAAACTCCAGCTTGTAATCCACCAACAGCAGGCCAGCCTCATCAAAGAGCTGCTTCAGCACCGCATTGACCTGGAAAGTCAGCGCCTTCATCTGCTGAATCTCTTCTTCTGTTGCCCAGCCAAAGGTCACACACAAGGCCGTGTTGATCATTGGGTCCCCCTGAGCATCGTTCTTTAAGAAGAGCTCAAAGGTCGGCGGATTCAGCTCCAGACCTTCTTCCACACCCAGACGACGACACAGGCTACCAGCACTGATATTGCGCACCACACACTCTACCGGCAGCATCTGCATGTTTTTGACCAGCGCATCACGCTCGCTTAAGCAGCGCTCAAAATGCGTGGGAATGCCTGCGGCCTTGAGCTTCTCCATAATAAAAGCGTTAAACAGATTATTAACCTGACCTTTACGCGCCAGCTGCTCTTTTTTCTTGCCATCAAAAGCACTGGTATCATCACGAAAATGGAGAATCAAAAAATCAGCATCATCTGTTTTATAAACAGACTTAGCCTTACCTGAGTAGAGTTCTTCGCGCTTTTCCACATCTATCTCCGCAAGAGTTGGTCAGTGATGGCGGTTCAGTGGATCGATCCGCATCAAGTTCGGTGTTGCTTCTATTGGCTGGCATTTTACCAGCAAGCCTGGTGCATGACAGCAAAAGTCTTTTCGCTGCGGCCTCTTTTATCCACACAAAGTTTTTAGCCACACAAAGTTTTTAGCCACCCAAAGCACGCCAGGCAAAACCTTCCTCCTGATCCGCCAGAGCGATCCAGTCCGGTGTCGTGGACAGGGATTGGGCCAGAGTGGTCCGAGCCAGCTGCTGATCATTGTTCTTTTCACTCAAGTGCGAGGCAATCACATCCTTCAGCTGGGCCTGATCCATCTGAGCAAGAAAATCAGCGGCCTGTTGATTGCTCAAATGGCCATACTCACCCGCAACACGCTTTTTTAAAGAAGGTGGATAAGGGCCGTTGGCTAATAGCACAGGATCATGATTGGCCTCTAAAATCAGCGCTTGGCAGCGTCGATAATGGCGCACAATATGAGGGGTGATACAGCCCAGATCCGTCAGTACACCTAAACGATGAGCACCATCACCGAGGATAAACTGCACTGGCTCGCGGGCGTCGTGCGGCACAGTGATCGGCCAGACTTCAATATCCTGAATAGCAAAGCTATGCTCAGGCTGAATGAGCCGCCAGTCTGGCACCTCACCGCCAAGCCGACCGCTAATACGGGTGCCTGCGGTGAGGTAAAGAGGCAGACGATAGCGCCGCACCAATGCTCCCACGCCGGCAATATGATCGCCATGTTCGTGCGTCACCAGTACGGCGGTTAAGTCTTCGGGTGTATAGCCAACACGGGCCAGACGCCGCTTGAGTTCTTTGACACTAAAGCCATTATCAATCAGCAGCGCCGTTGCACCCAAGGTCACCAGGGTCGCATTACCCTGGCTGCCACTGCCCAAAGAGGTGTAGTGAAGATGTGCTGAAGATCGCACCCCACCTCCCTTAGCGCAGCTGACGTTCAATCCAGAAGAGCAGCTCTTCTTCAACTTCAAGCGGGGCGGGTTCGCCTTGCTCCGTATTCATCACCAGATCGAGCTCTTCACCATAAGCGGTCAGGTCAAGCTGATAAAAATGAGCATCGGCTGCTGGAGCACGCCGCCATAGCCAAGCCCAGAAACCGCTCTGGCGTTCGGCCTCAGGCACATAGCGAATGTAGAGCTGGCCTTGCTGACGGTTGAAATCCACCAGCTGCTGGTTTTGATCATCAAACTGACTGTGCAATAAGCGATACAGCTCATCCCATGCGCGCTCAAATTCCAGGTTCAATAGCAGCACTTTGCGGCCATCGCGATCTACCAGACGGGCCACACGTGCGGTGTTCAGCTCCTGAGCCTGCAAGGAAACACCCTGCTGCTCACTCTGCAAGCTGGCTTGCACATGCTGCTCCAGCGCCATCAAGCGCACCTGATCATAATCGCTATAACTTAAGCGCTCTTGATCGACAACAGAAAAGAGACGCACCTCGGATGTACCACGGCGCACACCTTGGCGGAGCTGAATACGCTGTGCGGGCAGGCGACTGGCGCGATCTTCAGCCCATTGCAACAGGCCCTGACGCGGCTGCGCCTGCTCTAAGGGCAAATCTAGTTGTTGCGCAAAAGCATAGAGCATTGGCCAGACTTCACCCGGGCTGCGTTGAATCAGCAGCCATTCGCCCTGATCTTCTTGCAAACGCTCAACCAGTTCTGCGGCTTCATGCACACGCAGGCTGGCTGGTCGTGGCACCTGACGCGGCCGATCAATGCGTGCCTCTGGCTCAGCAACCTGCATGGTTGCACGATCAGAGAAGGCGTCCGGCAAGGGGAAGTGCGCTGGCTGAGCCTGATGATAGTCGCGATTACGATCACGAAATTCAGCATCTTGGTGTGCACAACCAACAATCAAAAGTGCAGCGCCGCCCAACAGAGCGGCACGCAGGGTTAAATGCTTCATCCTTTTAAGACTCCGGCCATTTCTAAGGCCTCATAGATGGTGGTGCGGTACTTTTCCGACAGGGGTGTCAGTGGCAGACGAATGCCGCGCTCAATCATGCCCATCTCATACAAAGCCCATTTGGTTGGAATCGGGTTGGATTCAACAAACAAACTGGAGTGCAAAGGCATCAAGCGCGTGTTGATTTGATGTGCACGCTTGGCATCACCCGCCAGCGCCGCAACACACATCTCATGCATTTGGCGCGGTGCCACATTGGCCGTGACCGAAATATCACCATCACCACCCATCAAGATAAAATCACAGGCCGTCGCATCATCACCAGAGAAGAGCAGAAAATCTTGATCGGCCAAAGCATCAATCAGCGCCTTGCCGCGCTCTAGATCGCCCGTGGCATCCTTGAGGCCAATAATGCCGTCAATCTGGCTTAAGCGCAGCACAGTTTCATTGTGCATATCGACGGCAGTTCGCCCAGGAACGTTGTAGAGAATAATCGGCAGGCGGCTGGCTTCTGCTATCGCCTTATAGTGCAGGTAGAGACCTTCCTGGGTGGGCTTGTTGTAGTAGGGCGTGGCCGAAAGGCAATAGTCAGCGCCCACTTCTCCGGCATAGCGAGTCAGCTCGATTGCTTCTTTGGTTGAGTTAGCTCCTGTACCTGCAATAACAGGAATCTTGCCTTGTACCCGCTCCACAACACGGCGAATAACATCAAAGTGCTCAGCAAAGGACAGGGTGGAAGGCTCGCCTGTCGTACCAGCGGCCACAATACCATCTGTCCCCTGCTCAAGATGAAAATCTATCAGGTGATCTAAAGCGGGCCAATCAATTTCGCCCTCTTGGGTCATAGGTGTCACCAGTGCGACTAAACTACCTTGAATCATCTTACTTCTCCAATATTGATCAACCGCTGCCAAAAAGGGGCGTCATGTATCTCTGATCCTGTGCTTTCTTGTCCTGCCGTTTGCATCCCTGACTCAGAGGGGTCTCCAACACTCGCTGTCTTGCCTGCTCTCTGTGCCCAGCCTCGCGACCTAAGAGGCTGCTATCCGACTGGCATTCGGCCGTACTCAGCTGTGTGCTATAGTCTACCTTGATCATCAGCGACTGAATACTGGAGGACACATGTCTGTCACACTCGGCCAGGAAGTACCCCATTTCACTGCTGTCGCGACCAGCGCAACGCAGCTAGACTCAGCTCAGCTGAAGGGTAAAAAACTGGTGCTGTATTTTTATCCGAAGGATTCCACGCCCGGTTGCACAACCGAGGGACAGGATTTTCGTGATCTTTACCCCGCTTTTCAGCAGGCCAATACGCTGATTTTCGGTGTCTCTCGTGATGGTATGCGCAGCCATGAAAATTTTAAAGCCAAACATGCCTTCCCATTTGAATTGATCAGCGACCAGGACGAAGAACTGTGCCGCTTGTTCGATGTGATCCGCCTTAAAAAAATGTACGGTAAAGAACACTGGGGCATAGAGCGCAGCACCTTTTTAATTGATGAACAGGGCGTACTGCTGCAAGAGTGGCGCAAGGTCAAGGTCCCTGGGCATGCTCAGGCGGTGCTGGAAGCTGTGCAAGCCAGCACACCAACCCACTGATTAAAAGCCAGTTTGCTCCAGACGCTCACGCAGGGTCTGGAGTTCTCTTTGCCTTTCACGCAACGCCGCAACACGCGCCCAAGGGGCCTGCTCAGCTTGAGCCGCCGTCATCGCCAGCTCCATTTGATTGGCCGCCTGGCTTAAACGACCTGTGAGCTGAAAGTATTCAGCGCGCGCTTGATGCACCAGCACACGCTGATCAGACATCCCTGCCGCTTCTGCCAGATAAAACCAGATAAACGGATCACGCGGACGCAGCTGGCTGAGGCGTTGCAGGGTACGTCTGGCTTGCTGCCAATCCTGCTGTTCTTGCGCCAGCTCAGCCTGTAACCATAAGAAAGAAGCCGAATCGGGCATCACCCGCAGCCAATCTTCCAGCAGGCTTGCAGCGCTTTCAAACCTGCGCTGCTGCATCAACCATTCAATTCGCAGATATTGCAGAATCAAATGTTCAGGCTCGGCTGCCAACAGCGTCTGCCAGACTGCTTCAGCTGCATCGACATCGCGCTGATTGAGCAGCTGTGCATAGCCGCGACCAACATCACTCAGTGGCTGACGGCGCAAGAATGACCAGGCTTCTTCAGGCTCAGGATACTGAGCAAAAACCTGCCGAATCCGCAGCAGTTCATAACTCAGTCCGTGAGTAATACGATCAGCCTCACCACTTTGATCAGCACGAGAGAAGGCATCGGCGATTCGGCTTTGCGTCAACGGGTGCGTCATTAAAAACTCAGGAGCACGCCCACTTAATTGAGCAAGGCGCTGCATATGCTCAAACATCCGTGGCATGGCATGAGGTGAATAGCCAGCTGCGGTCAGTGTTTCCATCCCCACTCTATCTGCCTCCTGCTCAAATGAGCGGCTCCAGGCGAGTTGTGACTGAATATTGGCTGCCTGGGCTGTGGCGATGGTGGCAATCCCCGCATCAGCATGGCCTTGACTGGCCACCAGAATCCCCGCCAGCAATCCCGCCATCGTCGACCACTGCAGGTTACGGCTGGCTTCAAGGCGTCGGGCAAAGTGTCTTTGACTGATATGCGCTAATTCGTGCGCCAGCACCGAGACAAATTCATCTTCGTTCACTGCAAAGACCCACAGGCCAGTATTCACCCCGACCACACCACCTGGCACCGCAAAAGCATTCAGGCGTGGCTGATCCACCAGCAGCACATCCAACTGCTGGATCTCTAGCGCCGGATTGTAGGTCGACAGGCGTTGTAACAGTTCTTCGAGATAATACTGGGTGACGGGATCATGTTTGAGTCGAGCCTGCGCACGAAACTGGCGTAACCAAGCCTGACCCAACCAGTGTTCTTGATGCACGCTCACCTCATAAGAGCCTGAATGCCCGAGGGTTGGCAGAGGTGTTTCCTCTCCAGCTTGCAAGGGGGCGATCAACACCAGACAGGCGAGCAATCCGCCTTGCAGTGCGTGGATCAAGAAGCGCAGGCGCAATCGCCAGCAAGACAGAAGATTCAACATCAATGGGCGCATTCCAAATCCTATTGCATTCAATGGCATTATCAGTATCTTAGGGTGACTTTATCAGACAAGGCAAACCCCAATGGATTCCAGTCTTTTTACACAGCTTGCGCACACCGCAGATCAACAGCTCGATGCCCAAGGTTTAGCCTGTCCGCTGCCTCTACTGAAGGCTAAACTGGCCTTACAGAGTTTAGAGATCGGCCAGAAACTGCTGGTGATTGCCAGCGATCCCGGCTCTTGGGATGATTTATTCAGCTACACCCAGCTCAGCGAGCACCAGATGTTGGAACGTCATGAGCAGGATCAACGCTACTACTTCTTAATTGAAAAGGGATAAATCACATGTCATTTAAAGGTGTTGTCCACGGCTGGGTTCACCGCTACTTTTCCGATGAAGAGGCCGTGATCTTTGCCCTTTTGCTGACGCTCTTTTTTGCCGCACTGATTTTTGTCGGCTCCATGCTGATGCCCTTTCTGACGGCGGTGGTTGTTTCTTATCTTTTACAGGGGCTGGTGGTACAGCTGCAACGCCTGAAGATCCCTGAAATGCTGGCTATTCTACTCGCTTTCAGCCTGTTTATGAGTCTGTTAGTTGCGGCCATCTTCTGGCTGTTACCGATGATCTGGCATCAGCTGGTCAGCCTGATTCGTGAGCTACCTGGCATGCTGCGTATCACTCAAGACTGGCTCAATAGCTTGCACGAGAGCTATCCACAGCTGATCTCTCAAGAACAGGCCAACTCGCTGCTCAATGATGCCATCCGTGAATTACGCCATATCGGCCAAGTGCTGGTGTCTTTATCTCTTTCCAGTCTCCCAAGCCTATTAGCCTGGCTGGTCTATCTGGTTTTAGTGCCGATTCTAGTCTTTTTTATGCTCAAGGATCAGCGCAAGTTGACTGACTTTGTCATCAGCTTGATGCCACGTAAGCGCCAGCTGATGACACAAATCTGGCAAGAGATGGATGCACAGATTGCCAACTATATCCGTGGTAAATCCCTCGAAATCTTGATTGTCGCCGGTGTGACCTGGATCTGCTTCAGCTGGCTGGGCTTGAACTATGCCGAACTGCTGGCGCTGCTGGTCGGTTTTTCTGTCTTGGTGCCCTATATTGGTGCCGCAGTGGTGACCCTGCCTGTCGCACTGATTGCCCTCTTTCAATTTGGCTTTACCAGCGATTTTGTTTGGGTCATCGTGATCTACGGCATTATTCAGGCATTGGATGGCAATGTGCTGGTACCCCTGCTCTTTTCTGAGGCGGTGAACCTGCATCCTGTCTCGATTATTCTGGCCGTGCTCTTCTTTGGTGGGCTCTGGGGCTTTTGGGGCGTCTTCTTTGCGATTCCGCTGGCCACCTTTATTAAGGCCATCGTCAATGCCTGGCCACGTGCCTTGCAAGAAACAGCATCCTCGGGATCAGAGACGCCATCCAGCTAATCTGGGCAGCCCATCTCGTATCTCATTCCACTTTAGCTCAACCTTCCTCTTGCCTAAAACCCTTTACTGACAAGGGTTTTAGGCCCCACACCTACATAACAGCAAATTTGACCTGCTCCTTCTCTCTGGGCTATAAAAGCGGTGCAGCTAGAGCGAAGCATAACAACAAACCTAAGGAGAGCGTCATGAGCGCTGTAATTGTCCTCTTGCTCGGCATTGCTGGCATGACTGCCGGCTATTTTTTCTATTCGAAATTTATTGCCGAAAAAATCTATCGTTTAGACCCTAATTTCAAAACACCCGCTCACACCTATCAGGATGGTATAGATTATGTGCCTACCAACCGCTATGTGTTGTGGGGCCATCACTTTACCTCAGTGGCCGGTGCAGCGCCGATCGTTGGGCCTGCCATTGCGGTCATCTGGGGCTGGGGCCCAGCTTTTCTGTGGGTCATTTTAGGCACCATCTTTTTTGCCGGTGTGCATGATTTTGGTGCCATCTGGGCCAGTGTACGCAACAAGGCCAAATCGATTGGTGCTTTGACCGGCGAAGTCGTCAGTACTCGAGCACGCAGTATTTTCATGATCGTGATTTTTCTCGTGCTCTTGATGGTGAATGCTGTTTTTGCCGTAGTTATCTCTAACTTGATGATGAACTACCCCACCGCCGTCGTGCCTGTTTGGGGCGCAATTCTGGTGGCACTGATTATCGGTCAGCTGATCTATCGCCGCCTGCTCAGCCTGCCTCTGGTTTCTGTGTTAGGGGTCATTGCACTCTATGCGCTGATCTTCATTGGTCCTAGCGCGCCTATCCAAATGCCCAGCGAAGTCGGCCCTGTCTCTGGTAACGCTATCTGGATACTGATTCTGTTTGCCTATGCCGCCGTGGCTTCTCTACTGCCTGTTTGGGTACTCTTACAGCCCCGCGACTATATCAATGGCTTACAGCTCTTTATCGGCCTTTTAGTGCTCTACGGTGCGCTGATTCTGTTTAATCCGGTGATGGTGGCACCCATGCTGAATGACAACCTGCCAGCAGGGACACCCTCAATCCTACCGCTGCTGTTTGTCACCATTGCCTGCGGCGCGATTTCTGGCTTCCATGGTCTGGTTTCATCTGGTACCACCTCCAAGCAGCTGGATAAAGAAACCGATGCACGCTTTGTTGGGTATTTTGGCGCGGTGGGTGAAGGCTCACTGGCGCTGGCCGCGATTCTGGCCGCGACAGCCGGTTTTGCCTCACTGACTGACTGGCAGCAAGTTTACACTGCCTTCGGCCAAGGCGGCGTGGGTGCCTTTGTTGATGGTGGTGCCTATATCATCCATAACGGCCTTGGCTTGGATATGACCACTGCCGCAACGCTGCTGACAGTCATGGCCGCGCTCTTTGCTGGTACCACCATGGATACAGGTCTGCGCTTGCAGCGCTATATCTTCCAAGAGTGGGGGAGTATCTATCAGCAGGAATGGATGAAAAAACCCTCTTGGGCCACTGGGCTCTCTGTGGCCAGCTGTCTCTTACTGGCTTTTGGCGCTGGCGGTGCCAGTGGTACAGGCGGCCTGATCATCTGGCCTTTATTTGGCACCACCAACCAACTGCTGGCGGGCCTAACGCTCCTGGTGATCACCGTGATTCTGGTACGCCAGAAGCGCCCAGCCATCTATACCCTATTACCTCTGGTCTTCCTGCTGGTGATGACTGTGCTGGCACTGCTGACCCAGCTGCGCGCCTTCTATGAACAGGGCAACTACTTCCTGCTGGTCCTCGATATCGTGGTGCTGGGTGCTGCCTTGCTGGTCATCATGGAATGCTTGGCGACCTTGAAACGCTTGCGCCAAGAAACAGCCCAAGCTGCCCCAGGAGATTAAACCTATGTCCCGAGAAAACGCATCACCTTCTCGGGCAGAAAAACTTCGGGCTTGGCTCAGTCAAGCCCGTTTTTTTGCCGAAGAAGCCTACTCTTCGCGCTATCGTGGTGCTTTAGCCCGAGCGCGCCGTGATGAAGATGATCTGTTTATGCTGCTCGTGTTTTCCGAGATGATGGGCATACAGAATCCTGCCTCCTATTACACCTTGGAACTGCAACCCCTGCTGTTAGAGCGCTTCCACGATTGGCATTGCCGCCAAGGGATGGAACACTCTCCGCTCGATCACTTCCGTTGCTGTTAAGGAACCTCATTGACCTGATAACACCAGGCAGCTATGCCTGGTCTGGAGCCGATGCATGTCCTCTCTGCTAAAAGGGCGTTTTTTATGGGTGGGTGGTAAGGGCGGTGTTGGAAAAACCACCACCGCTGCGGCCTTGGGCTTACTGGCAGCCCAAAGAGGTCAGCGCTGTCTGGTCGTCTCGACGGATCCAGCACATAGCCTGGGGGATGCCTATGACCAGCCTCTGAGTGATCAGCCTCAAGCGATTCTTCCCGGCCTGGACGCTATCGAGATCGATCCTGATCAGGAAGTCGAAGCGCATCTTGAACGCGTTATCAACCAGATGCAGCACTTTGCAGCCCCCGCCATGCTCAAAGAGCTGAAGCGGCAAATGCAGCTAACCCGCCTTTCACCAGGTACTCAGGAAGCCGCGCTGTTGGAACGTATTGCCAAGATCATGACCAGTACAGCCGATCAGTATGATTTGGTGATTTTTGATACAGCACCCACAGGCCACACCCTGCGCCTGCTGGCCTTGCCTGAAGCCATGGCCGCGTGGACAGATGGCCTGCTGGCACACAACAAAAAATCATCCGAATTGGGGAAGGTGCTCGAACACCTGACACCACGCGCGGGTCAGAACTTGGCCAGCCCACTGGATGCAGGGGAGCCCATCCGTCATCTAGAAGAAAAGACACAGCAGGTTGCCCAGGTGCTGCTAGAAAGACGGCGCTTGTTTTATCAGGCACGCCATAGCATTCAAAACCCTGAGCTGAATGCCTTTTTGTTTGTCATGACGCCGGAAAAACTCCCCTTGCTGGAGACGCGCCGCGCGATCACTTCTTTGCAAGAGGCGCAGATCCCTGTCGCGGCCGTATTGGTCAATCGCGTTTTGCCGGCAACAGCTGATGGGCAGTTCTTGCAAGCTCGACGCGCACAAGAAGCCTTGTATCTGGATGAGATCGATCAGCAGTTTGCCGCTCTTCCACGTCCACGACTGGCATTACTGGAGACAGATGTTCAGGGGCTGGCTCAGCTGAATCAACTGGCAGAGGAGTTGGCCGCAGCGGGCTTTTGAGCCCTTCTACCCACCAGTGATGCCGCTTAGTCATCTGGATCACTGGTGGATGAGACAAGTCAGGCAGCCTCAGGAGCCTCTGCTGAACGACGCGGCCCAAAGAGGCCGCGTTCATCAAGGCTGCTTAGTTAATCAGGGTCACCGGACAGCCTGCCCGATGGATCAGCTTTTGACTAACACTGCCGATAAAGATTTCTTTCAGCGTTGATTTACCCTGACGCCCCATCACAACCCAAGGCGCAGCCTGTTGGGCTAGATAATCTAACAGCTGGGTCGCCGGATCACCTTTCAACGTCACCTCAACAACAGAGAGGCCACTGATGGCTTCAAGGCGAGCTTCTGCCTGCCTAAAAACGGCCGTGGCTTTTTCCTGCTGAATCTGTGCAAGCAGATCTGGATCGATAAAATCAGCACTCTTGCCAGTTTGGCCCAAGGCATTCAGGCCAAAAGGATCGACTGCCTCATGGGAAAACACATACACCAGCTGAAGCTCAACGCCAAACTGCTGCGCCAGTACACCTGCAGCCTCAACGGCTCGCAGAGCCCCATCAGAACCATCAATTGGCAGCACCACCGCGCTTGGATGACTCGTCATTGCCTTCTCTCCTTTTTGTTCTCGATGAAGGAAGCCGGATCTCTGATATCGGCCCACTGGCCCCAGTTTAGCAAGATCGAGATGATAAAAAAGCCCTAGGGTGCAGCTTCCATTTTAAGACGCGCTTGCCTCCCTCTGCTAGGCGCTCCCGCATCCGCTGGCACTCAGCCTGCCTCGACCACCCATAAAAAAACCCAGCCGAAGCTGGGTTGAGGGCATCGGGCTGACTATTCAGCCTGAAAGCTCAGCATACGTTTCAGCGGGATCAACGCCTGTTCAATCAGCTGCGGCGGCACTTGAATCTCCTCCGCCTCGCTGGTCAGCGTTGCGGCCAAACGCTCAAGGCTATTCATCGCCATCCACGGACAATGCGCACAGCTGCGGCAAGTCGCACCCTGACCGGCTGTTGGGGCTTCTAAAAAGCGCTTCGTCGGATTCTGCTGCTGCATCTTATAGAAGATGCCGCGATCGGTCGCGACAATAAAAACCTCATTTGGCAAGGTCGAGGCCGCCTTGAGCAGCTGGCTAGTCGAACCGACAACATCTGCCACTTCGACCACACTCTGGGGCGATTCAGGATGCACCAGCACCGCCGCAGTCGGGTGGATTTTCTTCAGATCCAGTATGCCCTTGGCTTTAAATTCTTCGTGAACGATACAGGCCCCATTCCAGAGGATCATGTCGGCTCCCGTGGAGCGCTGAATATACTGCCCTAGGTGTTGATCTGGTGCCCAGATGATCTTTTTGCCCTGCTCACGCAGATGAGAGACCACCTTCAAGGCAATACTGGACGTCACCACCCAGTCAGCCTTGGCCTTTACTGCGGCGGAGGTATTGGCATAAACCACCACTTCACGCTCTGGATGCTCAGCACAAAAAGCAGCGAACTCTTCGGCATCACAGCCTATATCCAAGGAGCAGGTGGCTTCTAGAGTCGGCATCAGGACCTGTTTTTCAGGCGAGAGGATCTTGGCAGTTTCACCCATAAAGCGCACCCCAGCCACAATCAAGGTTTGTGCTGGATGCTGGGCACCAAAGCGGGCCATCTCCAGTGAATCGCCAATAAAGCCGCCCGTCTGTTCAGCCAGCGTCTGGATCACCGCGGGGGTGTAGTAGTGCGCGATCAAAACCGCATTGCGCGCGTGCAGATCCTTTTTAATCTGCTCGATCCAAAACTGCTGTTGTTCGGGGGAAAGTTCTGGCTCAGGCTGGGCCTTGGCAAGATGCTCGCGTACAAGGAGCTGATCATAAACACTAGTCATGGTCGATGAGCTTACTTTTGCAGTGATCGGGAAAAGAAAGGGATCATAGCATAAAGTCGAGAGAGGCCGCGCTGAATGCATAAAAAAGCGGTATAGAGGCATAAAAAAACCGCCCTAGTGAGGGCGGTTCTTTTAGAATTCTGGTGGGTCGTGAAGGATTCGAACCTTCGACCAATTGGTTAAAAGCCAACTGCTCTACCACTGAGCTAACGACCCTCATCAGGTTTTTTTCGCGCTTGGTGGGTCGTGAAGGATTCGAACCTTCGACCAATTGGTTAAAAGCCAACTGCTCTACCACTGAGCTAACGACCCCTTAGCGCGGCGCATATAATAGCTTTTTTTTGCCTTCTTGCAACCCCCTTGGCATAAAAAAAACCAAAAAAACCTTTTTAACTCCTTTTTTGACGCTCTTTTTAACGCTGCCGCCGACCAATAGCATGCACTGGCTTGCGTGCGCTGGAACGGTTCTTTTGCGCAGAACGTGAAGCCTGCATTTCAGCAACCGTTTTGCTTTCTAAACCTGCAAGACGGGATAAATCATCAACCTCAGCTTGCGTCAGTTCAATCCACTCACCCATTTTAGTGCGCTTATCGAGACAAATCGAGCCATAACGCACACGCTTCAAGCGGCTGACCGTCACACCTTGAGACTCCCACAGACGGCGCACTTCACGATTACGGCCTTCTTTGATCACCACATGGTACCAGGTGTTGATCCCCTCACCGCCAACCAGCTGAATATCACTGAAAGCAGCCAAGCCATCTTCCAGCATCACGCCTTCTTGCATGGCTTTGAGCATGTCGTCAGTCACTTCACCCATGACACGCACAGCATATTCACGCTCTACTTGATGCGAAGGGTGCATCAGCCGATTGGCCAGCTCACCATCATTGGTCAATAACAACAAACCACTGGTATTGATATCCAAACGGCCAATCGCAATCCAGCGCTCACCCCGCAAGCGCGGAAGGTGATCAAAAACGGTACGACGTCCTTCTGGATCTTTACGCGTCACCAGCTCACCTTCTGGCTTGCTGTACATGATCACACGACGCGGCAGATCTTCTTCCGCCTTCAAGGGCACAGGACGCCCCTTAAAGGTCACTTGATCACGTGGCGAAATACGATCGCCAAGCTGAGCAACACGGCCATTGACCGTGACGAGGCCAGCATCGATATAGCCTTCCATTTCTCGACGCGAGCCAAGGCCTGAACGCGCAAGAACTTTTTGGAGCTTTTCGCTCTCTGGTGCAGTCGCGGCGCTGTTTTGCGGCGCGGGTGTTTTTTTCGTCATAGGTGTTCACACACGGTTAGGGATCAATAAAATCTTCAACCTGAGGTTGAGGGATCAGACAAACGCGCCGCCAAATCAGCAAAGGTCAGTTCACGACTGGCCGTTGATGGGGCGGCTTCTGATGCGACGGGGGATGCTGCGGCAGCTTCATTGCCTTCAGCGTCCATAGCCGTATCGGATGCTTCTTCAAGCAGCAAGGGGCTCACGGGTGCTTGATCCAGCTCATCTTGCCATTGTTCGGTTTCGAGTTCGGCCAGAGCACGAAGTTCATCTAGCTCGGGTAACTCCGTCAAACTGGTTAAATTAAAGTAGTCGAGAAAGTGGCGGGTTGTCGCATATAAAGCAGGACGACCCGGCACTTCTCTATGACCAATCACGCGTATCCAGTCACGCTCTTCAAGAGTACGAATAATCTGCGAGCTGACACTCACACCGCGCACTTCTTCGATTTCACCACGCGTCACTGGTTGGCGATAAGCGATTAAGGCCAGGGTTTCAAGCAGCGCACGGGAATAGCGCGGCGGCTTGCTCTCCCAAAGACGGCTCACCCAAGGCGCATAGTCGGCCTTAATCTGATAGCGGTAGCCACCGGCGACTTCTTTTAATTCTTGACTGCTCCCCAAGGCTGCTTGCTGCAAAGCCTCAAGAGCTTGCTTGATCTCACGCCGTTCAGGCCGTTCCTCTGGATCAAAAAGCGCTTGCAGCTGATCCAGATTTAATGGGCCTCGCGCCGCCAGCAAAACGGCTTCAAGAATACGCTCCAAGCCCAGGTCGGTCACGCCTTGGCTGGACTGTACCCAGTCTGCAGCTGTCTCATTCATGACTGGTCTCCTTTTTTAGGCGCGCATAAATCGGCGCAAAACTCTCAACCTGCACCAGCTCCACCAACTGCTCCTTAATCAGCTCCAAAAGCGCCATAAAAGCCACCACGACACCGGCCCGCCCTTCTTCAGGATCAAAAAAAGCGGCCAGACTGAGATGCGCTTCAGCCTGTTCGAGACGCTCCAGAATCAAGCTCATCCGCGCACGCGTTGAGAGGGGTTCGCGGCTAATCTGGTGATGCGCCATCAATGCGCTGTTATTGAGCAGCTGCCCAAACACCAGCAGCAGTTCTCGTAGATCGACATCAGGATGCAAGGTGCGCTGCGCTAAATCAGGGCGCTCTGGCTGAACAGGAAAGAGGTCTCTTTCTTGACGCGGCAGTTGATCCAGCCGCTCAGCAGCGGTTTTATAACGTTCATACTCTAAAAGACGACGGATCAGCTCTGCACGCGGATCTTCTTCGGCCTGATCTTCTTCGCCATGATGATGACGAGGCAGCAGGCTGCGTGATTTGATCTCGGCCAATAGGGCCGCCATCACCAGATACTCACCTGCCAGCTCTAATTGCAGTTCCTGCATGAGATCGAGATAGTGCATGTACTGGCGCGTAATTTCGGCGACATTAATCGTCAGAATATCGAGATTATGCTTGCGAATCAGATAGAGCAATAAATCCAGCGGCCCTTCAAAGGCTTCCAGAAACACCCGCATTGCCTCTGGTGGAATAAACAGGTCTTCAGGCAGCTGCAAATAAGGCTCGCCTGCAATCTTGGTATGCAGATGAGGCTCCAGCTCAGCAGCGGCTTCTTGCTCGATGACGGGTTCATTCATGCCTAGGCACTTCTTCTTGTGCAGGGAGGTCTTCTTCTACAGCCACTGTCTGCTCTGAAGACACAGGCCAGAGCATCACTTGCTTGCATCCACGACAGACAGCTTCTGCCTATCAGGATTGAAAAGGACGCAGATCGCCTCGGCCTTCGCGCGTGATTTCCGGCACACCAGTACACAGATTGACCACAGTCGTTGGCTCAGTCGGGCAAGCCCCGCCATCGATAATGCCATCTACCAGTTTAGAGAGCTGGTCACGGATGTCTTCTGCATCATGAAGAGGCTGGGTTTCACCGGGCAAAATCAAGGTGACGCTCATCATAGCGCTGCCCAGCTCGGCCACCAGTGCGCGGGTAATCTGGTGATCAGGCACCCGCAAACCGATAGTGCGTCGCTTGGGGTGCAGCAGTAAGCGCGGCACTTCACTGGTGGCATTCAAAATAAAAGTATAGGGGCCGGGCGTGGTGTTCTTCAGCATACGAAACACCTGATTGTCGACCTTGGCATAGACAGACAGATCGGAAAGATCAGCACAAATCAGCGTAAAGTTGTGCTTATCATCCAGCTCGCGAATACGCTTGATACGCTCGATGGCCTTTTTCTCACCGACGCAGCAGCCCAGAGCATAGGCTGAGTCTGTTGGATAGGCCAAGACGCCACCAGAACGCAGGATATCCACGGCCTGCTGAATCAAACGCTGTTGTGGGTTGTCTGGATGGATTTCAAAAAACTGGCTCATGATTCACCTTGATTCAAGCATTGAGTAAACAGGCACTGACCTGACTGATTGGCTGACAAGCCTCAGGTAAGCTGGCATACATTCCTGGTGCAGGGCAGGCAGGGCCCGGCCCATGAAAATCACTGCCCCAGGTACAGATCAAACCCAGTGCGCTGGCCGTTTTCAACAAACTGGCAGTTTGCTGCCCATCCTGACGACCGCTGACCAGCTCGATCGCTTGTCCTCCTGCTTGGGCAAAGGCATGGATCAAGCGCTGACGCTTACTGCGTGTCAACTTGTAGCGCAGCGGATGGGCTAGACTCACCAAGGCTCCTGCCGCCTTCAAGCAGGCAACGCCTTGCTCCAGCTCAACCCAGGCGTTTTTGACATCGGCTATTTTACCTGCACCCAGCCAACGGCGAAATGCCTGCCCCATATTCTTGCTGTAGCCTTGTTCGACAAGGCAGGCTGCAAAATGCGGACGACCTGGGACACGGCCAGCAGAATAGGGCAAAACCTGATCTAGGGTGATCGGCATCTCCGCCTTATTCAAGCGTTCAATAATCCGCTCTGCTCTGGCCCAGCGCGCCTGATTCTGGCTGACCTCGATCTCCCGCGCCTGATCGTTCAAGCCTTGCGGCCACAAGGCCACCAGATGGATAGTGACTCCCGACCAGAGGCAGGAGAACTCCATCCCAGGAATCAGATGCAATCCCAACTGATCCGCTTGCTGCTGCGCGGCCTCTAAACCAGCGAAGGTATCATGATCCGTCAGTGCGACCTCTTTTAAACCACGATCAGCGGCCAACTGGATCACCTCACTGGGACTCAGCTGACCATCAGATGCAGTGGAATGAAAGTGATAATCACACTGGGAGTTCAAAAGGGGCATATAATGATGTCAAATAGGGAAGAATAGCTTCTAGATTAACATTTTTACTTGGAGACCGCCTGATGTTTTATGCTCTGCTCTGTACCGATCGTCCTGACAGTCTTGAGGCCCGCTTGGCGGCACGCCCTGATCATTTGGCTCGTTTAGAAGCCCTGCAAAACCAAGGCCGCCTGCTCTTGGCTGGCCCTCATCCTGCCATCGATGCAGAGAACCCAGGCAGCGCCGGTTTTACTGGTAGTCTGGTGGTGGCTGAGTTTGAAAGCCTCGAAGCGGCACAGGCTTGGGCAGCAGCTGATCCCTATCAGCTGGCGGGCGTCTATGCCTCAGTCGAAGTCAAACCTTTTAAGAAGGTGTTTCCTCAATAGTCATATCAGGAGTGTCGCAGATGAGCTCACCCACAGCACCCAGCTGCTTAAGGCCAGAACACCTCACTGCGCCTTCTTTGCAATGGCAAAATGCCACCCCCATCTCACGGCGCTTTGATGATGTGTATTTTACACGTGATCAAGGCTTTGAAGAGGCAGAATATGTTTTTCTGACCCATAACCAGCTGCCTGATCGCTGGCTCAACTGGTCTGAGCGCCGCGCCTTTGTGGTGGGTGAAACCGGCTTTGGTACTGGCCTCAATTTTTTACTGGCACAAAAAAAGTTTCTGGACAGTGCGCCAGCAACAGCGCGCCTGCATTGGATCAGCACCGAACTTTTACCACTGACAGTGGAGGATCTGGAGCAGGCCCATAGTCACTGGCCCCAGCTCAGCGATGAAGCGAAAAGACTGCGCGAGGCCTATCCACTTCCGATTAGCGGCTTTCATCGTCTGCAGATCCATCCGCGCATTACCCTTGACCTGCTGCTGGGCGATGCCACCACCAACCTGCAACAACTCCATGCCCGAGTCGATGCTTGGTGTCTGGATGGCTTTGCACCGAGCAAAAACCCAGAGATGTGGACAACCGAGCTCTTTCACGCGCTCGCCAGAAGCAGTCATGCGCAAACCACCTTTGCCACTTTTACCAGTGCAGGACTGGTCAAGCGCGGCTTGCAGGATGCGGGCTTTGAAGTCCGCAAGGTTCCCGGATTTGGCCGCAAAAGAGAAATGCTGTGTGGCCAGTATCAGGGGGAAGTCCACCCCCTGACCTCACAAGCGGCTTTCAGCCTGCCTGCCCCTCAGTCAGCGCAAAAGATTGCAGTGATCGGTGCGGGTTTAGCTGGCCTTAGCACGGCCTTTGCACTCACTAAAAAAGGCTGTCAGGTGGATGTCTATGAAGCAGAGGAGATCGCTTCTGGCGGATCGGGCAATCGCCAAGGTGTGCTCTATATTAAGCTGGCGGCCAGTAATACACCGGCCAGCCGTTTTTATCTGGCGGGCTTAGAGTTCTCCCGACGCTGGCTCGAAAAGCGTGATCCCACGCAAAGCTTATGGCGAGCCACGGGTGTCCTGCAGCTGGCACATTCTGCCGAGGAAGCTCAGCGTCAGGCGCGCTTTCTTGAAGTCTTTGATCTTCCAAGTGCACTGGTTCGCCCTGTCGATGCTCGCGAAGCCAGTGATCTGGCAGAAACGCGTATTCACCATTCTGGCCTTTTTTACCCGCGCGCAGGCTGGGTTCGTCCTCATGCCTTGTGCCAACAACTGGCCAAGCTGGATCATCAAATGCGCGTCTTCACCCAGCATCCTATCGAGCAGCTTGAATATGACCCAGTCAATCAAGGTTGGCAGGTGACCAGCGGCACTCAGACCAGCTTCTATGATCAGGTGGTACTGGCTTCAGGCCATGCCATGACCCAGTTAGAACAAACAGCCTGGCTACCCATCAAGCCAATTCGTGGTCAGGTCACGCTCCTCCCCACTCAAGGCCATCCCCTCACCAGCCCCAACACAGTGGTCTGCGGTACTGGCTATATCACCCCACCGCTGGAGGATCAGCTCAGCTTTGGTGCCACCTTTGACCTGCATCAGATCGATTGCGAACTCAGAGAAGAAGATCATCTGGCGAATCTCACCATGCTTGATGCAACCCTGCCCGATTTGCTGGATATCAGTGATATGGATTTAAGCCAGCTGCGTGGTCGTGCTGGGTTACGCTGCAGTTCACCAGACTACCTCCCGCTGGTCGGGCCTGCACCGCAAGCCGAAGCCTGGCAGCAAGCCGATCCACAAGGCAGCGGTCACACAACACCCCTTCACTACCCTGGACTCTGGATCAATACCGGACATGGCTCACGCGGCCTAGCGAGTATTCCTCTGTCAGCCGAACTTCTGGCCAGCGAAATACTGGGCGATCCACTACCACTGGAGACCAGCCTGCTTGAGCACCTCAACCCGGCTCGCTTTATTCTGCGCGCACTCAAGCGCCGTCAGAAAACAGCCAGCCTATCCCCAGACTAGCAACAATCCACCCCACAGCAGATAAAAAAAGAGCAGCTTCGCAGCTGCTCTTTTGGTCTTCTTGATCTTCAGTGGATCAATCAGTTCTTGCTCGCGCGCTTACGCTCGTTTTCAGTCAAGAAACGCTTACGCATGCGGATAAAGTTCGGCGTCACTTCAACCAGTTCATCATCATCGATAAACTCGAGCGCCTGCTCCAAGCTAAACTTGACCGGAGGCGTTAACTGAATGGTTTCATCGTTGCCAGAGGCCCGCATGTTATCCAGTTTCTTGGCTTTAGTGGGGTTCACGACCATATCGTTATCACGTGAGTTAATGCCCACGATCATGCCTTCATAAACCTCAACACCTGGACCCACAAACAAACGACCACGATCTTGCAGTGTGGTTAGGGCATAGGCCAAGACCTTACCTGCACACATGGAGACCAGTACACCGTTGATGCGATGCTCAACTGTACCTTCGGCCAACGGACCATAGTGATCAAAGATACTGGTCAGAATACCGGTACCTGAAGTCAGTGTCATAAACTGGTTACGGAAACCAATCAAACCACGTGAAGGAATCACGAAGTCCAGACGGATACGGCCTTTACCATCTGGGTTCATATTGGTTAAACGGGCTTTACGCTTGCCTAGTTCTTCCATGATCGAACCCTGGTGCTGCTCTTCAATATCAACAATCAGCTCTTCATAGGGCTCTTGCTTGACACCATCTATCTCACGAATGATGACCTCAGGACGCGATACACCCAGCTCAAAACCTTCACGACGCATGGTTTCGATCAAAACAGAAAGGTGCAGCTCGCCGCGACCAGAAACACGGAAGCGATCTGGGCTGTCGGTTTCTTCAACGCGCAGTGCAACGTTGTGAACCAGCTCTTTTTCCAGACGCTCTTTAATATTACGGCTGGTCACGAACTTGCCATCTTTACCTGCAAAAGGCGAGTTGTTGACCTGGAAGGTCATGGTGACCGTTGGCTCATCAACGCTCAGGGCCGGCATGGCTTCAACCTGAGAAGGATCACACAGGGTGTCTGAAATATTGAGCGGATCCACACCAGTAATACAGATAATATCGCCTGCTTCAGCACCCTCAGGTGACTCGTTGCGCTGCAAGCCATGATAGGTCATGACCTGGCCAATCTTGGCTTTACGCTGCTTGCCTTCACGATCCACCACGATGATCTGCTGATTCGGCAGAACGCGACCACGGGTCACACGGCCAACACCAATAACACCCACATAGCTGGAGTAATCCAAAGCAGAAATCTGCATCTGGAACGCCCCCTCAGGATCCACCGCGGGCGGGGGAACCAGGTCAACAACCGCCTGGAAGAGTGGCGTCATATCTTCGGCCATATTCTCTGGGTCGTCCCCAGCAATGCCGTTCAGTGCGGAAGCATAGATGATGGGGAAATCCAGCTGCTCTTCTGTCGCATCCAGGTTAGCAAACAGATCAAATACCTGATCCACAACCCAATCAGGACGTGCACCAGGACGGTCAATCTTGTTAATCACAACGATCGGCTTCAGGCCACGCGCAAAGGCTTTTTGCGTCACAAAACGCGTTTGTGGCATTGGGCCATCCATCGCATCGACAATCAGCAGTACTGAGTCGACCATTGACAGTACTCGCTCTACCTCACCACCAAAATCGGCGTGTCCAGGGGTGTCGATAATATTGATGCGGTAGTCATTCCAGCTGATGGCGGTGTTTTTCGCCAGAATAGTAATACCGCGCTCTTTCTCCTGATCATTGGAGTCCATCACGCGTTCATTTTCAGCTTCACGACGATCCAAGGTACCTGATTGCTTCAGGAGTTTATCAACCAGGGTCGTTTTTCCATGGTCAACGTGAGCGATAATGGCAATATTACGAAGTTTTTCTATCACAAGCAGCTCCCCGGCTCAGCCGGAAGTAGTCGAAAAGGAGGCCTGCCCGATATGAACGCGCCCGGCCAACCTAAAAAAAAGGGCGAAACAGTATAACGCCTCGAAGATGACAGGAATAGTTTTTTAACAAAAGGGGCGTTTTTTTTGGCAAGCCACCGCAAAAGCCCTATATTGGTGCAATAAAAGAGAGGAAGCCTTAAAAGGGTGCGCAAAAAAAGGGCCTTTGCTACATCATGAGGCTTGCAGAACACCCCATGGGCCGATTTGATGCGCCTTAACGCGCAAAAGAAGGGCAAAAAAGAGGCAGCAGGCTTTTTGGCACAGAGCTTGCTTAATCTTAGTTAACAACGCAAGCTGCTTCCGTATCCCGATGAGGGACACCCAGTAACAGGACTTGTGTTTCTATCACTTGTTTTACCCAACGCCAAACGATGGAGGCGATTATGTCTGAGAAGAGTCTTTCTATTATTAAAGAGCACGACGTCAAGTGGATTGATCTGCGTTTCACCGATGCACGCGGCAAGGAGCAGCATGTCACGATTCCTGCCGCCTCCGTTGACGAAGAGTTTTTCGAAAGCGGGCAGATGTTCGATGGCTCATCTGTTGGCGGTTGGAAGGGCATTAACGAATCTGACATGATTATGCGCCCAGATGACTCTTCTGCTGTGCTGGACCCTTTCACCGATGAAGCCACTCTGATTTTACAGTGTGACATCATTGAGCCTGCCACCATGCAGGGCTATGAGCGCGACCCTCGCTCTTTGGCACGCCGCGCTGAGGAATACCTCAAGTCCACTGGCATTGCCGATACCGCTTTCTTTGGCCCAGAGCCAGAATTCTTTATCTTTGATGATGTGAAATGGAAGCAGGACATTTCTGGCGCCTCCTACCACATCAATTCTGAAGAAGCAGCTTGGTCGTCTGATGCCACCATCGAAGGCGGCAACATGGGCCACCGTCCACGCGTGAAAGGCGGCTACTTCCCTGTGCCACCTGTGGACTCTTCACACGAAATTCGCGGCGCCATGTGTAACGCGATGACGGCGATGGGCCTGAAAATCGAGGTGCATCACCACGAAGTGGCGACCGCTAACCAGTGTGAGATCGGTGTCGCTTTCAACACCTTGGTCAAAAAAGCCGACGAAGTGCAACGCCTGAAGTACTGCGTCCACAATGTCGCGCATGCCTTTGGTAAAACAGCAACCTTTATGCCCAAGCCTCTGGTTGGCGATAACGGCTCAGGTATGCACGTTCACCAGTCTCTCTCTAAAGATGGCGTCAACCTCTTCTCTGGTGATGGCTACGGCGGCCTGTCTGAAATGGCCCTCTACTACATCGGTGGTATCATCAAGCACGCTAAGGCGCTGAATGCAATCACCAACCCGCTGACCAACTCTTACAAGCGTCTGGTTCCTGGTTTTGAAGCACCGGTGATGCTGGCCTACTCAGCGAAAAACCGCTCGGCTTCTATCCGCATTCCTTACGTCAGCAGCCCCAAAGCACGCCGTATCGAAACGCGCTTCCCTGATCCAGGTGCCAACCCCTACCTGTGCTTTGCTGCACTGCTGATGGCTGGTTTAGATGGTATCCAGAACAAGATTCACCCTGGTGATGCGATGGATAAAAACCTCTATGACTTGCCACCTGAAGAAGCCGCTCAGGTTCCACAAGTTGCCGGCAGCCTGCAAGAAGCTCTTGAAGCCCTGAAAGCAGACCGTGAGTTCTTAACCCGTGGCGGCGTCTTCACTGATGATATGCTTGATGGCTTCATTGCTTTGAAGATGGAAGAAGTGAACCGTCTGAACATGACAACTCACCCAGTTGAGTTTGATATGTACTACTCTGTTTAAGCCCAGGCTCAAATAGATCAACCGCCTCCTAGTGAGGCGGTTTTTTATTTTAATCATCGATCTGCTGCAACAGATCATTCAGCGCTTCTATCTGTTGAACAGTTTCACCCACCAAACCATCAATTTCATTACTTGACTGGCGCGAATGCCCTGCTAAGGTCCGAACCTCATCTGCTACCACTGCAAAACCCCGTCCGAGTTCACCTGCACGTGCCGCTTCAATCGCTGCATTCAAGGCCAGCAGATTCGTCTGCTCTGAAATACCGTTAATAGTATTCACGATGGTTTTAATCGTCTGGCTAGAGGCAATCAGTCCCTGCATCGCTTTTTGTGTTTCAGCCACCACCGCTTTGCGGGCAGAAATATCGATACCAAAAACAACGTAACGCTCTATCTCGCCTTTTAGGTTGCGCATCACGGCAATCCGCGTATCAAGATTAAAACGCTTTGAGCCGTGATCATATTCAAAAACCTTGGACAGCTCATCTTGACTGATTAACTCCTGCTGCTCCTGCTGACTCAACTGAGATGAAAAAGCCCCTATTACCGCTTCAGCACCACCTAGATCAGCGCAACGCGCAGCAAATAGCTCATTGTAATTCAACACACGATGCTGATGATCTATCTCATAGATCATTAAGGCTTTACCTATCGCCAGCAGTTTATTCGTGAAATCGATCGCCATCTCCTTCACGCGGCTCACATTCGCCTGCACCGAGATAAAACTCTTTAGACTGCCATCTTGGGCAAAAACGGGATTAATCGATAAAGAAACCCAGTAAGGCTCACGCTGCTTGGTGTAATTAAGAATCTCATCATAAAAAGGCTCGCGACGCTGAATATGCTGGCGAATGACCTCTACTGTCGCTGAATCAGTTTCTGGGCCTTGCAGAAAAGCACCCGGCTTACGCCCTTTAACCTCATCAAGCGTATATTCTGTAAGACGCTCAAAACCTCGATTCACATATTGGATTCGACCTTCAGGATCAGTAATAATGACGGCGTTATCTGTTTCATTGGCGACGAGGCAGAGCATCTCTCTTTCCTGGCGCTGCTTGACCTCTTCTGTCACATCCTTCACAAAAGCCGTATAGATAATTCGATCCTGCAGGCGCACCTTGGATAAGGACAGTGCACCCCAAACCTGCTCACCATCCTTACGCTCTATTGCCACTTCACGACTGGTCCCCACAATCTTATCGCGCCCAGTCGTGCGATTGGCATTCACATAACCATCATGCTCACCCTGTATCGCACGCGGCACCAGCATTTTGACATTCTGGCCCAAGACTTCGTCGCGCTGATAACCCCACAAGGTTTCTGCTGCCTGATTAAAAAAAGTGACCAGATTATGCTCATTGATACAAACCACCGCATCAATGGCCTGCTCAAGTGTTTGAAACAGAGCTTCACGGCTTTCACGTTCAGCGGTGATCTCTCTCAACATCGCCGTATAGTGTTTTTTACGTCCTACCTTGACCAGAGACAAGGCCAGAGAAACCCAGATTAAGCGCCCCGAGGCATGGCGCATCTGTACTTCTCGTGAACTCCCTACGATGCGATCCTCTCCACCCTGGCGATGTCGATTGACCCATTGATCATGATTTTTCTGCATCGCATCGGGTAAAAGAAAGGCGACATTCTTGCCCAAGGCTTGCGCCGCTGTGTAGCCAGTGAGTCGCTCTGCTGCTGCATTGAAGAAGGCCACTTGATTCTGTTCATCAATCCGAATCACAGCCAGAATACTCTGCTCTAAAGCCTGCTTTTCAGGCTGATGGAAAGAAACACCAAACATAAGCACCTCGACTCACAGTCTAATTCCAGATCAATAAAATTGATCTTACGTACAGATAAGGAAGTGCAAACGCAAAAAAACGGCCTGAAACAAAAGTCTCATGCCGTTTTGCCTGATCCCTCTGACCTACTAAGGTTTAGCTCAAAGGCGGGATATGATCAAACGCCATTTCTGGATCGGCACGCGTTGCCGGATTTTCAAGACGTTCGATAAAGTTCTCTTGCGTCAGCTGGTACCATTCCAGCAGCTGTAGGTAGCGACGAATATTGGTGACATACACCACCGGCTCGCGCCCGCGCGCATAGCCAAAGCGCGTTTGACGAAACCACTCACGCTCAGCCAGCAGCGGCAGATGGCGCGCGACATCCTCCCAAGAATCAGGATCAAAGCCTTGGCTTTGTGTAATTCGGCGTGCATCTTCTAAATGTCCAAAGCCCACATTGTAAGCCGCCAACGCCATATAGAGGCGATCAGGTTCAGGTATACGCTCTGGCACTCGATCATACAAGCGGCGTAAATAACGCGCTCCACCTTCAATACTTTGATAAGGATCGAGGCGATTCACCCCCAGCTCGGCGGCGGTGCGCTGAGTCAGCATCATCAAACCGCGCACACCAGTGGGTGAGACAGCATTACGACGCCAGTGCGACTCCTGAAAACCTACCGCGGCTAATAGACGCCAATCCAGATCCTGGGCTTCACCAGCAAGTCGAAAATGCTCTTCATATAAAGGCAGGCGATTGCGAACATGGCGCAAAAACAAGGCCGCACCCACATACTCCAGATGCTCTTCATGCTGATAATAGCGTTCACGGATCTGCTCGATCTTGCCCGTTTCCTGAGCCCAGTTCAGAAAATGATTGACCGTTCTGACCAGCCCGCCCTGTGCCTGCGCGCTCAACAGCCAGACCAGTTCAGTCGGGGCTTCTGGTTCAAAACCGATGCCAACTTGTGGGAAGAAAAAGCGATTAATATTAAAATCTTGACTGGTGACCAGCGCATAATCCAGCTCTCGCTCTTGCACACGACGCAAAAGCTCCAAAGCATCCAGCTCGGTGGTCTCCATCCAGCTTAACTCAGGAAAGAGGGCCTGCGCCTCACGCAGTATCTCGGCTTCACGCGAACCAGCCACCACACCCAACTGACCACCTTCGAGATCGGACCAACTGCGTGGTCGCGCTGAACCACGACGATACACCACCAACTGATCGACCAGCAGCAACGGCTGAGAAAGCGTAAAGCGCAGCAAACGTTCCTGGGTGACGCCTACCCCGCCCGCGACCAGATCAACCTGCCCCGTCAGCAAGGCTTGCTCCATTTCAGCAGGAGAACTGGCACGGCGAATACGCAGCTCGACGCCGAGATAATCGGCATAGGCGCGCACCAGTTCATACTCAAATCCAGCGTAGCCTTCTCGATACTCATAAAAGGTGGCCGGTGTGTTGGGCATGATCACACGCAGCTCACCACGACTGAGCACTTCAGCCAAGGCATCCTGATCACTGGGGCGTGTCAGCCAGAACAGCAGCCCGGCCAGCAGCAAAGCCCAGACCAGTATTTTCTTCTTTTGCATAACACCTAGCTTTCGACCTCAGGGTCGAAGAGAGGAGAAACCGAGCAGCCGCCACACTGCTATAAATAACGCATTAAAACATGCCATCAAAAACAATCAAAATTGACACTTTGCATCTATCAGATAGATTTTATTACTCTTCACAACTAATAACGTATTTTTATGTAACTTTAGCAAAGAGATGGCTTTTCTGCTGTGCGCAGTGTCACAGATCCCACTCTACAGGCAAGTGCATAGCTCTTCTGGCTGCTTTGCGCTATCATTCGCAGCAGTTTTTTTCTGCTTTGATCCTTTCTTTCACTGCTCCTAATGAGGCTTTCGTAATGCTTGAACTGCGAGGCGCACCCGCACTTTCTGCCTTTCGTTCCACCAAACTCTTACAGCAGCTTCAAGCCAGCTGCCCCAGTGTGATTCAACTCGACGCCGAATACCGCCACTGGGCGGCCATCCAAGCGCCCCTAACAGAGCAGGAAACTCAGCTTCTTACCCAGCTCCTAGGCGCACCAGAAGAGTGCAAAACACCCGCCACTGACGCGCTACAGGCTTCCTATGTGGTGCTGCCCCGCTTAGGCACTCAATCGCCCTGGTCATCAAAGGCGACAGATATCGCGCACAACTGCGGTTTAACCAAGATCGAGCGCCTTGAACGCGGCGTGGTGTACCAGCTCACCCTGAGCCAGGCTCTGAGCCATCAAGAGCAGCAAGCACTCGGGCAACTCCTGCATGATCGCATGACAGAAACCCTGCTTCAGGGCGCAGTGGAAGCCGCGCAGATTTTTGCGACCAACGCCCCTCGCCCCTTTACTACCATTGCCCTTCTCGAAGAAGGACGTCAGGCGTTGGAGCAGGCGAATCGTGATCTTGGTCTTGCCCTGGCCGAAGATGAAATCGACTACCTCTGCACCAGCTTCACTGATCTTGGCCGCAACCCCCATGATGTTGAGCTGATGATGTTTGCTCAGGCCAATTCTGAGCACTGCCGCCACAAGATTTTTAATGCCAGCTGGGTCATCGATGGTGAAGACAGCCCCCACTCGCTGTTCGGCATGATTCGCAACACTTTTAAAGCCTCACCTGAGGGCGTTTTATCTGCCTATAAGGATAATGCCTCTGTAATTGCTGGCTTTGACGCGCCACGCTTCTTCCCCGATCCAACATCACGCCAGTGGACAGCGGTTGAAGAGCCCACCCCCATTCTGATGAAGGTTGAAACCCACAACCACCCCACCGCGATTGCACCCTTCCCGGGGGCTGCCACTGGAGCAGGTGGTGAGATTCGTGATGAAGGCGCAACAGGTCGAGGCTCCAAGCCCAAAGCCGGCCTGACAGGCTTTAGTGTCTCGAATCTGCGTATTCCTGATTTTGTACAGCCCTGGGAAGGTGAAGACTACGGCAAGCCTGCTCGGATCGTTTCAGCACTGGATATCATGATTGAAGGCCCTCTCGGTGGTGCTGCCTTTAATAACGAATTTGGCCGCCCTAACCTCAATGGCTACTTCCGTACCTTTGAAGAAAACGCCTTCGGTGCCAATGGCCTCGAGCGTCGCGGTTATCACAAACCGATTATGCTGGCCGGTGGTCTGGGCAATATTCGTGCGCAGCATGTTGAAAAGGGAGAGATCCCTGTTGGCGCACTGCTGATCGTCCTCGGCGGCCCTGCCATGAATATCGGTTTAGGCGGTGGTGCGGCTTCCTCCATGTCGACTGGCTCTTCAAGCGAAGATCTCGATTTTGCCTCTGTCCAACGTGATAACCCAGAAATGGAGCGCCGCGCTCAAGAAGTCATCGACCGCTGCTGGGAGCTCGGTGAAGCCAACCCTATCTGCTTTATTCATGATGTGGGCGCGGGTGGTCTCTCGAACGCCTTGCCTGAACTAGTCAAAGATGGTGAGCGTGGCGGTCTGTTCCAGCTGCGCGCCGTGCCCAATGCTGAACCCGGCATGAGCCCACTCGAAATCTGGTGTAATGAAGCGCAAGAACGCTATGTGATGGCCATCGCGCCAGATCAACTGGCCACCTTTGATGCCCTGTGCCGCCGTGAACGCGCCCTCTATGCTGTCGTTGGTGAAGCCACTGCTGCTCATGAGCTGCGTGTTGAAGACGGTCACTTCAAAACAGCGCCTGTGGATCTGCCGATGAGCCTGCTGTTTGGCAAGCCTCCTAAAATGCAACGCAGCTTCACCACTCAAGCGCTCGATTTGCCTGCCTTGGATCTAACGCCAATGAATCTGCGCGATGCCGCTGAGCGTGTTCTCCAGCTCCCGACAGTGGCCAGCAAACAGTTTTTGATCACCATTGGTGATCGCAGCGTCGGCGGCATGACAGCGCGTGATCAAATGGTCGGCCCGTGGCAGGTGCCCGTGGCAGATTGTGCTGTCACCACCACCACGCCACTGTGCGAAACCGGCGAAGCCATGGCGATGGGCGAGCGCACCCCCTTGGCGCTGATCAACCCTGCAGCTTCGGCGC
The DNA here is from genome assembly GCF_045055655.1 of Marinospirillum alkalitolerans. Taxonomy (NCBI): domain Bacteria; kingdom Pseudomonadati; phylum Pseudomonadota; class Gammaproteobacteria; order Oceanospirillales; family Oceanospirillaceae; genus Marinospirillum; species Marinospirillum alkalitolerans. Next base: position 234,142 of record NZ_JBANFI010000001.1, on the reverse strand, counting down.
GCATGGCCGTCGGTGAGGCCATCACCAACTTGGCGGCCGCCTCGATTGCCCAATTAAGTGATATCAAGCTCTCAGCCAACTGGATGTCTGCTGCCGATCACCCAGGCGAGAACCAAGCCCTCTACCAGGCTGTTCATGCCGTAGGTATGGAGCTCTGCCCTGCGCTGGGTATCGCCATCCCAGTGGGTAAGGACTCCATGTCCATGCGTACTGTTTGGCAAGATGAACAAGGCGTAGACAAGGCCATCACTGCCCCCTTATCGCTGGTGATCAGCGGCTTTGCGCCCGTCACTCAAGCACGCGGCACCCTCACGCCCCAGCTGCGTCTCGATCAAGGTGAGACAGATCTGCTGCTGATTGATTTGGGCCGTGGCCAGAATCGCCTTGGCGGCTCAGCCTTAGCTCAGGTTTACAATCAGCTCGGCAATCTTGCACCCGATGTCGATAATCCTGAAGATCTGAAAGCCTTCTTTGCCGTCATCCAAGGTTTGCATCAAGAAGGCAAGCTGCTGGCTTACCATGATCGCTCAGATGGCGGCCTGCTGGCCTGTTTGGCGGAGATGGCTTTTGCCGGTCATACTGGCCTAGAGATCAAGCTGGATCTATTGGCGCAAGATCATCAAGAAGCCCTTGCAGCACTCTTCAATGAAGAACTGGGGGCGGTCATTCAGGTGCGCCAGACCGATACCGAAGATGTCTTGATGCAACTGGCTGCCGCTGGTCTCGGTGAGGGTGTGCAAGTCATCGGACAGCCCACTCAGGATCAGCAGATCAACTTCTCGTTAGAAGGTGAAAACCTGCTCCAGGCCTCGCGTGTTCAATGGCAGCGCCTCTGGGCTGAAACCAGCTACCGTATTCAAGCGCTGCGTGATAATGCAGATTGCGCACAACAGGAATTTGATAACCTGCTGGATGCCGCTGATCCGGGCCTGAATGCCAAACTGAGTTTTGATCCCAACGAAGACCTGGCTGCCCCCTATCTGCATCTGAACAAGACACCTCGCGTGGCGATTCTGCGCGAACAGGGCGTCAATAGCCATCAGGAAACGGCCGCCGCCTTTTATCGTGCAGGCTTCACGCCCGTTGATGTGCATATGAGTGAGCTGATCAGCGGTGAACGTGACCTGAGCGACTTTATTGGCTTAGCCGCTTGCGGTGGCTTCTCCTATGGTGATGTTTTGGGTGCGGGCGGCGGCTGGGCTAAATCCATCCTCTTCAACGCCCAAGCGCGCGATGCCTTTGCCAACTTCTTTACCCGTCAAGAAACCTTTGCTCTGGGGATCTGTAATGGCTGCCAGATGCTATCGCAGCTGAAAGAGCTGATTCCAGGCACTGAGCATTGGCCACGCTTTGTGCGCAACCTGTCAGAGCAGTTTGAAGCTCGGGTGGCGCTTGTCGAAGTGCAAAAGTCAGCCTCGATCCTGCTGCAAGACATGCAGGGTTCGCGCCTGCCGATCGCTGTCTCACACGGTGAGGGGCGTGCTGAATTTGCACATGCAGACGATCAACAACAACTCCAATCTCAGCAGCAGCTGGCTTTGCGTTTTGTCGATCACTATGGTCGTGCAACCGAGCGCTATCCCTTCAATCCCAATGGTTCACCTGAGGGGATCACCGGTCTGACGTCACGCGATGGCCGTGTCACTATTATGATGCCGCATCCTGAGCGCGTGGCGCGTACCATCAACAACTCCTGGCACCCTGATGAATGGGGTACGCAAGGGCCTTGGCAGCGCTTGTTTGCCAATGCACGGCGCTGGGTCAACTAGCGCTCCAAGACAAGGCATCGTGGATGGACCTGAGGTTGATCCATGATGCCCTGCCCGTCATCTGTTCGATCCGATAATCTGTTTGAGAGGAGCCTACCATGCCAGTAAAACGCTTTATTGCTGGAGCCGTCTGCCCACAATGCGCGACGATGGACCGTCTCAAAGCTTGGCAGGAAAACGGACAGCAGCACCGCGAATGCATCGAGTGCGGCTTTACTGATGCCATGTCACTTGAAGCCCCCAGCGAACTGCCCACCCGTGTGAATCAGACACAAGCCGATCCACGCGATGAGATTCAAGTGGTGAAGCTAGTGCAGCCTTAAAAAGGCCCTGATTAACGCTTGCACTTAGTGATACTAGGTTGAAACTGCCCCGCTCAACTGGGGCAGCCTTCATTTAATGGTGGTGATGATGGTGCGCATCCGCAGCAGCGCCGCCCTGAGCAGCTGATTCCACCCAAACCTCAACACGTATCTCACCAAGATCAGCAAAGGTCAGCCATAAGGGGAAGCGCTCACCAGCGACCAAAGGCTGTTTTAAACCGATCAGCATCAAGTGATAACCACCGCCTGGGCGCATCCGCGTCACCTCACCAGCCGGTAAAGCTATGACTTCTAACTGGCGCATTTGCATCACTCCGTCATGCATGGACATATCATGTAGCTCAACCACCTCAGCGATATGCGCTCGGGCACTGATCAAACGTCGAGGCGTACTCCCTTGATGATCAATATCTAAATAAACCGCGCCAACAGCAGCGGTCGGCGGCGTTGGGGTCGCAAAGGGATGCACCAGACGCAGTTCCCCAAGACGAAAATCATGAGCAGAAGCCGCCGCCGAAAAAAGCACCAGTAAGCTGGCCAGTAGAACGATAAAACGTGGCATTGTTTTTCCTTTTTCCATCACAAAAATAAGTGTCATGCGCAGCATCAGACCCACAGTCCGGCGCGAACAAGACAACAGAGAAGAGATCGCACTCTAAAAGCAGAAGCGATGTTCAGATTAAGAGATCAACAACAAGGAAAAAGCAGGTGGGCCACGAGCAGGCGGCAAAGAAAGGGACAAAGAAGCAGGTTGCCTAGCCTCAAGATCAAGCCAGTGCCGTAAAGACCAGACTAAGGGCTGTTCTGCTAGATAAGGGCGCTCGGGAGGGCTAGTGAACCCCGCCAGCGCACACTGAGGGCAATAGCTGAAAGGTTCTTCAGACTCAATCCGCTGACCTTCAGCATCAATCAGGACGCGTGACCAACCACCCTGCCAGGAGCAGATCTCAATATAGCCACTCTGATGCACCACCAGAGGTGGGACTGAAAAAGGCAGCAGCACCCGACTGACCAGTACGGTCAGCATCAAGAGGGTGAAGCAGCTATTCAGCAGAGGAGTCGGTTTCACGTGACCAAGCCAAGCAAGAGTTGATCAAAAAGTATAATGACCCACTAGGGGACACTGCAATCCCGATACAGCCAAGCTGATCGAAAAAATAAAAAAAGGCACTGAAAGCTCAGTGCCTGATTGATCGATTGGCCTGATCTTAACCTAAGGCGGCCGTAATGGTGTGATACTTCTCCATCAGCTCATCTTTGGTTTCAACATGGTTGGGATCTTTAGGAATACACTCAACAGGGCAGACATCAACACACTGAGGTTCGTCATAGTGACCGACACACTCAGTACAGAGGTTCGGGTCAATGACATAAATCTCGTCACCTTGGGAGATGGCTCCATTGGGGCATTCGGGTTCGCAGACATCGCAATTAATGCATTCGTCGGTAATGTACAAAGCCATACACCTTGTCCTCTCTTTTCAAAATAGCGAGTGTGGCAATTGAGCCAGATTATAAGTTGCTTTGCGACGCAATAGGATTGGCCGCATTATATTTTTTATGAATAACTTGTGCGACTTTTGGGCTGACCAGAGCGGAGATATCGCCTCCAAGACTGGCTACCTCACGCACATAGGATGCAGCAATAAAGCTTTTACTGGGCGTTGGTGCAAGGAACAGCGTTTCGACACCCGCCAGCTGACGGTTTAACTGGGCTAAAGGCAGTTCGTAATCCACATCGGCCCCACTGCGTACACCGCGCACAATAAAGCGAGCCTCCTGCTCTTGCATCAAATCGATCAACAAGCCAGAGAAGCCACAGACTTCAATCTGCGGGTGCGCCTGAAGCACCTCTTTGGCCAGATCCACCCTTTCTTGCAAACTCAGCAAAGGGCGCTTTGCTGGGCTGGCGGCAATGGCAATAATCAGACGATCAAAGAGTTCGCTAGCGCGCTCAATGATATCCTGATGCCCCAAGGTGAGCGGATCAAAGGTTCCTGCATAGACGGCTGTTTTCATCTTAAGGTTCCACCAGATTGCTTATTTTACCAAAAGCCACCACACGAAGCGACTCTCCACCCCTGCGGCTCAAGACGCTGCTTGACGCCATAAGCTGTAGCGCACTTCCCCGGCCTGACGTGTTTTTTCTTCGATCCAACCCGTTGGCAGCAGCACATCCGACTGGCGTGCACCTTGCTCTAGATAAACCAGCGCACCTGGTGCCAACCAGCCACGCAGGATCAGCTGATCCAACGCCGGTTGATGCAACCCAGCAGCAAAGGGCGGATCAAGAAACACCAGATCAAAGGGCGTGACAGGCGCAGTAGCTAACCAGTGCACAGCATCTTGTGCGATCAACTGCGCACGCTCACCCGCAAGAGGGAGCAGATGTTGGCGCAGGTGCGCGACCGCCTTGGCATCACGCTCAAGCAACACCAGCCCAGCGGCACCTCGACTCAACGCCTCTGCACCCAAGGCACCAGTACCGGCAAAGGCATCCAGGCAGCGCCGACCGGCCACTTCAAACTGTAACCAGTTAAACAGGGTTTCACGCACTCGATCTGGCGTTGGGCGTAACCCCTTGACCTCGGCAACAGGCAGTTTGCGGCCGCGCCACTCACCAGCAATAATCCGTATCTGACTGCTCGCCCCAGTTTTCTTTTTTACCATCATGCTTCAATAACCTATTCTGTCGCTGGCTCGGCACCGCTGAGCGGTGTAGCCAAGATCGAAATCTTTTTATTCCTGGGCCAGAGGGCCGCTCGCTTCTACCGTCCTGGGCAAGCAGGTGGTAGGATACCCTATTCGTTCGCTAATGAAGATACAAAGAACCATGCTCGGACTATTTAAACGTAAGAAGAAAGAGGCTGAAGAGCAGATCACCCCAGCCACGAGCGCTCCGGCTACGGAGTCACCCAATCAAGCAGATGCAGCCGACCTTGAGCAACCCACCAAGGCAGTAGCCGTATCCACGCCCTCCGCCTTAGACACACCTTCTGCTGAGCCCAGCCCAGTGGTGCCTCAAGCTGAGCCTCTCCCAGTCGTTGAGAAAAAAGGCTTGTTTGCACGCCTAAAAGCCGGTCTGGCCAAAACACGCAGTGGCCTGGCAGAGTTATTTTTAGGCAAGCGCCAGCTCGATGATGAGTTGATGGAAGAGCTGGAAACACGTCTTTTGATGGCCGATGTTGGCATGAAGGCCACGCAAGAGATCATTGCCACCTTGACACAAAAAGTTGAACGCAAACAGCTTCAGGATGCACCAGCCCTGTTTGAGGCCCTGAAAGAAGAACTCAAAGAGCTGTTGCGCCCCATTCAGACACCGCTCGCTGAGCGCCAGTCTCAAGAATTCACCTCCATTTTGATTGTTGGTGTCAATGGCGTGGGCAAGACCACCACCATCGGCAAGCTGGCTAAACGCTATCAGCAACAAGGCAACAAGGTCATGCTGGCTGCTGGAGATACCTTCCGTGCCGCTGCGGTAGAGCAGCTGAAGATCTGGGGTGAGCGCAATCAGGTTCCCGTGATTGCCCAACATACTGGAGCAGATAGCGCGAGCGTGATTTTTGATGCCCTGCAAGCTGCACAAGCCCGCCAGATGAATGTCCTGCTCGCCGATACAGCAGGACGTTTACACAACAAAAGTAACCTGATGGAAGAACTAGCCAAGGTGCGCCGCGTGATGCAAAAGGTGGACACCCAAGCACCACACGAAACCTGGCTGGTCTTAGATGCCGCAACCGGCCAAAACGCACTGGCCCAGGCACGCCAATTCCATCAATCCGTCCCGCTGACCGGTTTGATTCTGACCAAGCTAGATGGGACAGCAAAAGGCGGCATTGTCTTTGCCTTGGCCAAAGAGCTGGGCTTACCAGTACGCTTTATCGGTGTTGGTGAGCAGGTCGATGATCTGCGCGTTTTTGATGCCGATCAGTTTGTTGATGCCCTCTTAGCTTTTGATGAGCAAGACACAGCAAGCGCATAACCGACGGCATCCAGAGGGTGGCAACGGATCAGGGAGGCAGGATGATCCACTTTAGCAATGTTTTTAAGCGCTATGAAAGCGGGCACGAAGCCCTGCAAAACGTTAATTTTTTATTGAATGAAGGTGAGATGGCCTTTCTCACCGGCCATTCTGGTGCCGGTAAGAGCACGCTGCTCAAACTGATTATGCGCATGGAAGTGGCCACCCGTGGCCAGGTGGTGATCGATGGCATCCCACTGAATACGATGAAAAAGCGCTATGTGCCCTATCTGCGGCGCAAGGTTGGGGTGGTCTTTCAGGACCACCAGCTGCTGTTTGATCGCAGCGTCTATGACAATGTGGCCCTCCCTCTGATCATTGAAGGCATGCGCCCACAAGATATTGCCAAGCGCGTGCGTGCCGCACTCGATAAGGTTGGCCTGCTCTCCAAAGAGAAGATGAACCCCATCCTGCTCTCCGGCGGTGAGCAGCAGCGTGTCGGTATTGCACGGGCCGTCGTCAACAAGCCCCCGATTTTGCTCGCCGATGAGCCGACAGGTAATCTCGACCCGCAGCTATCGGCTGAAATTATGCAGCTGTTTCGTCAATTTAATGCGGTGGGGGTCACAGTGCTGATTGCCTCGCATGATATCGATCTGATCAGCCGGATGCGCATGCGTATGCTGGCTTTACGCCAAGGGAGCTTGGCCCATGATGGAGTCATGGCTTGATGCAAAGAAAATCGGATTCTTCTCGCCCTAGTGGGGCCACCTTTGCCTACAAACCCAAGCGTGAATCTCATGCCCCAGTCAAAAAAGCGGCAGGCAATCGCCTACGCTCAGGGCCTGATCCACGTCAAAAGGGCCAGCCAACTGGCGCGCAATTTAAAGAGATCGACCGCGCCACACGACTCAGTGCTTGGCGGCGTCATCATGCCAAAATGGCTCTAGATAGCCTGCTACGCCTATTACGCGCACCCTTCGCCAGCCTGATGACCTGGGGCGTCATCGCCATCGCCTTATCTCTCCCGGTTGGGCTGTATGTTTTTATGAGCAACGCCCAGCTGGTCTCCAGCAACTGGGATGGCACAGCGCAGATTTCTCTTTATTTGCATGATCGTATTCAGGATCGTCAGGGTCGAGAGCTGGCCAATAGCCTGCAACTGCGTGATGACATCGCTGAAACCCGCTTTCTGTCAAAAGAGCAGACACTGGCTGAGTTTCGCGAGTTTTCGGGCTTTGGAGAAGCGCTCAACTACCTCGATTCGAATCCTCTACCTGCCGTAATTGTTGTGCGCCCAACGACCATGAGCGTGGAAGCCCAGCAGACCCTTCTTGCCGAGCTGGATGCGATGTCAGAAGTCGAAGAAGCCCAGCTCGATCTGGCCTGGGTCAAGCGTCTCTTCCATATCATGGAGTTAGGACAGAAGATGATTGCTGCACTGGGTTTACTACTCAGTCTGGCCGTACTGCTGGTCATCGGCAATACCATCCGCCTGGCCATTGAAAATCGCCGTCAAGAAATCATCGTGGTCAAGCTGATTGGGGCTACCGATGCCTTCGTTAGGCGGCCTTTTCTCTATACCGGCATCTGGTACGGATTAGGAGGCGGGCTGCTGGCTTGGCTACTGATCAATGCCTCACTCTTTTGGTTGGATGGCCCAGTCAAAGCCCTAGCCAGCGCCTATGCAAGTGACTTCAGCCTGATTGGATTAAATGCTGGCGACTCGCTGTTATTGCTCTTTTCGAGTACACTATTGGGCTGGTTCGGGGCGTGGATCGCCGTTAGCCGTCATCTCGGTGAAGTCGAACCGCGCTAATCTTGGCGCATATCAAAACAAGGATGAGACTTATTTTGATGAACGGATCGGTGAACTCTTGATCCTTTCATCAGTCAGAATCAGCGTTGAATTTTTATGCATGACCTATTTTGGAGCTATTGTTCATGAGCACACAGCTACAAGCCGTTGATGTTTTTTCACCTGGTCGTGATCTCCAAGCTTATATCCAAACTGTCAATAGCATTCCCTTATTAAGCGCCGAAGAAGAACAGCAACTCGGCACACGTTTACAACAAGAAGGGGATATCGAGGCCGCGCGTTTGCTGGTGTTATCCCATCTGCGCTTTGTGGTTCATATCGCCAAAAGTTACAAGGGCTATGGCTTGCCCGAGGCGGATTTAATCCAAGAAGGGAATGTTGGATTAATGAAGGCAGTGAAGCGTTTTGATCCCACGATGGGCGTGCGGCTCGTCTCCTTTGCGGTACATTGGATCAAAGCCGAAATTCATGAATTTGTGCTGAAAAACTGGCGCATTGTTAAAATTGCGACCACCAAGGCCCAGCGGAAACTCTTTTTTAATCTGCGCAGCGCCAAAAAAAGCCTGACCTGGCTTAATCAGAACGAAGTCGAAGCCATTGCCAGTGATTTGAATGTTAAACCAGAGACCGTCCGCGAGATGGAAGGCCGCCTGACCTCGATCGATGCTGCCTTTGATGGCCATGCACAGGAAGAAGATGAGACCAGTCTGCCCTATGCACCCGTCAACTATCTCGAAGACCATCGCTACAATCCAGCCGAACAAATTGAGCAGGCCAATAGCGAGGCTGATACCCATGATCGTCTGGCACTAGCACTGGCAGCACTCGATGAGCGCAGTCGCCATATTGTGCAACAGCGCTGGTTGAATGACAGCAAGGCCACGCTGCATGAACTGGCCGATCACTATGGTGTTTCAGCAGAGCGCATTCGCCAGCTGGAGAAGAATGCAATGAACAAGCTCAAGCAGGCCATGCAAGAACCCCTTCTGATCGCCTAGGTTCTTTCTATCTATTTATCGCTACGCTTCCAACCCCCATCAGCGACTGCTGGCTGGGGGTTTTTAGTGGCTCTCAGACGAACCTTCTGGCAGAGGCCCCTGCGCCCTTAAAACCACCACCAATAGATCAAAGGCAGGAAAATGGCCGTTAAGGCACCGGTCAAGCTCATTGCCAAGGCGGCAAAAGCGGCTGTTTCCTCGCCTTCTTGTAAGGCTGTAGCAATACCAACTGCATGGGCATTCAAACCGAGGCTCAAACCACGCGCAGCAGGCAAATCTATACCGGCCCATTTGAGTAGTAGAGGAGCCAAAATGGCACCGAGTACACCTGTTAGCATCACGAAGACTGCGGCCAAGGCTGGGGCGCCACCTAGATCTTGTGCCAGCAGCATCGCGATCGGCGAAGTCACCGATTTCGGTGCCAGTGCAGCAAGCAAAGCCTGATCAGCACCCAGCATCCACGCCAGAGCCAGCACCAAGCTCACTGTCGTCAGGCCACCCACGAGCAGAGCAATCAATAAAGGCCAAAAATACTGACGGATGCGGGCCAGCTGACTATATAAAGGCACTGCTAAGGCCACAGTCGCTGGCCCCAAAAAGAGCCAGAGCAGATCAACTGAAGCCGAGTAGGTGGCAAAATCCATCTGTACCGCATACAAAATCAGCAGCACCACACCCACCCCCACCAGCACAGGTTGCAGCAAAACAGAAGGCCAGAGGCGACGTAACTCCAGTGCAAGCTGATAACCAAGCAGCGTGATCAACAAGCCAAATAAAGGATGCTGAGTCAGCAGGGACATCATGATGCATCCTGGCGCAGCATCAGTTTTTGCATCACCCAGGCTGTTAAGGGCAGGCTCACACACAAGGACCCCACCAGAGCCACACTGAGCGCCAGCGCATGCTCAGCCAGCAATGCCCATTGATCCATAATCCCCACGGCGGGTGGAATCAGCATCAGCGGCAGATAGGTGAGTAGCTGCGCACTGGTCGTTTGCAACACCTGGGGCACGCGCCCTAAAAGGAGCAGAGCAACCAGCAGCAGCAACATACCCAGCACCGGGCCAGGCAAGCCGACGCCCCAAGCCGCGATAAGGCTCCCCAGTATTTGAAACATCATTAACAGCACTAAACCCCACATAGCACTTCTTCTCCACAGCTCGACTTCAAGTCATCGCGCTTGACCCGCCTGCCCACGGGCATGGCGCAAAAAGGACGTTGAGCGCACAAGATGCACATCCCCAGCCATAAATTCAAGCGCGAAAATGGCTTCAGATAAAAGCACCACCCAGATCCTTTCATCAAAATCAAGGCGCATTGCTTTTGGCAAATCTGGCGTAGCAAGTTAGAATCCCTCCCCTCCCTTCGACTGACACAAAAAAGCCCAACCATGATCGATTATTCTCATTCCTGGATTTCTCTACTGCCGCCTTTGTTTGCACTGGGTCTGGCGATTCTGACACGGCGAGTGCTGCTCTCACTCGGTTTGGGTATCCTGCTTGGTGCCCTACTGCTGTTTAGCTTTGCGCCTTGGGGCAGCCTCAAGTACCTAGGCCAAGGACTGCTCGGTCTGGTGGTAGAAGACGGAGGGGTGAACACATGGAATATGAGCATTATTGCTTTTTTACTGCTCTTAGGGATGATGACAGCACTGATGACCCTCTCTGGCGGCACACGTGCCTTTGCCTTATGGGCTGAAGAAAGAGTGCGTGGGCGACGCGGCGCACAATTTCTGGCATTTTTCTTAGGGATCTTTATTTTTATTGATGACTATTTCAATAGTCTTGCCGTCGGGTCTGTTGCAAGGCCGATTACCGATCGCTATCGCGTTTCACGCGCTAAACTGGCCTATATTCTGGACTCCACCGCAGCGCCGATGTGTGTCCTGACCCCTGCTTCCAGCTGGGGGGCTTATATCATCACCTTGATCGGCGGGATTCTGCTTAGTCATGGCATTGTGGATTATTCACCACTGGGCGCTTTTGTGGCGATGCTGCCTTTTAACTTTTATGCCCTCTTTGCTCTGCTGCTGGTGTTTGCTGTGATCTGGCTGCAAATTGATCTGGGGCGTATGCACTGGCACGAAGCGCGTTTACAAGCCTTTGAGCAAGACAGCTCGGCCAAAGCCAGTCCAGATGAGCAGATCCAAGAGCATGAAGAAGGTCGCGCTCTTGATTTGGTGCTGCCGATTGTCACGCTGATTATCGCCACCTTTGCCAGCATGGTCTGGACAGGCGCACAGGCGCTACAAGCCGAAGAAGCGGCCTTTTCACTCTTGGGCGCGATGGAAAATACCGATGTCGGCCTGTCTCTCTGCCTTGGTGGCTTGGCTGGCTTAGCGGCTGCACTGGTCGGTGCGCTGCGCCAAAAGATGAGCTGGCCAGCGATCGCCCATGCTCTAAAAATCGGGGCCAAATCCATGGTTGGCGCTATTTTGGTGCTGTTTTTTGCGTGGATGCTTGGCGGCGTCATCAAGGATATCCAAACTGGCCAATTCCTAGCGAGTCTGACTCAAGCCTATCTGGACCCCCAATACCTGCCGCTGATACTGTTCCTCGTCTCTGCCGTGATGGCCTTTTCCACGGGCACCTCTTGGGGCACCTTCGGCATCATGCTGCCGATCGCAGGAGACATGGCCGCAGCCACCGAGATCGCACTGATGCTGCCTATTCTGGCTGCCGTGTTGGCCGGTGCCGTTTTTGGTGATCACTGCTCACCGATCTCGGATACGACGATCCTCTCTTCAACCGGTGCCTGGTGTGAGCATATAGAACACGTCACTACGCAGCTGCCCTATGCACTTTCTGGTGCTCTGATTGCCGCTGTGGGCTATCTGGCTCTGGGCATGACGGCCTCTTTAAGTCTGGCTTTAATCAGCGCCAGTTTGGCCTTCTTACTGACTGTCTGCGCGCTTTACCTCTGGAGCCAGCGGCTCAAGGCAACGCGCCCCCAAGGCTAAGCTCACCTCGCCACCGCCAGCTTGGTCGGTGGCGTTTTTTTTGCTAAAGATCAGTCTTCTATGCATAAATAGAAGGAAAAAGAATTCTCCCTTGCCTAGACTTGAAAAAATCAGTCCTTAATTAAAGCAAGGGTGATCTCAATGCGTATCAACCAGCCTGTCACCAACCAGGAACACTTGTTCAGTGCCGATGAGGCGCTTATTTCCACCACAGACCTCAAAGGCATCATCACGCATTGCAATGATGCTTTTGAAAAAATCAGCGGCTATACCCGCGCTGAATTGATTGGCCAACCTCATAACCTGGTACGCCACCCGGATATGCCTGCCGCCGCCTATGAGCGCATGTGGTCTTACCTGAAGGCAGGTCAACCGTGGATGGGGCTGGTGAAAAATCGTTGTAAAAATGGTGATTTTTACTGGGTGAATGCCTATATCACGCCGGTGACGGAAAAAGGTAAGGTCATTGGCTATGAATCGGTGCGCAGCCTACCCAGCCGAGCGGATGTCAAACGCGCTGAAGCTGTTTATGCCGCGCTGAAAAACAATAAAAAACCCGCTTTATCCTGGCGACGCAAGCTGGTCTATGGCCTGCCACCCTTCAGCCTCACTATCGCTGCCTGGTTAGGCTGGCAATGGGGCAGCTTCAGCGCCAGCCTGTGGCTAGCGGTGATGCTCCCTGTCTGTTTTGGGCTCCTGCTGATGCGTTTTCATACCCAAAGCCAACGTCTCGCGCATGAGCTGGAAGGCTGCTTTATGGATGAACTGGCGGTCCCCACCTACACCAGTGTCAAGGGGACACTCGGCCAGCAAATCGTGGCGATCAAGAGTCTCAAAGCTCATCTGAATACTGTTCTCGTCAGGATTGAGGACGCTTCGTTACAAGTCAGCAAGCGCACAACACAGGGAGCACATTTAGCCCAAGATGCTTGCGACAGTCTTGAGCGCCAAAGCCAGAGCACCAACCAGATGATTGAATCTATTCAGCAGCTGAATGAAGCGATTCAGGAAATTTCTTCTCATCTTGGGCAAACTGCTTCGGCTTCTGAAGCCTCTCTCACGCAGGCCCAACAAGGCCAGCAGGTCGCCAAGATCACTCATCAAGTGATCGACCAACTGAGTGGACGAGTAGAACAAATCAGTGCGACCGTCAACGAGCTAGCAGAGCACACACAAAAGATCTCACTAGCCGCTGACACCATCGAACAGGTGGCAGAGCAAACGAACCTACTGGCGCTGAATGCTGCCATCGAAGCGGCACGGGCGGGTGATCATGGTCGCGGCTTCTCAGTGGTGGCAGATGAGGTCCGTCATCTGGCCTCCAGCACCAGCGAGTCCACGCGCAGTATTCGTCAGATTGTAGAGCAACTGCGAAGCGAAGCCGCCAAGGCGGTCGATGTGGCACGACAAGGGGTCGAAGAAGCTCAGTCCAGCGTGAACCAGGTCAATGAAACCAGCAGTATGCTGGAATCCATTGCCGCATCCGTGAAGAGTATTGCTCATAGTACAACGCAAATGGCTGCTGCAGTTGAGCAGCAGGCCAGTACCACACAGACCGTCAGCCAAGGGCTGGATGATATCAGTCATTTGGCACAGGAGTCGGCGCAGAGCAACGCCATTGCCGTCCAGAGCATGCGCGAAACTGGGCAGATCGCAACAGCCATGCATGAATTGGTCATGGGTTTTAAACGCTAGGCAAGAAGGCGCAGAAGAGCTAGGATCAATAACATTGAGATACAAAGCCGCCGCCCCAGTAGAAGCGAGGTAATACAATGACCCAGATTCAACGCTTCCTCTCTTGGTGCTTAGGAGCCCTGTTGTTGATCTGGCCTCTGATGTCCTTCAGTGATTTTCCGAGCCGCCCTCTCACATTGATCATTGGCTTTAACCCCGGCGGCAGTGTCGACCGTCAGGCACAGATGATCAGCCAGCTGTTAGAGGAGCGCCTCACCCAAAAGATCGAAATTGTTTATCACGCTGGAGCCGGTGGAGCCACTTCGGCAGCCATGCTGGCCTTCAGCCGCGAGCAGGGCTATGTCTTACAGTACGGGCCATCGCATACCTTTGTATTCACGCCTCTGGCCTCCATTACTTCCTATGATCCACAGAGTTTTCGCTATATTGCTGCCTTAACACGAGATCAACTGGCACTGGTCACAGCCAGTGACAAAAACATTGACTCCTGGGAAGCACTGCTGGCCTATTGGCGTGAACAAGGTGAGCTGCGCTATGCCACACAAATTCTACTGGATCGCTACATTATGCGTTCTATTGCTGCGCAGGAAGGGCTTTCGCTCCAGATCATTCCCACCAGTGGCGGCCGCCATATGTCTGAGCTACTCCTGAATGGCAATGTGGACCTTGCCTTTAGCGGCGGGACGCATCAGCGCTTTGCGGATCAGATGACCGTACTGGCTTCTTTTGGCTCCGAGCGGTTGATCGACTACCCAGAGCGCCCTTCAATTGAAGAACTCGGCTATCCTTACAGTCTGAATTCCTTTGGCGTTTTTGCTGTCCCTGCGGACACCCCAGATACCCAGATCGAGGTTCTCTCTCAGGCGCTGGCTGAGATCATCGAAGATCCTCGCTTTGTCCGCTTTATTGAGCAAGAGATCCAGGTTCCCATTGCTTTTTTAAATGAAGAACAGCTCACTGGCTATCTAGAGCGTCAAGCTCAACTCTTTCGTCAGCTTGTGGAACAGCATCAGCCTTGACCCTTGGCTTATTTCAACCTCCACACCTGTGTTGGGGGCTTTTTATTGTGAGGAGCAAGACACTTGCGCAGCTATCGTTTTACCACCTTAGTCGTTCTTGTTTTTGGCATCACCGGGTTACTGGCCGCCGCCTTAACGCTAGGCTATTCGCTTCAGGTCAATCAACACAATCTTGAAACCGAGATTCACAACAGCCTACAGCAACGCCAACGCACGCTGACAGGGCAGATCGAAAGCCGCCTCGAGCTCTTAGATGCCTATCTACACAGCACACTGGCGAACCAGGTCTTTTCTCATCTGGCCGCCCAGGAAGATCTCGAGTTCAACGCCTCAGAAGAACTGCTGTTTTTATTCCGTGATTCACGTGCCAGCCAACTACTGGATTTTTTCTTTCTGCTGGATACCAACCAAGAGTTGGTTTTTGATGCCGGTACAGAAGTCTACCCGACCGCCCCTTTGATTGCGGCCTTGCGCCCCTCTATTCACTATACCTTTGGCTGGCGCAGCGTCTATTTTGATGGCGAAAGCGCTCTGCTGATGGCCGCCCCCGTCTTTGATCCTGGCACCCTACGTCTGCGTGGTTATCTCTTTATTGGCTTGGCGCTGAGCCAAAACCGCAGTTTTCATCAGCGCCTGTTGCATCAAGCTGATATTGATTTTGTACAGCTTGAACAGCATCAGCGCCGACTGCTGACGCTGGGGGACACCGTCGGAACTGAAGGCGCAATAGAAACCGAGCAGTTTATCTATCAGGATGGGCTCTATCTAATGCAGCAGGCACTGACTGAAACCGAACGCCTACCGCAAGGTTTAGTCATGACCCTTGGACTGAATGCGCAGCGAGTGGGCCTTCAACAGCGCAGTTTTCTGGCCAGTTTTGCCATCACTGGCGGTGGATTCTTGTTGCTGCTGGCTTTTGCCGCATTGCTCTTACATCACACTCATCATCGTGCCATCAAAAAGCTGATGACCTATATCAAGAGCATCCAGCAGGGCAATAAGGAGCAGCTGTTTCAATCCACCTCGATTGTTGAATACAACCGCGTTGGTGCCGCAATGGAACAGATGGTCGCGGATCTGACCGTCGCCGCACGGGTTTTTGAATCCGCAGAGGGCATGCTGGTCACCGATGAGGAGCGTGCGATTCTTCGGGTGAATGCTGCTTTCACGGATATCACCGGCTACACCGCCGAGCAAGCCCTGCATCTTCGTCTTGAAGAACTGCTCTTTGCTCAACCCTCCACCCATACCGAGCAGTTATTGGATGACTTCTCGCCTGATCGACTCAGCCCAGAATGGATTGAAATCCAGCAGGCGCTGCAAGAAAAGGGCTGGTGGCAGGGTGAGATCGCCACTCGGCGCCCGAATGGACAAAGCTACCAGCAGTGGCTTGGTATTTCAGCCGTCTACCGCCAATCCGATGGGCGTCTACTGAACTATGTCGTCACACTGCTCGATATCTCACAAAGAAAGGCAGCTGAACAAAAGATTCGCCACCTGGCTTTTTTTGATCAACTCACTGGCCTGCCCAATCGTCAGTATCTGCTCGATCATCTGGCCGAACGCCATCAACGCGCCCAGCAACAAGGCCAGCAGCCCTATGCCGCATTAATCAGTATGGATATCGATGACTTCAAGCTGCTGAATGATACTCAAGGCCATCCAGCAGGTGATCAGCTGCTCTGTCAGATTGCAGAGCGTCTGAAAGCTTGCCTGCCGCCCAACACCCTGATCAGCCGCTCTGGTGGCGATGAGTTTACACTGCTGCTCGATCCGGTGAACGAGGAGGCAAGACTCGCGCGTGAGCAGACAGAAGCCAGAATCAGGCAATTGGAGCAACAGCTCAACCAGCCCTATTACGTCAATCAGATCCAGTACTACACCACCTTTAGCCTTGGCATAGCCCTGTCTGCCGCCACAGAAGAAGTCAACCAGCTGGTTCAGCAGGCTGATCTCGCCATGTATCAAGCTAAGGCTGCTGGGAGACGGACCTGGCGCTTCTTTGACCCCAGCATGCAAGCCCGTATGCAGGCCCATGCTGCACTGGCCCATGCAATGCGCCTGGGCATCGAGCAGCAGCAATTCTTACTCTACTATCAGGCCCAGTATGATGATCAACAAGGATTGATCGGCGCTGAAGCCCTAGTACGCTGGCAGCATCCTGAGCGAGGCATGGTATCGCCTGCGGAGTTCATTCCCGTCGCCGAAAATACGGGGTTGATTCTCCCTCTAGGGCGCTGGATTCTGGATGCCGCCTGTGCAGAACTGGCACGCTGGCAACAGCATCCTGAGTCTGCCAGCTTGTCTGTGGCGGTGAATATCAGCGTCCTCCAGTTCCGCCAGCCTGAGTTTGTTGATGAGGTTCTGGCTTGCCTTGCGCGCCATCAAGTCTCGCCTCAGCAACTCAAACTCGAGATCACTGAAAGCCTGTTATTGAATGACGATGAAATGCAAGACACCATCAATAAGATGACGGAATTGCAACAAGTAGGAATACGCTTTGCTCTGGATGATTTTGGCACCGGCTACTCATCGCTGTCTTACCTGAAAAAACTGCCGCTGGATCAGCTTAAAATCGATCAATCCTTTGTGCGCGATATGCTCACTGATCCACATGATCGCGATATTTCACGCACGATTATCTCCTTAGCGCAAACGCTGGAGCTGTCTGTTATCGCTGAGGGGGTGGAACAACTTGAGCAAAAAGAGCAGCTGGCTTTATTTGGCTGCCATGCTTATCAAGGCTATTACTTTGGGCGACCCATGCCAGCGACAGATTTTGTGCAGGCGCTCATACAGCCGCCCACTCGCTAAGGAACCTCTGATCAACGTTACGAGCACAGGTCAGGCAAGGCGAAATTGATCGAAAAAGCGGAGTTTACACGGAGTAAATGAGCATTTTGAGACCAATTTCAACGCAGTATGACCAAGCGCAGTAGTTAATCAGAGGTTTCCTCATCAATTCTGCCCCGCTCTCTTTGCCCTATTGGCGATATCACCCGCTGATGCGGCAAAGATCTTGAAAATCCTGCTGAAATACTAGAAGCTAGTTTGATTCTGATCAGTTCCTCTTGCCAACCAGCAAGAAGAATCGGTAATACAGCGGGTTATCAGCTCACATCACCTTACCCAGAGAGTGCGGCCATCGCCGCTTTCGATCAGAGCGCAGCCCTCAGGCTGTGAATCAATCTATTCCAACGAGCCAGATTCGCGCTCTTCTGAGCGAGACTCCTTTTAGAGATGACCTGATTTAACGAGGATCAACCATGCCCACTTATCGTTCACGCACTTCCACCGCTGGCCGTAATATGGCAGGTGCCCGCGCTTTATGGCGTGCTACAGGCATGCAGGATGAAGACTTCCAAAAACCCATTATTGCTGTCGCCAACTCTTTCACTCAGTTTGTACCTGGGCATGTGCACCTGAAGGATATGGGCCAGCTGGTCGCCCGCGAAATCGAAAAAGCAGGTGGCGTCGCCAAGGAATTCAACACCATCGCCGTCGATGACGGTATCGCGATGGGCCATGATGGCATGCTCTACTCCCTGCCCAGCCGCGATCTGATAGCAGACTCAGTCGAATATATGGTCAACGCCCATTGCGCGGATGCGCTGGTCTGTATCTCGAACTGCGACAAGATCACCCCCGGCATGCTGATGGCTGCGATGCGCCTGAATATCCCGGTGATCTTTGTCTCCGGTGGCCCGATGGAAGCAGGCAAGACCAAACTGGCCAATCATGGGTTGGATCTGGTGGATGCCATGGTGATCGCCGCTTCTGATGCGGATGATGAAACCGTCGCTGAGTATGAGCGCTCAGCCTGCCCCACCTGTGGCTCCTGCTCAGGTATGTTTACCGCCAACTCCATGAACTGCCTCACCGAGGCTCTCGGATTATCGCTGCCGGGCAATGGCACCACACTGGCAACCCACGCTGATCGCCGCCGCCTGTTTGAAGAAGCTGGACACCGTATTGTCGAACTGGCCCGCCGCTATTATGAGCAGGATGATGCCTCGGTCCTGCCGCGCAATATCGCCAACCAAGGCGCTTTTTATAACGCGATGGCACTTGATATCGCCATGGGTGGCTCAACCAATACCATTTTGCACCTGCTCGCACTGGCGCAAGAAGGTGGTATCGATTTTGATCTGTCGCATATTGATCAACTCTCGAAAAAAGTCCCGCAGCTGTGCAAGGTGGCCCCCAACACGCAGAAGTATCATATTGAAGATGTGCATCGTGCTGGTGGCATCTACGGCCTGTTGGGTGAACTGGATCGCGCGGGCCTCTTGGATACTTCGCTCCCAACTGTGCATAGTGCCACCCTTGCAGAAGCCCTGGATCGCTGGGATATCCTGCGCAACCCCACACCAGAAGTGCTCGAGTTTTATCGCGCTGGCCCTGCTGGCATCCCGACTCAGCAGGCCTTCAGCCAAGCCACGCGCTGGCCGAGTCTGGATGGTGATCGTGAGCAGGGCTGTATCCGCAACCTCGAACACGCCTTTTCTCTTGAAGGCGGTCTTGCGGTGCTCTACGGCAATCTGGCCGAAGATGGCTGTGTGGTCAAAACAGCGGGCGTTGAAGATGAGCTGCTTGTGTTCCGTGGACGTGCTCATGTGACTGAATCACAAGAAGAAGCTGTCGCCAATATCCTCGCAGGCAAGGTTAAAGAAGGCGATGTCGTGATCGTGCGCTATGAAGGCCCCAAGGGTGGACCGGGCATGCAGGAAATGCTCTACCCCACCAGCTATATCAAATCCAAGGGATTGGGCAAATCCTGTGCGTTGCTGACCGATGGCCGCTTCTCTGGCGGTACTTCAGGGCTGTCCATCGGGCATGTTTCACCTGAGGCTGCTGCAGGTGGCACCATAGGCTTAGTCCAAAATGGCGATCCGATTCTGATCGACATCCCACGGCGTTTAATTCAACTCGAAGTCGATGAGGCAGAGTTGGCAGCACGCCGCGCGGCGCAAGATGCACTGGGTTGGAAACCTGCGCAGCCACGTCCGCGTCAGGTTTCGACGGCACTCAAAGCCTATGCACTGCTCGCCACCTCGGCGGACAAAGGGGCGGTTCGTGATGTCTCGAAGCTGGAAGACTAGCTGGGTTCAACCTCGGCGCTGGCAACACCTTGGCTGGGCATGCCTGCTCAGCCTGTTGCTTGCAGGCTGCCAGAGCACGCCGATCGTTGAAGAGATCAGTGAGACTAGCCTGTGGCGCTGTGATCAGCGTGATGAACTCGCCACGCGCTTTCAAGGAGAACACCTCTGGTTGATGCTCCCGGGTAGCGATGAATGGCTGCATCTACAGGCCGCGCGTGCGGCTTCGGGTGCCCTGTATCGCGATGCCGCATCGGGCACCAGCTTCTGGAATCGCGGCGAGCGAGCGCGAGTCGAAACGCCGGAGCACACCTGGATGAACTGCCAGCTCACCGAAGTCACCACACGCCACATTGCCAGCCTGCCCTATGTGGTCGGTACAGATCGCTCTCCACAAGCGGTCACATTGCGCGCCAATGGGCATCATCCTGGTTGGCGTTTGGAAGTGCGTCAGGCTGGCACGGCTGAATTGAGCTTTCGTTTTGGCACCCAGCGTGTTGCGCTTGAAGAGGTCACCTTGATCGATCAAGATCTGATTGAAAGTCGCTATCGTGCTCTTACCCAGGCCGGTGAATCACTGCACTACCAGGTGCAAAACATCCTCTGTATTGATGCGGCCAGTGGTGAACCACTACCGCATCGGGTCGAAATTCACTTTGAAGGCCAGATCTACAGAGGTTGCGGACAAAGCTTTTAAAGGCTATCTTATCTGAAATCGTCCATCACCCCCGCAACCTCGTTGCGGGGGTGAGTTTTTTTATTGAGTTTAAAAAACTGTTATTGAGGTTAAAAAGCAATGGTTGCACAACTCCATCTGCTCATGAATGAGCTTGACCACGCACGCTTGGAGCGCCTTCTGGAAAGGCCTGAGTATGCCAAAATGCCTGTCGCTGAAGCCCTGGCCGAGCGCCTAGATCAAGCCGATGTGGTCGATCCACAAGAGATTCCTGCTGATCTGGTCAGCATGCATAGCCGCGTGCGCTTTCGTGATCTGAAAGCGGATATCACGCTCGAAAAAGAACTGGTCTACCCCCACAACCTCGACCCACAAGCGACAGATCAGCTGTCTGTTCTCGCTCCTTTGGGCGCGGCCTTGTTGGGTGCCCGCGTTGGACAAGAAGTCCACTGGCAGCTGCCCAATGGCAAGGATGCGGCTTTGGTTGTTGAAGAAATCCTGCATCAGCCTGAAGCGGCTGGCGAGCTTTTCCGCTAGGCAGCTTTTGATTCACTCGATCTGACCACAAAAAAAGCGCAGCAAGGACATCTCCAAGACTGCGCTCTTTCTGGCAACCTGACCCTCACAACCAAAGTGGATTCATGGATTGTCCCAAAGACTGGATCAAGCAAACCAATGGCGTGTTTTATTCGCGAGATAGACCAAAGACAGCATCACAGGCACCTCCACTAAAACACCGACCACCGTGGCTAAGGCTGCCCCTGAGTGCAGACCAAACACAGAAATCGCCACCGCCACCGCTAGTTCAAAGAAATTCGACGTACTAATCATACAGGCTGGGGCGGCAACACGATGCGGTAAGCGCAACCAATAAGCCGCCGCATAAGCCAGTACAAAGATGCCGTAGGTTTGAATCAGTAAAGGGATGGCGATCAGACCAATGGCCAAGGGCTGATCAAGGATGGTTTCTGCCTGAAAACCAAATAACAAAATCACCGTTGCAAGCAAACCAAGAATGGACCAAGGCTTCATGCTGCGTAAAAAGCCTTCCAACCGCCCTTGATGCCCCTGCTTTTCTAACCAGCGCCGTGTCAGCACACCAGCGACCAGCGGCAACACCACATACAGCAAGACAGAAAGGAGCAAAGTTTCCCAAGGAACATAGATATCACTCACACCCAGCAAGAAGGCCGCCAAGGGAGCAAAAGCAAAAATCATGATGACATCATTCACCGAAACCTGAACCAGCGTGTAATTTGGGTCCCCTTGCGTTAATTGGCTCCACACAAAGACCATTGCTGTACAGGGAGCGACCCCCAATAGAATCATCCCCGCAATATATTCCCCCGCGGTTTGTGGATCGACCCAATCGGCAAAGAGCACACGAAAAAACAGCCAGCCCAAAAAAGCCATCGTAAACGGCTTAATCAACCAGTTAATCACCAAGGTAAGGATCAACCCTTTCGGCTTTTTACCGACATCTTTAATCGCACTAAAATCGATCTGAACCATCATGGGGTAGATCATCACCCAAATCAGCACCGCCACGACAAAGTTGACATGCGCAAACTCCAGCTTAGCGATCAGCGCAAAGACATCAGGCAGCAGATTACCCAGCATGACCCCAGCCGCGATACACAGCGCAACCCACACAGTGAGGTAGCGTTCAAAAATACCCATACAAGCTCCTGTTGATTTAAGCCGACTCAATAAAAAGCCAGATTTTGATCTCAATCCGCCTTACCTAAATATATGGTAATCCATATATAGAAAAATACAAATACCTTGATAGGATACATGAGCACTGCTTTACTCGCCCTTCGGCTATTAAAAAAGCCAAAAAAGAACCCATTCAAAGACTAAAACACCACAGGCCTATTCCTGCTCTTTTTCTTTAGAGCGAGTTCACACTTTTGCGTCAAGAGGGTTGCCTTCCAGAATCAGTCAGTTAGTATCCCCTACACCTGAACAACTCAAGGAAGGATAAAGATGAACTTCACTAAAAAACACCTCGCTCCTGTCATCACCGCTTCACTACTGGCTTTATCTGGTCAGGCCACAGCCCAGGCGCTTGATTACAACCGTGTGGAAGCTGGATTGGCCATGTACCCGGGTATTTCGGGCCATACGCCAATCGGGATTGACCTGCGCGGCTCATTCGAGCTGGATGAGTTTGGTGCCGAGAATTTCTTTGCTTTTGGTGGCTTGCAGTACCTGACGGATAAGCTGGACTACACCCTCTTTCATGTGGGCGGTGGCTATCAGCATGCCGTCAATCAACAAACCAGCCTTTGGGGTGGTGTAACCATTGAATACACCAAAGTAGAGTACAGCAATTGGTGGGGTAAATGGGATGCCAGCGACACTTCGCTGGGCTTACGTGGTGGGGTACGCCATCAAATTCAACCTGATCTCGAACTCGGCGGTAGTCTGCGCTTGATCACAGGAGATCTGGACTATGTGGGTATCACAGGCTCGGTACGCTACGATCTTCAACCTCAATTTTATCTGCTTGGCGAAATAGACCTCTTTGATGGTGATCTCGGCTTCATTGGCGGCATTGGGATGCATTTTTAATCAGCTGTCCTGCACAGCATCAGTGGATAAACTCAACTTAAGTTGAGTCGAAACATCCACCCAAAATCCATGATAATCTATCCTGATTCACGGCCGCTTGTTGGCCGTGTTCTTTTATCAGGATAGATCTCTTATGGACCGACTTGGGCTGCTCTTGCTCTGTACTCTTCTCCTTGCTGGCTGCAAACCAGCCATGACCCCTTCTGCTGATGAGGCCAGCCTGGCGACGCATCGCTATAGCGCCACGCCCTGCTGGTTGAATCAGCCCTATTCAGCCAGAGCACGCGGTGTGGTGGCGATCACCAGTCAATATGGCGGCGGTGATTTACTGGCACTGAGTCGTCGCCAAGCTTTAGAGACACTGGCTGATCTTTTTGATTTGCAGCTGCAAGATGAACTGGATGTGTCTGGCTCAACCTTTGTTGCCAGCGGTCAGACGCTGCGCCTAGCACCCAGCTGGACGCAGGATGGGCAGCATTATAGCTATGCCTATTTTGCTGATCCTCAGGCCGATGCGTGGGTCAGGCAAAGCTGCCAGCCTGCTCAGTGCGCGCCAGAGCGCTGCTCGCCTAGCTGGTTGTGCAATGAAAGCCAAGAGAACCTGTCTACCGTCACCGTGAGTCAGCTATCCGCGAATCTGCGTGAACAGTATCGTTTCTTGTTTGAGAATGCCTTGGCTCAGTATCAGGCCATACATGGCGTTGAAGTCCAAGCTGAACGCACTCAGCTTCATCGCCAGAGTGCGAGCGCTTTACGCATAGAAACCTCTTTGCGTGAGATTGAGCGCACCCAGCTGGAATTTGCCAGCACCAACTTAAGTCATCCGCTGGTCTTGACTCATTCGTGCCGTATCGAGAACACCCTGTATGGCCGTTTTGAACTCCTCGGCTACGCCCCGCAAGTCACGGCGTTCAGCTATCCAGCAGACTGGCATCTGAACCCTGTCTACCAAGAAGGCTGGGTGATCGGCCAGTTTTCTGGCTTGCTATCACGCAATTTGATTTCACTGAAAATTCAGGAAGCGGTCAACCACGGGCTGTTGGCCTTAGCACGCACCCAACATACCCATATCAGCAGCGATCAGTTTCAGGTAGAACGCAACGCTGCAGGGCACTATATGATGCAGTTCGTCCATGAAACCACACGCGGCGAGGTGCGTGCTCAAGTGCGCAGTGTGCGCTTTACTGGCAGTGCGCAGGACCCGCAGGTCTTTGTGTTGATGGAGGCACTGCCCTAGCGCTTATGCCAGAGGCCAGCGCACTTCAACACGCAAACCCGAGTGACCATCAAGGCGGTCGGTCAAGCTGAGTTGGCCGCCTGTTTGCTGCACCAGATGATGTGCGATCGCCAAGCCCAAACCTGTGCCACCAGTATGGCGTGCACGCGAGGTCTCCAGCCGATAAAAAGGCTCTAGCACCTTCGCGCGCTCTTCAGCGGGGATCCCTGGACCACGATCCTGCACCACTAGGCAGAGAGACGACTCACTCGTCTGCAGCTGTAACTCAGCGCCACCAGCATAGTGCAGCGCATTGGTGATCAGATTGTTCACCAACCGCTTGACCAACTGAGGTTGACCTAACAAGGCGAAGCGCTCAGGCCCTTGATAGCTCACCGCCTGCCCTTGATCTTGATAGTCATCACTCAGACTGGCGAGTAAAACCGCCAGATCATAGCTGCGTGGCGGTTCGGCCTGGTGCCCACGCACAAAATCCAATGACATGGCGGTCAGCTGCTGCATCTCTTCCAAGCTCTGAATCAGCTTTTCTCGATCTTCGCCTTCAGGAAGCAGCTCCAGCCGCAAACGCATCTGTGTCAGCGGTGTGCGCAGATCATGCGATAAGGCGGCTAGAATCAGCGCCCGTTCTTTGAGCTGCCTGCCAACCTGCTCCTGCATCTGGTTAAAAGCATGGATGACTTCACGAATATCTTCTGGCCCCTGCTCTTGCAGCGGCTGACTCTGACCCAAGGCAAAGCGCCGCGCGGCCTCACTGAGGGTTTTCAAGGGTCGCAGCTGCTGACGCACAAAAAAGATCACCGCAGCGGTGATCAAGCAGGCGCTGATCAAGAGACTGGACCAGATACGCCATGCCCAAGGCTGGGCTTCATGAGGCGTGGCAATACTCAGATTCAGCCATTGCGTTGCATTCAGCCGCAGGCTGGCCTCCAACCAAGGTTGGCAGCCCCAATGGCGACGGCGTTCTTCACGGCTCTGAATGGATTCCCAACGCGCCTCGCAATCCTCTTGTGGATAAATCAGATGAAAGCGGGCCTCAGGACGAGGCTCAGGGAAGGCATGGAGCAAGCGCTCTCGAGTTCGCTGATTAATCTTCTGATCCATGCTGGCGGACACCCCAGGTTCAGCCGCCAGACGATAGTGCAACTGGGGCGAAGACAGGGCGCGCAAGAGCTGAGGGCGTGAGCTCTCAGGCAGCTGAGTGAGAAGGTCATAGGTGATGGCCAGACGTTGACTCGAATGACGCAAACCGGCCTCATGCAGCTGTTCGCGCCTTTCATCAGCCACAATCAGCAGCGGCACCACCTGCCCCAATAGCAGCGCCAACAGAATCAGCAGCAGCAGGCGTCCAGCCAGGCGTTGTGGGAGCCAACGTTTCACAAGGGTGCCTCTTCTCCAGAGCGCGTCACTTCAGCATTCAGCTGATAGCCACCGCCCCAGACAGTTTTAATCAGACGTGGCTGACGGGTGTCTTCTTCAATTTTGCGCCTTAAGCGAGAGATCTGATTATCAATCGCCCGATCGAAAGCCTGAGCTTCACGCCCTGCGGTGAGATCGAGCAGCTGGTCTCGTGTCAGCACCCGACGAGGATGATGCAGCAGCACCTTCAGCAGCTTGTACTCTGCATTCGATAAAGCCAGCTCAACGCCTTGAGGATCAATCAAATCTCGCGTTCCGGTATCCAAGGTCCAGCCTGCAAAGTGATAACAGACTCGCCCGCTGCGAATCGGCTGTGCTTGCACGAGCGTTGAGCTGGCTTCTGACGCACCCGAACGGGTCACCAGAGCAGAGGCCGCCACACTGGCACGGCGCAATACGGCCTTAATCCTTGCCAGCAATTCGCGCGGATTAAAGGGCTTGGCAACATAATCATCGGCGCCGATTTCTAGCCCCAATATGGTCTCGGTGGCTTCACCGCGAGCCGTCACCAAAATCACCGGCAGCTGCGGATGATGCTCACGAATAAAGCGGCACAAACTCAGGCCATCTTCTCCCGGCATCATCACATCCAAAAGCACCAGATCAGGCGTCTGCTGATTCAGCGCAGCGCGCAGGGCTTGCCCTTCGGCGGCAACACTGACATCAAAACCTTGCTCGCTGAGATAACGCTGCAACAAGGTGCGAATTTCAGGATCATCATCGACTGCAAGAATATGGCTCATCTTGAACTCCTTCAAACAACTCAGACCTCCATTCTAGAGCAAGGCCGCTCCAGAAGAATCGCAAAAGTGTATCAACCTCCACCTCTTGCCCATCCATACGCCCATCCATCTCAACACGAACAGGCTGAGCGCACGAGAGACTTTTGCGACACTTCACGGACAGTATCAAGATCCGCACGCGACAGAGGTATGGTGAGATAAGACCTATCTCCCAACCATGAGGAATTTGTGATGTCGACTCTCCGTTTAGCACTTTCTGGAATCGCCCTAAGCCTTGCCCTGAGCCAACCCCTCTGGGCAGAAACACCTGCCACCCCAGCCGGTAGTACACCCAGCGCCGAGCGCGCAGCCTGCCAAGAACGCGCTCAAGGGCAAAGAGCGCAGCATCGCCACCTCGCCCGCAGCGAGCGCAGCGAATCAGCCCCCAACTGGAACCTGACTGAACTCGAGACCCTGATGCAAGCCCGCGCATTACGCTTAGGTGGATCAGGCGCAACAGCCGAGCTGACACCGCTCAGCAGCGGCGGCTATCAAGTCGTCTTCAAGCAGGCCGATGGCAGCGTTATCCGCAATCTGGAATTAGATGAACAAGGAAGACCAACAGAGCGAATGGAACGAGGCCAGCGTCGTGGGCCTGAGGCACGCCAGCGCGGTCAGGCGACCAACGTGATCGAATAGCCAAGAAAAAGCCCTCAAGACTGGTCATCCAGCACTTGAGGGCTTAATGAGCTAGGCTTCCTAGATCAGAAGCTATCCCGCATTAACCGTCGGCATTGATCTTAGCGACTAATTTCGCCAGCACCGCTTCAGCCTCGTCATTACTGACCTGACACGTTCCCGCATTCAGGTGGCCTCCACCATTATATTGCAGGCACAGCTCACCCACATTGGTGTTGGATGTTTTGTTGAGAATGGATTTACCTATCGCAAACACCGTATTTTGCTGCTTCAAACCCCACATCACATGAATCGAGATATTGGTTTGAGGATAGAGGGCATAGAGCATAAAACGGTTGGCGGCAAAGATGGTTTCTTCATTGCGTAAATCCAGCACCACCAGATTGCCATGCACCGTAGCGCAGCGCTGAATTTGCTGGCGCGCTTTACTCTCATGCTCAAAGTAGAGCTCTGTGCGTTCTTTCACATCTGGCAGCAGCAGTATTTCGCTGATGGTGTGATTACGGCAATAATCGATCAGCTGCATCATCAACTGATAGTTTGAAATGCGAAAATCATGGAAGCGACCCAGACCCGTGCGCGCATCCATAATGAAGTTCAACAGCACCCAGCCTTCAGGGTTCAATACCTCGTCTTCATTAAATTGCGCCGCATCGCCCTTATCGACCGCCGCCATCATTTCATCCCAACGCGCAGGAAAAGCCTCATGACCCCCATAGTGCTGCCATACCACGCGCGCTGCTGAAGGCGCATCAGGATCAATAATATGATTCTCGGCCTGCTCTGCATTGCGCAGGGTTTCACTTAAATGGTGATCAAAAGCCAGATAACAGCCAGCCACATAAGGCAGGTTAGTGGTAATGTCACGCGGGCCGATCTCCACCTTGCCATCCTGCATGTCCTTGGGGTGAACAAACTGAATATCATCAATTAAATCGAGGTGCTTCAGTAAGGCGGCGCAGACTAAACCATCAAAATCACTGCGCGTGACCAAACGATATTTTTCAGACATATCAGGCTCCTGGCTGTTTATCCTAAGTCGCATTCGGTTACACTGGGTTAAAAATACCACCCTTTGTTGCGCTTTTCGAGGTCTCTATGTCACAGCCAAGCACCATCCATTTAAAAGACTATCTCCCACCAGCATTTTTGATTGATCAAGTCGAACTGGATGTTGACCTCCACCTTGAAAATACCCGTGTCGTCAGTCGTTTACATCTGCGCCGTAATCCACAACGCCCCGAGCCTGGCCTGCCCCTTGAACTGCATGGACAAGAGCTGACTTTGCACTCCATCCAAGTCAACGGCGCGCCTTTCAGTGATTATCAACTGACGGAAAGCGGCATCACACTGCATCACTTGCCTGATCAGGCGGTGCTTGAAACTCAGGTGGAGATCAGCCCAGCGCAGAACACGGCTCTAGAGGGGCTGTATATTTCTGGCGGCCACTTCTGCACCCAATGTGAGGCTGAGGGCTTTCGTCGTATCACCTACTATCTGGATCGGCCTGATGTGCTGGCCCGCTTTCGCACGCGGATCAGTGCCGATGCCGCCCGCTATCCTGTCCTGCTCTCCAACGGTAATCTGATCGAACAAGGCCAGCTCGAAGGCGGGCGTCATTTTGTCTGCTGGGAAGACCCCTTCCCCAAGCCTGCCTATCTGTTCGCCTTGGTGGGTGGTCAGCTTCATGCAGTCAAGGACCAGTTCACCACACTAAGTGGCCGCAAAGTGGCGCTTGAGCTGTGGGTTGAAGAAGAAAACCTGCACAAGGGCCAGCATGCACTGACTTCACTCAAAAAGGCCATGCAGTGGGATGAGACGGTCTATGGCCGCGAATATGATTTAGACATCTATATGATCGTTGCCGTAAACGACTTCAATATGGGAGCGATGGAAAACAAGGGGCTGAATATTTTCAACTCGGCCTGCGTGCTGGCGGACCCCAAAAGTGCAACAGACCGAGCCTTTCACCGTGTTGAAAGCGTCGTCGCGCATGAATATTTCCACAACTGGTCCGGCAATCGCGTCACCTGCCGCGATTGGTTTCAACTCTCGCTGAAAGAGGGTTTTACCGTGTTTCGTGATCAGCAATTCAGCGCTGATCAGCATTCGGCGGCTGTTGAGCGGATTCAAAATGTCGCGCTGCTGCGTACAGCCCAGTTTGCCGAAGATGCTGGCCCCACGGCGCATCCTGTCCGCCCCGAAAGCTATATCGAGATCAACAACTTTTATACCCTGACGATCTATGAGAAGGGCGCTGAAATCGTGCGGATGCTGGCCGAGCTGCTGGGCTGGCCGACCTTCCGTCGCGGCAGCGATCTCTACTTCGAACGCTTTGATGGCCAAGCAGTGACGATTGAAGACTTTGTCGCGTGCATGGCAGAGGTTTCAGGGCAGGATTTAAGCCAGTTTATGCGCTGGTATCACCAAGCCGGTACCCCCCAGCTGCGCGTTGAGCGCCACTATGATCCAGCGGCGCGCACTTTCACACTCACCCTGCACCAGCAGACGCCACCCACCCCAGGCCAGAGCGATAAACAACCGCTGTTGATTCCGGTCAAGCTGGGGCTGCTCGATGCACAGGGGCAGGATCTGCCTTTGATTCTCAAGGGTGAAGCGCTGGGCGATGAAACCGTGATCCATCTGCGTGAGGCCAGCCAAAGCTGGGTCTTTGAACAACTGGATGCAGCACCTCTACCCTCGCTCTTGCGCGGTTTCTCAGCCCCAGTGAAGCTGGATTATCCACGCACGGATGCGGAACTGGCCTTGCAACTGACACAGGACAGTGATGGTTTTAATCGCTGGGAAGCCGGTCAAAAGCTGGCGCTGAATGCGATTGATGCCTTGATCCAGCAACAGCAGCAAGGGCAGGATTTACAGCTGCATCCCAGCCTAGTTTCTGCCTTTGCCGCGCTGTTGCAGGATCATCAAGACCCAATGATGCTGGCCGAACTGCTGCAACTGCCCTCTGAGGCTTATATTGCTGAGCAGTATGCTTGTGTGGATATCGATGCGATTCATATCGCGCGTGACTATGCACGCAAGATGCTCGCCACCCGCTTCTATGATGCCTTTCTCGCGCTCTACCAGAGATTTGATCTGCAAGCGCCTTGGTCTGCCGAGCCAGAGCAGCTGGCCGCGCGCCAACTTAAAAACACCTGCCTGGCTTATCTGGTTGCCACCGAATCCGAAGCCGCCTTCACCCTTGCCCAGCAGCAGTTTGAGCAGGCCGACAATATGACCGATCAGCTGGCCGCGCTAACCGCCTTGGCCCATGCCGAAGATCCTGCACAGGGACAAGCCGCGCTGAGGGCTTTTGAGCAGCGGTGGCAACAGGATGCGCTGGTGATGGATAGCTGGTTTAGCGTGCAGGTCACGCGTCCTTATGCTGATGCGCTGGATCGTCTGCATCAGCTCAAGACACACCCTGCCTTTTCGATGAAGAACCCGAATAAAGTGCGCGCACTGCTGGGAGCCTTCTGCCAGCAAAACCCAAGCCGCTTCCATCGCCGTGATGGCGCCGGTTATGCAGCACTGGCTGATGCAGTGATCGAGCTCAACCAGCTGAACCCACAGATTGCCGCGCGCCTGGTGCTGCCTTTAACACGCCATCAGCGCATGGATGATCATCGTAAGGCGCAGATGAAAGCCGAGCTACAACGCATTCAGGATCAACCCCTGAGCCCAGATGTCTATGAGGTGGTCAGCAAAGCACTGGCCTCTTAAAGCGCTGCACGCATCCTTGCCAGTGCAGCTGATTAATGGCCACTGGCGGGATGCTTCTCTTCCACCAAAACGTCTAAAAGCTGCATCGTTTGATCACTGGCGGCTTCGACGGCCTGCACCTGCTCAACAATCTGCTCGCGCAACTCAGCAGAGCGCAGCCAGTTTTGTTCCACCAGTGCCACAGCCTGATGCGCATAGTGATGCACCTGAGCGTGGGGGGCTTCTAGCAATCTATAGCTGGGCAGCTGACGGAACTGCTCATAGCCAAAGCCTTGCTCATACCACTGCCCCAAACGACACTGGTGATGATTCACCTGCACGGCTTGCGCCGCTTGCTGATACTGCTGCACATCCTGAATAGCCAGATAGGTGCGCTGCTTGTAGACGATATGATCAACCTTAGCGAGGGTGGTGAAATTCTTATCACTGGCCAGGGATAAACGCTGATGTGTATCGCGCGTTGAGACAGCCAGATCGCGGAAGGTTTGATGAAAACCGCCAATATCCTGATTCAACGCACTGGCTTCTGTACCGGCCTGCTCTGATGCCGCACGCATCTGCGCTGAGCGAAAAGAAAAGGTAGTGATGATCTGATTGATCTGGCTGGCGGTTTCTTTTGAGCGCCCCGCCAAGGTGCGTACTTCATCCGCGACCACGGCAAATCCCCGCCCATGCTCACCGGCACGCGCGGCTTCAATCGAGGCATTCAACGCCAGCAGATTGGTTTGCTCGGCTAGATTATCAATCAGCGCTAAGGCTTCAATGACCTGCTGACCATCGCCTTCTAGCTGCTCAACCAGCTGCTGAATATGCCCAAGCACCTGGGTGATATTGCCCAGCTGACGCAGCATCACATCGATCATCTCTTCAGCCCGCTCAGCCTGCTCTAGATTGGTGGTCGCGGTCGCCAATGCCACTTTGATCTGTTCGATCACACTGACCAGATCAGTCTGAATCGTTGACAAGTTTGGCACCAAAGAGTTGACATTGACCTCATTCAAGCGCGACATCAGCTCATTGCGCGAGCGAATTTCTTCAACCTGACGCATCGCCTCAAGGCCCTGGTTCAACTGCTCTAAAGAGCGATGTGGCGCACCAGAAACCGCTGTACTTAAGGCATAGCGGTGTGGCACACCTTCTTTGACATCTAAGAAAGCGCTATTGGCCTCAAGATAAAAGCTCTGCAGTTGATCGAGCAGCTCATTCATCTCCCAAGCCACCTGCCCCACCTCACCGAGACCTGAAGTCTCATTCACACGATGGTGTAGCTCACCCAGCTTAGTGCGTTTGATCGTTCGATGAACCCGATGCAAGACATTCAGCGCACTGCCCATCAGATGACGGGTGTAGATCAACATACCTAAGACAAATAAAGGATAGAGCCAGATCCACCAGGCGCTGGGTTGCATCCACTGAATCCCGCCCGCCACAGCCAGCGCCAGCAGCATTTGTATCGCCTGCGCCCAACGCATCTGGGTGCCTAGAAAGGGCTGAGCACCACTTTTGCGTGAGGTTTTGCGTGCATAGGTTGGCTGATAATTCGGTGTGGCAGGCGAGGTTTTTTGCTGCTGCCGATAGTGAGCCTCAATCAAGTATTCGCTATAACTTTGATGCCCCGCTGCTTGCAAGGCTGCTTCTAGACAGCCTAGCCCTGCCTGCATATCGCGCTTTTCGGCCTCAAGCACCTTGGCATAAATCGGTTCGATCAATGCAATCATCGCCGCCGATGCTGGATAATGCACCGCGCAGTAACCCACCTTCTTGCCTTGATGATCAAAGTTGGGATAAAGAACCGTCAAGCTCCAATAGGCCTGCTGCTGCGCACCTTGGTTTTTCACCAAAATAAAGGCTTCATCATCACGCTCTAATCGCTTCCACACTCTTTGCCAGATACAGCGCGGCATCTCTGGATGGCGTACCAGATGGTGATTATGCCCAATCAGCTGCTTTTCGTGATAACCCGTCACGCGCATAAAGACGCGATTCACATAGGTAATCTCCCCTTTTAAGTTGGTGATCGACACCATCGTATCGCCAACATCGGGGGTGTGGATCGTCTGCATTTGAGAAGGGGCACGAGTGTCAGTGTGGGACATAGGGATTTCCTTGACGAGGCGTCTAGATAAAGCAATAGCATAACAAAACCAAGCCGAGATGGAAGCCGACCTTCGTTAGGCCGTCCTCCATACTTTTCAGGGCACTTTTCTTTTCAACATCCTTTAACTGACTTTAAATCGACCAGAAAGCTGCTGCAAACCCGAAGCCAGGCGAGCCAGTTCCTCGCTAGCGCTGGCTGAGTGGTGCGCGGCTTCTGCCGCTTCGCGACTGACATCACTGATCGCGCTGACTCGCTGATTAATCTCCTCCGCCACACTTGTTTGCTCTTCAGCGGCGCTGGCAATTTGCATATTCATATCATTGACGGTGGCCACACTGGCCGTGATCTGTGTTAACGCTTGGCCGGCCTGTTCAGCATGCTCCACTGAGCTTTTAACAACCGTTTGCCCTTGCTGAATCGCCTTGACAACCTCATTCACACGACGCTGGAGTTGCTCAATCATAGTTTGAATATCTGTGGTCGAACTTTGCGTACGCGAGGCCAGTGAGCGCACCTCATCGGCCACCACTGCAAAACCTCGGCCTTGCTCACCTGCGCGGGCTGCTTCGATAGCGGCATTCAATGCCAGCAGGTTAGTTTGCTCGGCAATACCGCGTATCACATCAATCACACTGCCAATTTGCTGGCTTTCATCATTCACCTGCTCCACCGTTTGGCTGGATTGTGAAAAGATCTGCGCCAGCTGCTCAATGCGCTGACGAGTGTGCTGCACGACACCTTGCCCATTCTGTGCCTGATGATCGGCTGCTTCCGCGCCCTGCGCCGCAGCCAGCGCATGCTGAGAAACCTCATGCACGGTGGAGGTCATCTGATTCATCGCTGTCGCGACCAGTTCGATCTCTTGCTGCTGCCGCTGCATTCCTTCGCTCGATTGGGTGCTGATCGCTGACATTTCTTCTGAGGCCGCCACGATCTGATCAATCGCCGAATTCAACTCTTGAATTAAATGATGAAAAACTTCCAGCAAGCGATTCACATCCTGAGCAATCGCGCCAACCTCATCCTGACGCAACACCGGCACGCGCAACAGCAGGTTCTTGCTGGATTCAATCTCTTCCATCACACCTTGCATCTGCTGTAAGGGCTGCGTAATCGCACGATAAGTCCGCATTCCTAAGGCCACCACCAAGATCGTCACCACAAGACTCAACGCGGTAAACCACCAGGTCATCGCTGTGGTACTGGCATGCACAGCATCTCGCTTAACGCTAGCTTCTCTCAGCTGGAGATCAACCAGATCACCAAAGACACCACTAATCGGATCAATCACTTGATAGAGTTCGACAATACTCGCTTGTAACAGCCCTTCGCCGCTGGCACCTAAGCTGGCGAGCTGACGATCCAAGCGTTCAATCATGGCATTGGCTGGGCCAAAAAGTCGACGCGCCTGAGCTGCCAGCTCGGCTTCCTCTGCGGTGAGCTGTGTGGACATATAAACACGCCAGATGGCATCGATCTCTTGACGCGCTTGGCTGAGCTCTGTACGCGCCTGTTGAGGCGAAAACTGGCCGATATGCACCTTATTGGCAGCATCAATGACCGAGACCGCATAGCGGTCGACCACCGTTTTAAGCTGGGCCAAAGGCTCAATACGATCAACATAGAGGGCCTCCAGCCCATCATCTATTTGCTTCATCAGGCTAATGGATAGCCCAGTCAGGACAAAGAGCGCCGTGACAGACACAAGTATGCCGGTCATCAGCCGCGAGCGGAGGGTCATCTTCATGGGAGCTTCTCTTGAGGGGTGTAATCAAAGTGCAGTATAGGTGTTTAGCAGGATCTAAAACAGATGTTTTTGATATATCGACAGCACGAAATGAAGATACCAAGATGAAGGCATCAAGATAAAACCCGCCCGTCAGTTCACCCACAAAAAAAAGGAGCCTTGCGGCTCCTTAGGATCAAGCAGTAAAAAGCTTACTCGCTGGCTTCACTCAGCTTCGCCTCGAGCTCACCCATCAGCTGGGTAATCGACTGAGCTGACTTGCCGGTTTCATCGGCCAGTTCTTTGACCTGATCCGCCACCACCGCAAAACCTCGCCCGGCCTCACCGGCACGCGCCGCTTCAATACTGGCATTTAGGCTGAGCATCTTCAGTGTTTTCAGAACCTGGAGGATTTTTTGCGTTTGGCTAATAATTTGATTACTGGTGCCGCCGACGTCTTCCATTTTTTTGCGCCGCGTCACTTCTTGCGACTTACGATCATTGATATCAGCAATAATGCCTTCAAGATGCGTCACCTGACCTGCAGCATCGCGCACGGCACCACCATGCTCATTCACCCACTGGGTAGAGCCATCCGCTCGCTTGATACGGTAATCAATATTCCAGTTAGTTTCGCTCTTAACAGCCTGCTCAATCGCAGTGTTCACGCGTGAGCTATCATCTTGATGAATCAAGGCCATATAAGAAATGCGTTGATTATTCAGCAGATCCTTTTGGCTGTAACCTGTCACCTTCTTCACTGCACCAGCAATGTTACACATGGTGAAGTTTTTATCGTTACGGCAGCGGTAAAGAAAGCCATTCATTCGGTTGGCGATGCTTTCATAAATCCGCGCTTCGTCCTCGTAATCACCCGCGTCCATGTTGTGATCAAATGCGTCTGAACTCATATCTTAAAAACCCTTGTAAAGGAGTGACAGGGAATCAATCTGGCTATGATGATAGCAGTAAAGGCATGATAGCAGTAAAGGCGGTTCAAACAAGCGACAAAACGCGCACTCCAATCCGATTTCAAGCCTATTTAAGCAGGCTCAGCGCACACTTCAAGCCTCAGCCACATGAAAAACAAAGCCTTGGCGATCTGGGCAACGCTGACAACCTAAGCGACCGACTAAAACCTGATCCGCCAACGAGAGTCCGGCCTCAGGCACGACCAACACCACACCCTGCTGCTGGGCCTGCGCAGCAATCAGCGCCATCAGGCGGCTCGCCACCCCTCGACGCCGTGTGACAGCCCGCACACACAAATGGCGCACCTGCCATTCATCTTCACGCACAGGCGAAACCAAAGCAGCTCCGATCAGATGATCATTAAACAAGGCACCGGCAAACCAGCGGTCTTCTAAAGACAGCGCCTGTGTAATAAAAGGCTCAACCTCTAAAGGCGCATCTTTTAAACAGCGGCGTTCAGGCTCAGCCTCGCTGTAAATCTTGTGTAAATCCGTCTGCCATCCTGGCTCTTGCTGCAAGATCCTTGCATCTATTTTTCTCAGTAAAACAGGCATGACAGCCCCCTTGTTGATCAAGATCGGGTCGGTGTTCCGTGACTGATTTCCCTTGGCAGGCTGCGCTAAAGACGCACTGACTTGTCAGTCCAAGGTTGAATCCTGCATCTTAGCCCATTTTTGCCGGAGCTGTTATAATCGATTTTTGCTCATCCGCTCGCTGTTGGATTGAATGACCCACTCGCTAAAAAAGGCTGCTTAAAAAGATGATGGCACGTCGCGCTAGTGTTCGCCGCAACACCCTGGAAACCCAAATTGAAGTCAGTATCAACCTTGATGGTACTGGCCAGTTCAGCTGTGAATCCGGTATCGGTTTTTTGGATCACATGCTGGAGCAGGTCTCTCGTCACGGCTTGATCGACATGGAAATCAAGGTGGTTGGCGATCGTCACATTGATGATCACCATAGTGTCGAGGATCTGGGAATCACTCTGGGGCAGGCTTTTGCTCAGGCCGTCGGCGACAAGAAAGGGATGGTGCGCTATGGCCACTCTTATGTGCCCTTAGATGAGGCGCTTTCTCGTGTGGTCATTGATTTTTCAGGCCGCCCAGGTCTTTTTATGAATGTCGAATTTACACGCGCCGCCATTGGTGGGCTCGATACTCAGCTGTTCTGGGAGTTCTTCCAAGGCTGGGTGAATCACGCTCAAGTCAGTCTGCATATCGATAACCTGAAGGGTTTTAATGCACACCATCAGGCAGAAACCATTTTCAAAGCCTTTGGTCGCGCACTGCGCATGGCATTAAGTGCGGATGAGCGCATGGCAGGACAGATGCCCTCGACCAAGGGTGTGCTCTAATGGATCGCGGCCCCAAGCAGCCCCAGGTGGCGATTATTGATTATGGCATGGGCAACTTGCATTCAGCCCACAAGGCGCTGGAGCTGGTTGCCGCAGGCACAATGAGTGTCGGTATCACCTCTGACCCTGAAATCATCCGCCAAGCTGAGCGCGTGGTGCTACCGGGTGTCGGTGCCATCCGTGACTGTATGGCCGAGATGCACCAGACAGGCTTGATTCCAGTGATTCGTGAATGCCTCGCCAGCAAGCCTTTTCTGGGCATTTGTGTGGGCATGCAGGCGTTGATGGAAACCAGCGAAGAAAATGGTGGCGTCGAGGGTCTGGCGCACTTTGCCGGTCAGGTTCGCTTTTTTGGTGATCAACTCAAGGATGCACAAGGCCAGCGTTTGAAGGTGCCTCATATGGGTTGGAGCCAAGTCCGCCTAGCACAAAAAGATCACCCCCTGTGGCAAGGCATAGCAGATCAAGAGCGCTTTTACTTTGTCCACAGCTACTTCGTTCAGGCTGAGCAACGCGACCATCTACTGGCAAGCTGCACCTATGGCGCTGTTGAACTGGATGCTGCACTGGTACATCAGAATGTGGCAGCAGTACAGTTTCATCCAGAAAAAAGCGCGCAGGCTGGATTACAGCTACTCAACAACTTTTTACATTGGCAACCCTAGGCCACTAAGCCACCTCTTATCCTTGCACGGCTGGCTTAAACCCAGCTTGGCAAGCCAGAGGTTTTTAGTCTGCGCCCAGCGGGGTGTCACCTTATAAACAGTGCGGCAGTCAACCATGCTGCTGATCAAGCGGAACTCCAACTATGCTGATTATTCCTGCAATTGATTTAAAAGATGGCCAATGTGTGCGCCTCAAACAAGGCCGCATGGAAGACGCCACCAGCTATGGCAACGATCCAGTTGAAATGGCGGCACGCTGGGTCGAGGCAGGCTGCCAACGCCTGCATCTGGTGGATTTAAATGGCGCTTTTGATGGTCAGCCTGTCAATGGTGATGCCGTGACCGCCATTGCGCGCGCCAATCCAGGCTTGCCCATCCAAATCGGCGGCGGGATTCGTGATGCCGCCACGATTGAACACTATCTGCAAGCAGGTGTGCAGTGGGTGATTATTGGCACCAAAGCAGTCAAGGAACCCGCCTTTGTCAGCGAAATGTGCAAGCTCTTTCCTGGGCATATCATTGTTGGCCTGGATGCCAAAAACGGCCTTGTCGCGACCGATGGTTGGGCAGAAGTGTCGAATATCCAAGCCACAGATCTGGCCAAGCGCTTTGCCGATGATGGCGTCTCAAGCATCGTCTACACAGATATCAGCCGCGATGGCATGATGCAGGGCGTCAATCTGGAGGCCACTGTCGAACTGGCTCAGCAAGGTGGTTTGCCAGTGATTGCCTCAGGCGGTGTCACCGATCTGAGCGATATCGAACGCCTGCTCAAGGTCGCGGATCAAGGTATTCTCGGTGCCATTACTGGCCGTGCGATTTATGAAGGCTCGCTGGATCTGGCTGAAGCGCAGCGTTTGGTCGATCAGACCTTGGCGAACTAACCAACTCACATCAGTAAGGATCAACTTATGGGATTGGCAAAACGCATTATTCCCTGCCTCGATGTGGATCAAGGCCGGGTCGTCAAGGGTGTCAACTTTGTTGGCATACGTGATGCTGGCAACCCTGTTGAAGTCGCTAAGCGCTACAACGATCAGGGTGCCGACGAAATCACCTTCCTGGATATTACCGCCAGCCACGAAGACCGGGGCACCACCATCGAGATGGTGGAAGAGATCGCCGGTCAGGTGTTTATTCCGCTGACCGTCGGTGGCGGGATACGGACCTGCGAAGATATACGCCGCATGTTGAATGCTGGTGCCGATAAGGTCTCGATCAATACCGCAGCGGTGACCAATCCGGCTTTGGTACGCGAGGCAGCAGAGCGCTTTGGGCGGCAGTGTATCGTGGTCGCGATTGATGCCAAGCGCGTCTCCGCTGAGGGCGAAACCCCGCGCTGGGAGATTTTCACTCACGGTGGCCGCAAAGCCACGGGGTTGGATGCCGTAGAGTGGGCCATCAAAATGGTGGAGCTGGGGGCAGGTGAACTGCTGCTGACCAGCATGGACCGTGATGGCACAAAAAATGGTTTTGATCTCGGTGTCACGCGCGCGATTGCTGATGCCGTCTCCGTGCCGGTTATCGCCTCAGGAGGCGTTGGCAATCTCCAACACCTCGCTGAGGGTGTCTTACAAGGCCATGCCGATGCTGTGCTGGCTGCCAGTATTTTTCACTTTGGAGAATATTCGATTCCTGAGGCCAAGCGCTTTATGGCCAATCAGGGAATCGAGATGCGCTTATGACTTCCACCTCAACCACTGTCACGCCTTCTTTCAACCAGCCCCAGTGGCTGGTTTTTCTTGTGCTCTGGCTGCTGGGCCTCTATTTACGTCTGCCCATCCTCGTCATTCCGCCCTTGGCCAACTGGATTCAACAGGATTTCACGCTCTCGCAGACCCTGCTCGGGAGTCTGACCACCCTGCCAATCTTGATGCTCTCTGTCGGGGCGCTGGTCGGAGCGCTGGCAATTCATCGTCTGGGGCCAAGAAACACACTGATTTTTGCCGTGCTGCTGGTCGCGCTGGCCTCAGCAGGCCGTGCACTGGCTCCTGATCTCGCCTTACTGCTGAGCGCGACGCTGCTGATGGGCTTGGGTGTGGCGATCATGCAGCCCGCGCTGCCCGCCGTGCTCTCTTTATGGTTGACACCACAACGCTTGGCGCTGGGTACGGCCGTCTATATGAACGGCATGCTAATGGGTGAATTTATTGGCGCAGGGCTGACACTGCCTTGGCTGATGCCCTTGCTGGATCATCAATGGCGCGCCACGCTACTGGTGTGGTCTTTACCCGGCATCCTTGTCGCCGCTTTGGCCCTGCTACCGCGTTTGCGTCAAACAGAAGCCGCTCCAGCGGCAACCACCACCCAGAAAAGCGCAGGCCTCTCACCCTCTTGGCTCCCCGATTGGTCTGACCCCCTGCTGTGGCGGATCGGTTTTATGCTCGCTGTCAGCGCCTCGCTGTTTTTTGGCACCAATGCCTATATGAGCAGCCTGCTCGAAGCCCGCAATGAAGAACATCTCCTTGAAGCGGCTTTTTTCTGGTTCAACAGCGCGCAGATGTTCGCCTCTCTTTTTATGCTGGTGATGGCAAAGCACTGGATCGCCCGTAACTGGCCGCTGCGTATCAGCTTGCTCACCTGCCTGGTTGGACTCCTGCTCTTTTTGATCACCGAAGGCGCACTGAGTCTCTTGTTCGGCTTTGTGCTGAGCTTTGGCGCGGGCGTGTTGTTGATCCTGCTGGTCGCGCTGCCTGCACAACTCCGCAGCAGTGCCGAAGCGGGTCGGTTGGCCGCAGGGGCCTTCACTCTCTCCTATGGCTTGTCTTTTGTCTTGCCTCTGCTTGGGGGGTTGGTTGCCGATTTCACGCAACAAGCCAGCATGAGTCTGTGGTTCTTACTACTGCTGGCCACGGCTGTGCTACCCTTGGCTTGGACACTACCTTTAAGTGCAGCAGATCAGCGCCAGACTGAGCGCTAGTCCAGCCGACTTCAGCATCAGGCCCAGAGGGAGAAGAGCATGCATCCGAAGCATCAGATGGCTTTCAATCCATCAACGACGGCATCCTACTCAGGAGCAGCACCCGCCTGCCAGTGTGGCTCTTTGCTGCTGGTGCGCTTTCATCAGCGCATCATGAATGAACTGACACGACGCGCGTTGCTTGGCGGTAGCCTGACTGCCTTGGCCGGTCTGTTTAGCGGTCTGATCAGCCCACAACTAGTGGCCGCGCACCCCACGCCATCTGCACCATTGGCGCTCACCCATCTGCGCCTTTTTGATGGTGAGCGCCTGCATGAAGGCCAAGCGATTTGGATTGAGAATGGTAAGATTCGCGCACTGCTGGCCGAGAATGCCCTTCCAGCCGATCTGGCGCGTCTTGATTGCCAAGGCAAAACAGTGATTCCCGGTTTGATTGATGCCCACTGGCATACCACGCTGGCCGCCATCACTCAGGCACAAGCCATGACCGCCGATCTTGGCTATGTGCATCTGGTTGCAGGACGCGAAGCCGAGCGCACACTGATGCGCGGCTTTACCAGCGTGCGCGATGTTGGCGGGCCTGCCTTTGCGCTCAAACGTGCAATCGATGAAGGACTGATTCCAGGCCCTAGAATCTACCCTGCTGGCGCGATGATTTCTCAGACCTCAGGCCATGGTGATTTTCGCCTGCGACATGAACTGCCACGCAGTCCACTCAGCCCCCTTGCGATCACCGAGCAAGCGGGTGTTGCCGTGATTGCTGATGGCGAGGCGGAGGTGCTCAGACGCACACGCGAACAGCTGATGCTGGGCGCAAGCCAGATCAAACTGATGGCAGGTGGTGGTGTCGCCTCCAGCTATGATCCCTTGGATTCAGTGCAGTTTAGTGAGCGTGAACTCCGTGCTGCCGTTGAGGCTGCTGCCGATTGGGGCACCTATGTGATGACCCATGTTTATACCTCAGCGGGGATTCAGCGCGCACTCCGTGCAGGGGTACGCTCAATAGAGCATGGCCAGCTGGCCGATGAAGAAACGGTACGCATGATGGCAGATCAGGGAGCCTGGTGGAGTCTACAACCCTTTTTGCAAGATGAGGATTCCAACGTTTATCCAGATGAAGCACGACGTGCCAGCCAAGCACAGGTCGCACAAGGTACGCTACGCGCTTATGAGCTGGCACAGCGTTTTGGCGTCGCGACAGCCTGGGGAACCGATGTCTTGTTCAATCCGCAAAATACCCAGACCCAAGGGCGGCAGCTGGCAAAAATGACCCGCTTTTATTCGCCTTTAACCGCTCTCAAAATGGCAACAGCCGATAATGGCGCGCTCCTAGGCTTATCTGGGCCACGCAATCCCTATCCTGCTCCACTGGGACGTATCGAGGCACAGGCTTGGGCTGATTTGCTGGTGGTCGAGGGTGATCCTGAGCGCAGCCTCGACTTTCTCAGCGACCCAGAACGCAACCTTTGCTTAATTATGAAAGGCGGCCAGATTTACAAAAACACCCTATCCAACTCCGCCTAAAAAGCGTGCAGACCACAAGGCCCAGCTACAAGGTAC
The DNA here is from genome assembly GCF_045055655.1 of Marinospirillum alkalitolerans. Classification (NCBI taxonomy): domain Bacteria; kingdom Pseudomonadati; phylum Pseudomonadota; class Gammaproteobacteria; order Oceanospirillales; family Oceanospirillaceae; genus Marinospirillum; species Marinospirillum alkalitolerans. The sequence goes on along the minus strand of NZ_JBANFI010000001.1, from coordinate 192,152 downwards.
CACGCAGGTGGAGCTTAAACTGGGTCGGGTCGAGCAGAACCTCGCGCAGCGGCCGCCCTGGTTTGTACTTCATATCGTAGGTCAGAATGCGTTGTACCTGCTCTTTTAACTCAGGGCTGGCCTGCACACCAAGAATCACCGACATCACCGCACGAGGCGGGAAGGGATAGAAGTAGAGGGTCTGCCCATTCTTGAGCTGCTGGCTCGATTTCGCATCACTCAAGGGACGCACCAAACGCACCTCTTCTTCTGAGGCATACTCAGGCGCACGATGAAACAAAGCCGGAAAGGGCTTCATCGGATGATCAGCTTGAGGCCGTGCAGGGCCGTAGACAACAGGCCGCATAATCTGTTTTTGCTGCTGAAAAGCGGGATAAGCCGTATCCAGCTCGACCACCAACCCTTGATGCTGCTGGGCATAACGCTCCCACAACAGAGGATGATCTGGCCGCTTAAACAGACGACACCAGCCTAGCTCGTCATAGGCTTGAGGGTTTGGCAAAACGCTCGGCTTACCCTGCTTTTTCTTGCGCATCTGGGCTTCAATCTGCGGGCGTTTTTTTTGTGCCTCGCGGACAAAGGTTTCCCAGTCCATCAGCCCCTTCAAGGCTGGCGGCAGGGCCTTAAACTGCTTTTCAATTTCCTGCTGAAAATCAGCCTCGGCAATGCGTATGGCCTGACGCTGGATGGCTTTGGCATTGTGGATAAACGGGTCTTTGACATCACGAATCCCAGTGAGGTGCAAGCGCGCATGACGCAGCACATCCAACTGATTCGCCTGTAAATAAAGATAGAGCTTCATAGACTGATCACAGCCGCACCATAGATCTTCGCCATCTCCTCCGGCATGCGTCGTGGACGACCAGAAGACAAGGCCACACAGGCAAAGTGAGTCTGGGCGCGCAACAGGGTTTTATCATCGGCCGCGCGTCTGAGCTGAAAGTGGCGGGTCAGAGAAAAACGCCGATCACAGGCGACAATCCACGTCGCCAAGGAGAGGGTCTCATCCTCAAAAGCCGCCGCCAAATAATCAATCTCATGACGCTGGACCACCATCGCCCGATCCAGACGCTGATAATCAGCAAAGCTCAATCCCAGTGATTCAGAATGCGCCCAGCTGACCTGCTCAATCCAGCGCAGGTATTCAGCATTATTCACATGCTGATAATGATCGATCATCGCGGGTTCAACCTGCACATCCAGCACAAAAGGCTGCGCATGATCCCAACAGGAGGCCGTCATTTTAATCTAGCTGCGCCTGATAATCGGCCGCTGTCATCAGCTGAGCGGCTTCTTCTGCATACTGCTCTGGATCGACTTCCAGCTCATAAATCCAGGTTGCGATAGGTGCTTCATTTACCTGCTCAGGCTGGTCTTCAAGCAGGGCATGAAAAGCCACCAGACGGCCTGATACGGGTGCCAAAATCTCAGAGGCTGTTTTGACGGATTCAATCGCGCCGATCAGTTCGCCAGCACGCACTGAAGTATCTAAAGCCGGGGCCTCAATAAACACCACATCGCCAAGGGCTTCCTGAGCAAAATCGCTGATGCCCACCTGCACGCGTGTGGCACTTAAAGGGCGCACCCACTGGTGAGTGGCAGAGAAAAGCGTGGTTGCGGCAAGAGAGTCTGACATAAGTTATTCCTTAGGCTGAGCCGCCATTAAAAATCATCTTTTAATTTCAATTGGTGCTGACTGTGATCCTGATAATCCACCACCTTGCGCTGGAGCAGAGCAGCAAACTCATCGGGATTCACATCTTCAGGAAAGTGGCGTAAAGGCAACCACATGGGGCCAGGGTAGAGTAAGAAGCCTTCTCGCGTGCGCACCACCCGCTTCATCTGTGACCAAGGCCAGGACTGCTCAGCGGCTTGATTCACTTTCAGCTTCACGCCAGACTCATCGACTTCGTAAGCCAGCTTGACGCCATCGATGCCTGAGCGGCGGTAGGCACGCCCCAAGCTCCATGTCAGCAAGGTGCCACGCAGGGTATACCAGCAGAGCACAGCGGCAATCAGCACCAGATCCCAGATTGAAAAACTAAAGCCACGATAGCTCATATTGATCAGAATCAGGCCGAGCACCGTCACCAAAGTCAGCCCCAGCAGTAAGCGCTGACGCTGACGCCTTGGCCCGACTTCATAATCATATAAGGCTTGGCGAACAAATTGAGGCTCTGTCCAAGCATAATCGACACGCATCATCCTTCTCCTTTGACAAGCGCTATCTCATCCCAGATGGGCATTCAAGAGGGACCTTAAAAAGGCAGCGGCGTTTTACTGACACCGACCCACCCTGCATACAGCACCAACACCAAGGCTGGCAGCAGCAAAAGCGCCTTTTGACGACGTATCGCGATGGCTGTAAGTACCATATAACCCACCAGCGCCAGCAGCTTGGCCGTCATCCAGCCACTATTGTAGAAAGGCCACTGCGACAGGTGCGCCGCTAAACCCAAGGCCGAGGCCAAAATCGTTAAATCGATGACATGATGCACAACACGAGCCCAAGTCCGGCCGATCCACTGCATGCCGATCAACAGGCCACCGCTGCGCAGTACAAAGAAGACTAAGGTCAGACCCACCATCATCAAATGCAGGTGCTTTAAAGCCATATAGCTCATTGTTTTTCCTCATCAGATTGGATCAAGCCACTGGTGGGCTCTTTGAACATCACGGCTGGCATTCTAACAGATGCACCTCAGAACAGAAGTCTCTTTGCTCTGAGTGAAGTGTGCAGCCTCAGTGTTGGCATTGTGGACAAAAAACAGTGCGGCGCTGCGCCTGCACCAACTGCTCTAAATCTGTTCCACAAACACGGCAAGGTGCACCAGCCCGCCCATAAACCTGTAAGGTTTGCGCAAAATAACCTGGCTGACCATCGCCACCGACAAAATCGCGCAAGGTGGTGCCACCTTGGGCAATCGCCTTGGCAAGAATGTCTTTGACCTGCTCCACCAAGCGCGCACATTCACTCTCACTCAAACTGCCGGCCGCTCGCCGAGGATCAATACGCGCTTCAAACAAGGCTTCAGTGGCGTAGATATTCCCCACGCCCACCACTCTTTGCGGACTCATTAACCACACCTTGATCGCCTGACGCTTACCCCGTGTGGCCTGATACAACCAAGCAGCATTGAACTCAGCGCTTAATGGTTCAGGGCCAAGATGGGCAAGAGCAGGTTGATCCTGCCAAGCACCTTGATAGTGAAGGAGCGCACCAAAACGCCGTGGATCATGATAGCGCAGGCGATCTGGATCACCTGGCTGACGCGGCTGCACCACCAACTCAAGATGATCGTGTTTTTTCCACTCAGTCTCTGCTTGCACAAGACGCAGGCTCCCTGACATGCCCAGATGCCAAATCAAGCCTTCGGATGGCACGCTCTTTGCCTCTGGATCAACTGTCTCCGGATCAACTGCCTCTGGATTGACGGCCTCTGAGTTGACTGTCTGTGGACTGCGTAAGAGCGGCATCACGAGATATTTGGAGCGGCGCAATAAGGGCTGGATGATCAAACCAGGCAGCTGCTGACTCAACTCGGGATCAACAGGCCAGCGCAAGCGACCTTGCCGCAGGGTAAAAGCCAGAATAGTCCGGCCTTCTAGCCAGGGCGCTATACCGAGGCGCGTGGTCTCTACTTCGGGCAATTCAGGCATCGTCTGGGTGTCCTTATGATAAACAGCAGACACAAAAAAACCCGAGCCACGCTGAGCGGTTCGGGCTAGATTCTACTCGAGCCAACAAGAGCAATGTCGAAGACAAATTACTTGATTTTAGCTTCTTTGTAGACAACGACCTTGCGAGCCACTGGATCATACTTGTTACGCTCCAGTTTTTCTGGGGTGTTACGCTTGTTCTTCATCGTCGTATAGAAGTGGCCAGTGCCTGCACTGGAAACCAGCTTAATTTTCTCACGCATGACTTTTTTTCCTCAAAAATCAGATTTTTTCGCCGCGCTTAGCGATATCCGCCAGCACCTGCTCAATACCGTGTTTGTCAATGATGCGCAGACCTTTGCTAGAAACGCGCAGTTTGACAAAACGCTTTTGAGATTCAACCCAAAAACGGTGTACGTGCAGATTAGGCAAAAAACGACGACGCGTTTTACGCTGTGAGTGGGAAACGTTGTTCCCAGTGAGTGGCTTCTTGCCAGTCACTTGACAAACCATGGACATTATAGGCCTCCAGTCGATCTAAGGGCGCAGTGCTGATGAAATAGAAAGGGCGCCTTTATACCAGAAAGGTAGCCTGCCGACAAGCTGACAAACCATCCGGGTGAAAAAGCCGCAGTATTATAGCAGACCTCGGGCAGCAAAAGACACAGGTTCTCCATCACCTATCACAAAATGATCCAAAATACGCACATCCACACTCTGCAAAGCCTGCTTAAGGCGCTGAGTGATCTGTTCATCAGCACGACTGGGTTCAGCAATACCTGAGGGATGGTTGTGGGCCAGAATCACTGCGGCGGCATTATGCTCTAATACCAGCTTGACGACTTCGCGTGGGTAGACCGAGGCAGCGTCCACTGTACCACGAAACAGCGCCTCATAGCGAAGCACACGATGCTGATTATCCAATAACAGCAGCGCAAAGACTTCATAGGGCAGATCACGCAGCTGCAGCTTCAAATAACGTGCGGCCGCTTCAGGGCTGGTTAGGGCCTCCCCCCGCACCAGTTCAGCCTCCAGATGGCGCTTGGCCATTTCCAGCACGGCCTGCAACTGAGCATATTTAGCCGCGCCTAATCCGGGATAGGCACAAAAATCCTCTTGCGTGGTATTCAGCAAAGGGCGCAAGCCACCATAGTGGGCCAGCAGATCCTGCGCTAGAGCAACAGCATTTTTACCCTTCACACCAACGCGCAAAAAAATAGCCAGCAGCTCAGCATCACTTAAATGCGCCGCGCCAAGTTGCAACAGTTTTTCTCTAGGCCGCTCATCGGCGGGCCAATGATTAATCCCCATCCTCACCTCCTTGTTGACGCGCATCCCTCTCAGACAGGGGGCAACCACGCCAGTGATCACCCTGATCAGCGACTGGAGCAGCCCTCTGACACCGACCGACTCAGGTGGATACCTTCTCCGTTTTCGCGGTTCATGATAAGGTTAGCTTCTTTTTTGCTGGAAGCCTTTCCTATTATGAATTCACTGGCGCAAGCTCGCATTCTCCTTGGAGTCAGCGGCGGTATCGCGGCTTATAAAACAGCGCTGCTGGCCCGCTTACTCATCAAAGCAGGCGCAGAAGTTCGGGTGGTGATGACCGCCGGCGCGCAGGCTTTTATCCAGCCGCTGACCTTCCAAGCCTTAACTGGCCATGCTGTGCATACCGAACTTTTGGATGCCGAAGCCGAAGCCGGCATGGGCCATATTGAACTAGCGCGCTGGGCCAATCTGGTGCTCTTGGCACCGGCCAGCGCGAACCTGCTCGCGCGCTTGGCTCAGGGGCAGGCGGATGATCTGCTCACCACCCTATGCCTTGCCACTGCTGCTCCTGTTTATCTGGCACCAGCGATGAATCAGCAGATGTGGGCGCACCCTGCCACCCAAGCCAACTGCCAGCGTTTGCAGGAGTTTGGCTATCAGCTGATCCCACCCGAGGCAGGTGAACAAGCTTGCGGAGATGTGGGGCTAGGCCGCCTACCCGAGCCAGAAGCGCTATTGGCTGCGCTTGAAGCGGCTTGGTCGCAGCGATCATCGGCTGTTGCACCTCTTGGTGCCGGTTTGCGTTTTTTGATCACCGCCGGACCCACCCAAGAAGCGCTCGATCCGGTGCGTTATCTTTCTAATCATAGTTCCGGCAAAATGGGCTTTGCACTCGCCAGTGCAGCACGCGCCTTAGGGGCACAAGTCACCCTGGTGGCTGGCCCTGTGCATCTGCCCACGCCGGCCGGTGTTGAGCGGATCAATGTTCTCAGTGCCAACGAGATGCTGGCCGCTTGTCAGGCGCATCAAGCACAGAGTGATCTTTTTATTGCTTGCGCCGCCGTGGCGGATTATCGCATGGCGACGCCCGCTGAGCAGAAGATCAAAAAGACGGCATCCGAGACGCTGACGCTGGAGCTGATCAAAAACCCTGACATTCTGGCGACCCTCGCGGCAAGCAGCCCACGCCCCTTCTGTATTGGTTTTGCGGCTGAAACACAGCAGGTATTGGAATATGCGCAGCAGAAGCTGATCCGCAAAAATCTGGATGCCATCGTCGCCAACGATGTCAGCGATCCCAGCATCGGCTTTGGCAGTGATCAGAATCGCGTGACCTTGCTTTGGCAGGATCAACAACATCAGCTGCAGCAGCAAGACTGGCCTGCCACCCAAAAGGCCACACTCGCGCACCAATTAATCGCGCGTCTGATCACACTCTACCAAGAGCAGCGCTCGATCAGTCCTTCGAAGATAAGCACGCCCTAACAAGGCCCGTCCACTTTTATTGATGTTTGCATTGTAAGGAACCCCCATGTCTCATCCCAAAATCGCCGTAAAAGTCCTCGATCCGCGTGTCGGCGACCTGCCCAGCTATGCCACAGCTGGCTCTGCCGGACTAGATTTACGCGCCCTGCTGGACGCGCCTCTTGAACTGGCCCCCGGCGAGACTCATCTGATTAAAACTGGCCTGGCGATCTATCTGGCGGATCCAGGTTTAGCGGGCATGATTCTGCCGCGCTCTGGTCTGGGTCATAAACACGGCATCGTGCTGGGTAATCTGGTCGGTCTGATCGATTCAGATTATCAAGGCGAACTGATGATTTCCGTCTGGAACCGTGGCCAGGCTTCTTTTACTATCCAGCCAGGAGAGCGCATTGCCCAATATGTGATCGTGCCGGTGATCCAGGCCGAGTTTGAACAGGTCAACGACTTTAGCGCGACCGACCGAGGCGCAGGTGGTTTTGGTAGCTCTGGCCGCCACTGAGCCTGCCACACACAACCGACTCGTTGCTTTATCACTTCTTGATTGACTGACAGGATGCACGCATGACTTCTCTCTCTTCTTCTATTTTTCGCGCCTACGATATTCGTGGCGTTGTGAACGACACCCTGACTGAAGAAGGCGTGCGCCTGATCGGTCAAGCACTGGGCTCAGAGGCTGCCGCCCGTGGCGAATCTACCGTGGTGGTCGCGCGCGATGGCCGCCTTTCTGGCCCCAACCTGATTCAAGCGCTTAAAGAAGGTCTGCTCGCCAGTGGCCGCGATGTCATTGATATCGGCATGGTTCCCACCCCGGTGCTCTACTTCGCGACCCATTATCTTGAAGGCACCCGCTCCGGCATTATGCTCACCGGTAGCCACAACCCTTCTAACTACAATGGCCTCAAGTGTGTACTGGCTGGTGATACCCTATCGGGTGCGGCCATCCGTGACCTCTATCGTCGTATCCAAGAAGAAGATTTCACCACAGGTGAAGGCTTTGAAAAACAAACCTGCATCAAAGCAGCCTATACCCAAGCGATTCAAGAGCGCATTCAACTCCAGCGCCCTTTGAAGGTCGTTGTCGATACAGGTAATGGTGTCGCAGGCGAACTCGCCCCACTGATTCTGCGCCAGTTGGGATGTGAGGTCATCGAGCTGTTTACTGAGATTGATGGCCACTTCCCCAATCATCACCCTGATCCCGGCAAGCCTGAAAACCTGCAAGATCTGATTCATAAGGTGAAGGAAGAAGAAGCGGACCTCGGCCTTGGCTTTGATGGTGATGGCGACCGTGTGGGCTTGATCACGCCGCAAGGCACGCTGATCTACCCCGATCATTTGATGATGGCACTGGCCGAAGATCTGCTCAGTCGGCACCCAGGGGCCAAGATCATCTATGATGTGAAGTGCACTGGCAATCTGGGACGCGTGATTCAAGCCGCTGGTGGCGAGCCAGAGATGTGGCAAACCGGCCATTCACTGATCAAAGCGCGGATGAAAGAAACCGGTGCGCTGCTGGCTGGTGAAATGAGCGGCCATATCTTCTTTAAAGAAAGCTGGTTTGGTTTTGATGATGGCCTGTTTGCTGCCGCACGTTTGGTGCAGATTCTCGCCGCACAGCAAGACGATGCCGACACCTTCTTTGCACGTTATCCTCAGGATCTGAGCACGCCTGAGATCAATGTCACAGTGACAGATGAGACTAAGTTTGATCTGGTTGCGCGCTTGGCTGCAGAAGGCGATTTTGGTGAAGGCCAACGCACCACGCTGGATGGCATTCGCGTTGACTATGCCGATGGTTGGGGGCTGTGCCGTGCCTCCAATACCACGCCGGTACTGGTCCTGCGCTTTGAGGGCAAAACACCCGAAGCGCTGGCACGCATCAGCCAGTGTTTTCGCACCGCTTTACAAGCACTCGACCCGCAGCTCACACTCGATTTTTAATTTAAGCAGCCTGACTAACGCGCAGACGCAACGATGGAGACAAGAATGGCCGTGACTGACCCCCAAACTACTGTGCAGGTTTTATCTGAAGCCCTGCCTTATATTCAGAAGTTTTCTGGTAAGACGCTGGTGATTAAATACGGCGGCAATGCGATGACAGAAGACGATTTGATCGATTCCTTCTGCCGCGATGTGGTTCTGCTCAAAGAAGTGGGCATTAATCCAGTGGTGGTACACGGCGGTGGCCCACAGATTGGTGAGCTGCTCAAGCGTCTGAATATCGAGTCTCACTTTGTCAATGGCATGCGCGTCACGGATGGCCAGACGATGGATGTCGTGCAGATGGTGCTCGGCGGCTTGGTGAATAAAGAAATCGTTACCCAAATCAACCTCGCTGGTGGTAAAGCCATCGGCCTCACCGGCAAAGACGGCCAACTGATTAAAGCGCGCAAGCTCAAGGTGAAGCACAAAACCCCTGAGATGACCGCGCCTGAAATCATTGATATCGGCCATGTTGGTGAAGTCGAGAAGATCGATAGCGCCTTGATTGAAATGCTTGCCAGCCGTGATTTTATCCCCGTCATCGCCCCGATTGGCATGGATGATCAAGGCGCGTCTTACAATATCAACGCCGATCTGGTCGCTGGCAAGATTGCCGAAGCTCTGCAGGCTGAGAAGCTGATTCTGCTGACGAATGTGGCTGGCTTACAAAGCAAGGAAGGCAAGGTACTGACTGGCCTAACCACCGCACAGGTTGATGCGCTGATCGAAGATGGCACCATTTATGGCGGCATGCTGCCCAAGATCAACTGTGCATTAGAGGCTGTTAAAAACGGTGTCAAAACCGCGCATATTATTGATGGACGCGTCAGCCATGCCACCTTGCTGGAAATCTTCACCAATGCGGGGGTTGGCACGCTGATTACCGATCAGCCCAACGCGAGCACCAGCGAATAGGAGGCAGACGTGAGCGAGCAACAGACACCACGCAAAAATAAAACGCAGCGCCGTGAGGATATCCTCCAAGCACTGGCGCGTATGCTGGAAGATCAAAAAGGCGGCAAGATCACCACAGCGTCACTGGCGAAGGAAGTCGGCGTCTCTGAGGCAGCCTTGTATCGACATTTTTCGAGCAAGGGCAAGATCTATGAAGGCCTGATCGATTTTATTGAGGAAAGTCTGTTCTCGCGCATCAATCTGATTCTGAAAGAACAGCAGGCCACCTTAGTGCGCTGCGAGCATGTGCTGACGCTGTTGCTGGCCTTTGCTGAACACAACCCCGGCCTGTGCCGCCTGCTGACCGGCGATGCCCTGTTCGGAGAGAGTGATCACCTACGCCAGCGCATTGCGCGCATCTATGAACGGCTTGAGGTGCAAATCAAGCAGATCCTGCGTGAAACTGAAATCCGTGAAGGCAAGAAGGTTGCCCTGCCCACCACTGCCGCCGCCAGTATGCTGGTGGCGCTGGTCGAGGGGCGTATCGTGCAGTTTGTGCGCAGTGGCTTTAAGCGCACCCCAACCCATGAATGGCCGATTCAGTGGCGGCATCTGGCCAAAGGGTTGGTGGTGGAGCCAATCCAGCAGCAGGCGGGTTAAAAACGATACCTTGCTCTGGCCCAGAAGTTACTGTCTTCCTCAAACTGACCGAAGAAGCTAAAGTCATCACGCCCACCAAAGAGGTTGGCGCCTGTACTGAGCGTCAGCGCATCTGAGTAGCGATAGCGCACACTGGGACGCAGATAAAAATCCTGCTCATTGGGTGAGGCAAAACCAAACAAGGACCAGACCAAATCACCACGCATCTGGGTGTAGGTCAGGCGGGCGGTCAGCAGATGCCGATGCTCCTTGCCGGCCCAATCTGAAGGGTTGCCTCTCGCCACCATCGCCTGCTCAAGCTGATCAAAATCCTGCGTCCATTCTTGGTAATACTGCACACCCACATTCAAATGGGTGATCAGCTCCCAGTCATAGCCGACCAAAAAACGCACTTCAGAGTTCGGCAGCGCACCGGCTTGATCACCACTGCGATTATCGACTGAGTCATAGTAGCCCACCTCAGCATTGATCAAACCCGCTCCCAGCGGAGCACGCACACTCGCGCCATAGGCATTCAGGCGCGGATGTTCGAGCTTTCCGCTCGGCATAGCCCGTGCATCATCCGGCTGCGGATAAAAGCCTCGATAGCCATAGAGGGCAAATTCACGACCATCAATCCGTGTTGCCAAACGCAGCGCCAGCTCTCCATCACTCGGGAAGGAGCGCGGCTCACGACTGAGATCAGAAATAGATTCAGCACTGGCGGCTCCAGTTTGTGGATTGAAATAGGACAGACGCCCCCCATCGACATACTGATCTGGGTTAAAAACCGGCGTCCACACCAGATCAACCGTCAGCGCATCCGCATGCCAAGTGGTACGTAGCGCATCTGAAGGCGCTTTCAGATAGTCCTCATCACGGCCGATCAGAAAAGACGCCCAGTCCTTGGGAAACAGATCATTGATAAACAACAGATCCCCTGTTCCCCAGGTCAGAACCTGTCGGCCCACGCGCCAATCCACGGCGCCAGTGCTGGTGCTGAAAAAGGCCTCGCGCAGCTCCGCACGCACTTCATCTTCAACACCATCGGCGACCAGATCACCGCGCACACGATAGCTGACCTGCTGCCAGTCTCCATTCAGTTCAAGCTGGAGGCGGGTTTCGGCCAGATTCCAACGCTGATCGATCTGCTCCTTCACTTCGGGGTTCGACTGGAGATGCACCCCAGCGGCCGCTTCAACAAAGCCATGCAATGTAAAAGGCAGGCGCGATCTGGGCATCTCGTCCCACTCTTCATCCGCCCAGCCATCGTCTTCCCAATCACTGGCCCAATCATCGGCCAGGCTGGGTGGAGCGCACAGCGCCAGTAGCAGGCCAGCCGCAATCAGCGGGGTGCGTTGCGTGAAATCAACCATCAGACTTATCTCCGCTCTAACCACTGGCTGGGGGGATGGCGCAGGCTGCGCTCAGTAAAGACATTGGCGGGCAGATCCAAGTCATAACTGATGCCGCGAAACTGCACGATGGTGTGGCCGCCCGAGGCCAGATCCTGCACACGCATCACCGTGGGTGTGGGATAACCATCAATCACCTCGATACCTGAGCTTTCCATACGCCGATACACCTCACCCGCGGCGTTGGTGTACTCCACACGCAAAGGCAGGTGATGCTCACGATCAATCCAAGTGGTGAAGAAGGCAAACTCAACGGAGCGTGGATCTTTGGGCCTGGAGCGAATCAGATAATGCTGTTCAGTGGTGTCAATCAGCTCATGGGTATCATCATCCAAGTGCCGACCAGAGATGTCCTCATAAAAGAGGTGCGCACCGACAAAGCTCGTGCGTTTATCGCCGGGGGCAATACGGCGCACCAGATCCATCGCGGGCAGATACAACCAACGATCATCCTCAGCGGCGGGGTTCTTCTCCACTAAAAAAGCCGTGTCGCGATATTCTGAGGGGCGACTAAACACCACCAGATACTGCTGGCGCTGTTGATCCACATTGCGTCGCAATACAGTAAACTGGCGCGTTTGGGTCTGCCCACGACTGTCTTCGATGCGCATTCTGGCCTCTGAGCGACCATCACGCCCAGCATAGTAGGACGCCTGATTGGCTCGCTCGACAATCTCTTGCGCCGTCGGAGTTGCCAAGGCCAGTGGGTTGATCAAGGCCGCCAACGCTGCCCCTGCCAACCAACGCGGCAGGTGACGAGTAACTGAAATCTCACGCATGGTTTTCACCTCACAAATCAAGAATTAGAGTGAACCTGCGCACCCAAGAAGGCACGCGGGGCTAGGCTGATCACAGCAGGGAGCGCAAAGAGGGTCACCAGTGCCGAAGTGGCCATAATGCTCGCCAAGAAGATCCCAACCGTAATATAGGGCACCAATGGCGCGGCCAACAGCGGCAGAAAGCCCACCGAAATCACCACCGCATTGCGCACTATGGCGCGTGAAGGCTCTTGGAAAACCAGTGCCATCGCGGCTTGCCAATCTCCAGCGGTGGTCTCCAACGCCATACGCAGCCGCTGAATAAAGTGAATCGCAAAATCCACCGATAAGCCCAGCGAAAGCGATGACAACACCGCCACCGGCATATCAAAGTCTTTACCGATCAAGCCCATGACACCATAGATGGCCGCGATGGTGATGGTCAGTGGCAGCATCGCCAGCAGACCCAGCCACAGGTTACGAAAGAGCGCCACCATCATCACTAGCACCACAATAAAGGCTGAGAAGAGCGCCCAGAGCATGCCTTCGACCATCTCGCCCTGCCAGATCAAATTGATATAGGTGGTCCCGCCCCAATCTGCCTCTAAGCCAGCTGGCAGAGGATGAGCGGCAATATAGGCATCAACGGCCTCGACCACCCGACTCATCACCTGATTATCACCACTGGGCAGCTGCACCCACATGCTGGCTTGCGTGAAATCGCGCGTGACAAAATTCCACAAGTCATCTGGGCGTTGCGAAGATTGAAAGCTCAGAATGGTTTGTGCCACGCCATTCGCGGTCTGCGGGAGCTGATAATCCACAGGATCACCGCTGACCAGCTCACGGTTAATCGTTTTCACCACATCCGCTAAGGAGTTGGCCTTACCGATCAAGCCCTGCTCTTCTAAATGGGCTTTAAGATCATCCAGATAAGCCAAGACCTCTGGCTGCTGGAACACCCGTGTCTGACTGCGTGTGCTTTCAACCGCATCCAGCAGGGTTTCCAACACGGCCTGGGCATCTGCATCCACCATAAAGAGCTGATCATCGATTTCACTGGCGAGGGCTTCTAAACGCGCACCCAGATTGGGTTCGTTTTCTGTTGCCTGCCAGAGCGCCTCCCAGCGGGTATCCAGCATGACACCCTGTCTTTCAGCCTCAGCAAAAAGCCTGTTGGCCTGCTCATTGAGCTGCTGCAACTGCGCTTCAGCCTGAGTCGATCTGAAAGCCAGATAGGCTTCATAGGTGCCCGCAAAGCGCGCATTTAACACCTGATCGGCGACACGAATGCGGTGATCCTGTTTAAACCACAGGGTGGGATTATCGTTAATCTGAATCTGCTGAATACCATAACCAGAGACCAGCAGCAGACCAACTACCGCGCCCACCACCGCAAGCGGTGCGCGGGTGGGTAGGCGACCAAGGCGACTGAGCAGGCTCTCTGCATCCTGCGCGGCGGCCTGTTCTTCCTTGGCACGGAATTTTTCTGCCATCTTATCCAGCGTTTCACGCTTTAAGGCCACGGTATAGGCTGGGATAAAGCACAGGGTCAAGATCAGCGCGATCAACACACCAAAGGAGATAAAAGCACCAAACACCTGTACCGGAGGAATAGGAGTCGTCAGCAGCGAGAGAAAACCCACCGCCGTGGTCAGGCTGGTAAACAGCACTGGCTTGAAGAGCTGCTCCATCACAGCCCCCATCACCTGCTTGGGATCATCACCAGGGCGATAGCGATCAGCAAAATTCGACAGCACATGTACTGAGGCCACCACCGCTATCGGCATCAAGAAGATCGGAATCATCGAACTCATGATGTGCACGGTATAGCCCAGACCAATCAGCAGACCCATGGTCGTGATCACCGTGGCCATCGCCAGCAGCATCGGTGCAACAACCAGCGGCAAACTACGGAAGAAATACAGCATGGCAAGAAAGATCACCAAACCAGCGAGGGGGGCTGAAATCGCCATCTGCTGGAACATTTCAACACCAAAGGTATCCTGCGCCACTGGCTGACCCGTGATATGAAAAGCATCACTCACATCCAAGGTCTCCACCACGGCTTGGATTTCTTGCGCAATGCGATGGCTGATATCCTTGCTGGCAATCGGAACAAAAATCGCGGCCGCCTGGCCATCTTCAGACACCAGCGTGCCAAGATACATCGGCAGGCGCTCTACCGCAGCACGGATACGATCGGCTTCGGCTTGCGTCTGCGGTGCTTCAGGAATCAACCAATCATAAGCGATGGTGCCGGGGCCAGCTTGCTCTACATTATCCACTGCCGCCAACGACATCAGATCTGCCGCAATCACGCCCTCCATCTGCTCGATGGCGCGCGTCAGCTGATAATGGGCGGCCAAAGAAGCCGGATTAAAGATCCCCTGCTCAGTATTGACCTGCCCAACCACCAGCATATCGTGCAGGCCAAAGGTGGCCCGAATCTCATTGTGACGCAGGCGATCTGGCTGCTCAGCAGAGAGCATATTCTCCGGATCCGTATCAATCACAATCCGCGGAATCATCGCGCCCAAGGCCAACACCGCCAGCAGCATCACAATAAAAACGCTGCGGGTGTGGTTCATACACCAATTTGCTATCGACCGACCCATCTGTCTTTCTCCAAGGCTTGTATTCAGTTGTGATCTGTTTTTTTGGGTGCTGCTCCTTCCCTCTTTGGCCCAGCGGGCAGAGGAGAGGTTGGCATCGGAGTACAAAAAATACGGTAGAGGCTGCGCAAAAGTTCCGCTGTACGGGGATCTTGTAGCTGGTAGTAGACCTGCTGACCTGCACGCCGCGCACGAATCAAGCCTTCACGACGCAGCACACCCAGCTGCTGCGATAGGCTGGGCTGATGCAAACCCACCCGCTGCTCCAGCTCACCCACGTTGAGCTCTTCCAGCGCCAGCTGACACAAGAGCAACAAGCGCCCAGGATGGGCACAGGCCTGCATCAAACGACTGGCTTGTTGCGCTTGCTGCTGCATCTGCGCTAGATCTAACTCTGCTTGCATAAGCCAACCCACTTAAACTAAGTTGCCTAATTTATAATATACTTAAATATAGAAAGCAAGTCCGCCAGAGTATTCACTGCCTTGAAATCAGCCTTGCAGGCGTTGACGGTAGGTACGCGGAGAGCAGCCCTCCCAGCGTAAAAAAGCACGGTAGAAGCTGGCACTGGTCTCAAAACCCAGCTGCTCAGCCAGTTGGTTGATCGGCAGGTGCCGCCGCCCTAGCTGCTCTATCGCCAGATCACGACGCAGCTGATCCTTGATCTGCTGGAAGCTCGCGCCCTCTTGAGCCAGCTGACGCGTCAGACTACGCACAGATTTATGCAGCCTCTGCGCAACTTCAGGCACCTTGGCGGCGGGGTTAATCCGCATCAGATAATCGCGCACCTGATGCACCACCCGATCCTGATCCATCGCCACATCCAGCCAATCCGCTGGGGCACGGCGCAAAAAAGCCTGTAAATCGCGCTTGGTTTGGCGCAGCGGTGCCTGCAGATGGCGACGAGCCAGGCGCAGGCAGCTCAGGGGGGCATGGTAGGTCATCACCTGCGGATAAAAGGCAAAAACAACGCTGGATGCCGGTGCAAAGGCATAGGCCACCTCGGTCACTGGCAGGGGTTCTGCAATCAGCCACGAGGCCAGACCATGGATCAAGCGCAGCATCAGCTGATGGACCAGTTCACGACTCGCCTGCGGTGCCTGCAACTCTATCCAGCGCAGCTCAACTTGATCATCGAGGATTTTAATTTCATAGCGTGCATCATCCTGCAAGATGCTGAACAGATGCGCAAAGCGATGCAGCGCCACCTGTAAGTTGGGCGCATCCAACAAAGAGAGGCCAATGAACTTGAGTGTTCCTGGGCGCAGAGGCCGTGAGAAAAACCCCGGTGTTTCATCCTGAAACAGCTGCACTAGCAAGCGGTATAGGCGCGCAAACTGCGCCGGTGGCAGACGATTCTGCGGCTGTTCGAGCACACGCGGGGCGATACCCGCCTGCATCAACAGGGTTTTTCGTCGTGCGGCGGGCAACTGCACCCCCTCAAAAAGCGCATGCACCAACTCTACAGCTAAGCCAGAAGAAAGCCAGTTTGGCTGATTATGCATAGTTTTTGTCCTAAAACAGCCGATGAGAAGCCGAATAGCGGCCTAGTATGGCCGAAAACAACACAATAGCAGAGAAAAACCATGACAACACATGATGAATCCAGCCAACTTTTTTACGATATGACCTGCCGCTTCTTGGAGCAGGAAGCCGATCCCCACTATGCCGATTGGGAAGCCGCTGGGCAGGTACCACGGGATTTTTGGCTCAAAATGGGCGAAAACGGCATGCTCGCGATTGATCTGGATGAAGACTATGGCGGTACCGGCGCTGATTTTGGCATCACCCAAATGGTGATTGAAGAGATCGCGCGTCGGGGGCTGGGCGGCTTGGCGACAGGCTACAACATCCACTCCAATATCGTGATTCCTTATGTGCTGCACCTAGGCAATGAAGAACAAAAGCAGCACTGGCTGCCGCGCATGGCCAGCGGTGAGGTGATGAGCGCCATCGCGATGACCGAACCTGGCGCTGGAAGTGATCTGGCGGCTATGAAAACCCGCGCCCAAAAGGTAGAAGGTGGCTGGCAGCTAGATGGCTCCAAAACCTTTATCACCAACGGCATGATGGCCGATATGGTGATCGTGTGTGCCAAAACAGATCCCAGCGCAGGCGCGAAGGGCGTCTCCCTGTTTTTAGTCGATACCCATCTGCCCGGCTTCTCACGCGGCAAGCCGATCAAAAAAATCGGCCAGCATGCCAGTGATACCGCCGAGCTGTTTTTTGATCAGATGATCCTGCCAGAAGAAGCGCTGCTTGGTGAAGAAGGTCAGGGCTTCGTTTATCTCATGCAGGAATTGCCGCGTGAACGCTTGGGTGTGGGTTCTCAAGCTCTGGGTGCTATGGAAGGCGCGTTGCAACTGACTCTGGATTATGTCCAAGAGCGCAAGGCCTTTGGTCAGCGTATTGGCGATTTCCAAAACACCCGCTTTAAGCTGGCTGAAGTGCGAGCGCAAATCGATATGGCCCGCGCCTACTTTAACCATTGTGTTGCGCTTTATCGCCAAGGTGAGATGACCAGCACCCATGCAGCCATCATCAAGCTCCAGCTCAGTGAAATGCAATGTCGCATTACCGATGAGTGTTTGCAGCTTTTTGGCGGCTATGGCTATACCCTCGAATATCCCATTTCGCGCTTTTATGTCGATGCACGCGTGCAAACCATCTATGCTGGCAGTTCGGAAATCATGAAAGAAGTGATTGCTCGCTCTCTTCTTGGTAAAGCTTAGATTATCTTTTTTAGCGGCCCAGCTCAGCTGGTGCCGCCCTCTTCGACATCGGAGTGCTTCATGGATCAGAACCGCGTCACCCCCAAAATCCTGCCTTCCACCCCTTCGGCGGTGAATCCACCGCTGCTGATCGGTGATCTGCTCAGATCAAGCGTGCGCATGGCCGGTGAGAATCAAATCGTCTATCGGGATATCACCCGCTTGAGCTATCGTCAATTTGAGCAGCGGGTTCATCAACTCGCGCACCTGCTCACAGAACAAGGCGTCAAAGCCGGTGATGTGGTGGCTGTTCTCGACTGGGATAGCCATCGCTATCTGGAATGTTTTTTTGCTATCCCGATGCTGGGCGCAGTGCTGCATACCGTCAACGTGCGCCTGGCCCCTGAGCAAATCCTCTACACGATGGAGCATGCTGAGGATATGTTTGTGCTGACCCATGAGGATTTTCTGGCCCAGCTCGAACCCCTTGCTGAGCAGCTGCCTCGTGTTAAGGGCTATCTGCTTTGTCAGGATCATCCTGCGCCAGTCAGTACCAGCCTGAATTTGATTGGCGAGTACGAAACCCTATTGGCCAAGCAACCCACCCACTATGATTTCCCGACCTTTGATGAACAGGCCGTGGCCACGCTTTTTTACACCACAGGCACCACGGGCAATCCCAAGGGCGTTTTCTTTACCCATCGCCAGCTGGTGCTGCATACACTGGCCGAGGCCAACATCTTCCAGACGCCAGGCTTTGAGCTGCTGAATCGCAACAAGGTCTACATGCCCATCACCCCGATGTTCCATGTGCATGCTTGGGGCGTACCCTACACGGCCACCTTTATGGGAGCCACGCAGGTCTACCCCGGTCGTTATGAGCCAGAAATGCTGGTCAAGCTGCTGGTGAGCGAGAAGGTGGATGTATCTCACTGCGTACCTACCTTGTTGAATATGGTGGTCTCGGCTGAACCCATCGCTTCAGGCAAGATCAAACTGGATGGCTGGCATGTATTGATCGGTGGCAGCGCCTTGCCTCAGGGACTCGCCAAAAAAGCCCATCTGCTGGGTATTGATACTCGCACCGCTTATGGCATGTCAGAAACCTGCCCGCTGCTGACCGCAGCCGTCTTGCCGAAGGATCTGGCAGAGAGTGATTTTGATACCCAGCTACCCTGGCGCTGTAAAACTGGCCTGCCTGTTCCACTGGTGGATCTGCAACTGGTCGATGAAGAAGGCCAGCTGGTGCCCGCCGATGGCGAAACTGTCGGTGAAATTCGGGTGCGTGCACCTTGGCTGACCCAAGCCTATTACAAGGAGCAAGAACGCAGTGAAGAGCTATGGCGCGATGGCTGGCTCCATACAGGGGATGTCGCGGTGCAGGATGAACGCGGCTTTATCCAGATTCGTGATCGCATTAAAGATGTGATTAAAACCGGCGGTGAGTGGGTTTCTTCTTTAGAGATCGAAAACCTGATCAGCCAGTGTGAGGGTGTTGCCGAGGTGGCCGTGGTTGGCGTCGCCGATGCGCGCTGGGGCGAGCGCCCTGCTGCACTGGTGGTGGCCAGCACACCGGATCACCCACCCTGTCTCGATCAACTGCGGGCTTCCCTGCTCAAGGCAGTGGAAGGCGGTCGGATCAACAAATGGGCGATTCCTGAGCAGATCGAGCTGGTTGACGCCATCCCCAAAACCAGCGTAGGTAAGCTCAACAAGAAGTTAATCCGTGAGCAGCTTAAAGCGGCTGATCCTGCTGCCAGCTAGCGGATCACTTTTTTTACCTTCAAGGAGCAGCCTGTCTGCTCCTTTTTGCTGCTGCCCTTCTTATTACGCCCCTTCTTGTTACGATCCTTCTTGTTACGATCCTTCTTGTTACGCCCATTCTCGTTTCCAAGAAGATTAATCCTTGCGTTGCGGCACCACAACCACCTGCGTCCGCGAGAGCAAATCTGGCCAGGTACGCTGCTCAGTATCAAACTTCAACCAGAGATAGCCCAAGCCCAGACAGCTCCATGACAGCAGCCCACCAATCAAGCGCAAGAAGGTCTGACGCGGATTCACAGGCTGCCCATCCAGCGTCTGCACCCGAATACGCCACGCCAGCATACCCAGCGTTTGGCCTGTCTTATGCCAGAAAAAACCATAAAACAAGAAGGGCACCATCCAGACGAGGATTTTAAACAGCGGATGCTCATTCGCCTCACCGCCTGTTAAAGCCACCCCGATAAATCCCGCCAACACAAACAAAGCCGCGAGCAAGAAGAGGTCATAGACCATGGCCGCCAAGCGACGAAACAGGCCCGCTGGATAGGTCTCATTCAGATGATCAAAGTATCTTGCCATAGGGTTTATCCACTCTCTTTATCAATAATCGATGGTCTGCAATGCATGGGTCGGTGATGCCAGTTGTCTGTAGGTCTTAAGAAACCTCTGCTTAAGGAGCCTCTGATTAACGTCATGAGCGCAGGTCAGGGCAGCATTCGCTCCATACGAATTGCTGCACTTCCTACATCCATGTAGGTCGCAAGGGAAATTGGACGAAAAAGCGGAGTTTACATGGAGTAAATGAGCATTTTGAGACCAATTTCAACGCAGCATCACCCAGCGCAGTAGTGAATCAGAGGTTTCTTAACCGGTACGATAAATCTGCCAGCCACCCCAAGCAGCGCAAAATCCAGCGGGGATCAACACCGCCAAGATCGGTGGAAAGCCCCACAGGAGCGCGGCAGGTCCAAGCAGGTCCTGAGCAAACTTCACCGATAATCCAATTAAAATACCATGAAAAACGCGTGTACCCGCCGGAACAGAGCGCAAAGGCCCAAAGGTAAAAGAAGCACCCAGCAGAACCACGGCAAACACAGTGATCGGTAACAGGAGCTTTTGCCATAAGGCGAGCCAATAGAAACCACTTGGCTGTCCCCGCGCCTCTAAATAGTGTGCATAGTGCCACAGGCGAGTTGGGGGCAGATCTCGCGGGTCAAAAGCCTGCAGGGCAACAAATTCAGGTGCTATCGGCACCGGCCACACCAGACTCGACAGGCGCTCTTGCTGAAGCTGCTCTGGATCTAGCCGCAGCCGCTGCACATCGCGCAACACCCAGTGGCCTTCCTGCTCCTGCCAATCAGCACGCGCAGCAGTGATACGCTCGCTGAGCTGCCAGTTGGCATCCAGCTGATAGATGGTGACGCCAAGCAGCTGACCATCATCGCGCGCCACCTGAATGCGATAAAACTGATGCTCTTCTTTCAGCCACAGATCCTGCGCACTGCTGACACTGGCCCGCTGCTGGCCGGTTCTTTTTTCCCAGCGATAGCTTTCTGCAGCCTGCACCCACTGGAGGAGCACAAATTCACTGGCCAACATCGCCACCAGCAACAACACGGCTATCGGTTTGGCCGCTTGCCAGATCAGGCGCGGAATCGAGACACCCGCAGCTCGCATCACGGTGAGTTCACTGGTCGAGGCTAGGCCGCCCAGCCCGACCAGCACACCAACCAAGGCCGCAATAGGTAAAAAGAGATAGAAGCGCTCAGGAAGACGCATCAACATATAGATGATCGCCTCGAAGAGCCCATAATCACCGCGTAAGCCGCCCAGCTCATCCAATAAGGAGAAGACCAGATCCAGCGTCACGATCACCAACAACACGGCCAGACTGGCGAACAAAACCGAACGGCCAATATATCCACCTAAGAGCCTCATGGTTTGAGCACCTCACGACGCCAGCAGAGGAAGAGTCCCAGTGCCAGAAAGGTCAGATGCAGGCTCCATAAACCGGGCCAGATGGGCCAGCTTTCTTTCATCATCATATCTTGCAAGGACATCAGACCACCCAAATAGAGCATCTGACATAACAAAACTGGCAGCAGGGCCATAAAACGCCCCTGACGCGGATTCACCTTGGTCATTGGCAAGGCCACAAAGACCATCACCAGCAGCATGATGGGCAGGGCCAAACGCCATTGCCACTCCACCTGAGCCTCGATTGAATCCTGGCCCAGCAGAGCATGGAAGGGCAGCATACTCACCTGCTGCTGAATATGCGGTGGCACATACTGGCTGACTCTTTGTGCATACTGGGCAAAATCCAGCTGCATCAGCGAGAGATCAGTAGAGGGCAAGGTATAACGCACCCCCTCTTGCAAGACCAAAAACCGGCTACGCGTTTCAGGCTCCAACTGTTGAAAACCCCGCTGAGCGACCACCAGTGTTTCTTGCTGATCCCGTGTTTCCGCCAGCAGCACTTGATGCAATAGCTGTTGATCATCACTTAAGCGATCAATATAAACTGCTTGTGAGCCAATCGCCGTAAATTGACCTGGGCTGATGGATTCAAACCCAGTGCGACTACGCTGCTCTTCAAGCAAGCGAGCGCTGGCTTCTTGTGTCCAAGGTGTTAAGTAAAAGCTGCCGACACTCGTCAGCCCTGCCAGTAACAGCGCCAGCACAAAAGCAAACTTCAATAGCTGACGCTGGCTGACACCGCTGGCCTGAATCACCGCCATTTCACTTTGCATATACAAGCGGCCAAAAGTCAGCATCAAAGCCAGAATAAAACTGAGAGGAAGGATGAGCTGCGCCGCATAAGGCATATAGAGCAAGGTGAGATGCCCCAGAGCATCCAGAGAAATCCGCCCCGAAGCGGCACGACCCAGAAAACGCGCAAAACGGCTGCCAACAATCACTAACAGCAGAATACTGGTCACGGCAGCGGTGGTCAGCAGTATCTCGCGTCCAATATAGCGATAAAGAATCAAACAGCTCTCCTGCAAACAGACGATGCATTTCTTGAATAAAGCCATTATCCTACAGGAGCCTTAAGCTTGTCTTTAGACAAGGCCAAAATGCCAGCAATTGATGGTTTTTTCTCGTCCTTGTTCACACCTTAGATGGAGCAGTTATGAATTTTAAACTGGTGACCCATTCTCCCGCACTGACAGAGACCGCCTGCGTGGTGCTGCCTGTTCTGCAAGATGGGAGCCTGACCCAAAGCGGTGAAGCCCTCAATAAGGCCACCGAATCACTGATCAGCCAAATGATTGAACGCGGTGATTTTCAGCCCAAACTGGGGCGCACTTTTTTACTGCCCTTTGCTCCTGGTGCCGAAGCCCAGCGTATTCTGCTTGTGGGTATGGGTGAAGCAGAAAAACTGACTGGGCAAAAGTTTCGTCAAGCCTGCCATGCTGCCTATCAGCAACTGGCTCAGCTCAGCGTCCATGATGCTCTGCTGACCCTGGCCGATACCCCACTGAAAAATCGCGATACGGCTTGGAAGCTGCGCCTGATGGCCGAAGAAGCCGAGACCAGCTTTTATCGCTTTAATGAATTCAAAAGCCAGCCGACCCCAGAGCAGCTGCCTGCTGAGCTGGCCTTCTACTGGCCAGATAATCAAGAAGCCAATGAAGGCGAGACCGCACTCAAGCAAGGGCGCGCCATAGGCCAGGGCAAGAATCTGGCCCGCACACTGGGCAACCGCCCCGGCAATGTGTGCACCCCGATTCATCTGGCCGAAACAGCACTGGAGCTAATCGGTAAGGACCCTGCGTTTAGCAGCAAGATTCTGGATGAAGTCCAGATGGCTGAGCTGGGCATGAACAGCCTGCTGTCGGTCGGCAAGGGCAGTGATCAACCACCGCGATTGATTGTGGTGGAGTACCAAGGCGCAGAAGATAAAGAAGCCGCACCGCATGTGCTACTCGGCAAGGGCATCACCTTTGATACAGGTGGCATCAGCCTGAAGCCGGGCGAAGGCATGGATGAGATGAAGTTTGATATGTGCGGTGCTGCCAGTGTTCTTGGAGCACTCGAAGTCGTGCGTCAACTGCGTCCACGGCTGAATCTGGTCTTTATGATTGCCGCTGCAGAGAATATGCCTTCAGGTCGTGCCAGCAAACCGGGTGATATTTACACTACCTTATCCGGCAAAACCGTTGAAGTGTTGAATACCGATGCCGAAGGCCGCCTGGTGCTCTGTGACGCGCTGACCTATGCAGAGCGCTTCAACCCTGCCACGGTAGTGGATATCGCCACCCTGACCGGTGCGTGCATCATTGCTCTTGGCCATCACGCCACAGGCCTGCTCAGCAATGATGACCAGCTGGCTGCCGCGCTTTTAGAAGCGGGGATCGATGCCGAAGATCGCGCTTGGCAGCTTCCACTGTGGGATGCCTACCAGGAACAGCTGGACTCCAACTTTGCCGACTTGCAAAATATTGGTGGACGGCCTGCGGGTACGATCACAGCGGCCTGCTTCCTCTCGCGTTTTGCCGAGAAGTTCCGCTGGGCGCATCTGGATATCGCTGGCACCGCCTGGCACTCAGGCAAGCAAAAGGGGGCAACAGGGCGTCCCGTCGCCTTGCTGGCTCAATATCTATTGGATCTTGATGCCGCACTATGACCCAAATTGATTTCTATCTGCTGCCGGGGGATACCCCTGGCAGCCGCCAGCATTTTGCCTGCCGTTTGATCGAAACCATCTGGAAGAAGGGACACCGCGTCTATGTGCACTTGGCGGATCAACCCAGTGCAGAGGCTTTTAGCGATATCCTGTGGCAATTCAAACCTGAGGCTTTTATCCCTCATGGCCTGCTCGGTCAGCATCCCCCTTCTCCTGTCGAGCTGGGCTGGCAGGCTGAACCTGGCGATCACCACGACGTACTGCTCAATCTCGACCTTAAAACGCCAACGCATTTTTCACGCTTTGAGCGCGTGGCGGAGATTATTGACCAAGATGAGCAGATCATGCAGCCAAAGCGCGCAGCCTGGCGCTTTTATAAGGAAAGGGGCTACCTGATTCGTAGCCATGATATGCGCCACTAAGCCCATCTTCAGAGGTGGGCTACCCAACCCTTACGAACGCGAAGCAGGCTGGAGCTCGGTATAGATCACATCGAGCAGATCCTGCTCGTCATCTTCATCGGCCGCCTCCCAGCGCAGATGCGAGTTCAGCATCCAGCCACCCTGAACGAACAACACCGGATTATCGACTTCCAGTTTCCGCATCGCTTGGCGCAGCTGTTGAATTTGCTGCTTCATCGCCAGATCACCAGGATACTCCCAACCGGCTTTTTCAAGGGTAGCGACGGTCTGTGCAAGTGTCAGCTTGCCACCCACAGGCAAACGGCACAAGGCCAACAAAAAAGCCGCCATCATTGGATGTAGCTCAAGGCTCAGCGCCCCACGCTGAACATAGGGTGGATGCAAACTCAGCTCAACAATAGCATCTGACTTCATCGTGAATCCTTATCCCTCTTCTGAATCCTGATTATTCACAAGGCACAACAGGTAACCGGCTTTCCTTGCTCAATGGATCAGGTCTGCCTTGCATCCCGCTATCATACAGGGCAGAAGAGGCCGACGCGAAAAAAGAAATCGATAAAAAACGCCCACCCCGCCAAGTTACAGCAGAGTGAGCGCATGAGATCAAACTCTTGAAGCGTTGCTTAGACTTCCTCTTGCGTCAGCGCATTAAATTCGACCCCCTGAGCTTCGATATAGCGCCGCAAGCGCTTGAGAGCCTCAACCTGAATCTGACGCACTCGCTCACGCGTTAAGCCAATTTCCACACCTACTTCTTCCAAGGTCGTGGCTTCATAACCACGCAAGCCAAAGCGGCGACACACCACTTCACGCTGCTTCTCGGTCAGCTCATCTAACCATTTCTCAACATTATTGCAGATATGATCGTTTTGAACCTGATAGAAGGGATTACTGGAGCCTTCTTCACAGGAGAGGGTTTCGAGCAAAGGGCGATCTGCGCTTTGTCCTGCAGGATGATCAAAAGAAGTGCTGCGCTCATTTAAACCACTGAGCTTCTTCACTTGATCGACCTTAATATCAAGATGGGCAGCGATTTCTTCAGGCGTGGCTTCATGATCCAGCTTCTGAGCCAATTCTCTTGCGGCACGCTGATGGGTATGCAGCTCCTTCACAACATGAATGGGAAGACGCACGGTACGCGTTTGGTTCATCAAGGCGCGCTCAATGGTTTGCCTGATCCACCAGGTCGCGTAGGTCGAGAAGCGAAAACCCCGCTCAGGATCAAACTTCTCCACAGCACGAATCAAACCGAGATTGCCTTCTTCGATTAAATCCAGCAGAGAGAGGCCACGGTGGTTATAACGCCGCGCCAGTTTGACCACCAGACGCAAATTACTTTCTATCATTTTATTGCGCCCAGCTGGATCACCCTGCCGCGCGAGACGTCCATAATAGACTTCTTCATCAGCGGTCAGCAGCGGTGCAATGCCGATTTCGTTCAAATAAAGCTGGGTGGCATCTGGCGCACTGCTTTGTGCTAGTGCTGTTTTCTCAAGCGCTTGTTCAAAGGCCTGATCATCGCTGATTTCATCCTCATCAAGCAGAGCGGTGGTTTCTGTTTCATCCAGCTCTTCTAATGAGATGTCTTCTGTCTCCAATGCAGATGAGGAAAGATCGGCTACTTCATGCTCTTGATATGGAGATGGGCGCTGCGTTTTTGTTCTTGGCATCGTCTTCTTCCTCTCACTTGGTAACAGTACGCAAGAAACAGCAAGAAACGTGCCGTTACCTAAGTTAACGATCTGGGCGCTTGGCGTGCAAGCCAAATCACCAGTCCCCACCCCATTATCATCATCAAGATGACAGAAAAAAGAAAATTTGGACCAGCTGTCACTTGACTGTAATGCCAGGGCAGTAACAGATGTGTTTCCAAAGGAATCATCTGGCCCTCATCCGTCAAGCGGTAACGGCTCAGCAGCTGCCACGGCCAGAGGTGCTTCAGTGATGCCACCACAAAACCAAATAAAAACGCAAAGGTTGCATAACGAAAACGAGCAAAGAGCCAGCCCAAAATCTGCGCAAAAGCCAATAAGCCTGCAATGCCCCCTAGCGCAAAAGCGCCAAGCAACATCCAGTTGACATCACGCACGGCCTGCAACAAAGGTGCATATAAGCCCATGATCAACAACAAAAAGCTACCCGATATGCCGGGCAGGATCATGGCGCAGATGGCAATCATACCTGCCACAAAAAAAGTCAGCGGTGATAAGTCGCCTAGCGCTGGCAGCAACCAGGCTAAACTCAAGGAGAGCAGGCCTCCCAAAAAGAGCAGCAGTAAATAGTGCAGCTTCCACTGGGGGACTTCACGGGCCAGCACCAGTGCGGAAGCACTGACCAAGCCAAAAAAGAAACCCTGTAACGGATAAGGATAGTGGGCTAGCAACCAAGAAAATAAATGCGCAAACAGAGCCACACTGGTCAGAATGCCCGCCAGCAGCGTGAACAAAAAGAGGGCATCACAGGCCTCAAGCACCTTTTTGATGCCTTGCTGATGCCAGAGCGGCAGCAGGCGCGGATGAATAGCTTGCAAAGCGTGGATCAAACGCAGATAGATCCCGCTGATAAAGGCGACTGTTCCGCCAGAAATACCGGGCACTAAATCCGCTGCGCCCATCAACATACCACGAAGAAAGATCTGTATTCTGCTCATCAAGAGGTCGCCTGTACAGGACGCGAGCCTGAAAGAAGAGGGACAAAGTGAACGTCTTCAAGTTGTCGCTCGATCAAGCGCCCTTGTTTCTTATCTAACACACAGAGTTTTTGCTGTTCTCGGCCTAAAGGCAGAATCAAGCGCCCTCCTTCTGCCAGCTGCTCTGCCAGCAAAAAGGGCAGATCAGCCGCTGCGGCGGTCACCAGAATGGCATCATAGGGAGCATGTTGGGGCAAACCGATCGAGCCATCAGCAAAAGCGACCGTCGCGTTATGCAGCTCTAGATCTGCTAAACGCTGGCGGGCTTTCAAGAGTAGCGGTTCAATTCTTTCAAGACTCCATACCTTTTCAACCAGGCAAGCCAGCAACGCACACTGAAAACCTGAGCCAGTACCAATCTCCAGCACCTTGCGCGGTTTGACTTCCAGCAGCAGTTCCGTCATCCGCGCCACGATATAGGGTTGGCTGAGTGTCTGCCCTAAACCTATCGGCAGGGCTGTATCTTCATAGGCACGATGCGCCAAGGCCTCATCTAAAAAAAGGTGGCGTGGCAAATGGCTGAGTGCTTCCAGCACACGATAGTCACGAATCCCCGCTTCGCGCAACCGCTGCACCATCCGGTTTCGTGTACGCTGAGAGGTAAAACCTATCCCCCTTAGCTGGGGGTTGAATTGCAAAAATCCAGCCATTGTTCAACCTGATCAAGATGGGTGTGACGGGTCATATCAAACTGAAGCGGTGTGACTGAGACATAGCCTTCTGCGATGGCATGAAAATCTGTCCCTGGCCCACCTTCTGCCGCTTCACCTTGTGGTGCAATCCAATAGCGCGTTTGGCCGCGCGGATCTTGGGTGGCTATCGGTGGAATGCTTGGATTACGATGGCCTAAGCGCGTGGTGCGATAGCCCTTCAAGGCAAACAAAGGCACATCTGGAATATTGATATTCAATAGGCTGCGTGCTGGCAGATTCAACAGCTCAGGGTGGGCCAGATATTGGCTCACCAGCTGATGCACAACTGCAGCCGCCGTGGCCCAGTGAGTTTCACCGGCTAATGAAATCGCCAGCGCTGGACGCCCTAAAAAGCGGCCTTCTGTGGCAGCCGCGACCGTCCCAGAATAGAGCACATCATCCCCGAGATTAGCACCATGATTAATACCTGAGATCACCAGATCTGGCTGCACCTGCATCAAACCATGCAAGGCCAGATGCACACAATCTGTCGGTGTACCATCCACTGACCAGTAACCAGGTTCGACCTCACGCGGCAACAAAGGACGACTCAGGGTCAACGAATTACTCGCGCCACTATGATTGCGATCCGGTGCCACCACGGTGAAATCAGCCACGCCTTGCAAAGCCGTGGCCAGCGTCGCCAGGCCAGTGGCATGAATACCATCATCATTGGAAAGCAGTAGATGCATGTTTACTCCTGATGCAGGTCAGCCGAAGGCCGCAACTGGGCATCTTCAGCATGGAGAAGTTCTGCCAGTACCGCTGTAGCAAAGCTGCCAGCGGGTAAGGCAAAGCTCAGTTGGAGTTGATCATCAGTCAGGCTCCAGTGAGGATCGATCAAGCCAACACGCAAGGGGCGCGGTTCAGTTCTTAATCCCTGTGCAGCAAGAAAAGCACACTCAGCCGGATAGCGCGCCTGCCACTGATC
Organism: Marinospirillum alkalitolerans; assembly: GCF_045055655.1. NCBI lineage: Bacteria > Pseudomonadati > Pseudomonadota > Gammaproteobacteria > Oceanospirillales > Oceanospirillaceae > Marinospirillum > Marinospirillum alkalitolerans. Next base: position 163,592 of record NZ_JBANFI010000001.1, on the reverse strand, counting down.
ATACTGCTCAGCCATCTGCCCCTGTACAGGATAGCGCCCAGCCCCAACTAAAGGCCCAGCACGATCAAGATCGCCTTGATCAAGACGGGCTTGTAAGGCAGCAGCGTCTTCATCCAACTGGCTAGTAAAAAAGCTGCGGCTGGCGCGCAAACAAAAAATATCGCCAGAGTAGGCCTGATTCCAACGCCCAGCACGCAGCTCTTGTGCTAAAAAATCATTAAACAAAGCACTGCGCAAAGCGGAGAGGGCAAAGCTTTTTTGTTGCCGCTTGAGGGGGCGACCTTCCATCAGCTGCTGCGCCAGATGCAGGTTACGGCCAGCGACACCAAAGCGCTGTGGCCCAAAGTAATTCGGCACACCTTGAGCACAGAGCTGCTGCCAGCGCTCGGCTAACCAGATGGCGCGTTGCTGCTGCTCCACCTCGTTGGATAGGGGCGCTAAAGTCAGACGCAGCACAAAGCGATTCTGGCGATGGGTGCCGCGTTTGAGCTTGCGTGGATGGCGCTGACAAGCCAAAACCTGCCAACCCGATCCAGATAAGGCTGCCGCTTCAGGCGTAGGCTGACCAGCCAGGTGCAAGGAAAACCATTGGCGCGTGATGGCAGTGCGATCTTTAATCCCAGAATAGCTGACCTGCTTAGGATGGATCTGTGCCAAGCGTGCCAGCTGCTCTGCGACATAGGCCGTGCTCAGGTTGTTTTTTTCTACCCAGACAAAAACCTGCTCCCCCTGCCCCTCTGGCTCGAATCCCAGCTCTTCTTCCACCACAAAATCGGCTGGCTGCTGACGATACAAGGCGGTATAGGGCAAGGCGGCAAAGGCACTTGGCCAGCGTGCTGGCAGTTCAAACATCTGTGGCTGGCCGTTCTGTCAGCAACACCACCGCCTGCGCTGCGATGCCCTCTCCTCGACCGGTAAAGCCAAGGCACTCCGTTGTTGTGGCCTTGATATTCACTTGATTGCATGCCACTTGCAGGTCATCACTCAGACACGCCTGCATGGCGGGGAGGTGCGGTGCCATTTTGGGTGCCTGAGCAATAATCGTCATATCGGCATTCAGCAACTGATACCCCTGCTGATGCATCTGCTGCACAACTTGTCGCAACAGACGGCGGCTGTCGATGCCCGCAAAAGCAGGATCGGTATCAGGAAAATGCTGACCGATATCCCCTAAACCTAGCGCGCCCAGCAAGGCATCGCATAGAGCATGAATCAGCACATCACCATCAGAGTGAGCCACAAAACCACGATCAAAAGGTAACTGAACACCACCAAGAGTTAAAAAGCTGCCCTCTCCAAATGCATGCACATCAAAACCCTGACCTATTCGCATGATCTGTCCTTCTGTTGAGCCAGTAAAAATTCGGCCAAGGCCAAATCTTCAGGATGGGTAATTTTGATATTATCGCGCCGCCCGATCACCAGCTGAGGCTCGAGGCCACTCCATTCAAGCGCAGAAGCTTCATCAGTGAGTGTCGCTCCCGCTGCCAGCGCGCGCTGTAAGGCGCACCTCAGTGCTTGATAAGGAAACATCTGTGGCGTTAACGCCTGCCAGAGGTGGCGGCGATCCAGTGTGCGCGCCACCGTCTGTTGTGCCGTGGCTTGTTTGAGCGTATCGGCAAGCGGACAAGCCAGTAGACCACCGATTGGCGAGGCCTGTTGTAGCAAACGCTTGAGATCAGCAGCATCCAGACAAGGGCGCGCGGCATCATGCACCAGTACCCAATCCTCGGCTGCAGCATGGGGCTGGAGATAATCTAAAGCGGCCAACACCGAATCCGCGCGCTCAGCGCCACCCTGCGTTGTCATCAAATCCAGCTCAGGTGCCGCCTGCTCTAGCTCAGCACGACAGGCTGGCCACCAACGATCATCTGGATGCAGCGCCAGAACCAAGCGCGCCTGAGGGAGCAACTGATGACAACGCAGCAAGGTCGTCGCCAATAAGGTACGCCCTGCCAACTCAAGATACTGCTTAGGGCGATCCGCTTGCATACGCTGACCTATCCCGGCAGCAGGGACGACCCACCAATAGTTCATTCTTGCGGCTCCGGTGACCAGATCAATTGACGCTCAGGTTGACCTATCAGCCAGTAGAAGGTCTCTCCTGAGCCAAGCATGCCCAGCTCAGTGCGTGCACGTTCTTCCAGCGCATCCAGACCATCTTTCAAATCCAGCACTTCGGCATGCAGGCGCTCATTACGCAGTCGCAGCTGCTGGTTATCCGCTTCTTGACTCTGAACACGATGCGAGAGCTGGTAATACTCCACCAGACCATTCTCGCCCAGCCACAAACGCAGCTGAGTGATCAGTAAAAGTAGGCTAAGAAGATAAATCAGAGGTCGGGTCATACTGGCCTGTTGGGCTGGTGAGCTTAAAGCCCTGATTATACGTTTTAATACAGCTCTTCTCTAGCAGCATGGCGGCGCAGCCTTCGATCAAAAAAGCCACCTCGAAAGGTGGCTTGATCTGACAACAGCGCTTTGGATATTCAGGTGCAGCCAGAGTTACTGGCCCTTGATCGCCTGACGACCAGCATAGGGTGCGCGGCTACCGAGGATTTCTTCAATCACCAGCAGACGGTTGTACTTGGCGACACGATCAGAACGGCACAAAGAGCCAGTTTTGATCTGACCCGCAGCCGTACCCACTGCCAAATCTGCAATGGTCGCGTCTTCGGTTTCACCAGAGCGGTGCGAAATCACTGCTGTATAACCAGCGTCCTTGGCCATCTTGATCGCATCCAGCGTCTCAGTCAAAGAGCCGATCTGGTTGAACTTGATCAGAATCGAGTTGGCGATACCTTGATCGATACCCTGCTGCAGAATTTTGGTGTTGGTCACAAACAGATCGTCACCGACCAGCTGAACCTTGGCACCCAGCTTCTCTGTTTGGATCTTCCAGCCCGCCCAGTCTGACTCATCCTGACCGTCTTCAATCGAGACAATTGGGTAATCTTCACACAGCTTGGCCAGATAATCGCTAAAGCCTTCGGCGCTAAACACCTGACCTTCACCGGCGAGATCATACTGGCCGTTTTTGTAAAACTCGGAAGAAGCGCAATCCAGTGCTAGCGTAATTTCATCGCCTAGCTGATAGCCAGCATCCGCCACCGCCTGCTTGATCACCGCCAAGGCATCCGCATTCGAGGCCAGGTTAGGCGCAAAGCCACCCTCATCACCAACTGAAGTGCTCAGCCCCTTGTCTTTCAGTACTTTTTTCAACGCATGGAAAATCTCTGCACCAGCACGCAGAGCTTCGGCAAAGGTTGGTGCGGCAACAGGCTGAACCATAAACTCTTGAATATCGACGTTATTATCAGCGTGCTCACCACCGTTGAGGATATTCATCATCGGTACAGGCATAGAGTAAACGCCCGCAGTCCCATTGATCTCCGCGATATGCTCAAACAGCTCTTGGCCTTTAGCGGCAGCTGCGGCTTTAGCGGTCGCCAGAGACACCGCCAGAATCGCATTCGCGCCCAGCTTGGCCTTGTTTTCTGTGCCATCCAAATCCAGCATGATCTGATCGATCTGACGCTGCTGTGTCGCATCCTGGCCGAGCAAAGCATCACGAATCGCACCGTTCACATTGGCAACGGCTTGTAGCACACCCTTACCCAAATAGCGCTTGGCATCGCCATCACGCAGCTCGAGCGCTTCACGCGAACCTGTTGAGGCACCAGAAGGGGCACACGCACTGGCTTTAAAGCCACCTTCTAAAGTCACATCTGCCATCACGGTCGGATTGCCGCGTGAGTCGAGCACTTCACGTGCTTTGATGTCGATGATTTTTGCCATGAGAAGAAATCTCCACAAGTTTTAAAGTCAGCCAAACACAAGAGGTTGTGTCTTAGCAGGTTAAAAACGCAGACTGATGTCGAGCTTAGCGAATCTCTAACGCAGGCAGAGATTTCACCAGATCATCGACGGCCTTCATCTGTACTAAAAAGGGTTCAAGTTGATGCAAGGGCAAAGCTGACGGACCATCACACTTGGCCTGATCAGGATCTGGATGGGCTTCTAAAAACAAGCCAGCCAAGCCTTGACTCATACCAGCGCGGCCAAGCTCAGCCACTTGATGGCGACGACCACCACTGGCAGCACCACTGGGATCACGCATTTGCAATGCATGAGTCACATCAAAAGTCAGCGGCGCATTGTGCGTCACTTGCTTCATGACACCAAAGCCGAGCAGATCCACCACCAGATTGTCGTAACCAAAGCAGCTGCCGCGCTCGCAGATCAAGACCTGCTCATTGCCTGATTCAACGAATTTAGTCCTCAGATGTGCAACCTGACCTGGCGACATAAACTGCGGTTTTTTAACATGAATCGGCAGGCCAGTACGCGCCAAGGCCTGAACCAGATCTGTTTGGCGCGCGAGAAAAGCGGGAAGTTGTAAGCAGTCGAGCACTTCGGCCGCTGCGGCCACCTGATCAATTTCATGCACATCGCTGATCACTGGCACACCAAAGGTGGTTTTGATTTCTTCAAGCAGGCGCAGCCCAGCCTCTAGGCCAGGTCCACGAAAGGAATGGATGGAAGAACGGTTCGCCTTGTCGTAGCTGGCTTTAAAAACGTAGGGAATGCCCAGCTTTTGTGTCACCGTGACATACTGCTCGGCAACCTGCAAAGCCAGATCACGCGATTCCAGCACATTCATACCACCGAGCAGCACAAAAGGTCGATCATTAGCCAGACTCAGCTGGCCAAGGTTGATCTGCTGCATCAGGCTCATGCTGAACCTGCTTGCTTGCGCTGAGCCTTATGATCTAAAGCGGCTTGGACAAAACCAGTAAACAGCGGATGTCCATCACGCGGCGTCGAGGTAAACTCAGGGTGGAACTGACACGCCACAAACCAAGGGTGATCAGGCAGCTCAACCATCTCGACCAGTGCCAGGTCTTCACTGCGGCCAGAGACAATCAGGCCCGCTTTTTCAAGATCGCCAATAAACTGATTGTTCACTTCATAGCGATGACGATGCCGCTCAACAATATGCTCTGCGCCATACACGGCACGCGCTTGGGTGCCTGGTTGCAGATGGCACACCTGACCGCCCAAACGCATGGTACCGCCTAGGTCGGAATTGGTATCGCGGGTTTCAATCTTGCCCTCAGGTGTCAGCCATTCGGTAATCAGACCAACGACGGGATGCTGAGTGTCCAGAGTAAACTCGGTTGAGTTGGCATCGGCCCAACCTGCCACATGACGTGCAAACTCAATCACCGCGACCTGCATACCCAGGCAGATACCCAAATAAGGAATCTTGTTTTCACGCGCATAGCGGGCGGCCAGAATCTTGCCTTCTACGCCGCGCTCGCCAAAGCCGCCGGGGATCAAAATGGCATCTTTATCAGCCAGTCGATCTGTCCCCTTACGCTCGATCTCTTCTGAATCGATATAGTCGATTTCAACCCGCGTACGTGTCTTGATGCCCGCATGACTCATCGCCTCAATCAGCGATTTATAGGCATCTAGCAGCTCCATATACTTGCCGACCATCGCGATCTTGACCGTTTTTTGCGGGTTCAGCTTGCCATCGACCACCTGCACCCATTCGCTCAGATCAGCGGCGGGGCAATCGAGGCCAAACTTTTGCACCACGATATCATCCAAGTTTTGCTCATGCAGCATGCTCGGAATACGATAAATGGTATCGGCATCAGGTAGCGAAATCACCGCATTTTCATCAACGTTGGTAAACAGCGCGATCTTGCGTCGCTCGTTAGCTTCGATCTCGACATCAGAACGGCAGATCAGAATATCTGGCTGGATGCCTATCGAACGTAGCTCTTTCACTGAGTGCTGGGTGGGTTTGGTTTTGGTCTCACCCGCTGTTTTGATATAGGGCACCAGAGTTAAGTGCATAAACAGGGCGCGCTGCGATCCAACCTTGACCCGCAGCTGACGAATCGATTCGAGGAAGGGCAAAGACTCGATATCTCCCACGGTGCCGCCAACTTCAACCAAGGCGATATCATAACCGGCTGCGCCTTCTTCCACGCGGCGCTGAATCTCATCGGTAATATGCGGCACCACCTGGACTGTACCGCCAAGATAATCACCACGGCGCTCTTTGCGCAGCACATGCTCGTAGACACGGCCAGTGGTGAAGTTGTTTTTTTGTGTCATCCGTGAGCGGATAAAGCGCTCATAATGCCCCAGATCCAGATCGGTTTCTGCGCCATCTTCTGTGACAAACACCTCACCATGCTGGAAAGGACTCATGGTGCCCGGATCAACATTGATATAAGGGTCGAGCTTCATAATGGTGACTTTTAAGCCACGCGCTTCCAAAATGGCTGCCAAAGAAGCTGAGGCAATACCCTTGCCCAAAGAAGAAACCACACCGCCAGTCACGAAAATGTAACGTGTCATGAAAACCGTCCGCAAATAGATCTGCTCTGATGAAACACCAGAAAATAAAGTCAGGGGGGAAAGCGCTTAAGATGGGAGACTAGTCTAACAGAAGCCCTTAAAAAAACAAAACCCCAGCACTAGGCTGGGGTTTCATACTTTGTCTCTCGCTGAATGTTCAAGCATCAAGCGAGAGAAAAGGTTTGGGGCTTACCAACGGTAAGCAGCACCGACAGTCACAGCAGCAGTGCCGTCACCATCTGCATCTTTAATAGCAGAGACATCATCATTACCCAGAGCGAACTCACCGTAAACAAGGAAGCCCTCGCCGAGGTTGTAATTCGCACCCAGAGCAAAGTCAACACCAGTATCATCACCGTCATCTAAGAAGGCAACCACGCCATAGATGCTGCCTGCGCCATAGTTATAACCTGCAGTCAGGTTAATAACTTGCTCCAGAGCTGCTTTATCGTGGCTTTCGAAGACCAAGCCAACGTTGAACAAATCAGTTGCGTAGTTGGCAGAGATAGCCATCACAGCTTCATCATTGTTAGCACCAAATGCAGCGTAACCACCGTCACCATCATTCATGTCATAAGCAACAGCAAAACGCAGTTCAGGGGTTGCTTGATAGGCAGCAGCCACTTGGAAGTTGAATACTTCATCGCCAGAAGCAGAATTCAGCGCATCATTGTTTTGCGACTCGTCTGAAGAGTAATGCTTAGCCGCCAGACCAAAAGTGAAACCGCTGAACTCTGGGCTCAAGTAAGCGATAGTATGGCCCTGACCGTTGCGACCGCCACCGTCAACACTGGTAAAACCCAGGTTTTCCATGATATCCGCTTGGCTAGTCACAAAAGAATAAGTTAATGAATCAAAGTTACCTGCCATCACGCTACCGAAACCACCGCGCACACCCAGGTAAGAGTTGCGAACAGCCATGTGCTCTTCACCGATAGCTACAGCAACATTTGAATCGTGACGAACACCTGGATTGAAACGGAACTCAACGTTCGCAAAACCTTCTAAACCGTGGTTGAGTTGACGATCAGCAGAAAAACCAAAGCGTGAACCGTTGTTCTGGATGTTGTTTTCACCGTCATAGTTCATCAGCTCGAGCTGAATTTTACCATAGGTCGAGAAAGAACCAGTTTCAGACTCATACAGAGTCACAGCTTGAGCAGAACCAGCAGCCAGTGCAGCGATAGAGGCAGCAATCAGCGTTTTTTTCATTGACTTAACTTCCTATTTGAGTGGATGAATCCTAAGGATACATCTGACGGTTATTTTCCAAGGGGTTAACCGAGTCAGAATTCTTTCGCCCCCAAACCTTAACCAAGGCTTTTCAAAATTGCAATGCTTTCTCTACAAGGCCTCTTCAATTTTCATCACCATTATTGCTATAGCTCAGTAAAGAAATAAGAATATCGACCAGGACTTCAAAAGCACTGACTTTTCAGCAGCCAACAACCTGACTAAAGGCAGGTTTTTAGCTTAATGCAGCCATCCAGCATAAAACATGCCAGAATACACTTTTACTCGATGAGGAAGATAATGAACTGGGAATCCCTAGCCACTACCACTGAGTTAGCAGAAGGCCAGCTACTGATTTGCACCACCAGCGCGGGAGATGAAGTCTTACTGACGCGTCTGCAAGGGGCTGTTCATGCCGTTGAAAATGCCTGCTCCCACGATGGGCGCAGTTTTGAAGGCGGCTGCATTGAAGGCGATGGCCTTTTGGTCTGTCCCCGTCATGGTGCACGCTTTTGTCTACGCACCGGAAAAGCGCTCACGCCACCTGCCTATACCGACTTGGAAACCTACAGCGTCAAAGAAGAAGAAGGGCGTATTTTTATCCAACCTCTGGATTAGATCGACCTTCATCCCGCTGACCCAAGCTGCCAAGGGAGCATCAGCTCAACTTATACTCAGCATCAGACAAGACCAATACGCATCGGCTGACTCAGGTGGTCGAGGCGAAACTGATTAAACTCGCCATAAGCGCGCAGCAGCTCCACCAACTGGGCTTTTTGCTGGCCTTGGGGCTGCTGCAGCTGAATCCGCATCCCCTCATGAAAACTCAGGCGCGGCGCCAGCACACTGGCAGCAATCCCCAGCACAGGCAACGCAGGTATCAGAAAACCTGGCTGCCAGCTCACGGCCTGATCAAAAGAGCGCGCGGGCTTGATTTCGCAAGCCACAGCACGACTGGTTAATAGCTCAACACCAAACTCTTGGTGCTGGGTGCGCGGTTTGACCCAGCGAATCACACCCAGCTGCCAACCCTCTGCTTCTTTGACCCCCACCAGCTCGCCGCTGCGTAGTAAAGCAGGTGAGTCACCGCTGGGCCAGATGAGGCCATATCCCGTCGCACTGGTGTTGCTCTTATGGACCAAATGCAACTGAGCGGCTTGTGCAGATGGTGCCTCCGGCTGCCCTTCTTTAACCCAGTTTAATGTGCTTGTACCCGTTGCGAATCCGGCTTCAGCCACGTCAGCAGCAGCACCCCAAGGATCGTCATCATCGAGAGCTAATGCCAAAAAGGGATTAGTTTTTTTTGGGCTGAGCGCTGGAGCTGAGGGCGCTTGATCCTGCCAGCAAAGATGCGTCGCCCGCCAGCCCAGGCTGATTTCCAGTACGCCTGTCACACTCAAACGGGGAGCTCCGCGCTCTGTTGGCGGACTTAAGCAAGCACATAAATGCTGCTGAACGCGCGCTGGAAGACGCCCCTCATGCGCCTCTTGACTCAGATGACGCGCTAGCAGAGCCGCAAGCGCCTCTGTCTGCAGCTGATAGCCTTTTTCTGGCTGTACCATAACGCGCCGCTGAGGACGATATCCTTCTTGTGCCAAGGCCACAAAAACAGCTTCAGCCTGAACCGGTTGGGTCATTTTGATCAGCGGCGTGGCACGCCCCAACCAGTCAACAGCCACGAGCAGCTCATCTGCACGCAGATTTTCAGGCTGAATCAAACCCAGTACCAGCAGATGAATATAAGCTGCCTCACAAGAAGCAGGGGCACTCGTCTGCACACTATGATTTTGTAAGCGACTCTGACAAGCCAACTGATAAAAGACCTGCAATTCTTGCCAAAAAGCATCACTTAACGGCAGGGCATGTAAACAGCTGCGCACCAACAAGGATTTGGGCAGCTCCAAACAACGATAAAGGCTTGGCAAGAGCAACTGGGCGAGCTCACGCGCAGCCAGTTGATGACGCATCGCCAGCAGATCATTCACTGCACGCTGATACCCTGTCAGCAGACCTTGCTCAAGGCGTTGCGCAACAGCCGCATCCTTGGCTCTTGTCAGCAAAGGCAAAAGCTGTTGACTGGTATGGCGCAATGCATCCAGCCAGCGCACTCGCTCTGGTGCAGCAAGCTGCAGCTGATTGAGCTCTGTCAATAGCCCCGCTAAGGCTGGGGCGACCCCTTGCGGATAAGCCAAGGGTTGCTCTGCAAGCCAGGTTTGCAGCGCCGCAAAATTCGACTCAAGATCACTCAACTGGGTCAGCACCAGAGGTGGCAGGGCAACAGGAATCAATGTCATGCTTTATCTCGTTGAAAAGGGCCAACCGAGAGGCGTTTTACTCGGCTGCTCTGGCTGCTCACGCACCAATTTGGGGACCAGGAAACCCGGCAGGCAACTGAGCAGTTGTTGATAAAGGGTTTCGATCTCAGTGGGCGATAAGGCAAAATGTGCCGCACCCTGAACTCTGTCTAACAAGTGTAGATAATAGGGTAGAACACCTGCATCAAAAAGTCTTTCCGATAATTCAGCCAGCACCAGCGCAGAATCATTAATGTCTTTTAAGAGCACGCTTTGATTGAGTAGCGTGACGCCCGCTGCGCGCAACGCCTGAAGACGCTCGATCAAACGCGCATCGAGCTCTTGCGGGTGATTAATGTGCAGTACAAAGACCAGCTGACTGCGCGTGCTCTTCACCCAAGCCAGCAGATCATCATCGATTCGCTCTGGAATCGCCACCGGAAAACGGGTATGCAAACGCAGACGCTTGATGTGGGGCACCGCATCCAATGTGGCCATCCAACGCGCCAAGTGCGCATCAGGACTGCTCAACGGATCACCGCCAGATAAAATCACCTCATTGATTTCAGGATGAGCCTGCAAATAATCCACAATCGCCTCGCGCTGCTGCCCCCCCGGCTGATTATCACTATAAGGAAAGTGACGCCGAAAGCAGTAACGGCAGTGGAGTGCACAGGCCCCGGTAATCGTCAACAACACCCGACTGCGATACTTATGAATCAAACCTGGCAGAGGATTAAAAGCCTGCTCCTGTAGCGGGTCTGGCACATAGCCTTCTGGCGTTTCCAGCTCGGCACTCAGTGGCAAGACTTGCAAGAGCAAGGGGTCATCCAAGCGCCCAGGCTGCATACGCTCCACAAAGGCCTGCGGCACCTTGAGTGCAAAATGCCCTGCTTGTGCCTGTGGATGGATCTGCGCCGCTAAAGCCTGGGGGTCCAGCGTAAGGCGCTCAGCCAGTTGGTCGACTTGGGTAATGGCCTGTTTAAGCTGTTCACGCCAGTGGAGCGAAGCGTGGCTTTTGAGTATCATAAGCGGCTGTATTCCTATTGTGGTCTTAGCAGGGCTTCTGGTGCGCTCACCTTAGCTGCCCGCGAGATTGTGGCCTATCTATTGAAAGAGAAGAAACTATGGCGAACTTTGCAACCAACGAATTTAAAGGCGGCCTGAAGGTGATGCTGGATGGCGATCCTTGCTCGATGATCGATATCGAACACATCAAGCCAGGCAAGGGTCAAGCCTTTACGCGGGTGAAGTATCGTAACCTGATGTCTGGCCGCGTCGGCGAAAAAACCTTTAAATCCGGTGACAGCGTAGAAGGTGCGGATGTCATGGAAGTCGATATGGAGTTTCTCTATAGCGATGGTGAGTTCTGGCATTTTATGAAAACTGACGGCTCTTTTGAACAGCTGGGTGCCGATGCCAAAGCTATGGGCGAGAGCACCAAATGGCTCAAAGAGCAGGAAGTTTACACTGTCACCCTGTACAACGGTGCGCCGATTAACGTCACCCCACCCAACTTTATTATTCTGCCAGTGGAAGAAACGGATCCCGGCCTGAAAGGCGACACAGCACAAGGTGGCTCCAAGCCAGCCAAGCTCCCAACAGGTGCCGTTGTGCGTGTTCCTCTGTTTGTTAACGAAGGCGATTTGCTGAAGATCGACACGCGTACCGGCGAATACGTCAGCCGTGCCTAAGTCTGTCCTTGCTTGGCCGCCAGGGGCAACTCTGGCGGTTTTGCAGCAACGCGCTCAGCTGACTACGGCGGTCCGTGATTTCTTTGCTCAGCGCCAGGTGCTCGAAGTCCATACGCCGATTTTAGGACGTGGCGGCAGCACAGATGCGCATCTTGCCAGTTTAAGTACCCAGCTCAGCGGCCTTGCTGAACCTGTCACCCTCTACCTGCAAACCTCCCCTGAATTTTTCATGAAGCGCCTGTTGGCGAGTGGAAGTGGTCCGATCTATCAGCTGGGGCCTTGCTTTCGTGATGGTGAAATCAGCTGGCGGCACAATCCTGAGTTCTGGATGCTGGAATGGTATCGCCCAGGCTGGACTTTGGCAGAACTAGAAGCTGAATGCTGCGCGCTGGTGGATCAACTACTGGGGGCCGCCCCTTATCGTCGTCTGACTTATCGTGAAGCTTTTGTGGCCACACTGGGGCTTGATCCTTTTCAAGCCAGTCTTAAAGCGCTGCGCGATGCTGCACATCATTGCTCAGACATTGATGCCCAGCAACTGGATCGCGATGGCTGCCTCGATTTGCTCATCAGCCATCAGATAGAGCCTAGCTTTCAAGGCCAGAGGGTGGTGCTGTATGACTTTCCTGCCAGCCAGGCTGCACTGGCACAGATTCATCAAGATGCGCAAGGCGATGCCGTGGCAGCGCGTTTTGAGCTGTATATCAATGGGATCGAAATCGCCAACGCCTATCAGGAACTGACCTCAGCACAAGAGCAAGCGGCGCGCTTTCACGCCGATCAACAGCAACGCGCTCTGCTCGGCTTACCCGCCGTACCAGTGGATCAACATCTGCTCGCCGCACTTGAGGCCGGTCTGCCTGAATGCAGCGGTATTGCCTTGGGCTTTGATCGCTTGGTGATGCTTGCTTGCAACACTGCTTCTTTAGATGCCACCCAAGCCTTTAGCGTACAGCGTTGTTGACCTGCATTAAGTCACTGCGGGCCACCCTATTGAGCGGTCTGTTGCCAAGCCGAACACTCTTCGCCTGCCTCACCTGAATGGCACAAGAAGCCCCTGAGTCTACTCATGGGGATGTTTAGACATGAAACCTTTGGCTGTCTTGACGCAGGCTTGCAGCCAGCTTTTTCAAAGCATCTGAGGCCTGTGCTGTTTCTCGCGCCTTATGGGTGACTTGATCTATCCCCAAGCTCAAATCCTGGACCGTGTAACCTAGCTGATCAACAACCAGCGTTTGCTGCTCTGTTGCACTCGCGATCTGTTGATTCAGACTCAAAATTTCTCCGGTATGCGCAGCAGATTGTGCTAGAAGCTGCCCCATCTGCTCTGCCCCTTGGCTATTTTGCTGCGCAAAATCGGTGCAGGAGCGCATTGAAAGCAAGGCTTGCTCAGCTTCGGTCCGAAAAGCCTGCATCTTGTCATGAATACTCGCTGCGGCCGTGTGCGAGCGACTGGCGAGCGTTCGCACCTCATCAGCGACCACAGCAAAACCTCGACCATGATCTCCAGCACGCGCGGCCTCAATTGCGGCATTCAAGGCCAGCAAATTGGTTTGCTCTGCAATCTCACTAATCATCGTGAGGATCTGATCGACCTCTGTGGTATTGCTATTGAGCTGCTCAACCAATTGCGCCGCCTGTTGAATATGATCATCCAGCCCAAAGACCACCTGCTGACTTTGTTGCATTTGTTGCTGCCCAAACTGGGCCTCTTCTGCTGCGGCACCGGCTTTGTCCGAAGCACGCAAGGTATTTTGCGCCACCTCGCGAATGGCTGTACTCATTTGCTCTAGAGCCACCGCCACCTGATTAGTATGTTCAGCCTGCTGATCACTCGCTGTTAATAACAGGCTGCTGGTTTGATCCAAGTGCTCGGCAGCAGCCAGCAGCTCATGAGTGGACTGGCTTTGGCGTGAAATCAGCTGTTGAAAACGGGCCACCATATCATTGAGTGCTGTGCCTGTTGCGGCCAGCTCATCTTGACCTTGCACCTGCGTCCGTAAAGTGAGATTACCGCTGGTTTCGATCTGATGTGCAATCGCCTGAATATGCTGCAAAGGCCGGATGACCCAAGCACGGCTAAACCACCAGGCGAGCAGCAAACTCAGCGCCCAGGCAGCCATCGAGACCAGAATAAAGAGCGTTTTCAGCCCATGGAGGCGCTCAAAAGCCTCATCTGCTTGTGCCGTGATCGCCAGTTTCCAACTGGTTCCGGGAATCGTGAGGCTGCTGGCCAGACTCAAACCAGCAGTGGAAGGCACTTCGACAAGCTGATCTGGCGTACGAAATAAAGTATCCAGCGCTGCCGCACGCGCAGGGTTTGGATCATCCATTAAATTCATTTGCTCCAGCACTTCTTGAGGCCTTGGGCTGGCAATCACCTGACCACGGGCATTCACCATCACCGCACTGCCTTGCGTACCAAAGCCCAGATCTTCTGTGAGCTGGCTGAGAAAAGTGGCATCCAGACGCGCGATCAACACCCCCTGCACACGCTGTGTGGACGCATCACGAATCGGGGCAGCCAGCATAATGACCGGCTTATTAATGACGCGACTGATGATCACATCCGAGACATTGGCCTCACCTGCCAGCGCGCGCTGAATATAGTCACGGCTGGCTAAATCCGCCGTATTGCCTTCTGGATAATGCGCTACACCCTGTGGCGTCACCCATCCCATACCCAGATACCCCAAGCGCTGTGTAGCCTGAGTTAACTCGTGCAAACTGGCATCAGACAAGGTGAGCAGATCTGGGTGGCGTGCTAACTCACTGACACTGGCCAGATGCATCTGCATGCGACTTTGCACTACCTCAGCGGCATTGTGGGCAATATTCACCAGCCCCTGCTCGACCTGCTCATGAACGGCTTTCGTTGATTGCCAAATCGCAAGCGCACCTAAGGAGGCGCTCACAGCAAAAAGCAAAACAAAGAAAATCAGCATTAATTTACGACTGACACTCAAGCTAGCGATCCACATTCCTGTCATCCTTTTCCAATCATCGAAGCTTACGAACGTTTAAAGATCACCCTCGAATAAAATGACCTTTTTATGACAAGGGTTATTATGCCAGTCACAAAAGAGAACACAGAGACTTTTCCCCTGCTCACGACTAAAGTCTGACTAACTAGACCTAGAGGTAAGAATCCATCGATTTTCGTATTTGCAGCATGCTAATATAAAGGCGCAATAATGATGATCCCCTTTTATTTAGGAGCCCGCCCCATGCTTGCACAGCTCTCCATGAAACAACGCCTCTTGCTCACAATTTTACTTCCGCTTCTTATCGGATTTTTATTGCTGGGTACATTAGTGACGCAGCAACTCAATAGCAGCGTGCCACAGATGATTGAAGATGGCAGTCGCCGCCAAGTTGAAGCACGAGGGGCCGAGGTAGGACGTTGGGTTGAGGGTTATCGTATGTGGCTCAGAGCACTGGCCTCAGCTCAGGAGCTACAGCAGGCTTCTAGCCTAAACGAAATCGAATCCTGGCTCGCTCATCAACAGGCTGGTGATGCCGCAGTTGAATCCCTGTTTTTTGCGAATCGCCAAGGTGATGCGGTGATTCATAATGGCCACTATGCCAGCATCGCGAGCCGCGAATATTTTCAAGATATCGTGGTTCGTGGCCGTTATGATCGCGTGCTCACCAACCCGATTATTTCTCTCGCCACACAGCAGCCGGTGGCGGTGATTGCCGAAGTGGTGCGCAATGCTCAAGGTGAGCGCATCGGCATGATGGGGATTTCTCTTTCGATGGAGGAGCTCTCCAATATTGTTGGCAGCCTAGCGATGGGCCAAGGCAGCTACGGCTGGGTCGTTGATGGCAGCGGCATGTTGGTGGCCCATCCAACACCGGCCGCGCGGATGCAAATCAATGTCACCGATGCAGACCGTCAAGGTTATCAAGGACTGGATGCGCATGGCCGACGTATGATTCGCGGTGAATCTGGCATGGGCAGTATCCTGAATCTGCAAGGCGAGCCGATGACCATGATCTGGCACCCCATTCCACAAACACCCAACTGGAGCATTGGTGTCTCAGTACCCAGTGACACCTTTACCGCGACCACACGAGCCTTACTGACCAAAATCGTGTTGGTGATTCTGGCCGTACTACTCATCCTGATGCTGGTCATTGCTCTGGTGGCTCAGCAGCAGGTGAAACCTATCCAACGCATGGTTGCGCGGATGAAGGATATTGCCGAAGGTGATGCTGATTTAACACAACAACTGCCTGTCACCAGTCGTGATGAGTTAGGTCAGCTGGCCGATGCCTTTAACCAGTTTATCGCCAGTATTCGTCAACTAGTCAGTGATATCACCCATACCGCACACGAATTGACGCTGAATGCAGAAAAGGTAGAGGCCGCCAGTCAGAGCATGGGCCATGACATGCAGCATCAACAAGGTGAGGTCGATCAGATTGCCGCGGCCATGAATGAACTGGTCGCCACGGTTGAAGAGGTCGCCCGTCATGCTCAGGATGCCTCTTTAGCCGCACAGCAAGGTGGCGAAGAAACAACAACAGGATCCACTCGTGTTCAAACTGTGGTGAGCTCTATTCAGCAACAAGCCGCCATCATCACCGAAACAGCGGCTGAAGTTGAAAAACTCCAAGAGTCGGGGGAGCAGATAGGCCAAGTCATGGACGTGATTCGAGCGATTGCTGAGCAAACCAATCTACTGGCACTGAATGCCGCGATTGAAGCCGCACGCGCTGGGGAAGCGGGCCGAGGTTTTGCCGTGGTAGCTGATGAAGTACGCACCCTCGCGGCACGCACACATGAATCCACAGAGCAGATCCAGGCTACGGTAGATCAGCTACGCAACCGAATTACAGTCGCCGTGAATGCTATGCGCTCCAGCAACGAGCGCTCAGCAAAGACAGCAGATGATGCACAGGCTGCTGGCGATGCGCTCGCGTCGATCACTGACGCGATCAACAATATTGAAGGTATGAATATTCAGATCGCCTCAGCAACCGAACAACAAAGCGCGACAGTGGATGAGCTGAACCGTAATTTAGAGCGTATCGTCGAACTCAGTGGCGCGACTGGCTTAGCCGCATCTGATGTTGCCAGCAGCGGCGCTGAACTGAATCAAGTTGCACAGCAGCTCCAGAATCTAGTGAAGCGTTTTAAAGTCTAGCGCTGGCGACATCTCTCCAACAAGCAGCCTATCTCGCGCGGATAAAACGTGAGATGCGCTGCTTTTTATGTTGAAATTCAGCTGAAGCCTGACATCCCCTGTCAATCGACCTCCACGGAGAGGAAACCTGCCCTATGCTGAAGACGCTGACACATCGCCCTGCTCAGATGGCACTCGCACCTCTGCGCGAGGCAACACCCTTCAAGCTGGTTGTGCTGGCCGCTTTACTGGTCTTCAGTGCCGAAGTCTCGCGCTTTTTTACGCTGCCAGAACAGGCTTTTTCTGTCATCTGGCCGCCTGCTGGCCTGCTTTTGGGAGCGCTACTGGTCTACGGCTCACGCGTGCTCTATACCTGCTTGCCCGCCTTACTCATCTGGTCGTTATTCTGGCAGCAGGCGCCGTGGCTGTTTGCACTGCTCTTCAGTGGCAGCATGGCACTGGGCTCCTGGCTTGCTGCCTACTGGATCCGTGATATCGATGCCCAAGAACTGCGGCACTTCACACGTCGACTGGTACTCAGGCTGTATTTTCGGGGCGCTCTGCTCGGCAGTGGACTAGTCTCAGCCGGTGGTGCTCTTGGCTTCTGGCTCACGCAGCCCACAGCTCAACACTTTGCCTGGTATGATATTTGGCTGCTTTATTGGGGCTTTGAAGCCCTTGGTCTGATTCTTTTCACCCCACTTGCTTTGCTCATCCTGATGAGCCAAAGGCGCTTTATTGGGCGAGTCATGGCCGATCTTCGCCAGCCTCAACTGTTAACCTGGCTCGCAGTGTCCCTCTTGGCAGCGGTGACGACCCTTTTACTGGAAAGTCAAGGACAGCGGCTTTATGCCACCGCCCTCGCCTATAGTTTTTTCCCACTGCTCTGCTGGCTCGTCATGGTGGCACGCAGCGAGACCCTTGCTCTCGTGCTGCCTGTTTTTGTGGCACTTTTTGTTGCTTTTGCACTGCGTGGCTGGGGCGGGGTGACTCAGATCGAGAATATTCAAGGCTTGATCAGAATGCTGACCCAAGTGGCGGGTATGGTTGTCATGGCTCAGCTGATTGCAGCCGTCAACATTGAGCGTAATCAGCTGCTACGTTCCTTTCGCCGTCAAGCGCGTGAGGATTATCTGACCGGCCTCGGTAACGAGCGCGAACTCATCCAGGCACTGAATCGCTTGATCCTCTCTCAACCTCACTCGACATGGCTGGTGGATATCGATCTCCTCGATTTTGAAGAGCTGGCCGATCAGATGGGCTTTGAGGGAGCCCATGAACTCGAACGCCAACTCGCCAGCCAACTGCGCCAATGGCGACGCGCCGATATGCAGCAGTTTCGCTTGGCACAAGGGCGCTATCTACTGTTAGTCCAAGCTGAGGAGAGCGTGTCGCTCAAGGCAGCACTCGATCCTCTGTATGATCAACTGAATGATCAGACCTATATCAGCGAGCAGCATTCCACACGCATTCGTATTGCACTCGGGGCCCTGCCTTTGGATGGACAGATCGAGACACCCGCTGGCTACTTGGCAGCCTGTCATCAAGCCACATTAGAAGCACGCCAGCGCAACCGACGCCTACTGATCGCCTTATCCAGCCAAGAGCTGATGCAAGAGCGCCAGATATTGAACCGTCGGTTTGAAGCACTTAAACAGGCACTGCCTGAAAATCGACTCCGTCTCTTTGCACAGCCCATTCAGGATCTCAGCGGACAGAGCAGGGGGCTCAGCTATGAAATCCTGCTGCGCATGGTTTCTCCTGCTGGCGAGCTGCTGTCACCGATCGAGTTCTTACCTGCTGCCGAGCGCTTTGGTTATATGCAGGAAATCGATCGCTGGGTGATTAGCCATAGCCTAGAACATCTGGCTGAGCATCCTGATTGGCTGGCCAGAACGCATAAATGCTCTATTAATCTCTCCGGTGCTTCGCTCTCTGATCTAGAGCTGGTACCCTTTATCCGCACGCTCTTGGCGCGCACTCAAGTGCCAGCCTCTAAAATCAGCTTTGAAGTCACCGAGAGTGAACGTATTCATCGTACTGAAGATGCCGCTCAGCAGATTCAGGCCCTGCGCGCCTTGGGTGCCAGTGTGGCTTTGGATGATTTTGGGACTGGATTAGCAACCTTCGACTATCTCAAGTCCTTTCAATTTGACTATTTGAAAATCGATGGCACTTTTATTCGCCATCTTGCTCAAAGTGAGGTTGATCAGGCAATGGTGAAGGGAACCTGCGCTGTGGCTCAGGCCTTGGGGCTGCAAACCATTGCGGAATTTGTCGAAGGCGAAGAAACGCTGGCATGGCTCAGAAAGCTAGGGGTCCAACATGCCCAGGGGTTTGGCATCGGTCGCCCTGTGCCTTTAGCCCAACTCTTTGCTGAAGCTGAATCGCCCCCATCCTCTTCTTTTTAATGGAGCCTGTGTGTGAAAACGGAAGACTTACGTGTTCTGGTTGTTGATGATGAGCCTATGGTCTGCGAGCTATTGAGTGAACTGCTCAAGGATCAAGGCTATCAGGTCATCGGGCAAGCTAGCCACGGGAGATCAGCCATTGAAAAGGTCAAACAGTATCAGCCTGATATTGTCTGCCTGGACATTAATATGCCCGAAGTCAGCGGATTAGATGCGCTGGCCAGCATTAAAACCATCCGCGCCAGCACCATCGTGATTATGGTGACCGCAGTGAGCCAGGCCAGCGAAGTTCAGCAAGCCATTAGAACTGGAGCCGATGGCTATCTGCTCAAGCCCTTTACTGGCTTGCAGTTAAAAAGCGCAATCTTGAAGGCTTATCAAAAGCGCCAGTCACCAGAGAGAGTGGCGCCAACTTCTTAGAAAGCAAACAGGATGTAGAGGCTAGGCAGAAAGAAGGGTGTTTCGGCTCTTTGTGCAACTTCCTCACTGATCCCTGCGACCACTTGTACCGATCCGCCGAGTACAAAGTGAGGTGCGAGAGTGCGTTCGTAACCGAGTGCAGCCATAAAGCCAATATCATCATCTCGATCACCATCCCACCAAGTCAAGCCAGCCTCATAAAAAGCGCCTTGATGATAACGATCGATATAGCCCTTAAAGGTCACATCGACAATGCTCAGGTCGTCTCCAGTAGAATAGCCTGCACGTATCGCCGTATTACGACTTAATGACCCCTGCCAATAGAGGTTAAACATGCCGTTGTCCATATTGTTATCAACCAGACGCACCAAATCCGTACTGATACTGTGGGTCATTGCAGAGGCTTGCAAAGGCAGGGCCACGGCCGCAGCAAGTACGAGGGGCAATAGGGCTTTTTTCAGGTTCATTCCACTCTCCTTAAGTGATATAGAATTACATTCTAGCTAAATACTATGGAAGAAGCCGAACAAAGGCAAGATAAACCGCTCGATCTAAGCCGCTTGAGAAAAAGGGATAAAAAGTGGCTAAAGCTTCAATCCCTTGAGCTTACGGTACAAGGTGCGTTCACTGATGCCGAGCGCTTGCGCTAATGCCGCGCGATCCAAGGACGTCTGCTTGACAAGACGTGCCAGGTAATGGGCCTCGAGTTCTTTTAAAGGCACAGGCTGGTGAGGTAAAAGGGGCTGCGCTTTATCTGTGCAGCCTCGCTGGAGGTCCAAGGGCAGATGCGGAAGATCGATCTCACCACCATCGGCGAGCAAAAGCGCTCTTTCAAGCAGATTGCGCAGTTCGCGAATATTGCCAGGAAACGCATAGTCAGCCAGAGCCGCCAAAGCCGCCGCGCTCAATTGTGCCTGCTTGCCGTTGGGTAGGCGCTGTAGCAAGGCTTGGATCAGTAGCGGCAGATCTTCGCGCCGTTCGGCCAAGCTGGGCAGCTCAATCGGGAAGGCGGCAATGCGATAGTAAAGATCAGCTCGAAAGGCTCCGGCGCGCACCTGCGCCGCCAAATCTCGATGCGTTGCACAAATCAAACGAAAATCAGCATATTGCGCTGTGATACCACCCAGACTACGGTAGGTTTTGGTTTCAATCAGGCGGAGCAATTTCACCTGTTGCGATAGAGGGATCTCGCCTATCTCATCCAGAAACAGCGTACCACCGTGCGCGGCGGCCACTAACCCCTCTTTACGCCCTAGCGCTCCGGTAAAAGCTCCCTTTTCATGGCCAAACAGCTCACTTTCAAACAGGGTTTCCGGCAGGCCAGAACATTCAACGGTCACAAAGGGCTGACTGGCGCGTGGACTGCCTTGATGCAAAGCCCGCGCGACCAGCTCTTTACCCGTCCCCGTCTCACCCAGCAACAGCACACTGATCTCACTAGGTGCCGCGCGCCTCACCCAACTCAGCATCTGATTAAAAGCTGGAGACTGACCAATAAGCCCCTGAGCTTGAGCTTGCGGATGAGCCTCACGCACTTGATGAAGGCGCTCTAGATAACCAATGAGCTGACCATTTCCATCATACAGTGGGCTCATCTCGATATCGACATGCTCTTCACCCGTGGCCGTTTGATGCTGATGCAACAAGCGCTGTTGGCGACCCGTTTCTCGGCACAGCTTCAGTGGACAGGCTTCTCCGGCCTGATCACAAGGCTGTTGATAGCCGTGAGATACTTCATAACAATGACGACCGCTCAATGGCTTGCCATCACCATACAGCCGCTGATAGGCCTGATTGGTGGCCAGTAAACGATAGTCGCTGGAAAGAATCGCCGCAGGGGCATTCAAAGCCTCTAGCAGCGCGGGAAGGTGGGCAGTCAAACTCATCGGGACATCCTGCTGTCAAAAATGTCATTAAAGCCGATCGAGTGGCGAAAAAAAAGCCTGCAAGATGCAGGCTGATCATCTACTGGCTTTTGCTGACTAACTCAACAACAATCCCAGTTGCATCAAGGCAGGGAAGATGCCCATCACTAGGCTCACCAACATCAGCACCAGCGCGAGCACAGGATTGAGGGTTTCAAATTCAGTTGGCATTGACATCATCTTACTCCTTTAATGGGGTGTAACCTGTCTATAGCAAGCCCCATGCCAGCCAACACCCACATGTAAACAACTGAAAATAAACGACTTTTAAAGAGACGGGCTTTTCCAACCTTCAAGAACCCGCCTAATTTGACATCAAGCCATGACATAAATGACAGTAGGCTAGCGTCGAGGGGGAGCATGCTGAGACGCGGCTAAAAACTGGCGCAAGAGTGCAAAGTGAACTGCGGCCTGCTCAAACTCAAAATGATCCAACGCGTCACAGACGGCTTCCCATTCAGCAAGCGACTGGCCCGATAGCTGACGAGCGAGGGCTTGCAAGGGGGCTAGATCAATAAACTCATTGTGTGTGATCGCCTGCTCTAGTTGCACCAAAGCCTGCTGCAAGGTCGGTTGCACAACAGGCAGTTCAGCGACCTGCGTATCACTCTGTGCTAGCCAGGATGCCAGCTGAGCACGCGTCTTCTCGCAGCTGGCATGAAAGGCTTGAATCGCCTGCGCAGAAGGGGCTTGGCGGGCTCTTAACTCTTGATCCAAGACTCCAGCCTGCTCGGCCAGATGTTTCAACGCGAGATTACCAGCAACACCTTTTAGCGCATGAAGTCGCTGTTGTGCCTGCTCAAAATCCAAGGGAGTCGCCAACTGAGCCAAATTCTGAGGGAGATCAGCCGTATCCTGCTCAAGCTGCACTAAAAAACGGCTCAATAATCGGTGATAAAGGGCGAAATCTCCTTGTAGCTGGCGCAAGCCTGCCTGATGATCCACATAAACAGGATCAGGCAAGGCAGTCTGAGCCGCCTCCTCTGGCAAGGCGACGGGAGAGATCCCTTGGCTAGGCATAGATTCTGAGCAGGGCAACCAACGAGCCAAAAGTGGCTGTAACTCCTCAATCGCCAGAGGCTTGCTCAGATGACCATCCATTCCAGCATCCAAGGCCTGCTGACGATCCTCAATCATCGCCGCCGCAGTCAAAGCAATAATGGGCAGGGTTCGCCCCTGCGCTCGAATGGCCTGGGTGGCCTGATAGCCATCCATCACCGGCATCTGGATATCCATCAGCACCAGATCAAATTCAGCTTCGTGCAAGGCCTTTAGAGCTTCGGCTCCATTTTCGGCCAGCGTGACATCCAAGCCCAGCTGTTGCAATTGATGACAGGCGACCTCTTGGTTAATCAGGTTATCTTCAACCAGCAAAATATGGCCACACAGCCGAGGAAGCTGTTCAGGCCCTGGCTCCTGACTCTGCAACAACGCCTGCTCCTCCTCAGCTGAGCACTGAGTGAGAGGCAGCGTAAAATAAAAACAAGCCCCCTCTCCGAGCGCACTCTGAACTTGAATGGCCTCTCCACCCATGGCCTGCACTAAACGCTGACTGATGGCCAGGCCCAAACCTGTACCACCATATTGACGACTGATGCTGGTATCCGCCTGAGTAAAAGCCTGAAAGAGACGTTCCTGTTGTTCAGGTGTCATGCCCAAACCTGTATCACGTACAGCAAAGGTGAGCCAAGCCTGGTTCTTGACACACCGTGCCAAATGAACCGCCAGATGCACTTCGCCCTGATCAGTAAATTTGATGGCATTGCCCAGCAGATTGGTCAGCACTTGGCGCAAACGAGAGAGATCACCCCGATAAGCCTGCGCCAGATCCGGCGCGAGATCGAGATGCAAGGCCAGCCCTTTTTGTGCTGCCAGCTGATGCAGTAAATCCAGTAACTGATCGAACAAGGTTTGCAGTAAGAAGGGCTGCGGATGAATCGCCAGCTTGCCGGCTTCTATTTTAGAAAAGTCGAGAATATCATTAAGAATACCCAGCAGCAGACGACCTGAATGATGAATTTTTTGTAGTCGATCATGCAAAAGACCAACATCTTGCACAGCGCGGGGAACCTGACTTAAACGTGACGCTCCCCGCCCTAGCGCTCAAGCGCCACGGGCGAGGCTTCCAACTTCTCAGGCAGCAACTGGTGCGTGACCAGATTGACGCTTGCCTCCATTGGCAGAGACCGACAGTCCTGCGGCCTTTAATTTCAAAATACCTTGCGCCTTGATATTTAAGGCTGCATTGATGTCTCGATCATGCCTCACTGAACAAGCTGGACACTGCCAGTCGCGCACGTTCAGTGACAGCTCTTCTAGCTTGTGTCCACAGCAGGAGCAGGTTTTAGAGCTGGCAAACCACTGATCAATTTTAACCAGATGCTTGCCTTGCTCTTTGGCCTTGTATTCAAGCTTTTGGATCAAGCCTGACCAACTGGCATCGGCAATGTGCTTCGACAGCTTCTTGTTCTTCAGCATGTTTTTGACTTTTAGTGTCTCGACAATCACCGCTTGGTTTTCGTCAACAATCGTTCGAGACAGCTTGTGCTGAAAATCAGCACGAGCATTTGCCAAACGCTGATGCGCCTTAGCCAGTTTGAGTCGCGCTTTTGCCCGGCCTTTGCTGCCTTTTTTGCAGCGTGATAAGGCTTTTTGCTTACGGCGCAGATTAGCACTGGCTTTCTTCAAAAAGCGTGGATTTGGTTCTTTCTTGCCACTGGAGTCAATGATGAGCTGCGTTAAACCCATATCCAGAGCCAGCACTTGATCCTCATTCAGGCTTTGAATGGGTACAGGAGCTTCTTGCCCATCGTCGTGCAGCAGTGAGGCATAGTATTCACCTGTCACAGTGCGGGATAAGGTGATGCTTTTCAGCTTGCCCTCAACCTTGCGATGCATCCGCGCTTTGATCGGTTGCTTCAGCTTAGGCACTTTGATCCAGTCATTGCCACAATCAACGCTCATGCAATGATAGCTGGATTGCTTGCCGTGCTTTCTTTTGAATTTCGGATAACGAGCAGGCAGATTGGGATCAAAGAAGCGTTGAAAGGCTTTGTCCAGATTGATACAGGCCTGCTGCAAGGCAATCGAATCAAAATCTTTGAGCCAGTGATACTTGCGGGACTTTTTCGCCACGGCCAGTAGGGGCTTGAGGTCCTTTTTGGCTTTCAATTTCAGGCCATGACGTTTGTATTGTGAGCTGATGATATGCAAAGCCTTATTGTACGCAAAACGCACAGCACCAAACTGGCGGTTTAAAAATTCCGCCTGCTCAGGTGTGGGATAAATGCGTACTTTTGTAGCTTTGATCATGCTGTATATAATGCCAGTCTTTTCTATGAGCAACAACCCATGACTGCTACGCAGTCTCCGCTTATATCACCGCCCGAATGGGCGATGGTTTACGCGGGTTTTGCTAACTGGCCTGATGCGTCGGTTAACCCCAGCAGTGCAGTGCGTTGCAAGGACTCTCGTATTCGCGCCACTGGCTCTTGCTGATCCAAGCAGGGCAAAGCGGGCCATTCAGCATCACCCAACGCAGCCCTTGGCTGCTCCGCGGCTAGGGCCTCTAGTTGCAAGCGGTCTATAACATAATACTGCTGCTCTTGGCAGCAGCAAGTGGGAACAGCCGACACTGCATGCCACTGAGCTAAGGCGCTTTCTAGGCTCATCTGCGCATCGTATAACCGAATCTGCGTATGCACCTTCCAAGCTAATGCATCGAGTGACATAGTGCCTCCTTTCTTATTAGGTCAGTAATGTCATACCAGCACTTAACCAATGCGAAAACCCTGTACCAGCTTTTCAAGCTGATGGGCGCGCTGGGCTAATTGATCGTTGAGATTCTGCGCCTCTTCCATGTTGTGGCTAGTGGTTTCTGCTTGATCACGTACACGCTGAATACTGGCATTGATCTCTTCAGCCACCTGACTTTGCTCTGCTGCCGCCAATGTAATCTGCTCGCCACGGGTGTTCACGCGGCAGACACGTTCAGCAATATCATCCAGTGAGCGCCCAGCGTCAGAGGCCCATTGTGCACACTGCTGCGCCTCTTCTGTTCCAGAATGGATCGCCTGTGAAACATCACTCGCAGCCGTTTGCACCTGCTGAATGATAGCTTGTATTTCATGTGTTGCTGCTTGCGTGCGACTGGCTAGCTGACGCACTTCATCGGCAACCACCGCAAAACCTCGCCCATGCTCACCAGCGCGTGCCGCCTCAATCGCCGCATTTAAAGCGAGTAAGTTGGTTTGTTCCGCAACGGCTGCAATGGTTTCAATGACCTGACCGATATTACGACTCCCTTCATCAAGGCGTGCAATAACGGCCAACATCTGGTTCATCTTGTTAGCCAACTGCTGAATAGCATCAATGGTCGAACCAATCACCTCTTGCCCTTGTTGCGTTTTCAATCTGGCTTCTTCTGCCGCCTCCAAAGTGGCTTGTGCATGCTCGGTCATTCCAGATGCAGAAGCCGCCATTTGGTTACTGGCCGAAGCAACAAGGTCTGTTTCTTGACGCTGCTGTTGTGCCATCTCTCGACCTTGCTGACTTTTTTCCATCATCTGCTCAGCAGAAACAGCCAAATCTTGTGCCGTTGCCGATACCTCACCAATCACACCACTTAACGTCGCTGTGTGGTGATTAAAAGCAGTTAGTAGCTCGCCTAACTCATCATCAGCACCGGGTTTGAGACGCACAGTTAAGTCTTTGCCCATCGTGCGCAACTTAGCCACACTACGAGAAATCGGACGCACCACACTACGCTGAATTGTCCAGAGAATCGTCAAGATCATTCCCAGCACTAATGCACACAACAGAGCGATAAACAGCCAAGCGATCTGTGTTGCCTGCTTCACTTGAGCATGGATGAGACTCGCAGGTTCACCAATAATATGCATGCCGATGACTTGTCCTGCTTCATCTTTGACAGCAACGCGAGTGACAAACCAATCGGCTGTCAGTTGCTGGCCTTGTTGATCTAAAGCAGCAAGATCTAATCCTTGTGCAAATTGGATAGCACGCTCATTAAACCAACGATTATTGGCGAGAATATAATTCTGCATTCTTTGATTGCTGGCCAAGGCTGGGGATTGCTCAACCAAATCTCCAGCTAACAGCAGCAGATAAACACCGCCGTCCTGTTCAAAATCGCGGCTGATGCTCCCCACCCCCTGTAAAACTTCTAGGCTACCAAGATAATCACCGGCATCAACAATAGGAGCGAGACCACGTACTGCAAATCCAGCACGGCCTGCCTCATCTGATGTACCAAAAGGGCGCTGTTCAGCCAACATAAGCTGAATACTGGGCCGAAAACGTAGGTCATCCGCATAGTTATCTGGATTCCAGCTTCTTAACCACGAGCGCCCATCATCTGTGTGTAGTTGCACACGCAAGCCACGATAATTGGTCGTTTCACGAAAGGTCTCGATGATACGCTCTAACTCATGTAAAGCAGGGCCACGTAAACCAGAGAAAAAAGCATTTTTAAGCCTTGGGTTATCTGCCAGCATCACGGCCAAACCCAAGCCAAATTCTTCTTTTGCGCGCAAGCGTTCGTTTAAAATCAACTCCAGCTCACTGCCACGCTGGTGCATGGCGGTTTTTTCCAGCTGCCCTTTGATCACCATCACATAGCTCAAACCCAGTGTCAGAAAGAACAAACCAGATAAGAACGTACTCAAAAGAAGCTTCTTTTTCAGGCTCATATTGCGAAACATAGCGATCCCTTATCATGATTATTTTCGACAGCTATTTTAGAGATCACTACACAAGATGTCTCTTTGTTTACACTGTTTGTCAACTAAATGATAAGTTGTGTTTATTTATTGTGCCCACAAGAGATAGTAATGAATATCAATCTTAAGCACTTGCATTACTTCTGGTTGATCGCCCGTGAGGGCTCGATCGCTCAGGCAGCCGAGCGGCTGGATTTGGCACCGCAAACACTCAGTGCCCAGCTGGCCTCTCTGGAAACCCATCTTGGGCAGACACTTTTTCGGCGGGCGCATCGACGCTTGCAGATGACCGATTCAGGCCAATGGCTCTATCGCTATGCTGAACAAATTTTTGCGCTGGCTGAAGAAATGGAAACCGGCTGGACGCAGCGTGAGCCTCAAGCACCGATTCAATTAACAGTCGGCGTGGCGGCTTCTATCCATAAACTGATTGCCTACCAGCTGATTCAGCCTGCCTTGTCGCTGGATCGCCCCATCCATTTACGCTGCCATACGGGGCAGACCAGTGATTTTATTCTGGCACTCAAAAAGCAGCGCCTGGATGTGCTGCTCACGGATCAACTCCCACAAGCAATCACAGAAACCGACTGGGTGATCACCGAGCTGTTACGCAGCCCTATCAGCCTTTTTGCCGCAGAGCCGCTTGCATCACGCCTGAAGGCTGATTTTCCAGCTAGTTTGCACCAGCAGCCTTTACTGGCCACTTCCTATACCACGCCTTACTTTCAGCAGCTAATGCTCTGGTTTCAACAGCATCAAATCACACCCGGCTTTGTGGCTGAAATTGATGACAGCGCCTTGATTAAGGTTTTTGGTCATCATGGACAAGGGCTCTTTGCTGCGCCTGCGGCAATTCGCGCTGAAGTCTGTCGCCAGTATCAAGTCAAAGAGCTGGCTCGCTTGGATGGCGTGAAGGATGTGATCTATGCCCTGTCACGCCGTGCCAGCACTCAGCATTTGGGTGTTCAGGCAATCCTTCAGGTCAATACATCGAAAAAACCAGATGATCGAGCAGATTAAACCTGTTTATTTCTGTTTATGGATTGACTAGAGTCTGACTACACCAGCTCAGTTGAGAGGAGGTCGAGATGAAAACCGTCCACAAGTATCGCTTAGAGCATGACAATACCCAGCATCAGCTTAAACTGCGTGAGGGCTACCGTGTCCTTCACAGTGCCTATCTCGTCACTGAAAAAGCTGTTTTTGTCTGGATTGAAGTGCCGCTGGATCTGTCTCTGCCCGAGCAGAATATTGCTTTGCGCGTGTTTCGTACCGGCGAGGCAATCCCAAAATCGTTTGATTATCTCGCCTCGGCGATAGATGATTTTGGGCCAGAGGCTTATCACATCTATCGTGCGCAGCAGGCACTGGTCTCTGTCGCCGCCTAATCACATCACTGTTTGCATCTTCAGGTTCACAGCTCTTTGGCCAGCTTGATGCTGGCCTTTTTTGTGCACATTGATCTAGGCATGAACTGACAGATTAGGGGCTGACTGACAGGTTAAGGACTAACAGAGAGATAGAAGGGAAAAAGCCAGGGTATCACCACCACGGATAAGCCCAGCACCGCCAAGCTCAGCGGCACACCGATCTTCACAAAATCAGTAAAGCGATAGCCACCCGGACTCAATACCAAGGTGTTCACCGGCGAAGAAACAGGCGTCATAAAGGCAGCCGAGGCAGCAATCGCTACGGTCATGGCAAAAGGATAGGGCGATAGATCCAGCGTTAAGGCGCTGCTGACCGCAATCGGTGCGAGCAAAATCGCCGTTGCGGTATTGGAAATAAAAAGGCTGGTTACCGAGGTCAGCACAAACAGCGCGGCCATCAAACCTCGTGGCCCCAGTTGGTCGGCCAGCTGCACCAAAGCCTCAGCCGCCATCGGAATACCACCTGTTTTTTGCAAGGCCGTGGCAAAAGGCAGCATCCCCACGATCAACACCAAACTTGGCCAATGAATAGATTGATAAGCGCGGTTCATACTCAGGCAACCAAAGGCCCCCATCAAGACACAGGCAATCAGCACCGCCAAGAGATTCGGCACCCAGCCAGTGACCATCAACACCACCATCACCGCTAAAGCCAACAGCGCAAGAGGCGCTTTACTGGCATTGGGCACTTCTGATGCCGCCTCACGTGGCAGGCCCAGCACAATATAGTCACGACTGCGGCTGAGTTGCTGAATCGCCTTCCAGCTACCCGCTACCAGCAAGGTATCTGAGGGCTTGAGTTTTTCTTCTACAAAAATGCCGGGCAGAGGCTCGCCATGACGTCTTAGACCCACCACATTCAAGCGATGGCGACTGCGAAAACCCAGTTCCAAGATGCTGCGCCCCGGTAAGGAGGATTCAGGCAGCAACGCGACTTCCGCCAGACCCAGCTCGTGCTGATGCTCGGCATAGTAGGAGTTATTCAGATGCAGAGGCAGCAATCCCAGTTGCTCAAACTGGCTCGGGTTACTCAGCTGGGGATCAGCCAGATCAACCAGCAGCAGGTCATTCTCATGCAGCAGGGTGCTGGGTGAGGCCATCAGCAATTGCTGGCGTAAATGATGACGGCGCTCGATCGCTATAATATTGATGCCGTGTTCTTGACGTAAAGACAGAAGATTCAGCGGCTTATTAGCCAAGGGGGAGCCAGGCAATACGCGCAGACGGCGCTCTCGATGACTCAACTGATAACGCTTGGCGAGATCATCCAGACTGACTTCAACACCACTGGGTTGCACACTCTCATGGGGCTGTAACCAGCGGCGTGCCACCAGCATATAGAGAATCGCCATCAGCAACACCAGCACACCCACAGGAGCGAAGGCAAAAAAGTGAAAGCCCTCAAAACCCTGACGCATCAATTCAGCATGCACAATCAAATTCGGCGGTGTGGCCACCAGAGTCATCATGCCGCTGATCAAAGCCGCAAAAGCCAGCGGCATCATTAAGCGACTGGTTGGCAACTGTAAACGCTGCGCGATACCCAGCACGACAGGAATAAAAATCGCCACAATACCGGTTGAACTCATCACCGAGCCAAGCAGATTAACGGCCAGCATCAGCAGCACCAGTAGGCGTATTTCACTGGCCCCCGCCGCTTTGACTAGCCAATCACCCAGATGATACGCCACGCCAGTACGCACTAGCC
Source organism: Marinospirillum alkalitolerans (assembly GCF_045055655.1). Lineage (NCBI taxonomy): Bacteria > Pseudomonadati > Pseudomonadota > Gammaproteobacteria > Oceanospirillales > Oceanospirillaceae > Marinospirillum > Marinospirillum alkalitolerans. The sequence continues at coordinate 133,224 of NZ_JBANFI010000001.1, read as the reverse complement.
CTTCACCGATCACAAAAAGACCAGCAATCATCAACACACTGGCTTCGCTAAAGCCGCCCAACGCTTCTTCTAGCGTCAGTACGCCACTCAGTGGCAAGGCAATTAGCGCCAGCAGGCCAACCATATCCATACGGGGCTTATTGAGACTGAACATGACGATACAGGTCAGTAGCAAGCCAAGGGTGATGAGAAGATCAGTGTTCATCAAGCGTCTCTTGTTGAGATCAAAGGAAAGGCCAAAAACGATGGCAGCGTAAAAATGGGCACATAAAAAAGGGCCAGACACAAACACGGCCCTCGTCGTCACGAGAGCCGTGTTGCAGATACTGCAAAGAAATTTAGAGCTGACGTAGCTGCTCTTGCTGTTCTTTCAGCTTCACACTGGCTGCGGCCGCTTCTACCTTGCGCGCCCGTTCCTTATCGACCACCGCCGCTGGGGCTTTACTGACAAAAGCCTCATTGCTGAGCTTGGCCTCGATACGCTGTACTTCTTGCTCCAGCTTATCGATTTCTTTTTGCAGGCGCGCGATTTCCGCATCCTGATCGATAAAGCCCGCAAGAGGCAGGTGGATTTCCATCTGTCCAACCAGCTGCATCGCGCTCAAGGGTAGGTCTTCTTCTGCCAAGGCAATCGATTCCAGCTTGGCCAGCTTTTGTAACGAAGCACGCTGATCCTCTAAACGACGCTGATCCTCATCACTGGCATTGTGGATCAGCACCGGCAGAGCCTGTCCAGGCGGGATATTGTTGATCGCACGCAGCTCACGCACAGCCAGGATCACCTGCTTCATCCATTCAATATCCGCCACAGCGGCCTGATCGCTGGCCGTGTTATCAGATTGCGGCCAGGGTGCTTGCATCAGCGTGGCCCCTTTAACACCGGCCAGATCTTTAACCCGCTGCCAGATTTCTTCGGTGATAAAAGGCATCATCGGATGACCCAAGCGCAGGATGGATTCCAGCACCTGCACCAGCGTGCGGCGCGTTCCGCGTAAGCGCTCAGCACTGGCCTGCTTATCCCACAACACTGGCTTAGACAGCTCTAAGTACCAGTCGCAATATTCGTTCCAGACAAACTCATAGTAGGTTTGTGCGGCAAGATCAAAACGGTAGTTTTCTAGATGGCGCGTGAGGGTGGCTTGGGTTTCTTGCAAGCGTGCCAAAATCCAGCGATCAGCCAGCGTCAGCTCGACTTCACCTTGCTGCTGACCACAGTCTTCTCCCTCGGTATTACTGAGCACATAGCGCGCCGCATTCCAGATCTTGTTACAGAAATTACGGTAACCCTCTAGACGCTTCATATCCCAGTTGATATCCCGTCCTGTCGAGGCCATTGCCAACAGAGTAAAGCGCAGCGCGTCAGTGCCATGTGCACCGATGCCTTCGGGGAAGGTTTTTTCGGTTTGCTTGGCAATTTTTTCTGCCAGCTGCGGCTGCATCAGGCCACTGGTGCGTTTTTCCAGCAGGCTCGGCAGATCAATACCGTCAATCATATCCAAGGGGTCGATCACATTGCCTTTGGATTTGGACATCTTCTGCCCATTCTCGTCACGGATCAAACCCGTCACATAAACCGTTTTGAAGGGCACCTGATCCGTAAACTTCAGCGTCAGCATGATCATCCTAGCGACCCAGAAGAAGATGATATCAAAGCCAGTGACCAGCACATTCGTGGGGTGGAAGGTCTCCAGCTCAGGCGTCTTCTCTGGCCAGCCTAGCGTGCCAAAAGTCCACAGGCCGGAGCTAAACCAGGTATCCAGTACATCGCTATCCTGTTCGAGGCTGACGTCATCACCAAGGTTATACTTGCGGCGTACGGCTTCTTCGCTCTGCGCCACATAGATATTGCCGCTTTCATCGTACCAAGCTGGAACACGGTGGCCCCACCACAACTGGCGAGAGATACACCAGTCTTGAATATCACGCATCCAAGCAAAGTACATATTTTCATACTGCTTGGGCACAAACTCGATCTGGCCTTCTTCAACTGCTTTGATCGCTGGCTCCGCCAAGGGCGCAATTTTGACAAACCACTGATCGGTCAGCAGCGGCTCAATGACGACGCCAGAACGGTCACCATAGGGCAGGGTGTTGTGAATGCTTTCCACCTGCTCCAACAGGCCCAGCGTGTCCATTTCGGCAACCAGCTTCTTGCGTGCGGCAAAACGATCTAAACCCTGGAAGAGGGCGGGGAGTGTGGGATCCACTTCTTCGTTCGGCGTGCCATCTAGATTAAACACTTCGGCCTGTTCACGAATCGCAGCATCGATGGTCATCACATTGATCAGTGGCATCTGATGGCGCTTGCCAACCTGATAGTCATTAAAATCATGCGCAGGGGTGATCTTAACGCAGCCAGAGCCCTTTTCCATCTCGGCATGCTCATCGGCCACGATGGGGATACGTCGCCCAACCAGCGGCAGGATAATCTCCTTGCCAATCACCGAGGCATAGCGCTCATCTTTAGGATTGACCGCCACACAAGTATCACCGAGCAAGGTTTCTGGACGGGTAGTGGCCACCACCAGATAATCCTTGCCATCGGCGGTTTTCACACCATCAGCCAGCGGGTAACGGAAGTGCCAGAACTGGCCTTGCTGTTCTTTATTCTCGACTTCCAGATCCGAAATCGCGGTATGCAATTTAGGGTCCCAGTTCACCAGTCGCTTACCACGATAAATCAAGCCTTCGTCATACAGGCGGATAAAGACCTCCTGCACCGCCTGATAAAAGCCTTCATCCATAGTGAAGCGCTCGCGCTCCCAATCAACCGAAGCGCCTAAACGACGGAGTTGGCGAGTGATGGTGCCGCCAGATTCTTCCTTCCACTCCCAGACCTTCTCAAGAAACTGATCACGCCCGAGATCATGACGAGTTTTGCCCTCTTCTGCCGCCAGCTTGCGCTCCACCACCATCTGCGTCGCAATACCAGCATGGTCCGTGCCGACCTGCCAGAGGGTATTTTTCTGCTGCATGCGCTGCCAACGTGTCAGGGTATCCATAATCGAGTCCTGAAACGCATGCCCCATATGCAAACTGCCAGTCACGTTTGGCGGCGGAATCATGATGCTGTAGGCCTCGCCCTCACCACGAGGACGGAAATAGCCCTGCTCTTCCCATTCTTTGGCCCAGCGTTGTTCTATATCGGCAGGTTGGTAGGTCTTATCCAGTGAAGGCTCAGGTTTGCTGGTCATCAGTGTATCCGTTAATCGCGAAATAAAGAGAGGTCGCCATAGCGCTTGGCAACACCCAACGGGCGGCGCAGATCAGCAACAAAAAAAGCGATCAGGCAAGGCCGTCAAGGGTGACATAAAGGAGCGATTATAGCTGTTTTCCATGCTTGAAGGGAGGGTCAACGCAAGACAGACTGAAGATCATCTGACCAGAAGCGACCTACTCTGTCATCAATCGACCTACGCTTTGTACGCATTTGCATACATGCTTGCGCTATAAAAGCAGCAATATACTGTATCTGACCTGACCAATATCAATTTTAGGATGCAACCCACTGTTTAATAAAAGATTTATTTTTTGCGCTTCTTTGTAGGCCACATTACCCCCCTCTTTTATTTTGCGCTCAGGGCTTCTATTCTACATACGTCATCAGGGAGCAAGGACGAGGGACGCACAAGATGACAAGGAGCAGTGGATGCGCAGGTTTCCAAGGAGTGAAACCGCCAAGGACTCAGGAAGGAGTCAGCTCAGGAAGAGTCGAGGGAGGCCAGGTGCAAGGAAGCGAGGACAGTGCCATAGAGTTCTGATCAGGATATCAGACAAGCAAGGAGCGGCGATCAAGGAAGATAACGGGCGACCCACGAGGTCGCCCTTATTTTTTGTGTCTCCAGATCCCAAAACAACACCCCGCCTGACGCTGAACCCACCCACTGTGCTATGATGCGCTCCTGTTGGTGCAGCACTGAGTTTCTAGTGTATAAGCCTGATGCTCACAAGCACCTTGTTGCCTATCAAGATGGTCTTATCAAGATAGCCTGATCAAGCCTGTACACTCATCCCATGCCTATTTTCTTTTACGCTCAGTTTTTATTCTTACGCCACCCCTGGATCTTCCGTTTGGCGCTGCTCGTCTTCCTTGTGAGCTGGATAGCCCCATCGGTTCAGGCCCATGATGTGCGCTTTCACACTCAGCCACCTGCCAGCAACGCCCTTTTTGCTCCTGTAGATCAGCTGAGCAGATCTACCCCTTTTTTTCGCGATACCTCCACACCAGATCTGACTTGCCATACCCCCGCTTGCCGCTGGCTGACAGAAGATCTCGCCAATCCTTTTTTGCCCACACGACCGATCTGGATCGATCAGATCGGCTGTCATCGCAGCCGCGAGGCCAGAGAGCAGGCTCCTGTTGAAGGCTGCTATCAGTATCTCACCCCAATCCACTGGGAAGGCGATCCACGCTTTGCTGGCCTAGGACAAGAAACACGCAATATCGCGATCTTGTCTGTCGGGATCATGCTGGTGATTTTTGCCTTGCCAGAGGATATTTCAAACTGGGAACGCAGTGAAATGAAGCCGGGCATGCTTGGCGATAAGTGGATTGAAAACAATCAGGCTGGCCCCGTCTGGGATGAAGATGACTGGGTGATCAACTATATCGGCCACCCTTATTTTGGGGCCGTTTATTACATGGTCGCGCGTAACCAAGGATTGAATCAGCTTGAATCCTTTGGCTATTCCTTTTTAATGTCGGCCCTGTGGTGGGAAATGGGCATCGAGGCGCTGGCAGAAATTCCCTCCAAGCAGGATCTGATTATCACCCCACTGATCGGCTCAGTGATCGGTGAAGCCTTTTATATCTGGGAACAGCGCATTCTGGCCAACAACAAAGAAGTGGCAGGCTCGCCTGCACTGGGGCAGGCGGTGTTGTTTTTGCTCAATCCGGCTGGGCGCTTATCTGAAGGCATGAATCGCTATTTTGACTCTCACCGCTGGATTCAAGAGGCCAACTCCTACTGGGTGATTCAATCCACACCGCTGGGCATGACCCAAGAGCAAGGCCCGCATTTTGCTGATGAAAGCTGGATGGGGCTGCAAATCGAGCTGCTGTTTTAATCTGCAACACCACCTGGCGCAGGCGTTCATCACTAGCCCAGCCATGAATCAAAGGTGTCTTAAAACAGATAACCAAGCTGAATATAGCTACCATAGGCCGCCTCCCAGCGATAGGTGGTGGCCTGCTCATCCATACGGCCTGTCTGCTCAACCCAAACCTGCGTCCAACGTAATCCCACCTCAAGCTGCCAAGCCGTATCAAGCTGCCAAAGGCCGCCCAACTGCACACCTGCAGCAGGGCCAGATTGAAACTTTTTGGCCCCAAAACGGCCATCCAGCTCAAAATCGACAATACCACCATGCACACCAGCCACCAGGGCAAGACGAGGATGCACAGGCCAGCGCTTTTCCGCGTTCGCTAGCATCATCACGCTGCTAAAATCATCCCAGCTTTGTAGCGATAAATCGGCATAAATACGATAACGCTCTGCGGCGACACCCAAAATAAAGGCCGCACTGCCACTGGTTTGGTCTTGCAGGCCATCAACCTGCGCTTCTTGCATCGACCAGCGTACACCCATCATGGGCTGCGGCGCGGCCTGAACTGACTGGCCCAAACCGAGCAACACCAAGACGCCGACGATACGCCACCACAACCTGTTCATATTTGACTCCAGTGATCTTCAACCTCACGGTGACCTATACAGCGCCCACCGACTTTTACTGCTTTATGCCTGCTTTTAAGCTAAAATGATCCAGATCAACTTCTTTTCTCCCTTCTTTGCTGGACATCGCTCTGTGACTTCTTCTCGTATTCTGCCCCCACGGCCCAAGCGCCTGATTTTTGACTATCCCAAATACTGGGCCGAGTGCTTTGGCACGGCACCTTTTTTGCCAATGAGCCGTGAAGAGATGGATCTGCTCGGCTGGGATCGCTGCGACATTATTCTGGTCACAGGAGATGCCTATGTCGATCACCCTTCCTTCGGCATGGCCGTCATCGGACGAACGTTAGAAGCCCAAGGGTTTCGGGTCGGCATTATCGCCCAACCCGATTGGCACAGCAAAGAAGACTTTATGCGCCTCGGTAAGCCAGAGCTTTATTTTGGTGTCACCGCTGGCAATATGGATTCGATGATCAATCGCTATACCGCTGAGCGTAAAATCCGTTCCGATGATGCCTACACCCCGGGTGGCGAGGGCGGTAAGCGGCCTGATCGCGCCAGCATAGTCTATACCCAGCGCTGCAAAGAAGCCTGGAAGGATGTGCCGGTGGTTCTCGGCGGCATTGAGGCCTCTCTGCGCCGCATTGCCCACTATGACTATTGGCAGGATAAAGTACGGCGCTCCATTTTATTGGATGCCAAGGCGGATTTGCTGCTCTTTGGCAATGCTGAACGCGCGCTGGTTGAAGTCAGCCACCGCCTTGCGCAGGGCGAGCTGATCGAGCAGATCACTGATGTACGTGGTACGGCTTTTATTCGTCAAGATACCCCAACAGGCTGGCTTGAGATTGATTCGACCCGTGTGGATCGCCCTGGCCGTGTGGATAAAATCATCAATCCCTACGTGAATACTCAGGATCTAGAGGCCTGTGCGGTCGAGCAGCAAAAAGGCTCCACTGCTGAGGCTTTAGAAACCTTGGCCGCTGTACAAGAGCAGAACCCTGGTTTTGATCCACAAACCGAGCAGGCCTTGGAGCTGTTAACGCCTGAGCAGGCGGCTGAGCGCAAGCGGCTCGAAAAGCAGATCCGTGGCGAACTTCGTGATCAGAGTGTGATTCGGCTGCCGAGCTTTGAGAAGGTCGCCAGAGATCCTGTTCTCTATGCCCATGCCAACCGTGTCCTGCACCTTGAGACCAATCCAGGCAATGCGCGTGCTTTAGTACAAAAACACGGTGTTCAGGATCTATGGATCAACCCGCCGCCTATTCCGCTGACAACCGAAGAAATGGATGCTGTTTTTGATCAACCCTATGCCCGTGCCCCGCATCCAGCCTATGGCGATGCGCGCTTACCCGCTTGGGAAATGATCCGCTTTTCAGTCAATATCATGCGTGGCTGCTTTGGTGGCTGTACTTTTTGCTCGATTACCGAGCATGAAGGACGGATTATTCAAAGCCGCTCGCAGGATTCGATTATCCGCGAAATCGAGGCGATGCGTGATCAGGTCAAGGGCTTTACTGGTGTGGTGTCTGACTTAGGTGGTCCCACTGCGAATATGTACCGCCTAGCTTGCAAAAGCCCAGAAATCGAGGCGGCCTGCCGCAAACCTGCCTGCGTCTATCCAACCATCTGCCAGAATCTCAATACGGACCACTCCTCATTGATTGAGCTGTATCGGGCTGCGCGCAAGCTTCCGGGCGTTAAGAAAGTCTTGATCGCTTCAGGACTGCGTTATGACTTGGCCGTGGAATCACCAGAATATATCAAGGAGCTGGTAACCCATCATGTGGGTGGCTACCTCAAAATTGCTCCAGAGCATACCGAAGAAGCGCCTCTCTCGAAGATGATGAAACCAGGTATTGGGAGCTATGACCGCTTTAAACAACTCTTTGATCAGTTCTCGAAAGAAGCCGGTAAAGAACAGTATTTGATTCCCTACTTTATTGCGGCCCACCCAGGCACCAGCGATGAAGATATGATGAATCTGGCGCTGTGGCTCAAACGCAATGGCTTTCGTGCTGATCAAGTCCAAGCTTTTTACCCTTCTCCGATGGCCACTGCCACTGCTATGTATCACTCTGAGCGCAACCCGCTGCGCCAGGTGAACTATAAGAGCGAGAAGATGGGGATCGTCAAGGGAGAGCGCCAGCGCCGCCTGCACAAGGCCTTTTTACGCTACCATGATCCTAAAAACTGGCCTTTACTGCGCGATGCGTTAAAAAACATGGGGCGCGCCGACCTGATTGGCTATGGCAAGAAGCACTTGATTCCGCCCACCGATCCAATCAAGGGCACAGCACAAGGCCAGCAACGTCAGCGCAGCCAAGCTGTGTTAACGCAGCACACTGGACTACCGCCAAGAAGTCAGCAGGCAACAAGCAAGGGCAAGAAGAAAGGCCCCGTCAGTCGCAAAGCGCGCTAGGCCAACGGGTAGAAACAGCAGTGATGGAAAGCAGGGCTTGGGCCCTGCTTTTTAGTATTCGAAGTCAATGTGTAAAACAGGTACAAACCTAGGGTCAGGTCGCGGATTGTTAAAGCCACCACCATTGATCGTGATACTACCCAGCGCAACTATCCCTGTCTCAAATTGAGGCCCGCCATTCAGCGTCACGGTGCCAGCGGCCCAAATAACGCCCCCTGACAAACTGCGTGCTGGCTCAACGTCAAGCGTCACATTCCCATTAGTTACAATAGAAAGGCTAACACCTTCATTGACTATCTTAGGCACATTGACATTACCAGTAGCCACGATGACCAAGTTATTGAGGCCATCATGGATATCACCCCCAAAATTTCCAGGACAATAAATATAACGCGTTCCCGGTGGAATATCGCTTGAGTGGCACTGCTCAATAACGCCCCTTTTACCTTGTGCTGCGTACACCCGAATACTGTCTGTGAAGCCCGTAAAATGCGTGTGGCTAGTACTTGATCCAGGATGCGGCATTGTTACCCAATCACTGATTTGTTCAATTTGCTCCTCATGATTCGTACTACCATTAACTAAAGAAGAGCCATTCAGAATCAAGGGACCGCCAGATCCTACTTTACCGTGATACTCTCTTTGGCCGTTAGCAGTAAAACCAGCGCCCCCAGCCGCTAGCGTATAATCTGCAAAGCGGCCCAGCGCTTCTTCTAGCTCAGGCGGGAAACTCGCACTATACTCACGTGCAAAATCGATGCTTACTTTAATATTCAGTGAGCTAACAATGTGCCTTTCGTTTTGCTCAGCATGAATCAACATACTAAAAACACCTTCTTCCTCGCAGTTAGGCTTACTCAAATACCAAAATATACGAGGCTCTTCCATAAAAACAACTGGCTCATCTTTTGAGCCTAATCCCATGCGTGTTTCCTGCATTCCACTAGGCAAATACTCATTAAAAAAGACTGTCAACTCATCAGTATCAAAATCACCTATCCCTTTTTTAAGCTCAGTGCAATATGCATCCCCATCTGTATACTTATTCCGGACACTAAACTCTCTGACGGCAATCATAAAATCATGTATTCCCGCCTCAGCTGCTGCTTCTAGCGTGGCACGATGCAGCTCACTGGTAGCAATCCGCTTTTCGATACCAGTACGCTCCAGAGCAGAGATCAAAATAATGCTCGCAAAAGCCAGTAAGATCAGTGAGAAGGCCAGTACATAGCCCTGTTGGGTTTCTTTTCCTTGCATGAGGCGCTCCGTGCTATTTAATCGCTAGAATCCAGCTGACGCGCGAGGGCATGGCGCAACACCAAGACACGCTGATGATGCAACAGAGCTGGCTGATGCTGTCTATTGGCCTGTTGGACAGCCGACTCAGCGAATTGGATCATCATCTGCACACCAATGACTGCTGTAGGATCAGTGATCTCATCCGCAGAGACCCACTGTACTTCGTTCTCAGCATCATGCTCGGCATAGCGCCAGCCCAGCTCGGCTAGATCATAGGCAAGGGTTTCAGTTGTGACGGGATAACCTGTCTGTTCAACACGACAACGCAGCTGCCCTTGCTCTAACACAAAACGCTCTGTCCACTCTTCACGCCTAGGCATTTCTTTTCCTGTACAAGCCAGCACCCCATCTTTTTCTGCACGGCGTTGGATGGTGAGATGGGTGTCTTGTGCTTCAATCAGCTGCTCAGCAGTGCGCAGACTACGTCCAGCAAGATGGATGACAAAGCGCAGGCTTTCTTGCAGGCGCTCATACTCATCAATCCGGTTTTGTGTTTGCGTCATGGCACTGATCGCCGTGGCGATACTAACCAGCAGAATCCCGCCAATCAGTGCCGTCACCAGCATCTCGACCAGACCCAATCCAAGCTGCTGATCTTGTCTAGCTGACATGGCACACTTCCCGATATTCAACAAGTAGACGTTGCATTACAGGCGCCGCGGTACGAGGTGGGTGAAGGCTGAGTTCGAAACTCCAAAAACCTTGCTCTTGCGCTTTTTCAAGCACCTGATCGGTTTGAGGAAAGCCGCCAGTCAGCGGCTCAGGAGCCCAGGTCGCTGGCCAATCGGCTAACTGGGGATGGGCGGCACGCCATTCTCGGGTTTGACGCTCGATAAACTGCTGCCAAGCTGTATCTGTTGTTAACTGGGGCAAAAAGCAAACCTGAACTCGCAAACGCTCTTGCAAATCCTGCGCCGCAAAACCGGCCAGACTACGCTGATGCGCGGAAAAAGCCTGCTGCTGCAGATGACCTTGAGTCAGGATCAGCCCCATCAACCCAAGTGTCACCACCAGCAGCGCAACCAGCACTTCAATCAATGAAAAACCTTGTTGTATCGCTTGCTGAGCGTGCTTCATCCCTGACACTCACTCTGGGTGAGCTGCTCACGGATACGAATGCGTCCGTTATAGCAGACTTCAACATGGCGCTGGGCAGAAGCCAGCTCAACATTCAAATAGGCGGTGCCATTTTGCTCTGTCAGGCGCTCTCTTTGCCCTAATTCACCAAAGTGAATTTTATAAGGGTGCTGAATACCAACAAAGTGCAGGCGGGCCTGAGCCGAAAGATCAAAAGCCTGTACTAGCCGATCTGCCTCTCCTGACTTTTCTACAAAAACACCCAAGGTTCCTGTCGACTGAGACTGACAGGTGGGTTGACTGGTGCTCGGAATAAAACACAGGTAAGCCGTTTGGCGCAGGCGGGCCGCTTCATGACGGGTGTAGAGCAAGGCATTAAAGGCAGTATTGGTCGCTGAACGTAATTCAGCTTGATTGATCATACCTTGACCGGCTGGCCACGCCACACCCGCCAGCAAGCTGACAATCAACAAAACAGCAAGAATCTCAACGAGATTGACACCGCGTTGCCTTGCCGCTGAGTGGGGAATCGATATTCGGCGCATAACTTGACCTCCTTGCCAGCAAATAGCCGTACTTAGTAGTCAAGTTTAGCCAAAAATACGTGTCAGAAAATTGATCTAGGTTGATAAAGCTGCGCACTTACTCAGCACGCACGAGACTCTCCGGCTGGATCACTAAACCTCGCTCACCTGGCTCTAAATCAAAACAAACACGCTGTCCCTGATAGGCAATTAAGCGGCGCAAGGTCTGTTCTGCACGCGCAGGGTCAATGATATAAACCTGCTGATCGATGATCACACGCAGCTCACGCGCTTCAATACGTTGTATCTGGCCACAATCATGACTGACCCAACTCAACGCCATGACCCAAGGGCTGAAAAGCCCTAAGGCTAAGCCGATCAATAAGAGTCTCATCTTAACTGCTCCCAACTCCGTCTTCCGGTTGATTGAGGGTCAGAAGTCACGGTAATCAACTGCCCATCACCTGTCACTAAGACCTCAGAGTCTGCGCCAGTTTCTAGCACTGTTGCCGCACCCTGCCCTTGGTTATGGCTAATAGCAGAGGCTAGGCGTCCACTTTCTAACAAGTCAGCGAGATTCGTACCATCGGTGACCACAAAGCGTGAATCACTTAAAGCAGCCCCACTCAGCAGATCCAGTTCAAACAAAAAACCTGAACGCGAGGGGGCCTGACAAATATTGACAGGTTCATTCACGATAAGGCTATTAAACCTGACACGCTGGCCTGTTCCCCCTGCAGAGATATGCGCTTGAGAAACGACTCGCTCACCAGCTGTTTGAGTTAAATCCAATACCCAGCCACGATGCTGGGCTGTAGGTGTGTTTTGTGACGTCCCCCGTAAAATATACTGCTGATCTGCATGGGACAGGCTCTGCTCCCACAAAATCTGCTGCTGCAATAGCTGACTGCGTTGTCCATTAGTGCGCTGTCCATCATCATACAAGCCATAGAAGCTTTGTGTTGTTTGATCAGCGCGATCACCTGTACGGAAAAAGCTACCTGTACCGACCAAAATAATTCGCTGTCCTGGTAGCCGCCGATCACGTGTCACCTCTGGCGCAGCAGTGATGGGCTGACGCCCTCCAGTCGCCGTAGTCGCTGTGAATAAGCGCTCCGCCTGCCAATCTTCTGGGCTGGTTGCGCTGAGATCAAAACGCCACACTTGGCCGTACAAATCACCTGCATAGATGCGATCCACCACTAAAGAGCCTTCCGCCTGTGTCGAAGGCGTGATCGCTAAGATACCATTCGGATCTTGCCCACCACCTGAAGCGGTACTCAGAAAGCGCACCAGCTCGCCTGTAGCAAGATCAACAACAAACAAGCCAGCCTGCTGACTGGCACTATTCACGCCATTGCCAAAAACAGCAACCCAGCGACCATTCGCCAGACGGACGCTATGTGCTTCTTTGACGGCCAAGCCCAGCTCTGGATGTTCAAACTCCCATAAACGCGCCGTGGCTCTGGTCGATGACTGCTCTAAGCGACTGACATTGAAGGCCACGACACTGCGCCCACCCTGACCTAAAGAGGCCAGCAGGATACGTTGCCATTGATCATTGATATAGGCATCACCAAGAGTCAGTCCGCCATTCATTAAAAAGCGTGGTTGATATTGAGGGTCCATCAAATGATTAATCGGCGCTGCCTGCTCGGCTTCTGCCTGCAAAAAGGCTGAAGGGATTATCGAGAATTGGTGATGGCCAGTATCCGCACGAAATCCATAGATCTGGCCATCGTTTGCACCGGCTATCAGCAGCGGCCTTTTATTCTCAGCTTGACGCGCATAGTTCCAAAAGCGGCGACCTTCCGCGCCAGGCAAGCTATCTTGGCCACGATAATGCACTCCACCAGAATAGACGGGGGTCGTGTGGACAATCCCACCCAACAAACGCAGCTGACCATCGACAGTGCGTGAGCGAAGCTGTGTATCCTCTGTACCCAAAAGCCACTGAATGCGCGCATGAGCTAAGCCATCAATACGATCACTTAAGGGATTGCGATTCAAAGCCTCAAACAGCGCTGCAGGAGCCATTGCACTGCGTAAATCAACAAGCCTATTCTGCTCTGCATCCTGCACTAAAAGCGGGGCAGATGAGCTACGCAGACGCTGCTCGGCATCCCAAACCCTCTGTCCAGTCTGAAGATTTTGGGCAATCAGCTCACCAGATGAATCGCTGGGTCGATAGCCAGATAAAAAGGCGAGGGTATCGCTGGTCAAACGGCCGGAGTTCACCGCAGCCGAAGTCGCTGTTTGCCTTCCTTCCTGAATCACCCGCCCAAAAATACCGCGAATTGCTTCATTTAAGCCAGCCGTATTTGTGGTCATAAAGGCACGAGACGTGCCTCCAGCCCGCGCCAAACGATGCAAGGAATCTGGATCAACCGTTGGCGGCATCGCAAAACCAACAACATAAAGATCGACCTTGTTGTTCTCATCATCAGGATCTCCTAGATGTAAGCGCTCAGCCGCAGCCACAGCATCATTCAATGCGCGATCTGGATTATTACCTAAAGCATTGCCTTGACGATCCACCGATGGCATCCCATCAGTCAGCCAAATAGCGGCATTCACCCCGCAGGATTCTGGCAAGCGGGTTTCTGCATTTCCTTGCCCTTGCTCAGCACCAAAGTACTCTGTATGACCACGAAAATAATCATGTGCTGTATAGAGCGTACCTTCTAACGGCGTGAGACCCGCATTAATCAGCGGTTGACTCGCGTCAGTCGTAATATTCTGACGGTAGGCTGTTGGCACTGGCGCGAGCTTGAGGTTGAGTGCATGGGCTTGGGTCTCATCCAACAAGCGAATAGGGGTATGCAGATAACCTAGGCCGGGAGACCTAAGCGAGGTCCACTCCTGGGTATTAAAAGACAAAGCAGCCATACGCTGACCCCAATGAGTCACACCACGAGCACGGGCACTATCATTTAAAACGCCACTGGTACTTCCTATATATAAGGAGTAGCCAGGTGGCATATTATTACAATCCATAAACCTAGCACCCAGCGCCCAAACCCATCGACACCCAGATAGGTTGTAATTACCACTACCGTCCTGAGTACCGACTTTAGATGCAAATAAATTAAAATTAAAAGGGGAATCTTTATATCCAGAAGCATAATTCAAGGTATAAGCATGAGTCACTAGCTGAGGCGCATCACTTCCTGAAGCATAACCAGGCACACCGATATTATAATAAATATAACGACCAGGCTCACTGGGATTACTAAAGCGTGAACAACGCTGCGCTGTATCCCAATCGCTCAGATCAAAGCTACAATCTTCGCTGGCATTATAATTATTCGGATTATAACTCACTGCATAAAGGCGATTCACGATCCAAGCGCGTATTACTCGATTGTTCCAGTCGGTCGTACTGGTTGAAGGCGGATTCTGCTGATAAGCCATCAATCCTAGATTCACCTGCCCAACATAATCGCGCACCAGCTGGCGTGCCACACCACGAATAATTTCTGACTTACTCAAAGGGCTAGATGCACCAACAAGACAGGTTTCACCCCGCCAAGGTTCACAGTCAGCAGCAACGAGGCCATCCACCCCCTCCACCATCGTATTGGAATTATCAACGATCAACAGAATATTGGGCGGCACATCTCTCATCGCATCCAACGGAATTGGCGCGACATCGACATTCGCATAGGCGGGTGCAAAGAGGCAGCACACAAGGGGCAGCAATATCCTATTCATCTGTCCGGCTCCTACTCAATAAAGCAATCATCAATAATGGCATAATAAGCACGCAGTACCACGCGCGTTTCTATCTGCTCACCCACAGCAAAACTGGTAATGGGATATAAGCGCTCGCAAAAGCTGCCTGTCGCATTACTACCAAGGACACGCAGCGTGGGCTGACTAATCACCACCCGGGGTGCGCACTTTAATAAAAAGTCGTTTTTTTCGTCACTATTTACGTCGCAATTATCGTCACTATTTACGTCGCTAAGTTTTAATCCCACCTTAATAGCCCAGGCATTAGTGACTGGCCAAGCGTGGACATCAGGCAAGTCAGGTGATGCGGTATAAGAAGAGCGGGATTCAGCCACTAGCCGCTCACCATAGCGCAAGGCCGCCTCTGCAGCTTGAAAGGCACGCTGATAGTCCTGCTGGTTTTGACTCATCTGCAGTTGCAGGCTCGCATCTTGGACGCTCGTTAAACCAAAGAGCGTCACGGCAACTAGGATAAATAAAACCATAATCAACGCATAACCCTGCTGAGATTTTTTTACGCTCATCGTGCCAATCTCCCTCTGAGGGCTGTAGTCATGCGATAAACAGAGGCTTCACGCCCTGGTAGAGACACAGCGGGGCTGTTGGGGCGAAAAACAATAGGACTATGATTGACGCCAGCAATCACCTGAGGTGCAGCAACTAACAGATTTACTTGTAGTGCACCAACCTGCTGCCAATCAGCTTCAGTCCAGCTGGTGATCGGTGAATCCTCGGTATACTGCTCATAAATATAGCTGGCGAGTCTTTGCGATTTTTTTTGTCCCAGTAGAAAGAATAGCTGCTCAATCCCTTCAACGAGAGGCTCAACCTGCGCAGCACCTGCCTGCCAACGCATCAACCAGCGTGATCCAGCATGCTCACCAATAAAATACAGGCGACTTTCGATGCGATAGACCTGACTACCACGATCTTGGTTGATTTGATCTTGGCCAATTGTCTGACCTAACCACTCAGGCCACTCATCTTCGGGTAGATCGACCTGCAAAGAGTCTTCTTCATCTTCATCGCCACTCGTAAACTGGTCCAGATGCAATACAATACCGTCTTCACACTGACTATTGACGAGCAGCAAGGTGTTTCCAGGATTCAAACCGGTTAAGAAGCCCTTCCAAACCTGGGCCTGACCAGTCAGACGACCATGATTTCGCCCTGTCAGACGCACACCTGTATCTCGAGCGCCACTGATGAACAGCAGGCTTTGATCCGCCACGGCAACTTGGCGCACGATTTCTGGCAAATGATTCCATGAGGCAGCGACACTCGGATGAAAAACCTTAACACCATGATTCCAATAACGCTCTGGAAAAGTCAGAGCAGCATCCGTCATATCAAAGTCAGTACCTAAGCATCCCCAGCTACCTGCTTGACGGACATCCTGTGCCAGTAAATCCAACGCATAGCGCCCAGCCTCAGCCACATAGCCTCGTGCTTCAAGCTGGGCAGTTTGTCGAGTGGATTGATTAAAGAGTGAGACCAAGGCCAGCATTAAAATCACGCCGATAAGTAGCGCCACTAACATTTCGACCAGTGTCAAACCTGTAGAAAAGAAGGAGGGGCGACGATTTTTTTTCATAGCTGCGTCACCAGTTGAACTGAGGTAGGACGCTGCAAAGGCCCTGAGCGCCAACTAATCTTAACTTCAAGCTGCTGCTCAACACCAACTTGGATTCTGGCCTGTGCACCAGGTAAGGCACAACCGAGCGCAGCCAACCAAGCATCTCGATCTGCCTTTGCATTTTGAATACTGGCTACTGGAGGAGCGCATTGAGCATCGCCAAGCGCGAACTGATACTGATTGAGATCTTGCTGCCAAGCGCGTGCGCGATCAATTAAATCCTGAGCATAAAAAACCGCCTGCGAGCGATGGTAGGCGGCATAGTGACTCGCAAAAGAAGCACTGAACATCGCCAGCACACCCAACACGCCAACAGTCAGAATCACCAGCGCTACCAGCACCTCAATTAAGGAGGCGCCTTGCTCACTCCATTGTGGACTTCTGCCTTCTACTCGCATTAGCCTGCGCCTCCCTGCTGACATGCCACCAAACGACTATGCCCCATCGGCGATATCACAACACAACGTGCCGCCTGCGGGCCAACAACACGCAAAGCCTGGCTGCTGCCTGTCTCTAAAGCGCCTTGGGCATTAAAAACCACACGCCCAGCGCCCGCTTCTATCGACACATCCGGTGCCAGAGACCAGTCACGTCGTCGTGGGTGCGCTGGTGTCGCCAGCTCCATACGCCACCCCTGTTGCCAGGTTGCCGTTGGGGCACACACACCTTGACCTAAGGCACAAAGGCTCACCTGCTGACGAGTGCGAACGGCTTCGGAACGCGCCAGCCTTAAACTTAACAGGACCTCTTGCGCAGCAGATTTGACGCGCAGCTGCTCAACTTGGCGCTGATAGACAGGCACCGCCACGCCGAAAGTGATCCCCAAGATCAGCAATACAACGAGTATCTCGATTAATCCTACCCCTGCTTGGCACTGAGCAAGAGGCAACCGGCGCATTTTCGACATGGCGTTTTCCAGAAAAAGCGTTTCAAACGACTTCTGATACATATTGTCACATAAAAAATACTCTGTCACTTGTCTCATATCAAAGGTCAGTAAGTGGAGCCTAGCCTTCATCAGCCTCGATTGAGGCAAGGCACAAAATCCCTCTCACCATCTGTTCATTGCTTAGTCATCAGCTATTCATTCATTCGTCACGATCACTTTCTACTATCCGCTTCAGTGCAGCAGGCCCGTCTGCTCACCTTGACTCTGACTCGACCAGAGTTGTCCTTCAATTCGCTTTGAAAGAGATCTCATGATGAAAAAAACCCTGCTTGCTTCTGCTATCGCGACCAGCCTTGTTGCTGGTTCAGCCCAAGCAGTCACTCTGTTCCAGAATGACAGTCTGCGCTTTGATCACTATGGCCGCATTCAACTGCAGCTGAAAAATGATGATGGCGATAACGAGATTCAAAACAATGGTTCGCGCTTCGGTTTTCGCGTTACCCACACCATTAATGACAACTTGACTGCTTTTGGCCGTGCTGAATTCCGTTTTGAAGCCGATGAGCGCCGCCGTGGACGCAACACTGGTGACGATCGCATCTTTAATGATCTACGCAACACCTATATCGGTTTACAAGGTGGTTGGGGTAAGGTGACTGTTGGTAACTTTGACGGCATCTACTTCTCAGCCGTTTCTAGCGTGCTGGATCTTTTTGAAGAAGATGGCTACCGCGCCCTTGTTGAAGGCGGTGATCGTGCGCGTGGCGATACACTCGCTTTTGAAACAGCGGACCTAGGCGGCCTACGCTTAGGCTTGGCAGCACGTCATTATGCCAATGTTGGCGCAAACAATGATGACGAAGAGTGGAACCTGCAAGCCTATGTCCAATACACAGGCATAGACAACCTGACGTTGGCGCTCGCTGTTGACCAAAACAACGAAGACACAGGCGCTGGCCTGGTCAATGATGGCAACGAGTATGATCCTGTCATCGGTTTGAGTGCGACCTATCGCCTTGATGCGCTGACTGCTTCTGTGCTGCTTGAAACCTCTGGAGAATCACGCAGTGCAGGCTTAGGACTCTCTTACAATTATGGCCAAGGTGATATTTATGCCGCTGCCACATGGCATGATAGCTGGGTTGTTGTGAAAGATGGTGACGTTGAAGTATCTAGTAGTGGCCAAGAAAGTGGTATTGATTTCGGCCTGGGCGCAAACTACAAGTTCACCAGCAACTTCCGCGCCTATGCTGAAATCGCCAGAGGTAACGAAGACAACTCGAAAATTGGTGACCAGACCAACTTTACTGTCGGCGCACGCCTGAGCTGGTAAGCGCCAGACCAAGGAAGGTTTTCTTTTACTTCATTGACGCCAAGGAAGGCTTTGCAGCGCCTCTATTGAGAGAAAACAGTGCTTAGCTGCACTGCTTAAGAACCTGCATTGAAACCACGCGAAGTATTAGCAAAGACCGCGTCAACCATCGCCCATTCGGGCAGTGATATAAGCGGAGACTGCAAAGCAGTCACAGGTTGTTGCTCATAGAAAAGACTGGCATTATCCACAGTATGATCAAAGCAACGAAAGTACGCATTTATCCCACACCTGAGCAGGCGGAGTTTCTCAACCGTCAGTTCGGCGCTGTGCGCTTTGCGTACAACAAGGCGTTGCATATCATCAGCTCACAATATATGCGCCATGGCCTGAAATTGAAGGCCAAGAAAGACCTTAAGCCGTTGTTGGCCGTGGCGAAGAAGTCACGCAAATATCACTGGCTCAAGGATTTTGACTCGATTGCCTTGCAGCAGGCCTGCATCAATCTTGATCAAGCTTTTCAGCGTTTTTTCGATCCCAAACTGCCTGCCCGTTACCCCAAGTTCAAGCGCAAACACGGCAAGCAATCCAGCTATCACTGCATGAATGTCAGTACAGGCGAAAACTGGATCAAAGTGCCCAAGCTAGAGCCGATCAAAGCGCAAATTCATCGTGAGCTGAGTGGCAAGCTGAAAAGCATCACCTTATCCCGCACCGTGACGGGCGAATACTACGCATCGCTGCTGCATGACGATGGGCAAGAAGCCCCTGCACCCATTCAAAGCCTGAATGAAGATCAAGTGCTCGGACTGGATATGGGTTTAACACACCTCATCATTGACTCCAGTGGCAAGAAAAAACCAAATCCACGCTTTTTGAAGAAAGCCAGTGCGAATCTACGCCGTAAACAGAAAGCCTTATCACGCTGCAAAAAAGGCAGTAAGGGTCGTGCAAAAGCGCGACTCAAACTGGCCAAGGCGCATCAGCGTCTGGCGAATGCTCGTGCTGATTTTCAGCACAAGCTGTCTCGACAACTTATTGACGAAAACCAAGCGGTGATTGTCGAGACACTGAAAGTCAAAAATATGCTGAAGAACAAGAAGCTGTCGAAGCACATTGCCGATGCCAGCTGGTCAAGCTTGATCCAAAAGCTTGAATACAAGGCCAAAGAGCAAGGCAAGCATCTGGTTAAAATTGACCAGTGGTTTGCCAGCTCCAAGACCTGTTCTTGCTGTGGATACAGGCTGGAGGCGTTGTCACTGAAAGTGCGCGATTGGCAGTGTCAAGCTTGTTTGGTAGAGCAT
Source organism: Marinospirillum alkalitolerans (assembly GCF_045055655.1). Classification (NCBI taxonomy): domain Bacteria; kingdom Pseudomonadati; phylum Pseudomonadota; class Gammaproteobacteria; order Oceanospirillales; family Oceanospirillaceae; genus Marinospirillum; species Marinospirillum alkalitolerans. Next base: position 113,354 of record NZ_JBANFI010000001.1, on the reverse strand, counting down.
GATCGAGATATCAATGCAGCCTTAAATATCAAGGCGCAAGGTATTTTGAAATTAAAGGCCGCAGGACTGTCGGTCTCTGCCAATGGAGGCAAGCGTCAATCTGGTCACGCACCAGTCGCTGCCTGAGAAGTTGGAAGCCTCGCGCTTGAGTGCTGAGGGCGGGGAGCAGTCACACCAACCAGGTCCAATGCTGCGCTGTGGTTTCCTTTTTCAAGACTTCTTGCTTGAGAAGAGCGATCAAATTCTGCTGCATCTCTGCTGGATAGACTTCTGCCTCACCTCGCCCCCAGATAGGTGCCGGCCAAGCCGCATCGGTTTGAAAACGGGCAACCACATGCACATGCAACTGCGCCACAACATTCCCCAAGGTGGCAATATTGATCTTATCTGCAGCCGTCACACACTGCCATAGAGCACTGACGCTGCTGACCTCTTGCCATAACTGCGCTTGCTGTTCGGCGCTCAAATCAAAAACTTCACTCACCTTGGCCAATCGCGGCACCAAAAGCAGCCAAGGATAACGCGCATCATGACTTAAGCGCAGCTGACACAAGGGTAGATCAGCAAGGTGTAAAGAATCTTGCTCCAGCCGAGCATCCAGAATAAAAGACATCAAAAACTCCTTTGTGCTTGTGATCATCAAAATCTAAAACAAATCCTCTGGATCAATATCCACCGACCAGCGCACTTGACGCGCCAAGGGCTGCAACTCACACCAATCGAGCAACAGCTCTACCTGTTGATGCAATACCGAGCGCTGCTGGGCCAATAGCAAGAATTGCATATGATAGCGGCCTTGGCGTCTTTCCATCGGCGCGGGCACTGGGCCGAGGCGTTGTAACTGCAAAAAATCAGCACAGGCCAGCTCTTGTGCCGTGCCTGCCAGGGCCTGCATAAAGGCTTCCACTCTTTCTTTTTGCGGAGATTCAGCGCGCCATAAGGCCAAAAAGGTATAGGGCGCCCAGCCTAGTTGACGCCTTTCCTGCAATAAATCCTGCGCCAGGGCGGCATAACCCTGCGCACAAAGCTTGATCAAGCGTGGATCATCGCTATGGTAGGTTTGGATGATTACTTCACCCTCTTGTTCACGACCGGCTCGCCCAGCCACTTGAGTGATCAGCTGCGCGGTTCTTTCTATTGCACGCGGATCGCTCGAGTAGAGTCCATAATCGGCATCCAGCAGCGTGGCCAAGGTGACCAGCGGAAAATGGTGCCCCTTGGCCAGCATTTGTGTGCCAAGCAAGATCGCAGGGCCAGCATGATGTATTTGATCCAACTTAGACTGCAGAGCCGTTTTGCCACGCACACTGTCACGATCCATACGAATAATCGGCACATCAGGAAAGCGCGTTTGAAGGGTTTCCTCTGCTCGCTCTGTCCCTGAACCCAGCGGCAATAAGGGTGAATGGCTACAGACAGGGCAGGCACTCGGAATCGGCTGCTGATGATCACAGTGATGACAATGCAAGCGGGCCGGTTCACGGTGCCATGTCATCCGCGCATCACAATGTCGGCAGCCCGCAATCCAGCCACAAGATGAACACATCAACACCGGCGCATAGCCACGCCGATTGAGCAAGACCAATGCCTGATGGCCTGCATCAAGGTGCTTTTGAATATTGCTCAATAAAGGCTCAGAAAAGCCACCCTCTAGGCGACGACTGCGGATCTCAAGCAGCTTGGGCTGTGGCGGTTCTTGCTGCTGGGGGCGCTGATGCAGGTAATGCACCTGATAAAGCCCTGCCTCCACCTTGGCCAGACTCTCTAAAGAAGGCGTTGCAGAACCTAAAATAATCGGGATTTTCTGCTGCTGTGCACGCACTATCGCCACATCACGCGCATGGTAGCGCACGCTATCTTGCTGTTTGAACGAGGCATCATGCTCCTCATCAATCAAAATCAGCCCTAGCTTAGGCAGAGGCGTAAAAACAGCAGAGCGGGTACCGAGCACAATGGCCGCCTGCCCCTCCATCGCCTGTCGCCAGGCATCCAGCCGCTCACGATCATTCAGCCCAGAGTGCAAGGCCACCACAGTGCGATTAAAACGCTTTTGAAAGCGGGCCAGCGTTTGTGGGGTGAGGCCAATTTCAGGAATTAACACCAGCGCCTGACGCCCCTGCTCCAACACCTGTTGAATCAGATGCAGGTAAACTTCGGTTTTACCACTGCCAGTCACACCTTGTATCAAATGAACATGAAAACGCTGCAACTGGGGCAAGATCGCTTGCACCACTTGTTTTTGCTCTGCGGTGAGATTCAGCGGTACATCAGCCAGCACACTGCGACTTGGCGCTGGAGCCAATTGGGGCAGGCTCGTCTTGGGTAAGATGAAAGGCGCAATCCAACCCTTGTCAGCCAGTGCCTTGATGACCGCAGTGGAAAAACCAGCAGCTTGCAAGGCTTTTTGCGTCATTGGATGGGGGGCGGCCCGAAGCTGCTCGATCAAGGCTTTTTGCAGCTGAGCACGTCCTAGAGCCGCCAGCTCTTCTTGCTGACCGTGGGGTGTCAGCTGCCAACGTGGATCTTGCGCTGGATGCACACCCTGCCCTTGGCGTAACAAAGCAGGCAAAGCCAGCTGTATCACCTCTCCCACGGGATGATGATAATAACGCGCCACCCAGCGCAATAAACGCAAATCCGCGGGTTGAAAAAGTGGCGCGGTGTCTAAATAGCTCAACGCAGCCTTTAGCTTCGCAGGCTCAATATCGCTCTGGTCAGTCGAACCCATCACCACACCCACCAGCTGACGCCGCCCAAAGGGCACCAGTACGCGCCCACCTGGCTGAGGTAAGCCCTGACCAGCTGCGGGCCAGTAGTCAAAGAGGCGTCTTAAGGGAGTGGGCAAAGCGACTTGAATCAGGGGCATGAGCAGTGCATTTAGAGGTTGGTAGTTAGAATAAGCTCTGCTAGAATACGCCACCTTTCATTCCATTGACACCCTGTGCGGTGCTTGACATCAGATCAAGTGGCGGCACAGCGCTAGCGAGGCTTAACATGAAACAAGGCATTCACCCAGAATACAAAACTGTTGCAGCCACCTGCACTTGCGGCAACACTTTTGAAATTCAATCCACACTCGGCGAAAGCGCAATCGCGCTGGACGTTTGCTCTAACTGCCACCCTTTCTACACTGGTAAGCAGAAGCAAGCTACCACTGGTGGTCGTGTTGAGCGCTTCTCTAAGCGTTTCGGCAACCGCAGCACCAAGTAATCCACCTTCGCCGGTGAGATCAAGACCAGAAGCCCAGCTTCTGGTTTTTTTTCGTCTTTTGACTGACTTCAAGGTTATTCACTCAACCAAAAAGAACAGAGAAGAAAGAAGCCTCGCGCTGGCGACACTTCGCCGCTTGTGGGCCAGTGCATTTTTATATATGCTCATTAGACCTTAGTTAAACCTCTGTTCAGCATCGCCACAAGCCCACTGGATGGCAGGTTCAAACCTCTCTTTTTTTCAAACTTTTTATATAGTGAATAACTTCATGTCTCAAGATAAGAAACAAGCAGCGTTGGATTATCATGCTCTGCCCATCCCCGGCAAACTCAGCGTTGAACTGACCAAACCCACTGCCACGGCCAAAGACCTCGCTCTCGCTTATAGCCCAGGTGTTGCTGAGCCTGTGCGTGAAATCGCCAAAGATCCAGAACTGGCTTATAAGTACACTGGCAAGGGCAACCTGGTGGCTGTGATCTCTGATGGCACCGCCATTCTTGGCCTAGGTAATCTTGGCCCACTGGCGTCAAAACCCGTTATGGAAGGCAAGGGCGTGCTGTTCAAATGCTTTGCTGGCATCAACTCAGTGGATGTTGAAGTCAACGCTGAAAGCCCACAAGCCTTTATTGATACCGTCGCACGCATTGCTGATACCTATGGCGGCATCAACCTCGAAGACATCAAGGCACCTGAGTGCTTTGAAATTGAACGCACCCTGATCGAGCAGTGCAACATTCCTGTCTTCCACGATGACCAGCATGGTACGGCAATCGTGACCGCTGCGGGCATGATCAATGCGCTTGAACTGGCCAACAAAAAGATCGAAGAAGCCAAGATTGTGTGCCTAGGCGCGGGCGCGGCTGCTATTGCTTGTATGAAGCTGCTGGTCGCTTGCGGTATGAAGCGTGAAAACATCTATATGCTGGATCGCAAGGGCGTTATTCACTCTGGCCGTGATGATCTCAATCAATACAAAGCCATGTTCGCGAATGACACCGACAAGCGCACTCTTGATGATGCGATTGATGGCGCGGATGTCTTTGTTGGTCTGTCTGGCCCTGATCTGCTCAGCGCAGAGCAGCTCAAGAAGATGGCAGCCAACCCCATCGTCTTTGCTTGCTCCAACCCTGATCCAGAAATCTCACCTGAGCTGGCCCACGCCACGCGCGATGACGTGATGATGGCAACTGGCCGCTCTGACTATCCAAACCAGGTCAACAACGTACTGGGCTTCCCTTTCATCTTCCGTGGCGCTTTAGATGTCCGCGCTTCAGCCATCAATGAAGAGATGAAAGTCGCTGCTGTTAATGCGTTGAAAGATCTGGCCAAAGAGCCTGTGCCTCAGGAAGTACTGGATGCCTATGAGCTGGAATCCTTAAGCTTTGGCCCAGACTATATTATTCCCAAGCCTATGGATGCGCGTCTGTTAGGTGCGGTGTCAAGCGCTGTTGCTAAGGCAGCGGTAGATAGCGGTGTAGCACGCCTCCCCTATCCAGCACACTACCCACTGAAGAGCATTCAGGACGTCTACGGCAACTAAGTTTTCATGCCGTTGAGCCACAAAAAAAGAGACCTTCGGGTCTCTTTTTTTATTGCTGGTTTTTATTGCTGGCTGATGCCTGAGCGGCCCTTTTCTTGAGACATCCCTGCTCTGGCATCAGCACCAGCACGCAACCCCAGAGCAAGGGGCTGGATCTTGAATTAAAACAAGGCTTCCGGTGCGGAGAAGATAGCTTCAGCTGGCGAGCCATCTGGCTCCGTAGGACGCACCGGGTCGCTGGTTAAGGGTGCAGGGGCTCTTTCTTGATAGAAAACCTCAAAGACACTTCCGGCCGCACCAGGGCGAGCACGCTCACCAGTTGTGGGATCAATCCTGACGGTCACCATGCCAGGCGGACGCTCCATCTCACGCTCTGGCTCGCCTGCCAGCGCCACACGCATAAAGTTAATCCACATCGGCAGCGCGAGGTTGGCGCCATATTCACCGGTTGAAGAAGGCTGATCAAAACCAGCCCACACCGTCACCGCCAGATCACGATTAAAACCTGCAAACCAGGTATCACGCAGATCATTGGTGGTGCCTGTTTTGCCACGCAGATCACTCCGCTCTAAAACCTGTGCCCGCCGGCCTGTGCCATCATCGATCACATCACGCAGGATCGAATGCATCGTAAAGACCGCGCGCTCATCGGCGATGCGTTCAGCAACCGGATACTCGCGCCCTTGTAGACGCAGCGTGGTTTGCTCTGCGCTGCAATTACGGCACACACGCGGTTGAATCGGCTGAAAAAGGATCTCGCCATCACTGTCTTCAATCCGAGTGATCAGATGCGAATGCACCGCATAGCCACCATTGGCTAAGGCAGCATAGGCCTGATTCATCTGCTCTGGTGTCACGACTGCGCTGCCCAAGGCCAGCGAAAGATCACGTGCAAAGCTCTCTGTCTCAAATCCGAAGCGAGCCAGATACTGCAAAGCTGGGCGAATACCGACATACTCTAAAACACGAATCGAGACCAGATTGCGCGATCGGAACAAGCCTTCTCTCAGCGTCGTGGGTCCATAGAAGGTGCCGCTGGAGTTACGGGGCCGCCAGGCTTCTTCTAACTGAGCATCTTCAAACACGATCGGCGCATCATTGATAATCGTCGCCGGGGTATAACCTCGCTCTAAGGCTGCAAGATAAATAAAAGGCTTAAAGACCGAGCCTGCCTGACGATCGGCCTGCTGGGCACGATTAAAACGGCTTTGATTAAAATCAAATCCACCGACCATCGCGGTAATCTGCCCCGTCGCGGTGTCATGCGCGATCAGCGCTGCTTCCAATCGAGGCAGCTGGGCCAAAACCCAGGGTAAATCAGGATCATCATTCGGACGCAAGCGGATCAAATCACCACGACTGGCTAAACGATGGCCCGGCAAGGGATTGCGATCTTTCCAGAAGGGCGAGTGGTAACGCCCCGCCCAGCTAAAAGCAGCGCTGGGCAGTGTCACGACCTGCCCTCCGCGTGCCAGTGCACGAATTTCTTCTGCACTGGATTCAAGTACGATAGCCGGTTGTAACTCACCAACCACGCGCGTGCGATCCAAGACGCGCAACCAGCTGCTGACATCCACACCCAGCTCAGCACGCAAGCGCTCAGCACGTGGATCAACCAACGCTTGGCGAATATCGGCCATACCGGATTCAGTGGCTTCCAGCTCAGCCAGCGCATCCGCATCCAGATCCTGGCTGGTTTCTTCAACCAGCGGGATATCACTGCGTTCAACACCTCGCCAGCCGCGACGCTGGTCATAATCCAAGATGCCTTGGTTAATCGCTCGGTTGGCTGCGCGCTGTTGCTCAGCTTGAATTGAAGTGTAGACATGCAAACCGCGGGTATAGGTTTGATCACCAAACAAAGCCAGCGCTTCTAAACGAGCAGCCTCGGCAACATAGGGCGCATCCAAATCTCGCTCAGGCGGATGAAAACGCGCTGTAATTGGCGCACGCAGGGCCTGCTCATAGCTGGCATCATCTAACTGCCCAAGGCCATAAAGGCGCGATAGAATCCAGTTACGGCGGATCAACGCACGCTGAGGATTGGCGAGTGGGTTGTAGGCAGAAGGCGCTTTGGGCAGACCGGCAATCATCGCTGTCTGCGCCAAGCTGAGCTCTTCTAATGGCAGCCCATAGTAAACCTCGGCCGCCGCGACGATCCCATAAGCACGATTCCCCAGATAAATCTTGTTCACATAGAGTTCAAGGATCTGCTCTTTACTGAGCAGCTGCTCCATCCGCAAGGACAACAGAATTTCACGAATCTTACGTGCAAAGGTCCGATCTCGCGTCAGTAGATAGTTCCGCGCCACCTGCATAGTAATGGTCGAACCACCCGATTGAATCTGCCCTGTATTCGCCAGCTGCACAGAAGCACGCAATAACCCACGAATGTCCACGCCTGGGTGGTCATAAAAGTTGGCATCCTCTGCCGCCAGCAAGGCCTGAACATAGGTGCGCGGGATCGCATCATAGTGAATACGCCGCCGCCGATGCTCACCAAACTCGGCGATTAATTCGCCCTCTGCGCTATAAATACGCAAAGGCATTTCCAACTGCTCAGCCAGCATGGTTTCCACATCCTGCAACTGCGCCACCTCATCGGACAAGCCCGGCCAAAAATAGAGCACGATGGCAAATGCCCACACCGCACCCAAACTGGCACCGGCCAGCCCCAACCAAAAGAGTGTTTTAAATAAATTCTTGATTAGCCTCATGGCTACTCCAGTGAAGTTTCAGTCATCCTTAGCTTGTCATGTCGATGGCTATTTTGCCTGAAAGCCCCAATGAAGACATCTGCGATTGTGCAACAGTTCAGCAATAAGTCTTGATACGGCTCAGTGCAAAGGATTGCAACACTCATTACAATCTGATACAAACCAATCAACATCAACCTATAAAAAAGCCTTGATGCTCTGATTGCACTAACCACTTAGCAGATGCTTGATACCAAGGAGGGTGTTCGTGGTGATGTTTGCTCCTCTCTCTTTGCAAGCCATCCCCACCCAGGGATGGAAAATCAAGTGACTCGATTACTGACCCAAAAGAGTTTGACTATGCCGTTCAGGATGCCCTCCCCTCTATTCTGGAAGCCAAAAAACAAGCCTTTGATTGGCTTGGATATTTCGGCTTCTGCTGTCAAGCTACTTGAAATTCATCCTGCCGGCTCACGCTACAAGGTGGCCAGTTATGGCGTCGCACCGCTCGATAATGCCGCCGTCAGTGATCGACGCATCAAGGATCCTCGCTCCGTCGCGCGCAGCATTCGCAAGGTCATCGATCGCACCCACCCCAGCACGCTACGTACGGCTGTTGCTGTGCCAACGGCGGCGGTGATTACACGTACACTCAGCCTCCCCCGCCATCTCAATGATGATGAGATAGAAGCCCAAATCATGATTGAAGCGGACCAGCATATTCCCTACCCGCTGAATGAAGTGGCGATCGACTTTCAACGCTTGCCTCCACTTAACCCAGATGATGAGCAACAGCCGGTTTTAGTTGTGGCCTGTCGTAAGGAGATCACCAGCTCCATCGACCAAGTGCTCGAAGCCGCCGGACTGGAATCCACTGTCATTGATGTGGAGAACTATGCGATTGAACGGGCCATTCAACTGCTGGTCGGCCAGCTACCACCCGCACCAGAGCGCTCTTTGATTGCCGTTGCTGATATCGGTGCCACGCTCACCACCCTCAATATTTTGAAGGATGGCGAAATCATCTACAGCCGTGATCAGATCTTTGGGGGCAAGCAGCTCACTGATGAAATTCAGCGCCACTATGGCCTCTCACGTGAAGAAGCGGGATACGCCAAGAAAACAGGGCAGCTACCCGCCGATTATGACAGTGAGATTCTGCTGCCCTTTAAGCAGGCTGCGGTGCAACAGATCGAGCGGCAGCTGCAACTCTTTTATTCATCAACCTCTTACCATGATATTGACCACCTGATTATGGCCGGTGGTTCGTCAGCTATTGAGGGCCTGCCCGAGCTGGCTCAAGACTATTTGGGCAGCCCGACCAGTCTCGCCAACCCTTTCGCCACAATGACGCTGGGTGAAAACGTCAATGCGCAAGCGCTGGCACAGGATGCTCCGGCAATGATGGTGGCCTGTGGGCTGGCGATGAGAATGGAGGTCTAATTAATGAATCAAGGTATTAACCTGCGCCCCTGGCGTGAAGAACGACGCGAAAAACGCCAGAAACAATTCACCCAACTCAGCCTGATGGCTTGTCTGCTGGGGCTGTTGATCAGTGGCCTGGCCTACTATTCAAGTCAACAAGCCCTGGCGGCGCTGACCCAAGAAAACCAGATGATTCAACAAAACACACGGATCCTGGATCTTGAAATTGCTGAAGTCGTCCAGTTGCGACAAAAGAAGGACACACTGCTGCATCGTATCCAGGTGATTGAGGGCTTGCAGGCACATCGTTTTCAAACACTCGATATCTTTGATCAGCTGGCCGCCAGCAACCATGACGGTGTGCAGCTCACAGCCGCTCGTCGTCAGGGGCGTGAGCTACAGCTCCAAGGCAGGGTTTATCCAACACCCGCTTTATCAGCCTGGATGCGCCAACTCGAGTCCCAAGAGGCTTTCCGCGCTCCACTTTTGCGTAGCATCAATGCGGAAGAAAACACCCTCAGCCACCGTTTTAACATGATGGTTCCACTTGCATTCTGATGAACGGATCTCCTATGAACCTTGCGACCCTCAGGCAGCGGATGAACCAGCATCTTAGCCAATTACGCCATTGGTTTGCTGGCCAGCTGCGCGCGCTTAAGCGCATGGATGCAGATGATCTTGATTTACAGCGCGCAGGCCAGTGGCCTGATCTAGTCAAAATCTTTTCTCTGCTGCTGATACTGGGCCTGACCACCTTTGCCGCTCATTGGCTGGTGATCAGCCAGAACAATGAACAACTAGAGCAGATGCAGGCCGAACAAGCCCGCCTTTTACAGGCTTATCAGTCAAAAGCCTTTCAGGCGGCCCACCTTCCGGCCTATCGTGCACAGATGGCTGAAATCGAAGAACGACTCGATCATCTGCTTGACCAGCTACCAGCAGCCAGTGAAGTGCCACGCCTACTGGAAGATATTCAGCGCCAGGCTGATCAACAGTCCTTAGAGGTCTTGGCCTTGGAGCTGCGCCCCGAGACTCGCGGCGACTTCTATGCCGAGCTGCCCTTTGAGATCCGTGTGCGAGGTGGTTATCACCAGCTGGCGACCTTTATTGAAGGCATCAGCCAGCTGAATCGTGTCATTACCTTGCATGATTTCCAGTTGCAGCCCGCAACGGCACAAGCTCCAAAGCTCACCCTCTCTTTGCAAGCCAAAACCTATCGCTATGATGCGCCAGAGGACCAAGGAGGCACGCCATGAACAGGCACATCATTCAGTCTTCTCGCCTAACACTGCCCAGATTCTTATTGCTACTGAGTCTATTCAGCCTGGCTGCCTGTGGCCCATCACCACAAATAGAAGCCTTGCAGGCTGAGCTTGATGCCATGCGTGCGCGCCCTCAAGGCCGGATCGATCCACTGCCTGAGATCCCCCAGATTGAAGTGCGCCATTATCATCAAGCCAGTGCCCGCGACCCCTTTCAATCCAGCCGAGAGCCTGTCAGCCTCAATCTGGCCCAAGCCGCATCTGGCTTAATGCCAGATCTGGAACGAAAACCCGAAGTGCTGGAAAACTGGACGCTAGAGCAGCTGCGCTTAAGCGGCATTATCGAACGTCGTGGACAACTCACTGCACTGATTCTGGCCCCAGACCGACAACTGCACTCAGTGGGTCGAGGCGATTATATGGGACGCAATCACGGACGCATCACCAGAATTGACGCCCAAGGGCTGACACTGACTGAGCTTTATATGAACGCTCAGGGCCAGTGGCAGGAAAGAGAAAATCACCTTCATATTGCTCGGTAGGATACCTTATGCCGTATTTGATAGCGCCTCGTCTTCGTCAGTTTGCCCAAGGCACCTGCTTGCTGGTTTGTTTTCTGCTGAGCAGCCAACTGCTGGCCCAGCACCAAATCACCAGTATGGATTTCCAACGTACTGGCACAGGCCAGGCAAGGTTACTGCTGACTTTTGCTGGCACACCACCCCAGGCACAGCTCAGCCAGACAGATCAGGGTGAGCTTCAAGTGGAGTTTGCACACACCCAGATTGAATCAGCCTTGCTGAATCAATTTGATGCGCGAGACTTTGCCACACCGGTCACCCAGATTGCGCTGTCACAAGGACAAGAGGCAGGGCGGGTCAGTCTGACCTTGCAAGAGCCCATGCATCATGTGATTTCTCAACTCAATCAACAATGGATACTGGATTTATCACGCATCACTGACGCTGAAGCAACCAGCACACAACGTCGCTTTCGTTACACAGGCGAGCGGATGAGCTTTCAATTCCAAGAGATTCCTGTCCGCCAACTGCTGACCTTAATTGCCGAAGAACTCGAATTAAATCTGATCGCTGGCCCTGCCGTGAGCGGTAGTATCAGCCTGCGTTTAGAAGACATCCCATCCGATCAAGCACTGGATTTAATTCTCACCACCCAAAACCTCGCCAGTCGCCAGACAGGGAATGTGCTCTATGTGGCTCCAGCCAATGAGCTGGCACAACTGGCCGAGCAGGAAAGCGCAGCCGCGCGAGCTGCCGAGGGACTCGCGCCACTTGAAGAACGCTTTATCCGTATTCGCTACGCCGATGCAGCAGGCTTAAGACGCTTTTTGCTTGATGAAGCGGCACCCAGTGTGGACAACCAGCAGTTTGCCGCTGCGCTGGGCTATCGTCCCGGAGAAGCCCCAGCGCCAGTGAGCAGCAATCGCAATCCACGTTTTATGAGTGATCGTGGGCAGCTGCTAGTTGATGAACGCACCAATACACTCTATATCCGCGATACTCAGGAGCAGCTCGATCGTATTCAAGCCATCGTTGAGCGCCTTGATGTGCCTGTGGAACAGATCATGATCGAAGCGCGTATTGTGGTCGCGCGCAGTGGGGCCAGCGATGAGCTCGGCATCAACTGGAGTGGAGGGCGGGTCAGCGGTGGTAGCGGCTCACAAGAGATTACCGGCAACCCGTCTCTGGGACGCGCACTCGAACTGGATACCAGTCTGACAGGCCGCCGTGGATCGAGTGGATCTTACAATCCCTCCACCGGTGCCACCTTTGGCTTTGTCAGCAATAACTTTATTCTTGATCTTGAACTGGCTGCATTGGAAACAGAAAACCGCAGTGAAGTCATCTCTCAACCCCGCGTGATGACCTCAGATCGTCATATGGCCGTGATTCGTTCAGGTGAAGAAATCCCTTATCAGGTCACCGATGGCGACGGCAATGTCACCACCAACTTCCGTCAAGCTGAACTACGCCTTGAAGTGACCCCACAAAATGTCGGTGATGGGCGCATCGCACTCAACCTGCGCGTCAATAATGACAGCCGTGCTCAGGATACGACGGATGCTGGGCCAGTCATCAACACCAATGCCGTTGAAACCCAGGTCTTGATTGAAAACGGCAGCACACTGGCGATCGGGGGGATCTACACCACGCAAAACCTGACTCAAAAATCACAAACTCCCTTCCTTGGCGACCTGCCTATCATTGGCTGGCTGTTTCGCCATTCCATTCAGCGACAGGAAAACGTAGAATTGCTGATCTTTATTACTCCAAGACTTGTCAATTCTTCTCTTGCCAGAAACTAGTGGGGCGTTGTGTGACTGATCAACGCTGATTTGGCAGGGTCGATTGGAACCCAGCATCAAGGCCAGAGCATCTTCTGTGCCTTGAGCCTGACCAAGCTGGCTTCATCGTTAATCAGAGGTGGCCCATGCCCGATGTGCAGCCTAGGCTGACAACCCAAAGTATCTTCCTGATCGGCCCAATGGGTGCTGGCAAAAGCACTCTAGGCCGATTACTGGCTGCGGACCTTAAACGCCCTTTCTACGACTCTGATCTGGTCATTGAAGAACGCTGTGGCGCCAGCATCCCGTGGATTTTTGATCTCGAAGGTGAGGCTGGTTTTCGTGAACGCGAGGCGCAGATGATCGATGAGCTCACTCAACAAGAAGGCATCGTCCTGGCAACAGGTGGCGGGGCTATTTTGCGCCCTGAGAACCGTCAGCACCTGCGTGAACGCGGCGTCGTGATTTTCCTTCGCACCACACTCACGCAACAACTTGCACGCACACGCAAAGATCGCCATCGCCCACTTTTACAAACAGCCGACCCTAAAGCGAAACTGGCACAGCTACGCGAAGAACGCGAACCCTTGTATCAAGCCACGGCCCACCTCATTATTGATACTGACCAGCGGCCGCCACGGCAAGTGATGATGGATATCAAACAACGCCTGCTCGAACTGGATCTGACAACCCTCGGCGCCCAATAAGTTATTTCAGGATCATGATCATGCCTAACCTGCAAGACCTGCTTTCCTTACATCTTGATTTAGGTGAGCGCAGCTATTCTATTCACATCGGCGCTGAGCTGCTGCAGCGCGCGGATCTGCTGCTGCCCCACATCCATGGCCAGCAAGTGCTGATCGTCACCAACACAACCATTGCTCCTTTGTATCTCAACACAGTGCGAACGGCTTTACAGCAGGCCAAGCCTGAACTCAAGATCGAGGAATGCATTCTGCCTGATGGTGAAGCCTATAAAGATCTGCGTCATCTTGAATTGATCTGGGACCGCCTGCTCGAAGCTGGTTTTAATCGGCGCGCCACCTTGATTGCACTCGGCGGTGGTGTGATTGGCGATATGACTGGCTTTGCAGCAGCCTGCTATCAACGTGGCGTCAACTTTATCCAGCTGCCCACCACGCTGCTGTCACAGGTGGACTCCTCTGTGGGTGGCAAAACGGGCGTCAATCACCCATTGGGCAAGAATATGCTGGGTGCCTTCTGGCAACCCAAACTGGTCTTGGCAGACACGCTGACTTTGCAAACACTGCCCCCGCGTGAACTGGCCGCCGGTATGGCAGAAGTCATCAAATATGGTCTGCTGGGCGATCTAGACTTTCTGGAATGGTTAGAAGTGCAATTGCCCAAGCTGATGCAAGGCGATCAACGTCTGCTCGCCGAAGCCATCGTACGCTCCTGTCGCTGTAAGGCGCAGATAGTTGCCCAGGATGAACGCGAAGGTGGCGTGCGCGCACTCCTCAATCTTGGCCATACCTTTGGCCATGCGATCGAAACCGAAATGGGCTACGGTGAGTGGTTACACGGTGAGGCCGTGGGTTGTGGTATGGCCTTGGCTGCTGATTTATCGCAGCGTTTGGGCTGGATCAGTAGTGCAGATCTTGAGCGAACCAAGGCGTTGCTTCAGGCAGCCCAACTTCCAATCCTGCCGCCGCCATCCATGACAGTCGATGCCTTCTTGCGCGCGATGGCTGTGGATAAAAAGAATATTGATGGTGAGCTGAGACTGGTATTATTGCGCCGCTTAGGGCAAGCCGAACTGGTCACTCTGACAGCACATGATCATCTCCACGCTTGTCTTGCTTCTGCATTAGAAAAAAGCCAAGCTTTATCCAAGGCGCATTCACTCTAGCGCCCCGCCTCGTATAGTGTATTTGGATCTGAGGCTATATCGACTGAGGGAGTCACCCGTATGCAATCTTGGGAACCATCACTGGGTGGTGATTCAACCCCAACAGATTTTTCGCAACTGCTGAGCCATGTACAGGATTCTGCGGTCTTTTATCCGGGCCGCCAACATGGTAAGCACCTGGATCTGCTGCTGCACCTAAGCCGCTACAGCAATCTCTTTTTACTCCTCACCGGCCCTGAAGGCAGCGGTAAGAGCCATCTTAAACAGCGCCTGCTGAATCAAATCGATTCAGGCGTGGTGGCCACCAGTCTGCGTGGCGAACAGGTCGCTCAGGCCAACTCACTACTGACTCAGTTAACCCACCAATTGGATCTGGTTATTCCGCCACGCGCCGAAGCCGAAGACTATTGCAATGCGATCCGTGATTTTAGCGCCCAGCTGAATGAAGAAGGCGGCAGCTGCCTGATCGTCATTGATGATGCTGAACTGCTTGAACAAGATGCACTCGACATCCTGCTCGATCTGGCCAATACCACGCCAGATCAACGCCGTCCGCATATTGCGCTGTTTGGTCGCCATGATTTATTTCAACGCCTCAGTAGTGAACCCAACGCGAGCCGCTTTGAAGCCGCAGGCCATCATCTGCCGCTGCATGCCTTGTCTGAAGTCGAAGCCCGTGGCTATCTCGAACACCGCTGCCATAGCGTCGGTATCGACCATCTGCCGCTGGATGATCAGCAGTTTATGCGTGTCTATAAAAAAGCCCGTGGCCTGCCCGGCTTTTTAAATACAGGCATCGTTGAAGAACTCAAGGCAACACAAAACCAGCCAGCAGCTCCCACGCAGGACATCGCCTTAGCGGCCGAAAAGCCACCCGCTAAAAAAGCAGTGGCGCAGAAAAAAAGCACACCCAAAAAACCAGCCAAACCACTGCCTTGGATACCCATAGGGGCCGCTGTCGGGGGCTTGGCGTTACTCACCCTGGTTTTCTTGTATCAGGATCGTCTTTTCTCGACCCCGACACCCGATACCAGCCTGATCAGCCGCTCACAGGAAGTGCGCCAACAAAACTGGGCAGAGATCAACAATCTCGATCTGCCTGCCTTGGCCGAACCTGCACAGGTGGATCTGACTGACGCTGCGCCAGCCCCTGCGACCACAGAGCCAGAACCCGAGCCTGCAACGGCAAGTGCGCCAATGGATTCACCAGATGATGCGCCACCCAGCTCCAGCCGCCCACCTGAACCACTGCAGCCAGTTGCCCCTGCCGAGGTCACCCAAGCTGCAACGCCACCTGCCCCAGCGGCCAGGACAGAAACCCGCCCCGCCCCCAGCGCCGCTGAACAGCCAGCAGGCTTTCAGAACCAAGGACTGAAGCGTGAGGCCTGGCTCATGGAGCGCAATCCGAATCACTTTGCCTTGCAAATGATGGGCAGCTTGGAAGAAGCCAGTGTGCGCCAGTTTATTCAGCAGGCCAATCAATCTGGCTTGGTCTACTTTGAAGGCCGCTATCAGGGCAATCCCTGGTTTGTGGTGGTGTATGGTGACTATGCCAACCGAGACGCTGCTGTCGCGGCCATACCTAACCTGCCCGAGGCACTCAGAAATCAACGCCCTTGGGCGCGAAGCTTTGCCAGCATACAAAACGATCTGCGTAGTCGCTAAGCTCCATCCCCTTCTCTGAGCCGCTGTCTTGCAGCGGCTTTTTTGTTTCGTGCCCTCTCCTTTTGGCCTCTCTCATACCTCAGCCTTTCTTGCACAAAAAAAGTGCATTTATGTCAAGCGCACCATTTGGGTTCAAAACCACCAAAAAGATAACCAAAAAGAATCAATCTGCTTGGATCAATTCCTAATGGTTTGCAAAAGGCGTATTTTTTTACTTTTCATTGATTTTTTTGTTTGTTTTTCGTCCACCTGCGCGTGTAAGATGAGCCCAAGAAAGATAAAAACGGCATAGGTAATGCCGATTTTGCATAACTAGATGCACAAGAGAGACCCGCTTATGAACTCCTTCACGCCTCACTCTGCCTCCTCTGCACCAAAACAGCTAGATGCACCAAAACAGCCAGGCTTGTATCGTCCTGGAGAATTTAAAGACAACTGTGGTTTTGGCCTGATGGCACAAGTCCACGGCGAAGCCAGTCACGACCTGCTCAAAAAAGCCATTGAATCCCTGACCTGCATGACGCACCGTGGGGGCATTGCCTCCGATGGTAAAACAGGGGATGGCTGTGGCCTGTTGATCAAAAAGCCGGACGGGTTTTTACGCGCAGAGGCCAAAAAGCTGTTTCATGCCGAACTGAGTGAGCGCTATGCCGTCGGTATGGTCTTTCTCTCGCAGGACAATGCCACCTACCAAAAAGGCAAGCAGGCTTTAGAGCAGCAGCTCTATGCTCAGGGCTTGGAAGTGCTGGGCTGGCGTGAGGTGCCAACCAATCCTGCTGTCTGTGGCGAAATCGCGCTGGCCTGCATGCCGCGCTTTGAGCAGATCTTCGTCAATGCCCCAGAGGGCATGGAAGAAAAAGAACTCGGCGTAAAGCTTTTTATGGCACGACGTCGCGCTGAAATGGTGATGAAAAGCGATGAGGCTTTTTATGTCGCTTCTTTATCTAGCAAGGTGCTCTCCTACAAGGGCCTCACCATGCCGGTCGATCTGCCTCATTTCTACCTGGATCTGGCCGATGAGCGCATGGAAACCGCGATCTGTGTTTTCCACCAGCGCTTCTCCACCAATACCGATCCCAAATGGCATCTGGCCCAACCCTTTCGCTATCTGGCCCACAATGGTGAGATCAATACCATTGAGGCCAACCGCAACTGGGCCAATGCGCGTAAAAAGAACTTCAAAAACGAATGGCTCCCTGATATCGAAACCCTCGATAAGGTCGTCAACACTGAAGGCTCAGATTCTTCCAGCATGGACAATATGCTTGAAGTGCTGCTGACCGGCGATATGCCCCTCTTTCGTGCCGTGCGCAAAATGATTCCACCAGCTTGGCAGAATGTCCAAACCATGGATGGTGATCTGCGCGCCTTCTACGAATTTAACTCGATGCACATGGAACCCTGGGATGGCCCTGCCGGACTGGTGATGACCGATGGTCGTTATGCCTTGTGTATGCTGGATCGTAACGGTCTGCGTCCTGCACGTTTTGTGATGACCAAAAATGGCTATGTCACTCTGGCTTCTGAAGTGGGCGTTTGGGATTACCAGCCCGAAGACGTGATTTATAAAAGCCGTGTCGGGCCAGGACAAATTCTGGCGATTGATACCTTAACTGGCGATATTCTGCATACCAAGGATGTCGATGATCAGCTGAAGGTCTCACAGCCTTACAAACAGTGGCTGCGTGAACAGTCCACCTATTTAGAGTCTACCCTCACTGAAACTGGCCCCCGCTTTGAGGTGCTGGAGAAGAAAGAGCTGACTCGCCAGATGAAGCTGTTCAACATCAGCCTTGAAGAGCGCAATCAGGTGTTGCGCCCGCTGGCAGAAAGCGGCCAGGAAGCCGTAGGTTCAATGGGCGATGATACCCCGATGGCGGTACTCTCGCAGAAGGTGCGCCATGTCGCCGATTTCTTCCGCCAGAAGTTTGCGCAGGTGACCAACCCGCCGATTGATCCACTGCGTGAAGCGATCGTGATGTCGCTTGAAACCTGTATCGGGCGCGAGATGAATGTCTTTGATGAACGCCCTGAGCATGCCAACCGGATCATTCTGACCACTCCGGTACTGTCACCGCGTAAATTCCAGTCCTTGGTCGAAGATCCTCGCCCTGGCTTTGAAGAGCAGATTTTGGCGCTGGAATTTGATCCGCAGCAGATGGGGTTAAAGCAGGCCATCGAACACCTCTGCCAACAAGCAGAAGATGCTGTGCGTGCAGGCAAGGTGCTTTTGGTGCTCTCTGATCGTCAGCTGCAATCTGGCTGGCTGCCCATCAATGCACTGATGGCCACGGGTGCGGTGCATCATCGTTTGATGGCCAAAGGGCTGCGCTGTGATGCCAATATTATTGTTGATACCGGCTGGGCGCGCGATTCTCATCATATGGCAGTGCTGTTTGGCTTTGGTGCGACAGCGATCCATCCTTGGTTGAGCTATCAGGTCATCGCTGATCTACATCGCAGCGGTGAACTGCAAGGTGAGCCCGGCGAGACTCGGCGCGCCTATCGCAAGGGCATCCAAAAAGGGTTGCTGAAAATTCTGTCCAAAATGGGCATCTCGACACTGCCCTCTTACCGTGGCTCGCAGCTATTTGAGGCCATAGGTCTGAATGATGAGATCGTTGAGCTGTGCTTCAAGGGCGTGGCCAGCCGTATTCAGGGCGCCAGCTTTGCTGACTTGCAGCTGGATCAAGAGCTGCTAGCCGAACAAGCGGAACGCGCCTCAGTGCCAATCTCTCAAGGCGGCCTGCTCAAGTATGTGCATGGCGGCGAATACCATGCCTATAACCCAGATGTCGTTAAGGCGATGCAAGAGGCAGTGCAAACAGGCAGCTATAGTGCGTGGAAGCGTTTTGCCAAGCTGGTTAACGAGCGCCCCGTCGCGACCCTGCGCGATCTACTCCAACTGAAAAAGGCCGACCAGCCGCTGTCTTTGGATCAGGTCGAAAGTGTTGAAGAACTGCTGCCACGCTTTGATTCGGCAGGCATGTCCCTCGGTGCCCTCTCTCCTGAAGCGCACGAGGCCCTTGCCCAAGCGATGAATGAGCTGGGCGCGCGTTCTAACTCAGGTGAAGGCGGCGAAGACCCAGCGCGCTATGGCACGCTCAAATCCTCCAAGATCAAGCAGATTGCCTCAGGGCGCTTTGGTGTCACTCCGGCTTATCTGGTGAATGCAGAAGTGCTGCAAATCAAGGTGGCACAAGGTGCCAAGCCTGGTGAGGGCGGCCAGCTGCCCGGCGGCAAGGTGAATGCCCTGATTGCGCGCCTACGTCATGCGGTACCGGGTGTCACACTGATCTCGCCACCACCGCATCATGATATCTACTCGATTGAAGATCTAGCCCAGCTGATTTTCGATCTGAAACAGGTTAACCCCAAGGCGCAGGTTTCAGTGAAGCTGGTTTCAGAGCCAGGTATCGGCACCATCGCCACCGGCGTGGCCAAGGCTTATGCCGATTTGATTACTGTCTCTGGCTATGATGGTGGCACCGCCGCCTCGCCGCTGACTTCGATCAAATATGCGGGTTCTCCTTGGGAGATCGGCTTGGCTGAAGTCCAGCAGGCCCTGCGTATCAACAAGCTGCGCGATAAAATCCGCCTGCAGACCGATGGTGGTTTGAAAACCGGTTTGGATGTGATCAAGGCCGCGATTTTAGGTGCAGAGAGCTTTGGTTTTGGTACCGCGCCGATGGTGGCACTGGGTTGTAAATACCTGCGTATTTGCCACCTCAACAACTGCGCCACCGGTGTGGCCACGCAGGATGATCAACTGCGCGAACAACATTTCCGTGGCACGGTCGAGATGGTCAAAAACTACTTCCGTTTTATTGCTGAAGAAGTGCGCGAAATCCTCGCTGAGCTGGGTGTGGCCAAGCTAACTGATTTGATTGGGCGCGTGGATCTGCTGGATGTGATTGACGGCAGCACCTCACGTCAGGGCCAGTTAGATCTAAACCGTCTGCTGTTTAACGATGCTGTGCCAGCGGATGCCCCTCAGTTCTGCCAGATTAACCGCAACCAGCCTTTTGATCAGGCTGAATTAGCCGAGCGGATGGTGGTAGAACTGCGCCAGGCATTAGATCAAAAGACCGGCGGTGATTTTAGCTTCACCATCACCAACTGCGATCGCTCAATCGGTGCCCGTATTTCTGGTGAAATCGCGCAGCGCTATGGTGATGCCGGATTAGAGGATGCGCCGATCAATCTGCACCTGAAAGGTGTGGCTGGACAAAGCTTTGGCGTCTGGAATGCCAAGGGACTCAATCTCTATCTTGAAGGCGATGCCAACGACTATGTCGGTAAAGGCATGAATGGCGGCAAGCTGGTGCTGGTTCCCCCTCAGGGCAGTTCTTTTGCCAGCCACAAAACCTCGATTATGGGCAACACCTGCTTGTATGGTGCCACTGGTGGTCATCTCTATGCTGCAGGTCGCGCTGGTGAGCGCTTTGCGGTGCGTAACTCAGGGGCCACTGCCATCGTCGAAGGCGCTGGGGATCACTGCTGCGAATATATGACTGGGGGTCTGGTGTGTGTGCTGGGCGATACTGGCTATAACTTTGGTGCGGGGATGACCGGCGGCTTTGCCTATGTGCTGGATCTGGATCGCAGCTTTATGGATAAGTACAACCATGAGCTGGTCGATCTACACCGTATCAATACTGAGCAGATGGAGGCTTACCGCAATCATCTTCGCAGCTTGATTCAGGAATTTGTGGATCACACCCAGTCCGCTTGGGGCCGCAAGATACTGCAAGAGTTTTCCGACTTTATTCGTCACTTCTGGCTCGTGAAGCCCAAGGCAGCACAACTGGCGGATCTGCTGAAAACAACACGTCAAAGTGCGCAATAAAAAAGAGACAGATGAATAAAGAATTGATGCTGAGGAAAAAATCATGGCGACACGTCAAGTCAATCCGAACCTGAGTAATGACTTCCAATTTGTGGACGTCGGACGCAAAGATCCGAATAAAAAGCCTGTTGGCCTGCGCAAAAAGGCCTTTATTGAGATCTATGATGTTTTTGAGCCAAAAGAAGCCAGCCAGCAAGCGCATCGCTGCCTGGATTGCGGCAATCCCTACTGTGAGTGGAAGTGCCCTGTTCACAACTACATCCCGAACTGGCTGCAACTGGCCACCGACGGTCATATTTTTGAAGCCGCAGAGCTGTGCCATAGCACCAACACGCTACCAGAGGTTTGTGGCCGCGTTTGCCCGCAGGATCGTTTGTGTGAAGGTGCCTGTACCCTGAATGATGGCTTTGGTGCGGTCACGATAGGCTCAGTCGAGAAGTACATCACCGAAACTGCCTTTGCTCAAGGCTGGCGGCCCGATATGAGCCAAGTGACCTGGACAGATAAAAAAGTCGCTGTGATTGGTGCCGGGCCAGCTGGCCTAGGCTGCGCCGATGTACTGGTGCGCAACGGTGTCAAACCTGTTGTCTTTGATAAATACCCTGAAATTGGCGGCCTGCTGACCTTTGGTATTCCTGAATTCAAGCTTGAGAAGCAAGTGATGAGCCGCCGTCGTGAAATCTTCGAAGGCATGGGCATCGAATTCCGGCTGAATACCGAGATAGGTCAGGATGTCACTATGGCGCAGCTGCTGGAAGATTATGATGCGGTGTTTATGGGCATGGGCACCTATACCTCGATGCAGGGTGGCTTTCCCGGCGAGCAGCTGCCTGGCGTCTATCCGGCACTGGATTTCTTGATTTCTAACGTCAATCGCTGCCTCGGGTTTGAGAAGGACCCAGCCGACTATATCAGCATGGAAGGCAAGAAGGTGGTGGTCCTCGGTGGTGGCGATACCGCGATGGATTGTAACCGCACCTCGATTCGCCAGAATGCCAAAAGCGTAACCTGCGCTTATCGACGCGATGAAGAAAACATGCCCGGCTCACGTAAAGAAGTGGAAAACGCGCGCGAAGAAGGGGTGAAGTTTCTCTTTAATCGCCAGCCCATCGCCATCGTTGGTGAAGGCAAGGTCGAGGGCGTAAAGGTGGTCCGCACCCAAATGGGTGAACCAGATGAAAAGGGCCGCCGCCGTCCTGAGATTGTCCCTGGCTCAGAAGAAATTCTGCCTGCTGATGCAGTGCTGGTTGCTTTTGGCTTCCAAGCCAGCCCCGCCAACTGGTTTGAGCAGCACCAGATCAACACCAACCAGTGGGGCTTGGTGGAGGCACCGGAGAAAGCCAAGCACCCCTTCCAAACCAGCAATGAGAAGGTCTTTGCCGGTGGTGATATGGTGCGCGGTTCTGATCTGGTGGTGACCGCCATCTGGGAAGGGCGCGAAGCCGCGAAGGGAATTTTGAGCTACTTGAAGGTCTAGGATGAGGCTTGACCTCCGGCAGCACTGATCACGACCCCCTCTACATGAGGGGGTCGCTCTTATTTCAGAAGCGATAACGCCCGCTCAACCAGAGGCTGCGGCCTGGCTCGGTGAGTGTCTCTGTATAGGCGTCTTCTCCGACATTCAAAGGATCACTGGCGGCACGATTGCGATTAATGAAGTTGGCATAGTTTTTATCCAACAGATTGCTGACCCCAGTGGCCACTTCAATACGCGCGACCGGACGCCACAACAGGCTCAGATCCACCACCCCATAACCTGCGGTTGGTTGCTCACTGGCGGCCAGATTTAACCTGTCTTGACTGGCGGCAAAACGCAGCGTGGCACTGGCTTCCCATTGCGGACTGATCCAGTGTTGAGAAACCTGACCTGAATAAGGCGAAATCTGCGCCAGCGCCCCACCATCACTGCGATTATCCCCCCGCATGGCATGGAGCTGAGCACGGGTTTCCCACTGCTCGGCATAACGCAGCGCCGCTTCTAGCTCGATGCCATAGAGCGCAGCACGAATATTGCGGTAGTGGCTGGCGTTGTCATAGGTGCCTATCGCCCCCTGATCACGATAGATATAATCACTGACCCAGTTGGCAAAAACGACCGCTGAATAGTTGAAGCTTTGGCTTTGGCCTAGCCAGCCCAGATCCAATTGATGGCTGGTTTCGGGGTTCAAATCAGGATTGCCGATCCAGTTGGGTCTTGCTAGATACATCTCGGTGGCATCGCCCATCCGCTGACTACGGCTGACGCTGATAAAAGCACGTTGCCAATCACCGATATCCTGCTCAAAACGTACAAAAGCACCGGTCAGCCATTCTTCACGATCCAGATTGCCAGTAATACCGTAAGCATTTTGATAAATCTGCGCCGGCTGGCGCATTGCAGGCGGCATTGCAGGCGGCATTGCAGGCGGCATTGGACCGGCATTGTCTGGCAGGCGATGAGCGCGATCGACCGAGGCTTCAGCATAATCCAAACGAAGACCAGCAAAAGCACGTTTATTCGAGCCAATCAGGTGTTCCACCTCGGCAAACACACCGCTCGTGCGCTGAGTGACTTCAGGCCACATCAAAAACATGGCCGCCCCAGCAGGGTTATAAAAGGTGGCATCCCGCTCATTCTGAATAACATTCACGCCGCCTGTAAACCGATTAGGTCCAAGCTGATATTCGGCCATCAAACGCCCGGTGAGGGTGTCCGAAGTCGTGGGCACACGGTTTCCAGTGGAAGCAGGTCGCAAGGAGAAGCTATCCATCACATGCTCCACCTGGCTGTAGTGCAGGTTACCAGACAGGGTCAACAGCGGTGACCAGAGGTATTCACCGCGCAGACCCAGAGTGCGGTTGTCACTTTCAGGGGAATCCATACCCGCACCAGCAAACTTCACATCGCGTTCACGGGTTTCTTCATAGGTGAACTCCAGCCAGGTCTGTTGATTCGGCGTCCAGCCCAAAATCACGCCGCCTTGGGTGGTCTCATAGCCACTCCAGATTTCGCGTCCGGCGCCGTCTTCATAGTTGTCGGCTTGGCTGTATTCGCCGAATACGCGCAGATAGCCCTGCTCGCCACCCAGATCAACCCGTGCAAAGCTCGACCAAGCATCGCCTTGGCTGGCGTAGTAAGCACCGAGATCACCGGTGATGGACGCATGCAGCTCGGGTCGAGTGCGCTCAAAAACCACCGTGCCACCTGATCCTCCCGGACCATGGCGCAGCGTGGTGACACCTTTGCTCAGTGTGACCAGATCATAGGAGTGCAGCGGCGCATAGGCCGTGGGTGGGTCCATTCGGTTCGGACAGCCACCAAAAACATAGGCACCATCGAGCAGAATATTGAGCCGATTCTGGCCCAGGCCACGTATCACTGGGTCCAATCCATGCCCACCCATGCGATTAGCATCGACACCGGGCTGCTGGCGCAACCAATCCCCAGCATCAGCCGCAGGACGATCCGCAGTACGCGGCCAGGTTTCCAGTGTCTGGGTAGAGAGGGATTGACCACTGATGACCAAAGGCGTCAATTCGGTGCTGGTGTCGGCCACCGCCAGCCCAGGAGAGAGCGCAGCAGCCACCGCCACACTCAAAGAAGACAAGCGCCAACCACTCGGTCGCGCCAAGGTATGTCTCAAAGAAAAATGCATGGTATTGATCCTGATTGCAAAACGACCGCGCCAAACGCACCTCAATAGGGTGATGGGGTCGCCGTCTTATAAAAATGCAGAAAGTGAGCAGCTGACATGAGCGATTGGGCTCCTGCTCACCTTCTATGAGCTTGGCACTGCACTCCCTACCTCATGGACATGAGCGGGACACAAGGAATGAAGTACAGTCGTCAGATCAGGACCAGATGGGTGGGGCGCGTGAAGGCGGCGGTAAGGCCAGATAGGCCATTGGCGGGTGTGCTGCGCTCGGCAACAACACAGAGCTTAGGGCCAACCAGAGGGGTTCAGTCAGTTCGGGGGTGATCGCCAGCAGCAGACCGCTTGGCGAGGCACACTCAGGACAATAGGAAAAGGGTTGTTCAGAGGAGATGGGCTGACCATCAGCATCGAGCAGGATTCTCTCGCTCCCGCCATGCCAGGAACAGATCTCGATATAGCCGTTTTCATGCACCACCAAAACCGGCACCATAAAGGGCGTCACGATGCGCTGCATCATCACGGCCAGGGCCAGCAAGAGTAATCCGGTATTCAGTGTTCGGCTGAAGCGCATGGTTATCACCCTAAAGTGTACGGCTATTCTAGGGTGAGTCATCCAGCAGGGCAAGAGGATGCGACAGCGTGACCCGTTGAGGTAAACTAGCGACCTCTTTTTTCCAGTTCAGCGATCAGCCCGGACACCACCATGTCAGATACCTCTACTTCACCTGCCCCTCTCTCTGCCGATCAGCTGTTTCGCTTTGGCGGGATTGCCCGCCTCTATGGTCTCAGTGGTTTAACCCGCTTCACTCACAGCCATGTGGCGGTCATCGGGATCGGCGGCGTCGGGGCCTGGGCGGCCGAAGCACTGGCCAGATCAGGCATCGGGCAGATCACGCTGTTTGATTTAGATGATCTTTGCACCAGCAATATCAATCGCCAGCTCCACGCCTTAGACACCACCATCGGCCAACCGAAAGCAGAGGTGATGGCAGAGCGCTTACGCGCGATTAATCCTGAGATTCAAGCCCATGCGCGTTGCGAGTTTGTCACTCTCGATAAACTGGCCATGCAGCTCAAACCAGATGGCCAAGCCCAGTTCGATGTGGTGATTGATGCCACCGATACCGTACCAGTCAAAGCCGGACTCATAGCCTGGTGTCGGCGAAACAAACAAAAACTGGTCGTCGTCGGTGGTGCAGGGGGGCAAGTCGATCCACGTTTAATCGACACCGCAGACCTGGCGCGTACCACACAAGATCCGCTGCTGGCCAAAGTGCGTAACCTGCTGCGCCGTGATTATGGCTTTAGCCGCAATCCCAAAAGGCGTTTTGATATCGAGTGTGTCTACTCCACAGAACAGCTGGTCTATCCACAGGCTAATGGCGAGGTGGCCTGCCACAAGCCCGCCGCAGGTGAGGCGCTCAAGCTTGATTGCAGCAGTGGCTTTGGCTCTGCAACCTTTGTGACCGGCACTTTTGGCTTTGTTGCTGCCCAACGCGCGCTGGCCCATTTGATCAAAGGCGTTTCTTCTCGGGAACCGAGGTAAGCGCTCAGACCTTTTTTCTGTATGAGCCAACCCTCTCATAACCAAAAAGAATCAGCATATACACTAAAGTTGGAAGGCAAAGAGGCCAAAAAAGGACTAGATTCAATTCTGCTTATAAAAAAATATTTCAGCAGGAGCCAGACGCATGTCTCAATCTACCCTTCCCTTTGAACACGTCAGTCGGCGTGATCTATTGAAGCTTGGTGCCGGTGCGGGTGTACTCGGTCCCTTGGCTTTGGCCGCGAGCACACCGGCTCAGGCAGTGAATACCAATGCACGTATCATCATCGTGGGTGCCGGCGCTGGCGGTACAGCCATGGCCAATCGCCTGACTCGGGCGTTGAACGGTGCCCAGATCACCATCATTGATCGCCGTGAGCGGCACCATTATCAGCCAGGTTGGACGCTCGTCGCCTCAGGCGTCTGGAGTGCCAGCAAAGCCATCACCCAAACAGCGGATTGGCTCCCGCGCTCAGTCAACTGGGTGAAGGGCATGGTCTCGGAGTATGATCCAGACACCAACCGCATTCGGCTTGATGATGGGCAAACGCTGGAATATGACTATCTGATCGTCGCCTCTGGCTTACAGCTGCGTTACGAGCGGATTCAAGGTATGGATGTGAACCTGATCGGCCAAGGGAAGGGGATCGGCAGCGTCTATGCCAGCATTGAAGCCGCCGCCGCAACCAATACCGAGATCGATCGCTGGATACGTCAAGGTGGCGGCACGGGGCTGTTTACGCTGGCACCCACAGCCATCAAATGCGCCGGTGCGCCACTGAAGATGACCTTCACCACCCTATCACGACTTGAAGCGACAGGGCGACGTGCGGCTTATAACGTCGAGTTTATGACGCCCTCCGGTGGCCTGTTTAGTCAGCCCCAAGTCCACGCTTTTGTGCGCCAGCGCTTTGAAGAGCAGCAGGTCACACGCAATGATTTCTATACCCTGAAGGCCATTGATGCCGATGCCAAGCGCGCCACATTCAGCGTGCGTGACCAAGCAGATGTGACCCGTGACTATGATTTTCTTCACGTTGTGCCACCGATGACCGCACCGGATGCGCTGCTCAACAGCCCACTTCGCTTCCAAGAAGGTCCTTTTGTGGATTGGATGGAAGTGAATCGTGAAACACTGCAAAACGAGCGCTATCCAAACGTCTGGGGCATAGGTGATGTGATGGGCATGGCGCTGAATAAAACAGCCGCCAGTGTGAAAATGCAAGCTGGGGTGCTAGAACAGAACTTTGTCGCGCATCTGCAAGGTCGCCCGCTACCAGCGCGCCATAACGGCTATACCTCCTGCCCGCTGATTACCGGTATCGGCAAAGCCATGCTAGTTGAATTTGGCTGGGCTGATAATATGGCGATGATGCCCTCCTTCTCTTTTATTGACCCAATGGCCGAATCCTGGACTGCCTGGGTGATGAAGGATCGCATGCTTCGTCCCGCTTACTACGCCATGCTTGAAGGCCGGATTTAAGGCTGAATTTGAGGAGAAGCATCATGACACTGATCGGTACACTCACCGTTGTTTGGTATTCCGTTTTACCCTGGCTCTGGCTGCTGGCGATTTTGGCCGTGATTTTGCTGGTGCCACAAATTGTGGCCCGCATGCAAGGCTATGGCTTTAAGAAAACAGGCGGTATGGGCTCGCGCTTTTTGCCTCCACTCTTCTTTCTACTGGCCCTGTTCTTTGTGCCTTGGCATACCGATTCTTCGATTGCCTATGTCAACACTTGGGTCGATTGGCTGAATCTAATTGGTGCCTCTCTGGCCATCGGCGTTTATAGCTGGCTGGTCTTTCATCCCATCTGCTATCTCAGAAATCGGCCGCGTTAGGAAGCCTCTGATTAACTATTGCGCTTGGTGATACTGCGTTGAAATTGGCCTCAAAATGCTCATTTACTCCGTGTAAACTCCGCTTTTTCGATCAATTTCGCCTTGTCTGACCTGCGCTCTTAACGTTGATCAGAGGTTCCTTAGGTATTCTTTGATTGAAGCCCCCACCACCCCAGCGATCTGACTGGGGTGTTTTTATTTCAGCCTGCAAAAAATCAAAAAAAAGCCCCTGAAATTCAGGGGCTAAAAGACTCGCTTGATGATGAGGAGAACCTAAAACGGAAAAAGGGAACCTGTGTCCTACTTCTGCTTTGGGTTAGGCTCTTTCGAACCATGTGTTAAATATAATCAATCTCATTTAGCTTTGCAAACACTTTTTTAATTTTTTTTAGGCGGCTCCCATATGAAGATGCTGATCAACCGTGAGCGGCAACACATCATGGGTCACCAACACCAGCATGGCTTGGGGTTGCGCTTGGCGCAGGCGTTTGAAAACGCGTTGCGCAGTGGCCTGATCCAGCCCTGCAAAGGGCTCATCCAGCAGCAACACAGCACGCGGGCGTAGTAGCAAGCGCGCCAAAGCGATTCGCCTTGCCTGACCACCTGAAACCGCCAATCCCTGCTCACCCAAGGCGGTGTTGAGCTGACGGGGCTGCGCGGCAGCCCAGGCTTTTAAATCCACCACTTCCAGCACCCGCCATAGATCCGCCTCGGTTGCCTCAGCACATCCAAGGCGCAGGTTTTCAGCCAGCGTCAGATTAAACAGATGAAAATCTTGGGGCAGATAACCCAGATGCGTACCAAGAGGCCGTGCCGGCTGATCATTGATCCAATACTGCCCAGCACTTGGCGCAAGATCGCCAGCGAGCACGGCCAGCAAGGTACTTTTGCCCTGACCAGAAGGGCCAGTGATCAACAGTGTTTGACCGGCTTCGAGCAGCAGATCGACCTGATCTGGCCCGACCTGGCTGCCAGGATGGCGTGCACTCACACCTTGCAGGCGCAAGCGCTGCGGCAGGGGTGATCTGGCGACAGGCCACAAAGGCTGCTCCACCAGTTGATTAAGGCGATCTCGCGCAGCTTGGCTCAAACCCAGCGCCAATGCACTGGCTGCCAAGGGGGCTAACAACTCAAAAAAAGCCAGTAAAGCCAGCAAGGCGGCCACTAACCAAGGTAGGCTCAGCGCTCCTGTTTCCAGCAGCGACAGGCCCACCCATAGCTGCGCCAAGAGGGTGGCCCCTAGCGCCCAGTGTTGCCATAGCACCAAACGGCTGGTGCGTCGCCATTGCTGTTGTTGCCCCTGTTGATAGCGCTGATCCAGCTGCTGCCAACTGGCCTGCTGGGCTGACCAGTGCCCCCAGAGCACCAGAGCAACACGCAAATGCAGACGCTGCATCAAGGCCGCACGCCTTGTTTCGCCCTGTTCACTCTGCTGACGTGCCAAGCGACTGCTGAAACGGCCATCGATCCAAGGCAAGACCCACCATGCCAGAAGCAGGCCGGGCAGGCTGGCATACAGCAGCTGGGCATCCAATAAAGCATAGAAGGCGAGCAGCAACAGCATCAGCAGACTCACGCTGATCCACGGCAAGATAAAGCCCAGCGGAAACTGGTTCAGCTGATCAATATCGGCCACCAGACGATGCTGCGCACGACTACTGAGCCGGTCTGCAGCAGACCGACGCTGAGCAAGCCGCTGAAAGAAATCAACACGCAGATCTTTCAACAGCCCTAGGGTTGCATAGTGGCTGGTGAGCCGCTCCGCATAGCGCCCAGCAGTACGGGTGATCGCTGCCAGACGAATCAAAGCCGCCGGACGAAAATAATCAAACCAGTAAGCACCGAGGCTGATCAAACCCGCGGTGGCCGTAGCACTGATAAACCAGCCAGAAGTGGCCAGTAGGCTGACCACTGCACACAGCGTCAAGGTCGCCAGCAACAAGGCCAAAAGCCAAGCACGGCGACGACTTGAGAGAAGATCACGCAAGCGTAATGGCATGGATTGACGCATCGGCTTCCTCCTGTTGACCCAGATCGAGAAGATGATCCACCCAGTGCAGCCCTTCAGTATGGTGGCTGACCAGCAGCAGCGTTCTTCCGCGACTGAGCTGATGCAAGAGCTGATGGATTTCACGACGACTCTGCGGATCCAGATGAGCCGTCGGTTCATCCAGTAACCAGAGGGGGCGTCCACGCAGCAGCAGCTGGGCTAAAGCCAGTCGACTCAACTGCCCTCCTGAAAGCCCACGCCCACCCTCTCCAAGACGCACGGCCAGTGGATCAGTACGATCGGCCATCCAAGCTCCGAGGCCAACCTGCTCCAGTGCATCCAGAAGCTGACTATCCTCTGCATCTGGGCAGGCCAGACGCAGGTTATCCGCTAGACTGGCCGCCATAAAGCGTGGTGCCTGGGCCAGATAATCCAGCTGACGCAACCAATCATCCAAACGCCAGTGCAGAAAATCCTCACCTTCAACACGCAGCTGTCCCTGATAGGCCAAGGCCCCCAGCCAGACTTCCAAGAGTGTTGATTTACCCACTCCACTCGGTCCGGTCACGAGCAGGCTCTGGCCTGATTCAATATGACAAGGCCCGGGACAGGCCAAGCGCGTCCGCCCAGCTTCTGTCACCACACGCAGCTGCTGCCAGCTCAGCGCAGGGGGGTTGGCTTGTAAAGGCTGAGGAGGATAGGGCTGACAACCTGGGTGCTGCCACTGAGTCGGGCGCAACAAAGGCATCAGCTCAGTCATGGCGGCCTCTGCATCTGCCTTGGCATGATAATCACTGCCCAATTGCCGCAAGGCTCCATAAAACTCAGGGGCCAGCAGCAGAATCCACAAGGCTTGCGCATAGGGAACGGGAATCACCTCCTTGGCCCAGGGCAGAATACCCAGCAGGCCCAACCCCAGATAAACCGCCACCAGTGCAATCGAGAGGGCCGCAAAAAACTCCAACACGCCGGTGGAAAGAAAAGCTAGCTTCAGCACACTCATGGTTTTCTGCCGATAGCCTTCAGCAGAGCGCGCAATCATCTGCTCTGCTGTCGCTGTGGCCCCCAGATGCTGGAGGCTGGTGAGTCCACGGATAAAATCAGCAAAACGGCCACTTAATCTGGCCAAGGATTGCAACTGACGTCGGCTGCTGGCCGCCGCGGCCTTGCCCAGCAGCACCATAAAAAGAGGAACAAGCGGAGCCGTCAGCGCCAGCAATAAAGCCGCGAGACCACTGATGGGCGCAATGACCAGCAGGATCAGCAGCGGCGTGATCACCGCCAAGGGAGCCTGCACCACATAACGGCGCAGATACGCATCCAATGCCTCTACCTGATCCAACAACTGACTGGCCAAATAGCCTTCACTGCTGGCCTGTTGGCCCAGCTGGGCCGGATGCGCTAAGTGAGCCAAGAGCTGCTGCCGCAAGGCGCTGCGCACACGCAAGCTGGCTTCTTGGCTCAAGCGCTCTCGTCCCCATTGCAGTGCAGGACGCATGAGTAAACACAGGGCTAACCAAGGCATCAGCTGCACCAACAGCTCGCGCTGCCCTGCCTGCCAACCTTGGGTCACCCCCATTTCTAACCACGTACCAAGCAACCAAGCCAGCAGCCCATATTGCAGAATCAAGACCACCAGCTGCGCAACAGCCAGCAAAAAGGCGGCATTCAGCCGCCCTGCTTGCATCTTGCGCAACAGATTCAGTTGCTGACGTGGCGTATCAGTGTTCTGAATGGCCACCTGATGCATGCTGTTGATCCTCCGTCATCTCTTGTTGCTCTTCACCGGCATAGCCATTGAGCTCTAACCACATCGCATTGATGATGCCAAAAGCACAGGCCAGCAAGACACCTAAAATCCAAGCGAAATACCACATTGATGCGTCTCCTCTGCCTTAGTAAAGTGAATGGCTCTTATCGCGGATATACTGCTCATTCAAGCGTCCACGCATCACGTAATAGCTCCATGCGGTATAGCTGAGCACGATAGGGACAAACAGACAGGCCACGACAAACATAATCATCAGCGTGGTTTCACTGGCCGTCGCATCCCAGAGTGTCAAACTATGGTTAGGTTGGCTGCTGGAGGGCATGATGAACGGAAAGAGGCTGGCACCAAAGGTCAGAATCACTGAGGCAATAGCCACCGAGGAAGACACAAAAGCCATCCAGTGCTGCTTGGCTCGGCTGGCAAAGGCGCAACCAATAAACCCAGCAACCCCTAAAGCCGGCAACAACCATAAGAAGGGCCAACGCGCATAGTTCGCAAACCAACCCTGCTCCAAATGACCGACCGTCTTTTGGACCAACACACTGGCACCTTGTGGGTCCAGACCACCCAGCACCTGATAACCGGGCACGGCAATCCAGAGCCAGACACCAGCCAGCACAAAGAGTGTGGCCGCCACCATCGCCAAAAAGCGGCTGACTTGGCGACTGCGCACTAAAAGCTCACCTTCTGTTTTCATCTGCAAGTAGGTCGCACCATGGTTGACAAACATCACCAAAGTAAACAGCCCGACCAGCAAGGCAAACGGATTCAGCAGCTGTAAAAAACTGCCGGTATAGTGCAGGCGCAGCAGATCATCAAAATGAAAGGGGACGCCAAGCAGCAGATTGCCAAAAGCAACACCAATAATCAGCGGTGGCACTGTCGAACCGATTGTCAGCGCCCAATCCCAACGGGCACGCCACTGGTCAGTATCGATCTTGGCTCGGTATTCAAAACCGATCGGACGCAGAAAAAGCGCAAATAAAGTCAGCATCATCGCAAGATAAAAGCCGCTGAAAGCTGCAGCATAGACGGTTGGCCAGGCTGCAAAGAGCGCGCCTGCAGCCGTGATCAACCAAACTTGGTTGCCATCCCAGTGGGGCGCAATCGCATTAATCATCACACGGCGTTGCTCGTTATTCTTACCAATCACCTTCAGCAGTGCCGCGACCCCCATATCAAAGCCATCGGCGATCACAAAACCAATCATCAGCACACCGATCAACAACCACCAAATCAGCTTGAGCGTTGCGTAATCCATGATTAAGCCTCCTGAGGCTGTTGTGTTAATTGATCTTGACGTTCAAAGTGATAGCGCCCGGTATGCAGGCTTGATGGCCCAAGACGCGCAAAACGGAACATCAGCCAGATTTCAATCGCCACAAAAACACTGTACAAGGCCACGATCGCCGCCAGAGTGAACATCACCTCATTCACTGTCAGCTGGGATACGGCAAGCTGGGTCGGCAGAATCTCCCCAATAGCCCAAGGCTGACGCCCATATTCAGCAACAAACCAGCCCATCTCGCTGGCAATCCAAGGCAGCGGAATCGCAAAAACAGCAAATTTGAGCAGCCAGCGCGGTTTATGCTCGGTGCGCCGTACACTATGCCAAGCGGCCAGCACAAACAGCAGCAGCATGGTAAAGCCAGCAGCCACCATAATGCGGAAACTCCAAAAAAGTGGCCACACCTGCGGAATCGAGGCTTCCACGGCGGCATGCAACTCGGCCTCGGTGGGGTGCATCACATCTTCAGCAAAGGCCGAGAGCAGCAAGCCATAACCCAGATCACGTTCGACTTCACGGAAGGCGGCCAGGGTGGCAGGGTCACGATCTCCGGCACGCATCGCCTGCATTAAAGCCACGGCCTCGCGTCCATTGAGCATCCGCTCGCGGTGCTCGGCTTTCAAATCAACGATGCCGGTGACTTCAGTATCAAGAGAGCGTGTGGCAATCAAACCCATTAAAGCCGGAATCTTGATCGCCAGATCGGTTCTTTCTTCTTGCTGATTCGGCAAGCCAAACACCGTAAACGCCGCTGGAGCTGGCTCGGTATGCCACTCGGCTTCGATGGCAGCCAGCTTCACCCGCTGCACATCACCCAGCTCATAGCCAGACTCATCGCCAAGAATAATCACTGACAACACGCTCGCCAGACCAAAAACCGAGGCAATGGCAAAGCTGCGCCGTGCAAAAGCCACATCCCGCCCCTTGAGCAGATACCAGCTTGAAATCCCCAGTACAAACACCGCCGCCGTGACATAACCCGCAGAAACTGTATGCACAAACTTCACCTGCGCAACGGGGCTGAACACCACCTCGGCAAAGTTCACCAGCTCCATCCGCATCGTCTCGACATTAAACTCAGAGCCGATGGGATACTGCATCCAGCCATTGGCAATCAAAATCCATAAGGCTGACAGGTTGGTTCCCAGTGCCATCAACCAGGTCACGGCCAGGTGCTTCACCCGACTCATCCGATCCCAGCCAAAAAAGAACAAACCCACCAAGGTGGATTCCAGAAAGAAGGCCATCAAGGCTTCAATCGCCAATGGCGCGCCAAAAATATCGCCCACATAGTGGGAGTAGTAGGACCAGTTGGTGCCAAATTGAAATTCCATCGCCAGGCCAGTGGTGACACCCAGCGCAAAGTTAATCCCAAACAACTTCCCCCAGAACTTGGTCATATCCTTGTAGATGGTTTTGCCTGTCATCACATAGACAGATTCCATAATCGCAAGGATAAACACCAGCCCGATGGTCAGCGGGACAAAAAGAAAGTGAATCATCGCCGTAAAGGCGAATTGAAAACGAGATAACTCGACAAGATCCATGGCTTCACTCCACAAAAAGAAGCTCAACAATTAAAAATAATAATCAGTATCAACATAGAAACACGCCTCCTTTCGTTTCTTGATGTCAGGCAAGATCAGAAAAGAGAAAAAATGCAACGGCTCATGTCGCCGTCATCATCGCAAAAGATTGACTTATCGCAAGGCGGCAGCTTGTCGCAGCCTGTCAAGAAAAATAGAATTCAACTCAGTTATAAGAACCTTTGATCCGGTTATTTATCTTGCTGCACACCTGAGTTAGACTGGATCCTCACGCTGATCATCAGGAGCTTCTATGTCAACCCCTGCACCTCTTGCCCCGCTTATCCAACCGTTTTTTGATCAGGACACCTTCACTTACAGCTATCTCGTGCGTGATCCTGCCTCTTCTGCCTGCGCGATTATTGATTCCGTACTGGATTTTGATCCTGCATCAGGGCGGACACAGACGCAGAGCGCAGACCAGCTGATTGCCGCCGTCACAGCGCAAGGACTGACACTCGAATGGATTCTGGAAACCCATGTGCACGCGGATCACCTCTCTGCTGCGCCTTATTTACAGCAGCAGCTGGGTGGACAGATCGTGATTGGTGCGAAGATCACGGAGGTGCAGAGGGTTTTTGCGGATGTTTTTCATGCCGAGCCAGAATTCGCCCGCGATGGCAGCCAGTTTGATCGGCTGGTTGAAGAGGGTGACTGCCTGCCCTTGGGTGAGCTGAGCATTCAGGTGCTGCATACCCCCGGCCATACCCCCGCTTGCGTCACCTATCTGATTGGGGATGCTGCTTTTGTGGGCGATACGCTCTTTATGCCGGATTATGGCACCGCCCGCTGCGACTTTCCTGGTGGTGATGCACGCCAGCTTTATCAATCGATTCACAAGATCTTTGCTCTGCCTGATGCAACGCGGCTGATGCTCTGCCATGACTATCAGGCACCAGGCCGTGATTATTTTTGCCATGAAACCAGCGTTGCAGAACAGAAACAGCAGAATGTACATGTCCATCTGGGTGTCAGTGAGGCCGAGTTTGTGCAACAGCGCCAAACGAAGGATGCGACCCTGAAGATGCCACGTTTGATTCTGCCTTCGGTTCAGGTCAATATGCGTGCTGGGCAACTCCCCCCTGCCGAGGCCAATGGTGTGCGCTATTTAAAGCTGCCACTGAATCTCCTTGGCGCGTCAACAGCACCACCCGCCGATGGTTGCCTCACCTGATGGGCACCGATTTTTTGTGCCGAGCCTTTTTATGTTATGCCAAACCTGAAAGGAGTTTTTTATGCCTGCCTTACGCCATATTGAAGCGGATCTCGCGACCACTGGACAATTGACACCCGAAGACCTACGCCAGCTGGTCGCGCAGGGCTTTCAGACTTTTATTTTTAATCGCCCCGATCAAGAAGAAGCTGATCAACCAGAGACCCAAGCCCTGCAAGAAACTGCTGAGGCATTAGGGGCCACTTGGATACATCAACCCGTGGTTTCTGGTCAGGTCACGGATGA
Organism: Marinospirillum alkalitolerans; assembly: GCF_045055655.1. Lineage (NCBI taxonomy): Bacteria > Pseudomonadati > Pseudomonadota > Gammaproteobacteria > Oceanospirillales > Oceanospirillaceae > Marinospirillum > Marinospirillum alkalitolerans. The sequence goes on along the minus strand of NZ_JBANFI010000001.1, from coordinate 77,415 downwards.
GCAGGGCGCAGAGTTTGGTCGTCTCTATGCCGCTGCACCCAAGCCAGTGCTGGCCTTTTGCCGCACCGGAGCGCGTTGTGGCACCCTATGGGCCTTAAGCCAGCAGCAACAGCGTCCTGGGCATGAGCTGGTCGCTCAGCTCAAAGAGGCAGGTTTTGATCTGCCAGATCTCTTCCAACGCCTCACGCACAATCAGGCCTGAGCGCCTTGATGAAGGAAACAGAACAGGCATGGCTGCGCCCGCTTCAGGGCAATGCCATGCAACAAGGGCTCTGGGGGCTGATCAAACACAGGCGCTATTCTTGGGCGCTTTTACGTCAGGACAGCACAGCTGCGCTGCTGGTCAGCCTGCTGTTGATTCCGCAAAGTCTGGCCTATGCCTTGCTGGCCGGTTTACCACTGCAAACTGGGCTCTATGCCAGTATTCTACCGGCGATCGTCTATGCGCTTGTCGGCTCAAGCGGTGTGCTGGCTGTTGGCCCCGTAGCCATCACCTCCTTGCTCACCTTCAGTGCGCTCAGCCCCTTGGCCGCACCCGGCTCCAGTGAATACCTGAGTCTTGCGATTATTTTGGCGCTGATGTCCGGCGTCTGTCTGATGCTGATGAGCCTGCTGCGCATGGGCTTTCTCGCCAATTTTCTGAGCCACCCAGTGATGAGTGGCTTTATCAGTGCTTCTGCGCTGATTATTGTGATTAGCCAGCTCAAGGGGGTGACCGGCATCCCGCTCACCAGCGGCACACTGCCGCAGATGCTCGCCAGCTTGTATCAGGGCCTCAGCTTATGGCATGGCCCAACCCTGCTGCTAGGCGTAGGCTGTATGCTGCTGCTTTATTGGGGCCGACGTTTTCTGACGCCGCAGCTCATGGCTCTGGGGCTGGCCGCTGATCGCGCCCAGCTGATCGCGCGTATGGCGCCTATGCTCTTGCTGATTGGCTCCACACTGCTCGTGGCAAGCTTGCAACTCGATCAACAAGGCATCCAGATTGTCGGTGCGCTGCCACTGGGATTTCCTGATCTGGCTCTGCCTAGTCAGCTCGATCCGCAACAACTGCTGCTCTTACTGCCCTTGGCCCTGATGATCAGCCTGATCGGCTTTGCTGAATCTGTTGCCATTGCACGCACCTTTGCTGCCAAACGCCGTCAGCAGGTGAATAGCAATCGTGAGCTGATGGGGCTGGGCTTGGCGAATCTGGCTGCTGGCTTTAGTGCCAGCTTTCCGGTGACTGGTGGCTTATCACGCAGTGTGGTCAACTATGATGCAGGAGCCGTGACGCCTGTTGCCAGCCTGTTGACCGGAATCGGCATGGCTTTGGCGCTGCTCTTTTTAACAGGATGGCTTTATTACCTGCCTCAAGCTCTACTCTCTGCCGTGATCTTGATCGCGGTTTCTTCTCTCGTGCAGTGGCGGCCCTTTGTGCAGTTCTGGCGTTATAGCCGTAGCGATGCCTGGTCTTGGCTGATCACCTTTGCCGGCGTGCTGCTCTTGGGTCTGGAGTGGGGGTTATTGGCGGGTATTCTGGCCTCTTTAGGCGCTTGGCTGGCTAAAAACACCAAGCCCCATGTGGCCATTGTGGGGCGAGTTCCTGAAACAGAGCATTACCGTAATACAGAGCGCTATCAGGTTGAACTCCATCCGCAGATCCTGTCTTTGCGAATTGATGAAAGCCTGATGTTTGCCAATGCGCAGGAAGTCGAACAGCGGGTGCTCAATGAAATCAGCAAGCGACCCGAAGTCGAACACGTGATTCTGATGGGCTCTGGCATTAACCATATCGATGCCAGTGGCGTAGAAATGTTGGAACAGCTGAATCAGCTTTTAGGCGAACAATCCATTCAGCTGCATTTATCGGAGATCAAGGGGCCAGTGCTGGATCGATTGAAACTCAGCCCGCTCTTGCCTCAGCTCAGTGGTCAACTGTTTCTGACTCAGCACCAGGCGATGCAGCACCTGCTCAACAAGCCTGAAAGCAGCTGATGAGCAATCGACTGACTGCTCACTGACTCACCCCGCCACCGCTTCAGATCAGCAGGTGGCGGGTGAGGCAAAGCGGGGGATGGGGCTTGTCTCTAATCGACCTTGAGCTTGTTCAGTTCTTGCGAAAGGTGCTCGACCACTTCATGCATGGTACTACTGACGAGTTTGACATCATCACCCAATGCCGCCAGGACCTCGGTCGCACTTTCAATTCCATTAATATTACGGTTCATCTCGTCATTCACTTGGTTCTGCTCTTCTGCTGCTGCCGCCACTTGAATCACGTTATCGTTAATCCCCGCCATCCGTGTGGCCAGCTGCTCCATCTGCCGCCAGGCTTGATCAGCACCCGCTACCAAGCCTAAGGTGCGCTCTGAGCTGGCTTGTATCCCCTTCACTGCATGATGTACCTGCTGCTGTAAGGTCTCGATCAGGGCATTAATCTCTGAAGTGGAGCTTTGAGTTCGGGCCGCCAAGGTACGCACTTCATCCGCGACCACTGCAAAACCTCGTCCCTGCTCGCCTGCGCGTGCGGCCTCAATCGCGGCATTCAGCGCCAGCAGGTTGGTTTGTTCGGCTATGCCTTGAATGACCTGCGTGATACCACTGATATTATCGCTACTTTGCGCAACATCGCTGATCGACTGTTGGATTTTCTGCATATCCTCGCCGACCTCCTTCACCTCAGTCACCGTATGACTGAGCACATCACGCACCTGCTGCAGCTCGGTATTTGAGTCTTCGGCTTCTTTTGCCGTTTCCGCCGCCAATCGGGCCACTTCATGCGCGGTAGCCGACATTTGATTCATCGCCGAGGCCACACCCTGCATTTCGCTCTGCTGATCGCTGGTCGCCGCCGAGACATGTTCTGAGGTTTCTGCCATGACTTCTGTTTGCTGGGTCAGCTCTTGGCTGGCCTGCTTCAAGGCTAAAATCATTGTGCGCAGCTTGGCGGTAAACTGGTTGAAACCGGCTGCCATGCCGATCAACTCGGCATGGTTATTCACCTGCAATTGATGCGTCAGATCTCCCTCCGCACCGGCCAAATCAGCAAAACGTCTTTGCATATCACGCATCGGTTGAAAGGTGGTCTTTAACCAAAAGGCCACGACCAGCACACTGATCAACAATAAGCCGCCGCCAGTCAGTAACATGGTGGTGGCTGTTTGCTGCTGACCCACTGCTAACAAGCTCTGCAGCTCACTGGTGGCTTGATAGGCTAGATGACTGGGCAGGCGGATCACCACCTGCCATGCATTGGGAACAGTATCAAATTCAATTGGCATCACCACCAATACATGCTCAGCTTGATGCTGAATCACGCCCACCTCTGCACTGGAAAAAATGCGCGCCAACTCTGAGTTGACGGCTTGTAGAGGCTGCCCTAATGATTCAGCAAACTGGCTGCTGGCCACCAGCGTACCGCGATCACTGAGCAGATGGATCTCAGCTGCGCCTTGATAAAAATCCTGCTGCAAGGCCACAAGTTGCTGTTGAATATCAGGAAGGTTCAAATCGACTCCGGCCACACCACGAAAACTGCCAGAGGTGATGATGGGATAAACCAGAGAGGTCAGCAGCACTTCATAGCCTTCTTCGATCTCATAGAGATAGGGGTCCATCAGACAAGGACGTAGGTGATCACGGCTACAGAGGTACCATTCAGACTCCCTGATCCCCTGATCATTGAGGCTGGTATCCATTTTAAAATCTGAGTCTTCGGTACGATAGAAAGCCAGATCATCACCTTCCCGAACCCAATAGATCTCCAGCCCACCCGTATCAGAAGAGTGAGGCAGAGCCCCACCAAGAAAGAGAATGTCGCTGGCATCATAGCCATTCGGCTCAAAGTGCATATACGAAGAGCCTATATTTGGACTCACGGCCAAAGCGTCTCCAACCAAGTCCATCAAGGCTTCGCGTTCAAGAGGGAGGCGACCATCAGGATTGCCCAGCGCGGTACTGGAGGCCACTCGACTCAGCACACGGGGTAAATCAAAGCTGCGATTCATCAGCTGCGCCATATCGGCGGCCATCAGATGTGCTGCATCCATCAGGTTTTGCTCAACACGAGCATTGAGCGCTTGCGCGGAATGGTGGATCGCCTGGTCGCCACTTTTTTGCATCGACAGCCAGCCGGTCAACACGACTGCCAGTAAAGACAAGGATAGGGCCAGACCAGCACCCACAATCAATTTATTGCGCAGAGAAAAACTCTTCATGCCGCCCCCTCTTGATAAGAGCGCACCCAGTGATGCCTCTGCAAAGCAAGGTTATGTCATCATCAGGTACACCGAATATAAAGGAGTATAGCCACATAAAGTGACAGAAAAAACAAAAAAACCCACCAGTCAGGTGGGTTCAACGGGAGCAGCTCGCGTCATCAATCGGTGCTTGTTTGTTAAAACAGCACCTTAGCCCAGCCAATGACCATCGGGAGGGTTGGCATCGCCAGTAAAACAACCAAACCGACGGGAATCCATAGGGGGCTCGCGCTATCTTGGAAATTAGGATCGTATTCAGCCATCGTCATCTCTCTTGCATTAGGTTGATTTAAATCAAGAGATCATAACAGCTGAATTGATTTATGTCACTTCAATGACTGGCGGGCGCCTCTAGTACATCAGCGTATAAAGCTGGCGTCGACTCCGTATCACCAGCGGATGCGCCTCGCCTAATAGTGCAAAGACCTCCAGCAGCGTTTTGTGGGCGACACCTTCTTGATAGCTGCGATCTGTCCGCAAGAGTTGGAGCAACTGGTCAATGGCCTGCTCATAGTCGGCCTGCACCACAGCCGCCAAGGCTTTCAGATACAGGGCTTCGCTATCTTCTCGGTCTGCCAACAGCGCCAGCTGCTCGGCACTCGGTGCCTGCTCAGCAAACTTTAAACCCGCGATCAACCCTTTCACTTCAGGCCGCTGCTGATCTGCATCAGGTAGAGCCATCAGCAGAGCTTGGGCTGCATCACTTTGATTTTGCTGTAAATAAACCCGCGCTAAATCTATTTTCAGATCCATATCTTCTGGTAGCTGCGCGGTGGCTTGCTCCAGCAGAGTTTGGGCGGTATCAAGTTGGCCTTCGCTGAGCAGTTGTTTGATCTGTGCTTTAAAGTCTTCAACAGGATTACGAATATGCTGCTTCAAAAAAGCCCGAATCTCGCTCTCTGGCTTAGCGCCCGTGAACTGATCAATAAACTGCCCTTGGTTGACCAAAATCACCGTAGGGACGCTACGCACCTGAAATTGCGCAGCGATCTCTGGCTGCTCCTCAATATTGATCTTTGCCAAAATCAGCTGGCCGTTGTATTCCTCGGTCAACTTGGTCAGAACAGGGAGCAAGGCTTTACAAGGCGCACACCAGTCAGCCCAAAAATCGATCAACACTGGTTGGCGCATCGAACCTTCCAGAATCACCTGCTGGAAGTTTTCGGGGGTAATATCAACAATATAGGGGGAAGAATGCATAAGGGTGTCCTATCAAAGCAAAAGGCAGAAAGAGGGCGGCATAAGAACAGCGTTAGGCCATTTAGTGGGGCCAAAAAAAGGAAGTTCAAGAGGAGCGAGCAACTTCAGTGCGATGAATAGGTGCTGAATACATTAGCAAGGAGGCCTGAACTGCCTAGCCCTTACGCCAAGGACGGGCATTAAAATCCTTCGGGGGGGGCTGATTGGCATTGGCGGCGGAGCGATCGCGTATATCACGAAAATCTCGCCCAAAGGTGGCCGCAGGTTTATGACCTGCTGGGGCGTCCCTCTCTTCGGCGGCTTGATGGCTTCGCTTCGCAGCTTGAATCGCTTGCGTCGCGCTTTGGCTGTTAATCCGTTTGACCAGTTGATAATTCTGGGCTTCTAAGCGTGCGCACACCCAAGATTGACCCTGTACACCCGCCCACAGGGGCAGCAGCGCGATCCCTGCCAAGCCACTTAAAGCCAGTAACGGAAAGTTGAGCAAGGCTCCCGCAGCAGCGGCACCGATCATCACCATAAAGCCAAAAAACAGTAAAAAAGCCTTGCCCCAGAGGTTATTGGCGGCCGCCCATAAAAAACTGGCAAAAAAGGCAGCCACACTAAAGCCGACTGGAACAGCCTGGTAGTTTTTTTTGGTTTTATGCTGATAAACACGAAAAACGGCCATCCTCAGCAGGGTTCCTTTATCTCATCAATCGAAGTGGCTTTTCATCGGGAAGCAAGCTTCCATCTGGGCCGATTTCACCTCAAGAATCGGTTCAGTGATACCAGAGGCAAATGAATTATCGGTAATTTTCATCACTTGAGGCTAGCTTTGTTCGGTAACATCTTGTTGCATACTTGCTGCGCGTTGCACACAGATCGCGCACTTCCTTGTGCGCTCATTCTGTTGATGCATGATCAGCGGTTAAGCATCAATCCGCTTGTACTTCATGCGCTTAGGCGTATCGCTCCCACAGCGTTTTTTATGATCTTCTTCATATTCAGCATAGTTGCCTTCAAAGAAGACCACCTTGGAGTCGCCTTCATAAGCCAGAATATGAGTCGCGATACGATCCAAGAACCAGCGATCGTGCGAAATCACCAACGCACAACCAGGGAAGGCCAGCAGTGCCTCTTCCAGCGCGCGCAGGGTTTCAACATCCAGATCGTTCGAGGGTTCATCTAACAGCAAAACGTTTGCGCCCTGCTTGAGCGTCAGCGCCAGATGCAAGCGACCCCGCTCACCACCAGACAGGTCACCAACGCGTTTCTGCTGATCATTACCCTTAAAGTTAAAGCGGCCTACATAAGCGCGTGACGGCATCTCAACCGAGCCCACCTTGAGAATATCAGCACCACCTGAAACGGCTTCCCAGACACTGAGATGGTCTTCTAAACCATCGCGCGATTGATCCACTGTTGCCAGCTGGACGGTTTCACCGATCACCACTTCACCACTATCTGGCTGCTCTTGACCTGTCACCAGTTTAAAGAGGGTCGATTTACCCGCACCATTACCACCCACGATGCCAACAATCGCGCCTTTAGGAATGTGGAAATCCAGCTGATCAAAGAGCAGTTTGTCGCCAAAGCGCTTGCTGACACCGTGAAATTCAATGACCTTATCACCCAGACGGGCTCCAGGTGGAATATAGATTTCATTGGTTTCGTTGCGCTGTTGGAATTCCTGACTGGACAGCTCTTCAAACTGACGTAAACGCGCTTTGGATTTGGATTGACGCCCCTTGGCGCCTTGACGCACCCATTCGAGCTCTTGCTGAACAGCTTTACGGTGGGCTGATTCTTGCTTGGCTTCGGCTTCAAGACGATTTTGCTTGGCTTCCAGCCACTTGGAATAGTTACCCTCAAACGGAATCCCCATGCCGCGATCCAGCTCCAGAATCCAGCCTGCGACGTTATCAAGGAAGTAACGGTCGTGGGTAATCGCCACAACGGTGCCAGGATAGTCATGCAAAAAGCGCTCAAGCCAAGCCACTGATTCTGCATCCAAGTGGTTAGTCGGCTCATCCAGCAGCAGCATATCAGGGCCAGATAACAGCAGACGGCACAAGGCCACACGACGCTTTTCACCACCCGAAAGCTGCTCAACCTTCGCATCCCACTCAGGCAAGCGCAAAGCATCGGCGGCCACCTCGAGTTTGCGCTCAAGGTTATGCGCATCGGCAGCCTGGATAATATTTTCTAGGCGCGCTTGCTCTGCGGCGAGCGCATCAAAATCGGCATCAGGATCAGCATAGGCGGCATAGACTTCTTCAAGCTTCGCCTGGGCCTCCTTCACAACAGAAACTGCCTCTTCAACGATCTCGCGCACCGTTTTGCTGGGGTCCAGCTCAGGCTCTTGCGGCAGATAGCCGACTTGAATCCCTGGCATCGGCCGAGCTTCACCATTAAATTCTTGATCCACACCCGCCATAATGCGCAGCAGTGTGGATTTACCCGAGCCATTCAAGCCCAGAACACCAATTTTCGCCCCAGGAAAAAAAGATAAAGAAATGTCTTTGAGAATTTCACGCTTGGGTGGCACTGTCTTGCCAACACGGTGCATGGAATAAACATACTGGGCCATCTTGCCAACTCCTCTGGTTCATCTTGAAGGCGCCTGTCAGCAGGCACTGATCTCTTCTTTATCTCGTGCTGTATTCAGCCTTGATTCAGCGCGCATCATAGGACTTCAGGGGCCAGAAAGCCAGCCGCCCACCAGGCACAGAGGCAGGCAGAAGGAGGCCAGCAGATGTTGAACGGCTGTATACATTAATCTTATTCAGCTTGAACCCCCTGCTTTTTCATGTGAAGCCGTGCGCAGTTCAGGTTAGAATAGCCCCCTGATGCTTGCGGCCTTCATGCTCTCTCCTGCTTGGGGCGTGAAGTCTCAAGAAGTGAACGTTTAGCCTAATTGCTGGGGATGCCATGTTTAGCCGTAAATTATCCATTGCTGAATTTGATGCCGAACTCTGGACTGCGATGCAGCAAGAAGTTCAGCGCCAAGAAGACCATATTGAGCTGATTGCTTCTGAAAACTACACCAGCCCGCTGGTGATGGAAGCCCAGGGCAGCCAGTTGACCAACAAGTATGCCGAAGGCTATCCAGGCAAGCGCTACTATGGTGGCTGCGAGTTTGTTGATATTGCTGAGCAGATGGCCATTGATCGCGCTTGCGAACTCTTTGGTGCAACCTATGCCAACGTCCAGCCCCACTCTGGCTCACAAGCCAACTCAGCCGTCTTTTTAGCGCTGGTGAAACCTGGTGATACAGTGCTGGGCATGAGCTTGGCTGAAGGTGGCCACTTGACTCACGGTGCCAAGCCCAACTTCTCAGGCAAGCTGTATAACGCCGTACAATATGGCCTCAATGCTGAAACAGGCGAGATTGATTACGCCGAAGTCGAGCGTTTAGCCATTGAACACCAGCCAAAAATGATTATTGCTGGCTTCTCTGCCTACTCTAAACTGATCGACTGGGCCAAGTTCCGTCAGATTGCTGATCAAGTGGGCGCTTATCTGTTTGTTGATATGGCCCACGTTGCGGGTCTGGTTGCTGCGGGTGTCTACCCCAACCCACTGCCCTATGCACACGTGGTCACCACCACCACGCACAAAACACTGCGCGGCCCACGTGGCGGTTTGATTCTTTCTGCGTGCGGTGATGAAGACATCTATAAGAAGCTTAACTCTGCCGTTTTCCCCGGTGGTCAGGGCGGCCCTTTGATGCATGTGATTGCCGCTAAAGCCATCTGCTTTAAAGAAGCCATGTCACCTGAGTTCAAGGCTTACCAGAAGCAGGTAGTCAAAAATGCCCAAGCCATGGCAACCGTGATGATGGATCGTGGCTATGATGTGGTCTCTAATGGCACTGAAGATCACCTCTTCTTACTGAGCCTGATCAGCAAAGGCCTGACAGGTAAAGATGCCGATGCGGCTCTGGGCGCTGCGCATATCACCGTCAATAAAAATGCGGTGCCTAAGGATCCACAGAGTCCTTTCGTGACTTCTGGCTTGCGTATCGGCACCCCTGCGGTGACCACACGCGGCTTTAAAGAAGTAGAGTGTCGTGAGCTGGCGGGTTGGATCTGCGATATCCTTGACGATATCAACAACACGCAAGTACAGGAAGAAGTGAAGGCCAAGGTCAGCGCACTCTGCGCACGCTTCCCTGTTTATCAGGATTAAGCGAGCACGCAGCTGTCAAAAAGGCCTCCCATCTGGAGGCCTTTTTTTATCGCTCTTTCAGGATGCTTTCCCTCAGTGACTTAGGTATCCTGCTGCACAAGCTATTGCGCACAGCAGGAACTTTACCGAAGCATCAAGAGTGACTTAATAGCTGCGTGGGTTGATTTCACTGATTTTAAGCACCGCAGGCTGCTGCTGGCCGCTATAAACACCCACCCAAACATGATAGGCACCTGTTTGCGGACGATGGAAGTCGACTACAGGATCGAGACCGATCGCATCATCATTGCAGTGCCAGGTCCCATCTGGTGCACGAATCACGAGAGTCGTGTCTGCACGCGAATCAGCACGAAAATGCAGTGCTGACGCCCCCGCTGTGTAGTTCAGTGTCACATCAGGTGCAGAAGCATTGACGTTACCCACACAACCATAGCCCATGCTCGAGCTCACACGGTGCTGACCGCCAGCATTCAACTCAATCAGGCGTGGATCAGGGGTAAAACCCGCACGCAAGCTGAGTGTCTCTGCTGTTGCGCTCGACTCCCAGTTCAAGGCCTCTGCCGCTGCGGCCTGTTGGCGACGACGTGGATCCATCTCAGAAATCGCGACCCGAGCAGGCGTCCCCATTGCGCTTTGGCTAAAAGTGCCAACCCAGATGGCATAACGCCCTGTCTCTGGAGTGCGAATATCAACAACAGGATCGAGACCGATCGCATCATCATTACAGAAGAAGTCGCCATTGGGTGCACGCACTACCAAGGTCGTGTCGCGCTCTGAACTGGCATGAATGTGCAAGGGCAAAGAGCCAGCCTGGTAGTCAAGAGTGATGTCTGGCGTATCCGCATTTACATAACCCGTGCAACCCTGACCTGCACCAAAAAGCCCAGTTGAACCACCAGCGCGAATTTCAATTTCACGCGGATCAGGCAAAAAACCTCCCTGCAAGCTCAGGTGCTGGTACAGAGGGTTTGCGTCCCAATTTAGACCCTGCAAATGATCACGCGCAGAAGGCTCAGATGTGGATCTTGAGCTTGTGCGATTGCGAGGGTTCAGCTCTGAAATCTCAAGACTTGCCTCTGTACCTGCACGATGGGCTGCATAAGTACCGATCCACACCGCATAGGCTCCTGAATCTGGCTGGTTCACATCAACGACAGGGTCGAGACCTATCGCATCATCGTTACATAGCCAGCGGCCTTCTGGAGTCCGCACAACCAAGGTGGTATCAGCAGTAGAAGCCGCGCGAATATACAGGGTGCTCCAACTGGAAGACGCTTGGTAATTGATGACAGCATCAGGCGCTGTTGCATCAATATGGCCCCGGCAGCTGCCTTCACCTAGCTCCCAATCGACTTCATCCGAACCACCCACAGTCAACTGGCGGGTATAGGGGTCAGGCACAAAGCCAGCATTGAGCTGAATCTCTGATGTGCGCGGCGCTTGCGTCCAATCAGGCTCATTGCTGGCTCTCTGCCCGGGTGCAGGACGCGTTGGGTCATTGAGAGAAAAATGCACATCGGCAAAGCTCATGCCACGACTCAAATAAGTGCCCACCCAAACCTGATAAGTCCCAACCTCAGGACGGCGCAGGTTGACGACTGGATCAAGTCCGATGGTGTCATCATCACACAGCCACTGGCCACTAGGGGTACGCACCACCAAAGTGGTATCCGCACTGGATTCAGCATGAATATAAACCGGCAACTGGGGTGCACCATCAGGATAAACAAAATGCAGATCCGGTGCGTTCTGATTAATAAAGCCACGACAACTGCTAGGCAAACCCAACTGATTGGCGCGAGTCCCTCCTCCAGCCTGAACACGCGCAGTCTGGCGCATCAATCCAGCTTCAACGCTTTGATAGGTCGGCGCTTGGTCCCACCAGGCCTCAGCATCATCGGCTAGCAACGGCAAGCTCGGTATACAGGCCAAAACACCTAAACACAACCAGCCTATCGGCTGCCGCAAACATAAACTCGACATAAAGTATCCTCTCAATAAAAAGCACAGATCACGCAAGCATTATAACGCCGACGAAACAATGCGACTCACTTCTTTATCTTACTCGCTCAAAAAATAGAAAACCGATAAAAAACCATAAAAAAGCCTTAATTCTCACAGAATCAAGGCTTCTTTATAGCTTTATTTTAATAGCTAGCGACGTGGATCCAGCTCGGTAATCAGTAGTGTTGCTGGCTCTAAACTGCCACTGCTATAAGTGCCGACCCAAATATTGTAATTGCCACTGCGTGGGTTACTGAACATCACCATGGGATTCAGACCGATGGTGTCGTCATTACAATACCAGCGACCATCAGGCGCATTAATCACCAAGGTGGTATCCGCACGTGACTCAACATGAATATAAAGATTGAGGCTTCCAGCTGTGTAGTTCAGGTCAACATCAGGGGCCTGACCATGAATATAACCTCGGCAATCATGTCCTAAGCGCGAAGGCGTTTGCATTGCACCACCCGCCTGAATACTGATCGTCCAAGGATCAGGCATAAAGCCAGCACGAAGGTCAACGGTCGTGTAAGTCGGTACTGCACGCCAATTTGGCTCTTGAGCCGCAGCTTGTGTAGAGACAAGAGCAAGGCTAGCCGCTGCAGCTAAAGCCCAGGCAGTTTTCTTAAATTTTTTTTTCATGTTTTTATCCTCAATGGCGACCCCAAAGTGTACTCGCCGTTTAACTAACAGCGGAGCCGATTCATCATAACAAGTGCGGTCACCTATTAGAATATCAACAAAGACAAGAAAGGCTACTTTTTCACTCTACTTTAGCCTGAAGACCAAGAAAATTCTTGAATGTGTGAACTAGATTGATCTTTATAAAAATCTTTTCCTTTAAAAAAAGACATTATATAAACGTGACGCCCACAGCAAAAAGCTGCTCAACTTCACGGATCTTGCGCTTATCAACCAAGAACAAGATCACCTGATCACCTGATTCAATTACCAGATCATCACTGGCCATCATCACTTCTTTTTCACGCACCAGCGCACCAATGGTCACGCCCTCAGGCAGTTGGATAATGCCTATCGGTCGGCCGACAATTTTTGAGCTGCTCTTATCTCCCAGCGCCACGGCTTCGATGGCTTCTGCCGCACCACGGCGCAAGGAGTGAACATTCTTGACCTGCCCACGACGCACATGGGTTAGCAGGCTGCCGATGGTGGCCAACTGGGGAGAAAAGGCGATATCCACCTCGCCACCCTGCACAAGATCAACATAGGCCGCGTTGTTAATCAGCGTCATCACCTTGCCCGCCCCCATGCGCTTAGCGAGCATGGACGACATGATGTTGACCTCGTCATCATTGGTAACGGCGCAGAAGATATCGGCTTCTTCGATCGATTCTTCTTGAAGCAGATTTTTATCCGTCGCGGTACCATGCAAAACAACGGTGCGTGAGAGTTTATCCGCCAGTTCAGTACAACGCTGCGGATGATACTCGATCAACTTGACTTGATATTCATTTTCGAGGCTTTCTGCCAAACGCTCACCAATATTGCCCCCGCCGGCGATAACGATGCGTCGGTAGCTATGATCCACCTTGCGCATTTCGCTCATCACGGTACGAATATCCTTGCGGGCGGCGATAAAAAACACCTCATCATCCACCTGGACCACTGTGTCTCCAGTGGGAATCAGCGCCTGATTTTGACGATAGATCGCCGCGACACGCGTGGGCACATCAGGGATATGCTCTCGCAGCGTGGCCAGTTTTTGCCCGATCAAGGGGCCGCCATAGTAGGCCTTGACGGCAACCAGCTGTACTAAACCACCGGCAAAATCGAGTACCTGCAGTGCACCGGGATATTCAATCAAGCGGCGAATATGGTTGGTCACCACCTGCTCAGGGCTGATCAGCACATCGATATCAAAACCCCGTTCAGTACGAAACAAGCCTTTGCGCGAGAGATAGGCCGCCGAGCGCACACGCGCAATCTTGCTGGGGGTATTAAACAGGGCATGCGCGACCTGACAGGCGACCATGTTGACTTCATCTGAGTTGGTGACGGCAATCAACATATCGGCATCCTCACAACCTGCCTCACGCAAGACGGCTGGATAGGAGGCCTTGCCTTGGACGATGCGGATATCGAGCTTATTTTGTAAATCACGCAAGCGGTTGGCATCGCTATCGATCATCGTGATGTCATTTTCTTCACTGGCGAGATTTTCTGCGAGTGTGCCGCCTACCTGTCCTGCGCCAAGAATAATAATCTTCATACTGCAACCTGTTCGCTCTCGCGCCTAAGCACGCCAGAAGGCGCGCGTGAAAAGAATCATAAAGGTAACGATTTCCAAGCGTCCGAGAATCATCCCCAGCGCCATCAGCCACTTCCCTGCATCGGGCAGGCTGGAAAAGTTACCAGCAGGGCCAACGGTATCGCCAAGCCCCGGACCCACGTTTGCTACCGCCGTCACGGCAGCGGTAAAACTGGTAATAAAATCCAGCCCCATAAAAGAAAGCGCCAGCGCTAAGGCGGCAATCGTCGCAAAGAAGAAGAAGGCAAAGGCCACCATTGAGCGTATAACATCATCGGGTACGGGTTTACCGTTATAACGCTGCGAGAAGACACCGCGCGGGTGCAGCAGCGTCATCATCTGGTTGCGCATCAGCATTAAAGACAGCTGATGACGGAACACCTTAAAGCCACCACTGGTTGATCCCGAGCAGCCGCCAATAAACATCAGATACAGAAAGAAGATCACCGCAAAATGCCCCCAGGCGTTATAGTCTGTTGAGGCATAGCCGGTGGTCGTCACCACGGAAACAATATTAAAAGCAGCATGCGTCAGGGCTTCAAACCAATCCCATTCATGCTGAGTGATCAGATAGAGCGTCATCACCAGAATCGCGCTCAGCAGAATCTTAGCCAAAGCCTGCACCTGGCTATCGCGCAGCATAGGCATCGGGCTGCCCTGAATCATCAACACATAGAGCACAAAAGGCAGCGCGCCTAAAAACATAAAAAGGATGCCAATCCAAAGAATCACGGGGGTATCTGCAAACTGCCCCATTGAGGCATCATAGTTGGCAAAGCCGCCCGTTGCTGAGGTGGTTAAACCGTGCACCAACGCATCAAAGCCACTCATTCCCGCCAGCCAGTAGCTCAGAATGCATAAGCCAGTGAGGCCAACATAGACCTTACCGATTGCCTTGGCGAGCGTACCTGAACGCGGAACCGCCTTCTCAGACCAGTCAGAGGACTCAGATTGGAAGAGGCGCATCCCCCCGACTTGCAGGAAGGGCAGAATCGCCATGCCGAGTACGATAATGCCTATCCCTCCGAGCCATTGCAGAATCGCGCGCCAGAGCAGAATGCCATGCGACATCTGATCGAGATCAGAAAGTATTGTCGCGCCTGTCGTCGTCAAGCCAGAAACGGCCTCAAACATCGCATCACTCAGGCTCAATGCCGTGGAACCGAGAATCAATGGCAAGGCGGCAAAGCCACTCAGCACAATCCAGCTTAAGGAGGTCAGTAGAAAAATCTGCCGCCCACGCAAACGCAAGGGCACCAGCGAGCCCAGTACCACCATCAATCCGCCTGTACCCAGCGTGATCAGCGTGCTGAGTAGGAAAATATGCGTATCCTGCTCCTGGCCTTCAACAATCAGCAGCAGCATCGGCAGAATTTTAAAGGCACCCAGCAATAACAGCAGCAGACCGAGCAGTTTAACAATCGGGGCCAACCATTCCAGCCAGGGGCGCAGCCAGAACTGCTGCTGACGCCTTTCAGAGCGGCTTTGGATATTGGGAACTTGATGACGACGTGGTGTAGGCTGCATAGCTCTCTTCGTATTTTAATGCACTGCACAAGGATAGCCTGACTAGGCTGGCAAAGAAAGCTTCACACCGCCTAAAGCGCGGTTGGCGCTACTCAAGGTCAAAAGTCGCCAGCAAGGGCGACTTTTTTGAGGGCAAGAGGACACCTCGGATCAGTGTCCTTAGTGCAGATCAGATCAGGTAGGGACTAACGCATCAGCAGAATCGGCACCGGACTCAAACGCAACAGGTTGGTGGTGGTGCTCCCCACAAAGAACTCACGAATGCGCGAGTGGCCATAGGCCCCCATGATGATCATCTCGAGCTGTTGCTGCTGCTGATAGGCCAATAGGGTCTTCTCCACTGGGCCTTGCATCAGCTGAGTGTCGACCTCGGTATGACCTTGCGCTATGAGTTCTTGGCGTGCGGCATGGAGCAGGCCTAGATTCTTCTCTCCAGCTTCACCAATCATCAGCAGATGAATCGGGATGCCTTTGAAAAGCGGGCTGCGTGCAATAATCGACAAGACCTTCTTCGCCGTTGGGCTGGCATCATAGGCGAAGAGCACCTTTTGCGGCGCTTTAAAATCAGGTGGCGTGATCAGAATACGGCAGGCCAAAGTGCGAATCACGCGTTCAAGGTTGCCACCTATCTCCTGCGCTGCGCCTTGATGCTCTTCACCTTGGCGTCCAAGCACCAGCACACGCGTGTCATCTTGTAAATCCTGCAAGGCCTCAACAAAGTGACCATGACGCTGGAGCAATTCAGGGTCGGCGACACCCTGTTCGGCAACACGCTCACGCGCGGTGGCTAAATCCTGCTGACCTTGCTCAAGCGCCAATTTGCTACGCTGGCGATCTAAATCGGCCAACTCCTCAAGCAGCTGGGTGCGGCTACCTAAGCCAATATTGCCACTCAGATCGGTTTTGGCGGGATAAAGACGCTGATCTAAAACATGCAGTAAAACGAGGGGGCGCCGGGTTCTGCGACTGACCCAGGCACCCGCATCACAAACGGCGGCAGCCGCAGCGGAGTGATCTATACAGGCGATAATTTTATTCATCTCTACATCCTGAGCCATGACTAGTGTCCTCCCATCAGCTTTTCAACGCCTTTGGGATCATCATGCACACCAAAGCGATCAACAAGCGTTGCACTGGCTTGGTTCAAGCCAATCAATTCAACATCGGCCCCTTCACGGCGCAGCTTGATGATCACTCGGTCGAGCGATTCAACAGCAGTAATATCCCAAAAATGCGCTTCAGTCAGATCAATAATGATCTTTTCAGCCACTTCTTTATAGTCAAAGGCGGCCATAAACTGCGTCGAAGAAGCGAAGAAAACCTGACCTTGCACCTGATAGACTCGCACACCTTCTTCATTTTGAGTTTTGATCACGCGCAGGTAATGACCCAACTTATTGGCAAAAAAGAGCGCCGCCAAGGAGACACCGGCAAACACACCATAAGCCAGATTGTGTGTGGCAATCACCACCACAACGGTGGACAGCATCACGATACTGGTGGAGAGCGGGTGCTTTTTCAAATTCAAGACAGAGTCCCAGTTAAAGGTCCCGATCGAGACCATAATCATCACCGCCACCAGCGCCGCCATCGGAATCGCAGTCAGCCAATCGGCTAAAAAGACCACCAGAATCAATAAAAAGACCCCGGCCACTAAGGTAGACAGGCGCGTGCGGCCACCTGATTTCACATTAATAATCGATTGACCAATCATCGCGCAGCCCGCCATGCCGCCAAAAACACCTGATACCATATTGGCCACACCCTGGCCTTTGCACTCACGATTTTTATCGCTTTGGGTGTCCGTCAGCTCGTCCACAATCGTCGCGGTCATCATCGATTCCAGCAGACCAACAAGCATCAGCATCACTGAATAGGGAAAAATAATCCGCAGCGTTTCTAAATTCAGCGGAACATCCGGCCAGAGAAAAATAGGCAGTGTATCCGGCAACTCGCCCATATCCCCCACGGTACGAATATCGATGCCCCAAATCAGCGCAACGGCTGTCAACGACACAATACACACCAGAGGAGAAGGCAAAAGGCGACCCAACAGGGGCACATAGGGAAAGAGATAGATAATGCCCAAACCCGCCAGAGTCATGGCGTAGACATGCCAGGTCACATTGGTTAGTTCAGGCAGCTGAGCCATAAAAATCAAAATGGCTAGGGCATTCACAAAGCCCGTCACCACCGAGCGTGAAACAAAGCGCATCAAATTACCAAGCTTGATGTATCCCGCAATAATTTGCAGCACGCCCGTCAACACCGTGGCCGCGAGCAAATATTCCAAGCCATGCTCTTTCACCAAGGTCACCATCAACAGCGCCATGGCACCTGTCGCGGCAGAGATCATACCTGGACGACCGCCGGTAAAGGCAATCACCACGGCAATACAAAAAGAAGCGTAGAGCCCGACCTTGGGATCAACACCCGCAATAATCGAAAAGGCAATCGCCTCTGGCACCAAGGCCAAGGCCACCACTAAACCGGCCAAAACATCACCACGGACATTCGAGAACCAGTTTTCTTTGATCGTTTGGATCATGATTTCTCTCTGAGCATTTTTATTGCAATAGACACATTTGCCGCTCACACCCTTTACAGCCCAAGAGAGGGCCGCCAGCAGGTTAAACGAAAGACGTGAACAACCCGCGATGAAAGCCTGATTACCTGGGCGATGAGCAGCCCAAAAAAATCCACATCAGCAAATGACGAACAACATCAGAAGCGTGAACGCACTCAAGCGAACACGAAAGCAAACACGGAGATGACCGCAGGTTTTAGCCTGTCTGAAGATCGCAAGATGGCTAAAAAGCAGTATCAAAAAAGAGGGGGGAGTTACACCGGAGCGCTTCCTTTTCAGCAGCCAATAAGAAGATCGAAAACGCAGAATTATACACACCTCAAGCAGGCAAGTCCAAAGGATGGCCCACCCGACTTAAGCAGGCTTGTGCAATGCAGCAAATTGTCGCACGCTAAGGCCGCTTTTTTCTGCCAGCCCTCAATGCAGACACACCCAAGGAAACCTTGCTTATGCCATGCATGTCCGCTGACGTTCGTTTTTTCTTTCCACTTCTCTTTATCAAGGAGATCTCCTATGGCAGCGCTTCCTCAAGCTTTGCTCAAGAACTTTCTCGGCAACGCCCCATCCTGGTACAAATCCCTGATCCTCCTGTTTCTGGTGATCAACCCCATCATGCATTGGCTGCCCGGCCCGTGGACAGCTTTTGCAGGATGGGTTTTGCTGGCGCAATTTATCTTTACGCTGGCGATGGCACTCAAGTGCTACCCGCTGCTTCCCGGCGGCCTACTCGCGCTTCAGGCCGTTTTTCTGGGCATGACCACGCCCGACATGGTGCTCTATGAAGTCCGCCACAATCTAGAAGTGATTCTGCTGCTGATGTTTATGGTGGCGGGCATCTATTTTATGAAGCAGCTGCTTCTTTTTGCCTTCACCAAAATTCTGGTTGGGGTGCGCTCTAAATCACTGCTGGCACTGATTTTCTGCGCTGCCGCCGCGCTGCTGTCTGCTTTTCTTGATGCCCTGACCGTCACGGCAGTGATCATCTCGACTGCTGTCGGCTTTTACTCTGTTTATCACCGTGTGGCTTCTGGAAAGACCTACCACCAATACAGCCATGATCATGGCAATGATGTCGATGTTCAGGAATCCCAGCGTGAGGATCTGATCCAGTTTCGTGGCTTTTTACGCTCATTACTGATGCATGCGGCCATAGGTACGGCCCTCGGCGGTGTGTGTACGATGGTCGGTGAACCTCAGAATCTGCTGATTGCCAAAGAAGCGGAATGGGATTTTGTCGGCTTTTTCCTCCATATGGCACCCGTCACCTTGCCGGTACTGGCAGCAGGGTTGCTCACTTGCTTGGCGCTGGAGAAGATCAGGCCGCTGGGCCGCTTTTTTGGTTATGCCGGACGCCTACCGCAACGCGTGCGCAGCATCCTAGAAGATTTTGATCGTGATCAAAGCGAACAGCGCACCCAGCGTGAGCGCATTCAACTCAGCATTCAGGCTGGAGTGGCGGTCTTTTTGGTGGTGGCTTTGGCCTTACACTGGGCCGAAGTTGGCCTGATCGGCCTTGCGGTGATTATCCTGCTCACCAGTCTAAACGGCATTAATGAAGAGCACCAGATCGGTAAGGCTTTTGAAGAAGCCCTGCCCTTTACCGCGCTTTTGGTGGTCTTTTTTACCATTGTGGCGGTGATTCATAGCCAAAACCTGTTCACACCCTTTATTAGCTGGGTATTGGCTCAGCCTCTTGAGCAGCAGCCAGGGTTATTTTTTCTGGCCAATGGTCTCTTATCCGCCATCTCAGATAACGTTTTTGTTGCCACGATTTACATCAGCGAAGTCAAAGGGGCTTTGCTCAGCGGTGCGATCGATCGCACGCACTTTGAGCAGCTGGCGGTGGCAATCAATACCGGCACTAACTTGCCCAGCATTGCCACACCCAATGGTCAGGCGGCTTTTCTGTTTTTGCTCACCTCGGCCATTGCGCCACTGGTGCGCCTGTCTTATGGGCGCATGGTTCTCATGGCCTTGCCTTACACCTTGGTGATGGGAGGGATCGGCTTCTGGGCGGTCACCCACTGGGTTTAAATCGGGTGTTTTGATCTTGGCGCATAAAAAAACCACCTTGGCAACAAGGTGGTTTGGCTCTGGCCTAAAACCTGCCGCGCCGCCGACTCACGCTTTCCACCTGCCAAGGCTCAGCCTGAATACTCGTCTCGACCCACTCTTGCAGGCTCGGCTCGACACGCGGCATAAAATTCAGACCGGTACGCTGTTCGATCTCACGCACGCTAACCAAGAACTGATCCAGTGGCTCGTTGCCACGGACATTTTGCGGCACCAAAAAAGCCAGGACGCGCAGCGGACGATCGGCCGTTTCAGGGGCAATAAAAATCTTATAAAAAGCCTCTGGCACCTGCACACGCCAGCTACTACTCAAGCGCTCAACTTGATCTCCAAATACCGGACCAGTGATCACCCACATCTCACCTTTCAGCTGTACAAAATGATCCATCGCGGATTGCTCGATACGCTGCCAGACTTGACGATTCAATTCAGGCGTCTGCGGGCTGATATTGGTCATCCAGAAGGTTTGCAGCTGCGCCTCTCGCCCATGAATCTGCGCAATCGCATAGTTGGGTGCCAGATGACCGCGATCATAGCCACTATGGGTATAGTCATCATGGCTGGCCCGCCAAAAAGGCAGGGTGCGCCAATCTTCTTCAAAGCGTGATGGACGCTGGCCTATGGCTTGCGTGGGCCGATTATCCAAGCGGTAGGTGACCCACAAGGGGTTCATGCGCCAGTCTGAGTAGCCCAGCATAAAACCATCATTGCGTAAAACACGGTGCCAGTTCTGCCAATCCTGCCAGTCCTGGACGACAGGCACACCACCAAAGGCATGCTGTTCACGCACTTGGCGTTCATAGGCATAGTAGCCCAGCCCAGCAATGATCAGCACCAGCAATAACCAGCGCCCACCACGGCGGGAACGGGGCGCAGAGCGCCGCTTGTTACCCCGTGCCATGCCGCGCAGTTGCTGTTTAGCGAGGCGCTGCCCCATATTTTTTAGTTCTCTTTGCACCATGTCTGATACGACTCTCTTAGTTGCCCTTAGGCTGCGGAACCCGATAACAAACCAACAATATGAAAACCACCTATATAGGTGCCCGCTGCTGAGCCCAGGGTGGCCAAAATAAAGACCAACAGGGTGCGTGAGACACGATTTTTCCACCAGCCAGTCCACTGAGCCGTATCTTGGCGCAAGGAGGAGAAGTCCGCGACCGTTGGTTTTCTCAGCCAAAGTTCAGCCGCAGCCGCCACCATTCCCGCGCCAACGGTCGGATTCAGCGAGGTTAAGGGCGCAGCAAGAAAGGCGGTCAGCACCGTCAGTGGGTGCCCACCGGCAATCAACACGCCCAAGGCGCTCAACCCACCATTGATCAGCACCCAATCCGTAATCAACTGCCAGCCCAGCTCGGTATTGCGGCTAAAACCCAAGCCAAAGCCCAGCAAGACCAACGCAGCGATCACCCAAGGAAGCATCTTCGGCCAGCGACTGGCTGCCGGCTGGCTATTCAAAATAGCCAGCTGCTCTTGGGGCTTCTCAGGCAAATGGCTGTTTAGATTTTCAGCCAAACCTTTTAAATGCCCTGCCCCAACCACCACCAATACTTTTTTGTACTGGCTGGTGCCGTTTTCTTCAGCGAGGCGCAGCGCCATAAAGTGATCCCGCTCAGCGATCAGCGGCTGATAAAGCTTCTCTGATTCAGCGGCAAATTCACTAAAGGTGGATTCCAGTACATCGCCTTCTTTGAGTTTTTCGATCTCGTCTGCACTGACCTTCTCGCGTGAAAAGAGGCTGCCGATTAAACCACTTAACAAGCCGGCTCTTTGCCACCAAGGTACATTGCGATACACCCTTTTCAAGGTGATACCCACATCCCGATCAATCAACCACAGCGGAAGGCCTTTTGCCTGGGCTTCTTCGATGGCTGCCTGCATTTCTGCCCCAGGCGCAATGCCTGATTCTTCTGCAACCCGCTGCTGAAAAGAACCCAAGGCCAGATTCGCGGCCACCAAGCCCGCCTTGCCTTGCTTGATCACCTGAAACAAATCCAGCTTCGCCAAGGCATCAGGGTCGGTCATACTGGCAAAGCGCGCAGGACACAGCTCGATGGCCACGGCATCAAATTCGCCGCTTTGAATCAGAGCACGCACTTCATCCGCACTCTGCTTGGACACGTGAGCCGTGCCGAGGAGGGTATATTCTGTCTGGTGTTTGATGACCTGCTGACGCGGGCCAGATACCGCTGCTGAACTCATCGCTTCTCTCTACTTAGGGCGCTGAAAAAAACACGCATGGAGGCCACAAAGAGCGCCATTAGACCAGAGTCTGCCTTGTGGCTCAATCTCCCCACCTCGTCGCGCTTATTCTTTGGTGACAGTGAGTGGTTGAGCATTTATTGATATAATGTCACCTTATCTTACTCAGATCTGCCGCTGACGTTCTTGTCATGCCGCTCATAATAAAGAGGGAGCACCACCATGAAGTTAAAACAGCTGCTGTCGATCAGTTTTGGACTGTTGATTTTGATCATCCTGATCAATGGCATGACCAGCATGTTCAGCAGCACACGCCTGCAAAAAGAAGTGGCTGAGTTTAATATCACCTACCTTCCTGCAGTGACTGCGCTTGATCATATCAACTTTGAGCGCATGGCCATTCGTGCCCAAACTTGGCGGGTGGCGAGCCTCAGCGAACCAGGTGAGCAGACGCGGCAGATTATTAGCAATGTGCAGCAGCAGCGTCAGGCATCCTACCAAGCCATTCAACAGCAACGTGATCGTCTGGCGCAGCTTGAAGGCCTTGAAGCGCTCAGCCAGACCCAGCGTCAGTTTGATCAGGCCTACACCCGCTGGCGTGAACACTATGTTGAGCTGGATCGTTTAGTTGAGCGCTTAAGAGTCGCCAGTGCGGCGGAGCAGTTCACCCAGCTGCAACGCAGTTATCTGGATTATATTCAAGCCATGATCCCTGATTCCGAGCGCATGGGCCAGCTGCTGAACCAGCTGGTGCGCGAGGCCCGCGAGCTGGCTGAAACTGAAGCAGCCGGAGCTGATTTTATTGCCCAGGCTTCTGTCACCAGTGCCACTGTGTTGCTGCTCATCGGTCTATTGGTGGGTATCGGCTCAGCTCTCTATATCATTCGCCGTGTGATGAATGAGCTCGGTGGTGAACCTAGCGAGGTGAAGGCGGTGGTAGAGCGCGTGGCTTCAGGCGATTTCACCTCGAACCAGCAGCTCAAGCAAACCCTGCCCAAGCACAGCCTGCTGTATAGTTTTTTAGAGATGGTCACCGAGCTGCGCCAGATGATGCAGCGTGTGACTGAGGCCTCGGTGCAGGTGGCCGCTGCGGCTGAACAGCTTTCGGCTTCCAGCTCACAAACCAATAGCGCGATCCTCCAGCAGCGGGATGAAGCCGCGCAGGTGGCCACCGCGATGAACCAAATGAGCGCAACCGTGGCAGAGGTCGCGCACTATACTGCCTCGGCCTCTTCCGCCTCAGAAACTGCGGATGCTAAGGCTGAGTCTGGCCTGAGCGCGGTTCAGGATGTAGTGAGTTCAATCAACCATCTGGCGGAAGAGATCAGCCAGTCAGCACAAAGCACTGAACAGCTTTTAGAACACAGTGAGCAGATCAGTAGCGTGCTGGAGGTGATCCAAAATATTGCCGAGCAAACCAACTTGCTGGCCTTGAATGCCGCGATTGAAGCCGCGCGCGCCGGCGAACATGGCCGTGGCTTTGCCGTGGTGGCCGATGAAGTTCGCTCACTGGCAACGCGGACACAAAGCTCGATTGAAGATATCCACTCCAGCATTGCCAAGGTGCAGGACAGCTCACGCATTGCCGCAGAGCAGCTGGCTCAAGGCCATGCACAGAGTCAGGATACAGTGAAGAAGGCGCAGGTCGCCGGTGATGCCCTCGAAGCGATCAACCAAGCGGTTGAAGCCATTCGCGATATGAGCACGCAGATTGCAGCCTCAGCTGAAGAGCAATCCAGCGTCGCTGAAGAAATCAATCGCAGCGTGCATAACATCAGTCATTCGATCGAAGAAACCGCCACCGCCGCCGAGCAGGTCGCCCGTGCCAGTGAAGAACTCGCCCGTCTATCGACCTTGCTCGAAGACGAGGTGAAGCACTTCCGTTTGCAAAAATAAGAGGCGCGATACAAAAAGTCGTCCTCTCAGTCAGCCATATGCAGCATCGTGATATGGCTGACTGCGCTTAGAACATCCCTAATTCCAGCTGCGCCTCTTCGGTCATCATCTCGCGTGACCAAGGGGGATCAAAGACGATCTCGGTATTCACTCGACTCAGATCCTCGGCCCCAAGGATTTTTCGTCTGGCATCAGCTGCTATCACCTCACCCATACCACAGCCGGGTGCGGTCAGCGTCATCTTCAGGTTGAGCATTTTACGGCCATCGAGCAGCTCGACCACCTTCAAGCCATAGACCAACCCCAGATCAACGATATTGACCGGAATCTCTGGATCAAAACAGGTACGCAGCTGCGCCCAAGCAAAGTCTTCGATTTGCTGCTGGCTGGCACCTGCAGGCAGATGCGGGCGCGATAAGGCCGGCAGACCCAGGGCATCCAGATTAGGGCCTTCGACCATATAAAGACGCCCTTGATAGCCAATACTGACCGTACTGCCCTTGGCTTGCATCACCTCAACACTCTCCCCTTCTGCCAGCGTCACCGCCTTGCCAAAGGGGACAGAGATCACCTCGGTTTCACGCAACAGCGTCAGCCGATCGCCCTTTGCGACACCTTGTCTGACGCCTTCTGTCATTGCAGCATCTCCCGCACGCGCACCAATCCAGTCACAAAAGCATCGACTTCAGCGAAGGTGTTGTAAGCAGCAAAAGAAGCCCGCGCCGTCGCATTAACACCCAAGTGATGTAGCACCGGCATCGCACAGTGGTGACCAGTTCGAATCGCAATGCCCAGCTGATCAAGTAACAGCCCCAGATCCTGCGCATGGGCATCTTCCAGCACAAAGGAGATCACTGCTGCCTTATCGGGTGCGGTGCCGAGTAAACGCAAACCGGGTAGGGCCGCTTGCATCTGCTGCGTGGCATAGGTCAGCAACTGATGCTCCCAGTCGGCGATCGCTTGCACACCAACACGCTGCATCCAATCTACAGCTGCCCCTAGCCCGATCGCTTCAGCAATCGCTGGCGTGCCAGCTTCAAACTTATGCGGCAAACCGGCGTAGGTGGTCTTCTCAAAAGTCACGATATCAATCATATCGCCACCACCCTGCCAAGGGGGCATGGCTTCTAACAGCTCAGCCTTTCCATAGAGCACGCCTATCCCCGTCGGGCCGTACATCTTATGGCCTGAGAAGACATAAAAATCGACATCCAAAGCCTGAACATCGACTGGCTGATGCGGAATCCCCTGCGCGCCATCGACCAGCACTGGCGTCTGTTGCGCATGCGCGGCTGAGATGATCTCCGCCAAGGGGGTGATGCTGCCCAGCGCATTGGAGACCTGCGTGATGGCAACCAGCTTGACCCGCGGTGTCAGCAAACGTGCAAAGGCGGCCCGATCCAGCTGACCATCCGGCAGAATCGGGATCACCAGCAGCTCAATCCCGATTTGATCGCGTAACTGCTGCCAAGGCACGATATTGGCGTGATGTTCCATCATCGAGATCAACACCTGATCTCCGGCACGCAGGTTGGCGCGTCCCCAGCTTTGTGCAACCAGATTGATACTTTCAGTCGCGCCACGCGTAAAAATGACTTCTTTGCTGGAGGCGGCATGAATCAACTGCTGCACCTTGGTGCGTGCCAGCTCGTGCGCATCGGTCGCCTCTTGCGACAAGGTGTGTAAGCCACGGTGAATATTGGCATTGGTCTGGCGATAGTAGTCATCCATCGCCTCAATCACCGCCAGCGGCTTTTGGCAGGTGGCGGCATTATCCAGATACACCAGCGGCCGACCATTCACCTCACGCTTCAGAATCGGGAACTCAGCACGCAGGGCGCTAAGATCATAGGCTGGCTGAGGCATGGGCAGACTCCAGCTGAGGTGTCTCTATCTCCACCCGCTGCGGCAGGTGGCCTGCAACCAGCTCCTCAACCTGATGGCGCAGGCTGGCATGTTCGATCTGGTCAATCACTTCATTTGCAAAGGCCAGTGTGAGCAAACCACGCGCCTGTTCTTCATCGACACCACGAGCGCGCAGGTAGAAGAGCGCGTCTAAATCCAGCTGCCCCGTGGTCGCACCATGCGAGCATTTGACATCGTCGGCGTAGATTTCGAGCTCTGGCTTGGTGTTGATCTGGGCGCGATCACTGAGCAACAGGTTGGCATTGCTCTGTTCGGCAGTGATCTTCTGGCTATCGCGCTTCACGACCACCTTGCCATTAAAGACCCCTTGCGCACGATCATTCAGAATCGCCTTATAGTTCTCGCTCGAATGCGTCTGCGGCGCATTATGGTTCATCAGGCTATGCACATCTAAATGCTGACGCTGGCGACCAAAGAGCAGACCGGCTAGATGGCACTCTGCACCTTCACCGATTAAATCTGACACCAGATCATCGCGCACCAGCTGACCACCCAGATTAATGTGCTGGCACAGATAGCGACTATCCCGTTTTTGCTCTGCCTGAACACGCCCAATCAAGCTGGCCTGAGGCCCAAGCTGCTCCACCAGTACATGCTTGAGTTGTGCATTGCGCTCAAGTACCACCTCGGCCACGCGCGTACTAAAATGCACCGCCGCTGGTGCGCTGATAAAGTGCTCTATCAGCTCGACCTGGCTTGATGGTCCAACAGCAACCAGCACGCGAGTATGCGACATCTGCGCCGCTGCCTGCTCAGTGAACAGGGAGATCAGATGAATTGGCTTGCTCACCGGCTGGCTGACACGAATCACCGCGCCTTCTTGTGCAAAGGCAAAATTCAGCGCGGTCATCGAATCGATATCGATGCCGGCCAGACGCCCCATCATGCCGCTGGTCAGCTCAAGTTCGCGCTCAAAGGCATGGGAGAGTGGCTCAACCACCAAGCCAGCAGGTTGATCTTGCAGATCAGAGAGTTCGGCGCAGAAAAGACCATTCACCAGCACGATCCGATAAGCCTCCAGATCCCAGTGCTGGGCGTCTAAAAGCGCTTGCGCAGCAGCCAGATCGATCTGATCCGCCAACTGATAGGCTGTCGTGGCGATCTTACGCGTGTCGGTATACTTCCACTGCTCATTCAATGCAGAGGGAAAACCCAAGTGCTCAAAGCGGGCGAAAGCGGCAATGCGCTGACTCTTCAACCAGCCAGCGGGTGCCGCTTGATTCAGGGCAGCAAATTGCGCCGCCCAATCAGCAGTCACAGGATGGCTCATGCGTTCGCCTCCAGTAACCAGTCGTAGCCACGTTTTTCCAGCTCCAGCGCCAGCGACTTATCGCCTGATTTCACGATCTTGCCATCTGCCAATACATGGATATAGTCCGGCACGATATAGTCCAGCAGGCGCTGATAGTGGGTGATCATCAAAATGCTGCGTTCTGCAGCACGCAGCGAGTTCACCCCCTGGGCGACGATCTTCAGTGCATCAATATCCAAGCCGGAATCAATCTCATCCAGCAGCGCCAGCTTAGGCTCCAACAGCAGCATCTGTAGAATTTCATTACGCTTTTTCTCGCCACCGGAGAAGCCTTCATTCACGGCGCGATGCAAGAAGGTGTTATCCATCTGCATAAATTCGAGCTTTTCACGCACCAGTTTCATAAAAGCAGGCGCTTCGATTTCTGGCTCACCCCGTGCTTTGCGCTGCGCGTTTAATGCCGCTTTGAGCAGATAAACATTCTTGACGCCAGGAATTTCAACCGGATATTGAAACGCCAGCATCAGGCCGGCACAGGCGCGATCTTCGATGTCCATTTCAAGCAGATCCTGGCCTTCAAAAGTCACGCTGCCAGAGGTCACTTCATAGCCTTCGCGGCCAGCCAGTACTGCCGACAAGGTGGATTTACCTGCACCGTTCGGGCCCATAATGGCATGGACTTCACCCGGCTGAATGGTCAGGTTCAGCCCTTTCAGAATTTCGCGGCCTTCGACTTGGGCATGGAGGTCTTTGATTTCAATCATCTTGAGTCTCTTTAAAAAGGTCAGTTCAGTGAGAGAGGCGGGATTAACCCACCGCCCCTTCGAGGGTCACATTCAGCAGGGCTTCGGCTTCCACCGCAAACTCCATCGGCAGCTCTTTAAAGACATCCTTACAGAAGCCATTGACGATCATATTCACCGCATCTTCTTCACTGATACCACGCTGGCGGCAATAGAAGAGCTGATCTTCACCGATCTTAGAGGTGGTGGCTTCATGCTCAACCTGAGTGGAGGCGTTGCCGATTTCCTGATAAGGGAAGGTATGAGCACCACACTGATCACCCAACAGCAGCGAATCGCACTGGGTAAAGTTGCGCGCATTTTTTGCACCTGGCAGCACCTTCACCAAGCCCCGATAAGACTGGTTAGAACGCCCAGCAGAAATCCCCTTGGAAATGATGGTCGAGCGGCTGCCTTCACCAATATGAATCATCTTGGTGCCAGTATCAGCCTGCTGGTAGTTGTTGGTGACGGCAACAGAGTAGAACTCGCCCACCGAATCCTTGCCGCGTAGCACGCAGCTGGGATACTTCCAGGTGATGGCCGAGCCAGTTTCTACCTGCGTCCAGCTGATTTTGGCACGATCACCACGACAATCCCCACGCTTGGTGACAAAGTTGTAAATGCCGCCCTTGCCTTCTTCATCGCCTGGATACCAATTCTGCACGGTCGAGTACTTGATATAGGCATCTTCGAGCGCGACCAGCTCAACCACCGCCGCATGCAGCTGGTTTTCATCACGCATCGGCGCGGTGCAGCCTTCAAGGTAGGACACCTGAGCTCGCTCTTCGCAAATAATCAGCGTGCGCTCAAACTGGCCTGTATTGGCGGCATTGATACGGAAGTAGGTCGACAACTCCATCGGACAGGTCACATCCTTGGGCACGAACACAAAGGAGCCATCAGTAAAGACGGCCGAATTGAGTGCGGCATAGTAGTTGTCTGTATGAGGGACAACGCTGCCCAGGTATTGGCGCACCAGCTCTGGATGCTCCTGCACCGCTTCAGAAATCGAGCAGAAGATCACACCGGCTTCAGCCAGCTTATCCTTAAAAGTGGTGCCCACAGAGACAGAATCGAAAACCGCATCAACGGCCACGCCAGCCAGCGCTGCACGCTCATGCAGCGGAATGCCGAGCTTCTCAAAGGTTTCTAAGAGCTTGGGATCGACTTCATCCAGACTTTTAGGCGCATCTTTGTTTTTAGCCCCTGGTGCCGAATAATAGGATACGGCCTGATAGTCGATGGCTGGGTAGTTCAGATGTGCCCAGCCTTGCGGATCTTGCATCGTTAACCAATGGCGATACGCCTCTAAACGCCACTCCAGCAGCCACTGAGGCTCTTTCTTGCGTTGTGAGATATAGCGGATCACCTCTTCATCCAAACCAGGTGGCAGGGTATCGCTTTCAATATCAGTGACGAAGCCTTGCTTGTATTCCTTGCGGACAAGCTGCTCCATTTTTTCACTCGCCATAATGGTCTCCGAGTTTCATCAAGTCGATTTTTTATAGATCCAGAAAGAAGATCACGGCGCGGTTATCCATGCCGCTGGGTCATCCCTGTAGCCAGCGGTGCCGTGTCTTGGACGCTCAGCGCCTGAATTTGTACCCAAGGCAAGCGTATTGGCTGAGTATGGGCCAACTGCGCCAGACTGACTGAGGCCAGCAGCTGATGCATGGCTTGGGTGACACGCTGCCAGTTATCGGCCACACCACACTGGGCGGCGAGACTGCATTGATGGGCATCCTGACTGCAATCTGTCATGGCCACCGGCCCTTCGATCGCGGCGATCAAATCACTGGCCATAATCTGATGGGCAGGCCGCGCCAGCTGATACCCCCCCTGCGTGCCACGCTGAGATGAAAGCAGGTGCGCCTTCACCAGCATCTTGAGCAGCTTGCTCACCGTCGGCTTAGGTAAACCCAGCAGTTCGGCCAGTTGTGCCGCCGTATAAAGCTGCTCTGGGGCCTGCGCCATCTGTGCTGCGAGCACAACGGCATAGTCTGTCAATTTACTCAGTTTGAGCATGCCTACCTAGCCTAAAAACCAGCGTGATTACATTGGGGACTATTTTAGTCCCTTTTAGAAACCGAGTAAAGTAGTCGGGTAAAGCGATCGACTTGCAAATGCGAGTCTTCTCATGCCCCGAGAGGGCAGCATCAGATTAAAGTTGACAGTAAAAGAAGGCGCACTCACAAGAGCAGCAGGCGCTCAACCCATTTAAATCACATATTAAAAACATATTAGGCATAACACAGATAAAAAAGCGAAAACAATATTGAAGTGTGATCAAAATCACTCTCTTTCAAGAATAAAGCATTGCTTGAATCTAGCGACGGAATTAATATCCCTTCCCCATAAAGATGCAGCGCAAGAGATCCAAATAAACTGCACTTTTAATCTATTTATTTTTAAATGAGGTCATCCAAGCCTCGCTCTATATCAAGTCAAGGAGTACACCGTGGGTTTAGCAGAAAAAAAAGCTTCACACGAATTCCAAAAGAATCGTTTCGATGGCCTCAAAGAACAGCTCAATGCAGCCGCTGGGTTCGACCTTGAAGTTGAAGTGAACTGGACGAGCCTCGAAGTTGACAACTATGCCCACCTTTATGACGAAGCCTGGGCACAGGTCTTTTTTAACCCACTGATCAATGCCTTTAAAGAAATGTGCGCGGATGACTTTGCACAAGGCATTATCAAAGAAGGCGTTAAAAAGGTCATCATTCAAAACACCAGCGACAACTGGTCTTCAAGTCGCTTTGCTGAGTTTAAAGAGGGTGTATTAACACTCGATCACTCACCAATCACCAATATTCACCACGAAGCAGATCGTCAGGCCAATATCAAAGAAGTGGTTGAAAAAGGCCTGTAATCACGAACACCCTTTTCTTGTCCGCCTTTTTGCCAGCTCCAAGGAGCTGGCTTTTTTATGCCTGTATCTAAGGAGCCTCTGATTAACGTCATGAGCGCAGGTCAGGCAAGGCGAAATTGGACGAAAAAGCGGAGTTTACATGGAGTAAATGAGCATTTTGAGGCCAATTTCAACGCAGCATCACCCAGCGCAGTAGTTAATCAGAGGTTTCCTAACTCAACAGAATAAAAAAACCCCAGCCTAAGCTGGGGTTGTCCACTGAACTGCAGAATCAGCTCGGCTTATTTGAGGCTGTCCAAAATACTATTCAAGGTCACGCTTGGACGCATCACCTGATTCGCCTTGGCTTGATCCAGATGGTAGTAGCCACCCAAATCAGCTGGCTGGCCTTGAACCTGGCTCAGTTCTTCAAGGATTTTGGCCTCATTCTCTTGCAGTGCTTGCGCCACTGGCTTCAGCTTGCTGGCCAAGGCAGCATCTTCTGTTTGGGCGGCGAGAGCTTCTGCCCAGTAGAGCGCCAAGTAGAAATGGCTGCCACGGTTATCCAGCTCACCCACCTTACGTGATGGCGACTTGTTGTTCTCCAGCAGCTTGCCTGTTGCCTGATCCAGCGCCTGACCCAGAATCCGCGCACGCGCATTGTTATTCTTCTGACCCAGCTCATCCAGAGAAACAGCAATCGCCAAGAACTCACCCAAAGAATCCCAACGCAGGTGGTTTTCTTGCAGCACCTGCTGAACATGCTTGGGTGCAGAGCCGCCAGCGCCTGTTTCATACATACCGCCGCCTGCCAGCATCGGCACAATCGACAACATCTTGGCCGAGGTCCCCAGCTCCATGATGGGGAAGAGATCCGTCAGATAATCGCGCAGCACGTTACCGGTGACAGAAATCGTATCTTTACCACGGATCATACGCTCCATAGAAGTGCGAATCGCGCGGTTATAGCCCATCACACGAATATCCAAGCCGTTGGTATCGTGCTCTTGCAGATAGACTTCTACTTTTTTACGCAGCTCACGGTCGTGGGCGCGCTCAGCATCCAGCCAGAAGATGGCCGTAGTGTTGGATTGACGGGCACGATTAACAGCCAGCTTAACCCAGTCTTTGATGGCCGCATCTTTGGTTTGGCACGCGCGCCAGATGTCGCCTTTTTCCACGTTGTGCTGCATCAACACCGTACCATCGGCCTTGACCACACGCATGATGCCGTCTTCTTTCATTTCGAAGGTCTTGTCATGCGAGCCATATTCTTCGGCCTTCATCGCCATCAGGCCTACGTTGGGCACCGAACCACAAGTCGTCGGATCGAAAGCACCATTGGTTTTGCAGAAGTTGATCATTTCCTGATAGATGCGTGCATAGGTCGATTCAGGCATGACTGCCTTCACA
This sequence comes from Marinospirillum alkalitolerans, assembly GCF_045055655.1. Lineage (NCBI taxonomy): Bacteria > Pseudomonadati > Pseudomonadota > Gammaproteobacteria > Oceanospirillales > Oceanospirillaceae > Marinospirillum > Marinospirillum alkalitolerans. Next base: position 45,019 of record NZ_JBANFI010000001.1, on the reverse strand, counting down.
TCCTTCTGCTTGCCATCACGACCCCACATCTGACCAGAGGTACGGATCATCGCTGGCATCGAAGCATCCACGATGACATCGCTGGGGATGTGCAGATTGGTGATGCCTTTGACGGAATCCACCATCGCCATTTCAGGGCGGTGCTCGTAACAGGCGTGAATGGCTTCTTCGATTTCATCCTGCTTGGATTGTGGCAGGGTTTTGATCTTGTCATAAACGCTGGCCATCCCATTATTGGGGTTGACGCCCAGCTCGTTGAACAGATCGCCATACTGATCAAACACTTCTTTAAAGAAGGTGCGTACAGCGTGGCCAAAAACGATGGGGTGAGACACCTTCATCATGGTGGCTTTAACGTGCAGCGACCACATCACACCATCTTCTTTACATTCTTGCAGCGTGCGCTCAAAGAAGGCATCCAGCGCCTTGGCGCTCATAAACATCGAGTCGAAAACCTCGCCTTCTTGCAGGGCCAGCGTTTTCTTCACTTCAACCGCACCAGCCTGATTAACGAACTCGATACGCACGTCACCGGCTGCATCCATCGTGATCGACTGCTCACTAGAGAAGAAATCTCCTTCACGCATATAGTCAGCATGCGAGCGCGATGCCTTGCTCCATTTGCCCATAGAGTGAGGGAATTTGCGCGCATAGGCTTTGACAGCAGGGGGCGCACGACGATCTGAGTTACCCTGACGCAAGACGGGGTTCACGGCACTGCCCAATACCTTGGCATAGCGCGCTTGAATGTCTTTTTCTTCGTCTGTTTTGGGCTCATCAACATAGTTGGGGATAGCATAACCCTGACTTTGCAGCTCTTGGATACAGGCTTTGAGCTGAGGAATTGAGGCACTGATGTTGGGCAGCTTGATGATGTTGGCTTCTGGACGCTTCGTCAGCTCGCCCAGTTCAGCCAGAGTATCGGCAACACGCTGTTCTTCGCTGAGATGCTCAGGAAAGGAAGCTAAAACACGCGCGGCAAGTGAGATATCACTGGTGACCACCTCGACTTCGGCTGCCTTGGTGAAGGAGCTGACCACTGGGAGCAGAGAGTAGGTCGCTAGGGCAGGCGCTTCGTCAGTGAGGGTATAAACAATTTTAGGTGTTGTCATTTTTTTCCCCAATTCCTTAGTTGTATGATCGACAACTCTGGCAATGCCTACGGCTTGTGGTCGTAGACTGAGCTGAGTTATTTTCGTGCTAGTAAATTTACAACAACCGATTTTACAGTAAAGCTGTGTTTTTTTATATGCTCTGGCTTTAAGACCAAGGCATTAGATGCAGTGCATCAAACCTTAGCCAAGGCTTGGTGTAACCAGATTTGCGCCTCATCAGTCGTAGACCAGCCGCTGGCCCCAAGAGGTGCTGCGCTCTGTTGAGCCGGGGCTTGCGAGAGCAGCAGGGTCGGGCGCGCCAAGGATTGCGCCAGTAATGCCAGAGGACCATCATCCGCCAGCACCGCCTGAGAGAGGGTCATCAGATCCAAAACCTCTAGCCAGCTCAACTCACCAGCCAGATTCAAACAGCGGCCATCCAGTGCTGCCTGCCAGCTCTCAGCAGCCAAGCGATGATGCCGTGATGCGATACACACCAGCTGGGCGTCTTTTTCTTGCACTGTTTGTAACAAGGCCAGGTGTTCTGGCTGAGGTGTGGCGGCTGTCCAGCCTGCCTGCTGAGGCGCTAAGAGCACCAACGGGCGCTGAGGGTCCAGCCCCCACTTGTTGATCAGCGTCTGCTGGGCCGATGAATCCTGCATCCAGTTGGGCCAACGTGGTGTGGGTAGCGGCTCACCAATATCCCAGGCCAGCGCACGATAACGATCACTGAAATGCGGGTGAAGATCCGCCCGCGCCAAGCGAATATCAATCAGCAAGGCATAACGAAAAGCAGCTCGATAGCCTGTGCGCTCAGGAATATTGGCCAAGGCAGGAATCAAGGCCGGTTTAAATTGATTGGGCAGCACCCAAGCCTGCTGATAGCCCTGCCCCTGCAGATCGATCCCCGCCCGCCAAAAGGTCTTCCAGCTCATCTGCACGCTGGGGAGCTGCCAGACACGCTCAATACCCTCAAGACGCTCGATCAATCCCATCATCGCAGCTGGCGCCATCACATCCAGTGGACGAGCCGGATAGCGTGCCTTTAAATCCCCCAAAATAGGTAAGGCCAGCAGGAGTTGATCTACGTTTTCGGGCAACAGCACAAGATGGCGGCCCAGCGTATCAACAGAAAGACGGTGTGAAGAAGACATAAAGCTCCTTTGGTTGTAGTCGTAGCGCTTGAATTTAAGCATCCTTCACTCCGTTGGCAAACAGTCCCTCCAAGCAAAATTCAGCAGGTTTTTTACAGCCTGAATGAAAAAGGCGTCGCTGTGCTTGGCATGGTTAGGACAAGCCTGCTAAAGTTGTACGGTAATACCGTACATAAAGGTGCAAAGCAGTGGATACCATCAGCGTCAACAAGTTCAGAGACAACCTGAAATGCCTTGTCGAACAGGTCATTAACCAGCACGAACCACTTAAAGTAACACGCCGTGCAGGTGAAGCCTTTGTTGTCATTAGTGCAGATGACTGGGAAAGAGAGCAAGAAACGCTTTATGTTCTCCAAAACACAAGTCTCATGCAGCAAATTTCAGCATCGCTCAAGACACACTCCCAAGGCCAAGGCTACACACCAACACAAGAAGAGCTGAATGAGATCACTGGTATTTGAAGGCTCTACATGGGAAGCCTATGAAACGATGCGCGAGAAAGATAAAAAACTCCACAAGGCTCTGTGCAAGCTTTTGAAAGAGATGCTCCGCTCCGGCGACCCTGCCTCGGGCCTTGGTAAGCCTGAACCCCTTAAGCACAACTTGGCTGGCTTATGGTCAAAGCGTATATCTCAGAAAGATCGCTTAATCTATCGCTTTGATGAAAAATCAATTTACATCTTTGCCATCGGTGGTCACTACGACCAGCAGTGACGAGGCTGTAGAAAAACCTCAGCCTCAACAATCGATCCATTTTTTGCGCTCAACCACCCAATAACTGATGCCACACTTGAATGACCAGCTCGCGCTGGGCTTGCCAAGGTGCGGCCTCAACAAGGCTGCTGGTTTTGCGTAGCGCGGCCTGATGCGTGGCCTGACGGTAAGCCAGATAAGCCTGCTGCAAGGCCTGTACTGTGTCTATTGGCAGCAAGCCTGTTGCGGCCAGCTCATCCAAAATGCGCATATTGTCGGTATAGGTCAGCAGGCGCGGATGATCGCAGCTATAGGCCAGCACGGCATACTGGACAATAAATTCAATATCGACTATCCCACCGGCATCCTGCTTAAGATGAAACTCAGTGTCTGTTTTGCCACCTAAATGACGGCGCATTTTATCGCGCATCTCCAAAACCTGCTGTTTGAGCTGCTCAAGATCGCGTCGTTGACTCAAAATGGCGGCGCGTTCAGCTTCAAAGCGGGCGGCCAAAGCTGGATCACCTGCAACTACGCGGGCGCGCACCAGCGCCTGATGCTCCCAGGTCCAGGCCTGCTGACGCTGGTATTCGCCAAAGGCTTTGAGGCTGGAAACCAGCAAACCTGCATTGCCGGAAGGCCGCAGGCGCATATCCACCTCATAGAGTTGGCCTGAGGGTGTCAAAGCGGTCAGCCAATGAATCATCTTCTGCCCCAGACGGCTATAAAACGTACTGGAGTCCAAGGATTTCTTGCCTGTTGTGCCTTGCACTGGGTGGCCCTGATGCAAAAAGACCAGATCCAAATCCGAGCCATAGCCCAGCTCGATACCGCCCAACTTGCCATAGCCGAGCACAATAAAGCCGGTCTGGGCGACCTCGCCTGTATCCAGCAGTGGATGACCATAACGCTGGGTTAGATCACGCCAGACAAAGTGCAGCACCTGCTCAAGCAGCACTTCAGCAATAAAGGTGAGGTAATCACTGACCTTCATCAGTGGACGCTGGGCCACCAGATCAGAGGCCGCAACCCTTAACACATTGGCATGGCGAAAGTAGCGTACCGCTTCCATCAGGCTTTCGGTGTCTTCTTCTGGAATCCGGCATAGGTGCTGACGCAGTTCATCACGCAGGCGGGCTTTATCTGCTGGGCTATACAGAGTGGCGGGTGTGAGCAGCTCATCGAGTAGAATCGGCATCTTCGCTAGCTGTTCTGCCATCCATGCGCTGGTGGCGCACAAGCCGACCAGCTGTTTGAGCGCTTGCGGATTTTCAGTTAACAAGAGCAGATAAGCCGTGCGGCGCAATACGGCCTCAATCAGCCACAGGCTACGTTCAAGCGCGAGATCCGGCGCATCCGTCTCACTGACAGCCAGTAACCATTGGGGCATCAAGGCATCCAGTCGCTGGCGACCGATCGCCTGCATGTTCGCCACTGCTCGACTGAAGTAAAAGCCTTGTATCCGCTGCCAACTGGCGGCAGGATCAGCAAAGCCTTGCTCAGCCAGAATCGCTTCGGCAGCGGCGGTCTCGCACTCTGCTGGCCACAAGCTGGCTAACCCCTCTTCCTCTTCTTCTGGCGCTTCATCCGGATCAGCAATCACGGCATCAAAATGCTGACGCACCCGCTCACGCAAGGCATCTAGACGCTGGATCAATGCCTCCCAATCAGCATCGCCACAACGCAGCGCAATGCGGGCTTGGGTGAGTGGGTCCTGGGGTAAATCCTGCGTCTGGCGATCAGCCAGCCCTTGCAGTGCATGCTCAAGATCACGCAGCTGGGCATAGTCCATTAACAGCTCTTGGGTGACAGGCTGGGGCAGCAGGCCCAAATCGGCCAGTAAGGGCACCACGCGCCGAATCGAGGTTTCTTGCAGCTCTCGATCACGCCCGCCCCGAATCAGCTGGAAGACTTGAGTAATAAATTCGATTTCGCGGATACCACCACGCCCAAGTTTGATGTTTTGCTCCAACCCCTTGCGTTTGACTTCACGATTGATCATCGCTTTCATCGCACGCAGTGATTCAATCGCGCTGAAATCAACATAGCGCCGATAAACAAAAGGATTGAGCCGCGCCAGCAGTTCAGCGCCAGCCTGCTGATCTCCGGCCAGTACCGCCGCTTTGATCATCGCATAGCGTTCCCAGTCTCGCCCTTGATCCTGGTAGTATTCCAACAAGGCATTAAAACTCAGCGCCAGAGCACCGGCATCACCATAAGGGCGCAGGCGCATATCAACACGAAACACCTGTCCGTCTGCCGTGGTCTGATCCAGTGCGGCGATCAACTTCTGCCCCAAGCGGGTAAAGTATTCTTGATGATCAAAAGAACGCCGCCCGCCAAGGGTTTCGCCTCCCTCAGCAAAGGCAAAAATCAAATCAATATCAGAAGAGAGATTCAGCTCGCCCGCCCCCAGCTTGCCCATCCCCAGCACCACTAAACGCAGCGGCGCCACGGCACCTGATTGCACCTGCTCAAGCTGAGTTGCACGCGGATAAGGACGGCCCCAGGCTGGGGCATAGTGGTCTTCCAACCAGCTCAGCGCGGCTTCCACACAGACGCTGGCCAGATGGCTCATTTCGGCCGCTGTTTGCCATACCGCATGGCGAGCCGCTGCATCAGGTGGACTGATCAGATTGGCATCGCGCCACAGTAGGCGCAGCAGTGCCACAGCACGAAAACGCCGCAGCAGACGGTGCAGACTCGGCTCGTCCTGGATCTCACCTGTCGCTTCTTGCTCGATCAACTCAGCCAGCCAGCGCTGATAATCCTGCCGTTGATAGGGGCGTTTCAGCTCGGCTTCTGAGAGTTGCAGCACATGGTGAACATCTCGCTCCACAAGGGTTAAAGCCGCATCACTGGTGATCAGGCAACGCCACCACGCCTGCTGCTGAGTGGCACTGAGCTTCTGGTAGGCTGTAGAAGGTAAAGGCCGCTGCTGCATCTGCGCCAGATGATCAGCACGCTCAAGTGCATCCGTCAGACGCATTCGCTGCTCTTGCGCCAGCGGCTGTAACTCACGAGGAAAAGCGTGCAGATCTGCTTGCTGAAATACCATCGAAGCCTCCATATTCTTGATGTCGCCTGCTGGTGCAGCAAACGACTTTATGCTCTACTTCGCCACTCTGGCGCCTGTATTCCACGGGCTCCATCGCATGTGCTGAAAGGAATAAAAGTGAACCGCCATCTGCTTTCAACAGCCCAACATCTGGCGCAGCTGAATCCGCCTCGTCCTGATCTTCTCGCACCGGCTGCGCAAGAGAATAGCATCTGTTTTGATCAGCTTATAGATGGGCTGGTGGCACAGCAGTGGTTTGTGGCTCCCAACTATCTGCCAGCAGCCTTGTGTGCTGATTTGTATGCTGATTTACAGCAGCTGCGACAACAGCAGGCGCTGGCACCGGCGGGCATAGGTCGAGGCCAGCAGCATCTGCATGCAGAAACAGTGCGCGGCGATCTGACCCATTGGCTGGATGGGGCCACCCCAGCACAACGCACTTATCTAGCCTTGATGCGTGAACTCAAAGACACGCTCAATCGTGAGCTTTTTTTAGGGCTCTTTGAATACGAGTGCCACTATGCACTCTACCCACCGGGCAGCTTTTATAAAAAGCATGTGGATAGTTTTCGTGGGCGCTCTAACCGCGTAGTCACCACGGTGCTCTATTTGAACGCCAACTGGCAGGAAAAAGATGCTGGAGAGATGCGCCTGTACGATCCTGAAACTCAGCAGCCCTTGCTCGATGTGCCACCACAAGCGGGCACGCTGGTCTGCTTTTTATCTGAGCACCTGCCGCATGAGGTACTGCCCACACAAGCAGAGCGTGCCAGCATTGCGGGCTGGTTTCGGATCAACAATTCCTTGCAAGGGGTGATCGATCCGCCGAGTTAAAGTGCGTTGCGGGTGAGTGAGACGGGCAACTCGGATGCAGGGGAGCCAAGGTCTGGACTATCCAACCGCGAGCCGCAGCAGCTTGACTCAGTCGTGGGTTCGCATTGACTGGACGAGGCTCGTCCACCCACTCTAACAAGGGCAAGTCATTGTGCGAATCACTGTAAAACCAGCTGCGCTGGACTGTCAGTTTTTGCTCTGCTAGCCAGCTTTGCAGGCGCTCAATCTTGCCTTGTTGATAGCTTAAAGGCAGCGCCACCTGACCGGTATAGCGCTGATGCTCACTCAACAGTTGAATCGCCAGTACCGCATCAAAGCCCAGATGATCAGCCAAAGGCTGTACCAAAAAATCTTCACTGGCTGAAATCAACAGCAAAATATGGCCTTGTTGGCGGTGCCAGTCCAAGAGTGCATAGGCTGCTGGATAAATCTGTTGAATCAGCTGCTGGTGCACCAAGTGATTGGCCGCATGTTGCACTTCATCTATCGATCGCCCCTTGAGCGGGGAAAGATTCAGGCGCAGATAAGCGAGCATATCCAAATCACCCTGTTCATATTCGCGCATCATGGCCTGATGCTGAGGCCAGAACTGCTGATCGTCAATCCAGCCAAGACGCTGCATTTCTTCAGCCCAACTTTGTGAGCTATCCGCAGCCAGAAGAGTGTGATCCAGATCAAAAATCGCGAGAGATACAGCGGGTGTAGCAGCAGGAACAACGGGCATTTTTAGAGACATAGCCTCTCCAATTAAAAGGTCATCACAATCAAGCCTGAGGTCATCAACACCAAAGCCGCTAGCTTTAAAGGGCTCAGTGATTCTTTAAACAGCATCATTCCACCTAGCGCACCTAAGGGAATCGAAGCCTGACGTAGTGCCACGATCATGCTGACTTGATCGGTCATCGTCATCGCCAACAACACGAAACCATAGGTGCCTAAAACCAACACGCCTGCGGTGATAAAGCCTCTTTTCTGGCCTCCCCAGAGCTGACTGAGTGCGCGCTTTTCACTGGGCATCCACCAGACAACAGGCAGCATCCACAGCAGAGAGAACCAGGCCTGCAACACCATATAATGCACAGAAGAAACCACTGGCTGGCCTAGCTGCTGGTTCATCAGCTGCATCGCTCGCTGGTCCACGAGGGTATAGCCTGTTGTCCCCAGTGCAGCCAAGAGCGCAAAACCCAGAGCGGGAGTCCAATAGTGGCGTAAGCGAATATCCTTAAGGCGCACAAAAGGCAGCAGCAAACTGGCCAGCACGATCATCACGAGCGCCACCCACTGGCGTGCAACTAAAAACACGGCCTCCAGCAATAGCCAGCCAACGAGAGGAACCAGCAGCACTGGCAAAGCCCGGGCTAAGGGATAGAGCACACTGACCGCACCACGCGCATAAGCCCAGGCCAGTCCGGCCAGATAGATAGCCTGAAAAAAACCAGAAAGCAGCAGCCACCACCAGAAAAGAGCAGGCAAGGCAACATAATCAGGCTGCCAAAACAGTGAAGGCGCAAAGATCAACCCACCGCTGAATAGGGCAAGGGTGAAAAAAGCCAGCGATGGAGCCTGCCCCTTACCGAGCAGGTTCCAACCTGCATGCATCGCCGCTGAGCAGAGCACCAGCGCCACAGCAAGACTGGTCATACTGGAAGCTCCAGCCTAACGCCACCCACCATCATGCTTGACGCCATGCCTGACCTCGACTGAGCAGAAGATGACTGCCTAACGCATGCAGCAGCTTCACCACCAAGGAAGTCAGCAGAATCAACACCGCCATCGCGGCGGCCTGCGCAAAATAACCGGCTTCATCGAGATGCAAAACAGCCACCGACGCCATACGTGTTTCTGGGCCATAGAGAAAGATGACGGCTGAAACCGTGGTCATCGCATTCACAAATAAGTAAACCGAAATATCCAACACAGCGGGTAAGGAAACTGGCAAGGTGACACGCCGATAAGTTTTCCAAAAGGGCACCTTCAGTGACGCCCCTACAGATTCAAACTCACGATCCAGTTGCTTTAACGCCGTGATGGAAGTGATGTGGCAGACGGTATAAAAATGCACCAGGGTATTCAGCACCAGTAGCGCCAGCGTGCCATACAGGATATTCAGCGGGTTCAGCGGATGATTAAAAAAGAAGATATAGGCCAAACCGAGCACCATACCCGGCACCGCCATCGGCAACATGGCCATCAAATGCAAAGACTGGCGCAAGGGCGCAAAGTCGCGGGTTTTCTCGATCATCCAAGCCGTTGTAAAGATAAACAAGGTACCGATCAGCGCCACACTGAAAGCCATTTTGAGTGAGTTACTCCAAGCCTCCCAGCCCCCTCCGGCCAAACCACTGAATTGATAATGCTGCAAGGTCCAGCTCAGATTGTAGGGCCAGAACTGAATCAGCGAGGCGTAGATCGCCGTCCCTATAACCAGCAGAATAATGCCAACCATCGCAAAACAAAAAACAGTGAAAAAACCGTCTATCCACGGCCGTGATTCAGGCTGGTAAGGCACAGCACGAGATGTCAGGCTGGCCTGCTGTTTTTTCTGTACCCAGCGATCGGCGATAAAAGCCAGCACCGCGGGGATCAGCAACACCACACTCACGACAGCCCCCATCTGGAAATTCTGCTGACCCACCACCTGACGATAAATATCCGTAGCCAGTACATTGTAATGACCGCCAATCACGGCCGGCACACCAAAATCCGTGATGGCCAACGTAAAGACCACAAAGGCGCAGGAAATCAGGCCGTAACGGACACCAGGCAGAGTCAGCGTCAGAAAAGTGCGCCAGCTGGGGGTTTTCAACGCTCGCGCTGCCTCATAAAGGCGTGCATCACTATTGGCCATGGCCGTGGTCAGAATCATCAGCGCATGAGGAAAAATCCAAAAGCACATCCCCATAATAATGCCGATCGGACCATAGATGCTCTGATCACCCAGTAATCCCTTCATATAGCCCTGATTGCCGAAGAGATACACAAGACTAATGGCAGGCAACAACGAGGGAGCAAGAATGGGCAGCAGCGCCAGCACACGAAAAAGCTTTTTACCCAGCATGCGCGTGCGCGTGATGCCGTAAGCACAGAGAAAAGCGCAGCTGACCACGATCAGGGTTGTCGTCATCGCAACAAAAAATGACTGGAAAATCGAGCGAGATAAGGCAGGTGTGGTGAAGTAATCAATGAAGTTCGCCAAACCTATCCATTGCCCACTGGCATCCTGCACACTCTTGCTCAGCATGGTCATCAGGGGTAAGGCCAGACCGACAAGCAACAAGAGCAGCGCCAGCAGAAGCAGCATCAGGCTCAGACTTTTTTCACTGAACCAAGTCAGCCGCATCGTGCCCAGCATGGCAGAAGGAGAAGACAGCGACTGACGACTCATCTGGCTTCTCCAGCAAAGACTTGCAGCTGATCTTGCGGCCAATAAAGGTCGAGCCGTGTCTGCGGCTGAAAGGTGCAACCGACCCCCAGTGGCAGGTCGAACTGCAATTCCGCCTGATGCTGAGTTAAAACCAGATGCAGACGGACAAAAGCACCGAGAAATTCCACTTCATTGACTCTAGCCTGCAGCCTATAGGCGACCTGATCGGTTGGAGGTTGCAACTGGATGGCTTCTGGGCGAATCGCTAAACAAGCCTGCTCCCCCACGGGAACACCATGCGCTCGATTCAGGTCCATCTGCTGCTCACCCAGCCTGATCGCCCGATCACTGATGGCTTCCACTGTGAGCAGATTCATGCGCCCAACAAAGCTGGCCACAAAAGCATTGGCTGGACGCTGATAGATCTCTTGTGGCGTCCCGATCTGCTCAATGCAGCCCTGATTCATCACCACAATACGATCGGCCAGTGTCAGTGCTTCTTCTTGATCATGGGTCACCATAATCGTGGTGACACCTAGATCACGCTGCAGCTTCTTGAGCTGCTGACGCAGGTGTACGCGCACACAGGCATCCAGTGCAGAAAGAGGCTCATCAAGCAAGAGCAGGCTCGGCTCGGTCGCCAAAGCACGCGCCAGCGCCACACGCTGCTGCTGACCGCCAGATAACTGCGCTGGAAACTGATGCACTGCGGCTTCCAGGCCAATCAACTCCAGCAGCTCTTGCACTCGCTGTTGAATCCGAGCTTTAGGCTGGCGCTGATTACGCAATCCATAGGCAATATTGTCAAACACGCTGAGATTGGGAAAGAGCGCATAGGACTGAAAGACGATGCCAAAGTCGCGCTGCTCAGGCGGTAGATGGGTAATATCCCGCCCTTGTTGCAACATACGACCTGCACTTTGTGGTTCTAATCCAGCAATCGCACGCAAAAGCGTGGTCTTTCCGCAGCCTGAAGGGCCAAGAAAGCAGATAAATTCACCTTCTTCTACCTGAAGGTCGATCTGGTGCAGGGCGGTAAAATCACCAAAGTGCTTGGCAATCTGTTCCAGCTGCAAGCAGCTGGAGACAGGTTGAAGGAGCGAAGCAAAAGAAGGGTTGAGCGCATTCATCAGTCTCTCCTTAACGACGTTCCGTTTTACCATCGTAACGGCGCTGCCACTCGCGCAGAATACGATCTCGGTTCAATGCGGCCCAGCTAAAGTCGTTATCAATCATGCGATCAATGATATCGGTAGGATAGTTAGGCAAGGGCTGCGCCACTCCCGGCATGGCCACCACCGCATAGCCCTCGTTATAGAGCTCATTCGCTTCACGCGTTACCGCCCAATCCATCAGTCTTTGTGCTGCCTCAAGCCGTGGTGTGCCACGCACTATCGCTGCGGCTTCCATATCCCAGCCTAGGCCTTCAGAAGGAAAGACCACTTCAACAGGTGCGCCCTGCGTTTTCAGACGTGCAGCACGGAAGGCAAAGGACACACCGACGACCGCCTCACCTGATGCAGCCAAATTACAAGGGGCTGAACCTGAGTGGGTATAGCGGCTGATATTCTGATGCAGGCGATCCATATAATCCCAGCCTTGTTCTTCACCCCAAAGCTGCATCCAGCTCGCCACATCCAGGTAGCCAGTGCCGGAAGAACTCGGGTTAGGCATAATCACCTGACCACGGTATTCAGGACGCGTGAGATCTTCCCAGCTGGTCGGACGCGGGATACCACGACGCGCACCTTCGATGGTGTTGTAGCAAATCGCAGCAACCCAGGCATCCATCCCCACCCAAGTCGGCGGTGTCTGCTGGCTCACAAAACGCGGCTCTAGCAGTTCGACACCTTGAGGCGCATAGGGGTGGAGCAGATTTTCGTCGTCCAGAATCAGCAAACTGGTTGCCGCTAAGCCCCAGATCACATCAGCGCGTGGATTGTCTCTTTCTGCAAGTAGGCGAGCGGTCATTACGCCGGTGGAATCGCGCACCCAACGTATACGTATATCTGGGTTGGCCTGCTGAAAGCGCTGGGCATATTTTTGCAGATCATCAGATTCGAGAGCGGTATAGACAGTCAGTTCAGTGACAGCTGCAGCGGCACTGGCGCCCAATAACAGTGTGGCGCCCAGCAGGGCTTGTCGGCATTTTTTCAATAAAGGTAAAGTTTTCATCCTGGCCTCCCATGTTGGTCTAGACCAACAATCTAGCCCGCCCCCATGACAGCGCCGTGACACTTTATTGAAGCTTCCATGCCGCCGCGCTTACAGCCATCCTTCCGCTTCAGCGCAGGTGGTCTCAGGCATGCTGAGTGGTAATCCGAACCGTCATCACATCCTGCAGCCAGTATTCTTCATCATATTCAATCACCTCGCCCTGAGCCGTTGCACTGCGACGTGTGATGTACAAGCCTGGGCTACCAGGCGTCACACACAAGGCGGCGGCCTCCTCATGCTGCAAGGCCGTTGGCGTGAGCGTAATTTGTTTATCGATCAACTGGATGCCATACACCTCTTCAAAAACCCGCCACAGGGATTGATCAAAACGCTGTTGCTCAAGTTGGGGCAAATAACGCGCATTCATCCACACCCGCTCAACCAGAACAAGACGCTGATCGATAAAGCGACGACGTATCAGGCGATACACTGGATCACCTGGCTGGAGTTCTAGCTGATGTGCGATTCTTTCTTCAGCGGCAAGCTGCACAAAGCCCAAGACCTCGGTTTGCGGCACCCGCCCTTGCGCCGTGACATAGCGCGTAAAGCTGACATCCTGCACAGGTTCATAGACCAGTTTTTTTGGGGCAACAAACCAGCCTTTGCGATGCTGACGATAGATCACCCCTTCGCTTTCCAGCTGGGTCAACGCCTGACGGAGTGTCACCCGTGTCGTCTGAAAGTGCTCAGCCAGCCAGCGCTCGGCAGGCAAGCAGCCAGGGCGGGGAAGTTGATCTCGCTGAATCAAATCCAGCAAGGCATCCCGAAGAGTGAGATAAAAAGCAGGTGCAGCCACAAGAGCATCCTCTCGCTCAGAAATAAGGCTGACTATTCTACGCCTTTTCCTGCTCAAGCTGACTTTTTGATGCCAGACAAGCACGCACCAAGACCGCGTCCAGTGCTTAAGTCGGAATGACAAGCTCTGCCGGCTTGGCTTAGGATGATGGAGATGACGGCTCTGCACCTCAAAGTGCAGCCATTGCCTTTGACCCACCTCCCTGCCTCTGGAGTCGTGATGTCCCTTCCTTTTGCCACGGCCTTGCGCGAGACCTTTCGTCAGGGCTACACCTTGCAACATTTACGCGCGGATCTGCTCGCAGGCATCACCCTGGGCATTATTGCCATTCCGCTGGCCATGGCGCTGGCGATTGCCAGTGGCGTGCCGCCCCAGCATGGTCTTTATACCGCCATGATCGCCGGCGCGGTGATTGCTCTTTCTGGTGGCTCGCGCTATTCCATCAGCGGCCCGACGGCGGCTTTTATCGTACTCCTGTTGCCAGTCACCCAGCAATTTGGCTTAGGCGGGCTGTTGATGGCCACCTTGATGGCCGGTGTGATTCTACTGGTGATGGGCTTGCTGAAGATGGGGCGGCTGATCCAGTTTATTCCCGCTCCGGTGATTCTGGGCTTTACCAGCGGTATTGCCATTGTCATTGCCAGCTTACAGCTCAAGGATTTTTTTGGCTTGGCCGCAATGGAAAACAGCGACCACTTTTTCATCAAGCTGCTGACCTTTGTGCAACAGCTGCCTCACATTCATTGGGCCGATGCCAGTATCGGACTCGTCACCCTGGGCTGCTTAATCCTCTGGCCAAGATTGAAAACCCCCTTGCCTGGACATCTGCCTGCGCTGGCACTCGGCACGGGCTTAGCGCTGCTTGGCCCACAGCTCTTTGCAGATTTTGCACCACAACTGCTGGGCGATCAGTTTAGCTGGCAGCAGGGCGAACTCTCAGGGCAAGGCATTCCACCCTTTGCGCCACAATTGAGCTGGCCTTGGGATTACCCGAATGCACAAGGTGAGCCCATCGGCTTCTCTTGGGACTTAATCCAAGCCCTGCTACCCGCTGCCTTGACGATTGCGCTGCTCGGCGCGATTGAATCCCTGCTATGTGTCTTGGTCGCTGACTCGCTGACAGGCAGCCGCCATAACCCGAATGCGGAACTGGTTGGTCAGGGACTGGGGAATCTGGTCGCCCCGTTTTTTGGCGGCATCACGGCCACGGCGGCCTTGGCACGGACTGCGGCCAATGTCCGCGCCGGTGGGCACTCTCCACTGGCAGCCGTTATCCATGCGCTGGTGATTTTGGGCTGTATTCTGCTGATGGCAGATTGGCTCGCACAACTGCCTATGGCAGCGCTGGCCGGTTTACTGCTGATGGTGGCGTGGAATATGAGCGAGGCGCATCATGTCAAGCGCATGCTGCGCACCGCCCCCCGTCCAGATCTGCTGGTGTTATTCACCAGCCTCAGCCTCACTGTTGTGTTTGATATGGTCATTGCGGTCAGCGTGGGGTTGATTCTGGCCTCCTTGCTGTTTATTGCACGCATGGCACAGCTGACCTCCTGCCAACCACTCAGTGCGGCCGAGCGCGATCAGCTTCAGCTGCCGGCACATATCGCCTACTTTCGCCTGCAAGGCCCGCTCTTTTTTGGCAGTGCAGAAAAAGCACTCGGGCGGCTCAGGCAGGTCGATCCAGAGATCCGCCATGTGGTCATGGAGATGCAGGGCGTCATGGCTCTGGATATCACCGCAATACATGCCTTGAAAGCAAATCTGCAATCCTTGCAGGATCAGCAGCTTGATGTCACGCTGGTGGGGCTATCCGATGCGTTGATTGCCAAGCTCCACAAAGCGGGCATTGATGCACAACAAGGGGTGAGTTTTGCTCGCTCCCTTGCCGAAGCTCGCCTAGAATAGGCCAGCCCCGCCACGCGCGGGGACTCAAGAAGGCATCCACCCAAGGGATGGGAAATTTCCGATCACGGCGATCAGGAAAAGGCAGGGTGTTGGATGCTCAATCAAACCTGCAACAAAAGGCTTTGTGTATGAGTGCTTCTGAGGAAGAAAAAAATCGATCTATGGCTCTGGTGGCCTCAGTGCTGTTCATTATCGCGTTTGTGGTAGTGGCCTTTATGTTTTTCCAGAAATTTATGATTAACCCTCAGCTGATTCAACTACGCGAGGGGCATCGCGACGAACTCTATTGCCAGATGGTATTACGCTACATGGAAACCGATGGACGTGAAGGCTGGCGCGATTATCGCGGCATCTTTTACAAAGACTGCATTCGCCAGTAAGCCTAAGCTTTCACGATGCGACCACCTGGACATCAACCAGCTGTAACTGCAGCTCCGTCTGACCACGATAGTGATTAGGCTGGAGCTGAAAAGCACAGCGTAGTGTCCCGCCAAGAGGCAAATCTGGGCTTGCTCCCGCCTGAACAGCATGAAACCAGATCGCTGGTACCACCTGCTCACCCACGCTTAAACGCAGCTGCACCGTGCGCTGATCGGCACCGACACAGCGCCAGGATTCCACCCGAAACGTCCCTTCAAAAACAGGCGCTTCAAATTCACGGCCATAGGGTTCCAAGCGTGCCAACAAGTCATAAGTGGCCAGATTCAATAAACCTGGCTCTAGCGGCCCATCGGTCCATAAAACAGGGCCAAGGGCTTGCTCACCTAAATGCTGCCGTAAAGCTTGATGCCAAGCCTGTTGAAAATCCTGCAGACGCTCTTGGCGCAGCGTGAGCCCTGCGGCTCCCTTGTGGCCACCAAAGCGCACAAAAATCCCCGGATAATCATCATCCACCTGCTGTAGGCTATCGCGTAAATGGACCCCCGGCACACCCCGCGCCGAACCACTGAGCTGCCCCTCTTGATTCGATGGCGTCAGAATCACACAAGGCGCACCAAAGCGCTCCACCAGACGCGAGGCCACGATGCCCTGCACGCCCGAATGCCCTTCTGCCAGATAGACCACCAGCCCAGCGCAGCCAGCTTCATATTGCTCTTGCGCCATCAAAAGCGCCTGCTCAACCATCTGGCGCTCCACCTCGCGCCGCTGTTGATTATCTTCATCGAGCAACACCAGCTGTTGCATTGCACTGGCAGCATCCTTCGCCAATAAAAAATGGAGTGCGGCGTAAGGGTCCGCCATGCGTGAGCGTGCATTAATGCGTGGCCCAAGCTGAAAGCCCAGCGTGGCGGGAGTAAAGTCAGTAAAGCGTGGCCCCATCAATTGGCGAAAAGCCTGCCAGCAGGGTTGATCAGAGCGATTCATCAGCGCCACACCTGTTTTCACCAAGGCGCGATTCATTGCACTGCCACCAAGCGAGACACAATCCGCCACAGTGCCCAAGGCAACCAGATCGAGAAAGCAAGCCAGCTTGGGTGTCGTCGGTGCCAAGCGACCTTGATCGATCAAGGCTTGGCGCAAGGCTGACATCAATAGCCACGCCACCGCACAACCGGCGAGGGTTTTATCTGGATAAGGACAGTCGGCTCGCGTGGGGTTAATCACGGCATGGGCTGAACTGGGTGGGCCTTCGATCGGCAGTGCATGATGATCCGTGACCAGTACATCGATACCGGCTGCTTTCAAACGCGCAATCGTTGGCTCATCAGAAGAGCCGCAATCGGCACTGATGATCACTGAGGGACGCACAGGCGCATTCAGAATCCGATCGGTTAGCCGCGCACTGATGCCATAACCATCCTCGATACGATGCCCAATCAAACTCAGCAATCGAGTCGCGGGGACACCAAAAAACGCATTCAGGCTACGATAGATCAAGGCATGAGAGGTGATGCCATCAACATCATAATCAGTCAGGATACCGATCACTTCTTGCTGCTCTATGGCCTGCACCAAGCGCGCCACAGCCAGATCCATATCCTTGAGCACTTGTGGAGGCGCAAGGGTTTTCAAGCTCGGTTGCACCAAATCCATTAAACGCTGCGCCTGCCAGGTTTCTAAGCGACCCGCCAGAATACGCACCTCAAGCGGATGCAATCCCTCAAGACGGGCCTGCTCTTGTAAGCGCGCATTTAAAGGGCGCTGCTGCCATTTTTTCTTTACTTTCACCTAGCTTCACTCTTTACCTGTACATTCATCATCACGACCGACAGATCATCACGACCGACAGATCATCACAACCAAGTGTATCCATCAAGCAGCCACAGCTGAGATCAGCGATCCAAGCGCGCAATCAGCTGATTAATCAGCGTGACAATCTGCTCTGAGTAGTGCTCGACCTCTTCATAGAGGGCTTCGGCTTGATCCAGCTGCCCCGCGTTTTTCGCCTGAATGATTTCTTTAATCAGCTGGTGCATGCGTTGATGTGGTGCTTTGAGATCGCGCATTTCCTGATAATCACCATAGTGCTGCAGGCCATCGCTATCATACCACTTGCCCAGATCACACTGATGGTGATCGACAGCCTGACTGAGCGCCAGCGCAGCGCGGCCATCGAGGAAGCTTCTTAAGCGCACCTTCCAGGCACGATGCGCACTCTTGGCCATCGCCAGCTCGATTTTGGGATCAATATTCACTTTAAAGGTGCGCATTTCGCCCATCAGCGCTGAGATTTCAGCTCCCATATCACTGGTGGCGGCCACAATCTGCGCGGTGTGTTCCACTGTTTCTACTGCGCCATCGCTGATCGCAACCACATGACGGTTGATCTCCTCAGACACGGCCGTTTGCTCTTCTGCTGCTGAGGCAATCTGCGCACTCATCTGGCTGATACGATCCATCGCTTGGGTAATTTCTTCTAGCGCTCGGCTGGCCTGCTCGGTCAGCTCCACGGTTTCCTCGGCCTGCTGGTGGCTTTGCTGAATCACACGCACCGCTTGCTCGACGCCCTGCTGGAGCTGCTCGATCATCCGCTGAATTTCCGTGGTTGACGCTTGAGAACGCTGCGCCAGCTGGCGAACCTCATCCGCCACCACCGCAAAACCTCGTCCATGCTCACCAGCACGCGCAGCCTCTATTGCGGCATTCAGTGCCAGCAGGTTGGTTTGTTCAGAAATTCCGCTGATCACATCCAAAATACCGCCAATCGTCTCGCTGTATTCACTGAGCTGGCGAATGGTCTGGGCTGCTTGATCCACCTCTTCGGCAAGGCGGGTGATCCCAGCGCTGCTGGTATGCACTATCTCACTGCCCTGCTCTGAGCTGTGATCCGCTTGCTCGGTGGCTGTTGCCGTTTCAGCCGCATGGCTAGCAATTTCAGCGGCCGTGGCTGACATTTCATTCATCGCGGTGGAGACTTCCTCGGTACTTTGCTGCTGACGGCGAATGATACTGGCCGCCTCGCCCGTGACACGAAAGGTATATTCAGCCTTTGAGCCAAGTTGACCAATCAATTGCAGCACGTTGAGCACTGTCTGCTCGACCTTCTCCACAAAAAGGTTAAAGGACTGGGCAACATCAGCCAGCTCATTCTGGCCCTCGACAGGCAAGCGGCGACGCAGATCCTGATCTCCTGCGGCAATATTATACAGCGCCTGATTCAGACGCTTGATCGGTGCGGCAATACTCTGCGCCAGCAGCCAAGATACACCTAGGCCTACCAGCAGAATCACCAGACCCAGCACTAAGCTATTGCGCATGGCTTGCTGATAGGCGGCAACACTCTCGGCACGATCCACGGCAACCAACAACACGCCAATAGTGCGGCCACTAAAATCAGTCAGCGGTGCCGCTAAAAGTGCCCAGTGCTCACCTTGTTGGCTGACACGTTCAATCCAGACCTCGCCCTGCATCACCTGCTGCAGGTGCGCTGGCGTCAAAAAATCCTGGCCTGCCCGTGTGGTGACCAGCGTCTGAAAACCCTGCCCTTCCGGCAGATAGATCGCCAGATCAGCATCATGATTGGCTTTGAAAAGATCCGCAAAACTTTGGCGTAGCGAAAGACCAAATTCAAAACTGCCCTGATGCTGGCCTTGATCAACCACAGGCACAACACCACGAATGCCAATCCCAGCACGACCCACCTCGATACCGGCAATCGCGCGTTGCTGGCGATTGGCTTCAACAACGGTATGGCGAAACGAGGACAGATCATCATCATAACGGTCAAGCATGTGCAGACGCAGGAAGGAGGTCGCTGGAGGAAGATGAAACTGCATCTGCTCGATCCCTGTTGTCTCGCGCAGCTGCTCAAAAACAGGATGCAGCTCCTGACGCAACTGCTGGCGATCACGCGCCGCAAAAGCCCGCTGAACACTCGGCTGGGTAGCAATGGCCTGCGCCAGATGGACGGCTTGATTTTGCTGAGTTTGGATTTCGTTCAATGCCGCGCGCTGCACACTGAGCAGCTGCTCCTGCTCGGTTTGACGCAGCAAGCCATCCAATTGATATAAAAATAAGGGTAATAACAGCCCGACGCCCAGCAGTAATACCAGTGCAAACCCCAGTTGGATTCTTAAGCGGATCGTGAGACGGCTCAGCATTCATCCTCTCCCTGTCAGTAAAGGTTGCGCCCACCTAATATGAGCAAGCCATGATTGAGATCAACATCATGTAGGCAGATCCTGAGCTTGGCAAGGCTTTCACCCTGCAACCTTGGTCTGGCGTTAGAGATTCTCTGCCTGATTTGACATCCGATTGTTGAGCCGCAAAGGCAGATCAACGCCAATAAAAAATGCAGAGGCTTTCACCTCTGCATCTTCGGTTCCATCCAGCGATCTTTAAGCGGTTTTTTGCGCTTGCTTATCCGCAATATAGGCTTGAATCTCGGCCAAATCAGCAGGGAGAACAGCGTAGCGTTCTTCACGCTCCAGCAGATCCTGCATATGCAGCGGCAAGGGTGCCCCTTCGGCAAAACCTGCCTTCACGATGGCTTCGGCAAACTTGGCTGGATGGGCTGTCGCGAGGGTGATCACTGGCGTGGCAGGATCTTGCGCACAAGTCTGGGTGGCCAGATAACCCGTCGCCGTATGAGGATCTAAAAGCTCACCTGTTTTTTGATAGGCCTCAGCAATCACCTTCAGGATGGTGGCATCATCCACCGCGAGGCTGGAAAACAGCGCCTTCGCCTTGGCATAGGCGTTTGCATCCAGCGTGGTGGCCTGCTGCTGGAAGCGCTCCAACAGTGCCGCAACCTGCTCGCCCTGCTGATCATAAAGATCAAAAATTAGGCGCTCAAAGTTAGAGGACACCACGATATCCATCGAGGGAGCCAGAGTGGGCAACAGCTGCTTTTTACTAAAATCATTCTGCGCCAGGGTACGATGCAGGATGTCATTGGCGTTGGTCGCGACGATCAACTGTTTGATCGGCAGGCCCATTTTGTGCGCCACATAGCCAGCAAAGACATCGCCAAAATTAGCAGAAGGCACGCTGAACGCCACTTCACGATGCGGTGCGCCCACAGCCACCGCACTGGTGAAATAGTAGACGATCTGCGCCATGATTCGCGCCCAGTTGATCGAGTTCACTGCGATCAAACGCTGCCCCTTCAAGAAGGATTGGTCGGCAAAGCTGGCTTTGACCATCGCCTGACAGGCATCAAAATCGCCTTCGACGGCAATATTGTGCACATTTGGTGCCAGCACACTGGTCATCTGGCGGCGCTGGACTTCGGACACCCGTTGGTGCGGATGCAGAATATAAATATCCACCTGTTCACAAGGCTTGCAGCCTTCGATGGCGGCAGAGCCAGTATCGCCTGAGGTGGCGCCCATAATCACGCCACGCTCACCGCGCTTGGCCAGAAAATGATCCAGCAGACGACCCAGCAGCTGTAAGGCCACATCTTTAAAAGCCAGCGTTGGGCCGTGGAACAGCTCCAGCAGGAAATGATTGCTATCGAGCTGTTTGATGGGTGCCACCGCAGCGTGCGAGAAGCTGCTATATGCGCCCTCAATCATGCCGCGAAATTCGTCATCGGTTAAAGAATCTCCAACAAAAGGACGCATCACCCGATAAGCAACTTCGGTATAGGGCAGGCCAGCCATCGCAGCGATTTCTGCAGCTGAAAACTGCGGATAGGTTTCAGGCACATAGAGGCCGCCATCGGTCGCAAGGCCGGTTAAAACAACTTCTTCAAAATTCAAAGCGGGCGCTTGCCCGCGAGTGCTGATGTAGCGCACAGTCTGATCTCACTCTGAATAGTTAGGTTTTATTGATCGTCAAGACTTTCAACACGAATGCGCATCACACCGCCAGCAATATCGGAGAGGGACTCCAGCTGACGAATGACTTCATTCATGGCGGCTTCCGTGGTGCGATGCGTCATCAAAATAATCGGGACCAGCTCACCTTCACTGGTGTCCTTCTGAATGATGGCCTCAATGCTAATACCATGATCGCTCAGAACCGTCGCTACCTTCGCCAACACACCGGGACGATCGACAGCCAGCAGACGCAGATAGTAGGCCGTCTCGATTTCTTCCATCGGCAAGACAGGCAGATCATCCGCTTGATGAGCAAAGGCAAGGTAGGGCACACGAGATTCAGGCGTGGTTTCCATTGCACGCGCCACATCAACCAGATCAGCAATCACCGCCGAAGCCGTCGGCTCCGCACCGGCACCTGAGCCATAAAAGAGAGTCGAGCCCACGGCATCACCATAGACCATCACTGCATTCTTAACGCCGTTCACATTCGCCAGCAAGCGCTCTTTAGGGATCAACGTTGGGTGGACACGCAGCTCCAGACCTTGCTCAGTACGGCGGGTAATACCGAGATGTTTAATCGCAAAACCCAGTGCATCGGCCTGACGTATATCTTCTATCTCTATCCGCGAGATGCCTTCGGTATAGACCTTGTCAAAACTCAGCGGCACACCAAAGGCGATAGCAGAGAGGATGGCCAGTTTATGAGCCGCATCGATACCTTCGACATCAAAGGTGGGATCAGCCTCGGCATAGCCCAGCGCCTGCGCTTCTGCCAGCACTTCGTTAAAATCACTGCCCTTTTCAGACATGGAGCTGAGAATAAAGTTACCCGTACCATTGATAATACCGGCCACCCAGTGGATACGGTTCGCAGTGAGACCTTCACGGATGGATTTAATGATCGGAATACCGCCCGCGACACCCGCCTCAAAAGCCACCACGACACCGGCTTCACGCGCTGCCTGAAAAATCTCATTACCATGTACAGCAATCAGGGCTTTATTGGCAGTGACAACATGCTTACCTGCGGCGATCGCCTGCATCACCAGATCATAGGCCGCCTCATAACCGCCGATCAGCTCCACAATGACATCAATTTCAGGATTGGCCACTGCGGCAAAAATATCGTCAGACACATAGACGCTGGATGTATCACAGTCTGGGTTCACATGGCGCGTCGCGACCTGTTCAACCACCAGCGGCCGACCGGCACGTCGGGCAATTTCACTCGCATTACGCTGTAATACATTAAATACGCCTCCACCGACGGTACCTAGCCCACAGATGGCTATCTTGACAGGTTTCAAAAGAGTCTCCTTTTTGATCAATGAGAAAAAAATCAGGATTAAAGGGTGCGTCCACCCAGTTCTTGAATCAAACGCGCGGCGGGCACAAAGCCGGGGATCAGCTGACCATCCGGCAGAATAATCGCCGGTGTTCCTTGTACACCCTGCGCCCGACCCAGTTCAAACTGGGATGCAATCGGGTTCGCACACTGCTGATCAGCCAGACGCTCGCCGGCTTTGGCACGGTTCATGGCATCAACTGGATCAGCTGCACACCAGACATTCGTGAGGAGCTGCTCACCGGGTGTATTCAAACCCTGGCGCGGAAAAGCAAGGTAGCGCACTTCGATACCGGCCGCATTCAGCTCTGGCACCTGCTCATGCAAACGCACACAATAAGGGCAGGTGATATCAGTAAAAATGGCGATGCTGGCCAGTGTCTCACCTTCAGCGGGGAAGATCACCTGCTCGTCACGCGGTAAGGCAGCAAAGACCTGCTGACGCTGCGTCGATTGTGCACGCTCGGTGAGATCAACCAGTCCCCGCTCAGTGACCTGTAATAAACTACCGGCAAAAATATACTCGCCTTCTTGATGCATATACAGCAGATCGCCTGTATTAATCTGCACGCGGTAAATACCTTCAACTGGTGTCGGTTCAGCCGAAATCACATTCAAACGGGGATCAATACTTTGTAGACGCTGCGCTAAACGGGCTTCTATCCCTTCATCAGCAACCAGGGGTTGGGCTAGGTAAGCCAAGCACACCAGCAAGATCAGCAACAAGGACTTCTGACGGTTTATCAACATAATCAACTCTTATTTATTGGATGGCTCAATGCAAAGCCTTCAGTATGCCTGAGGCCTGATGAGCGCACCAGTCTCCCATAAAAAACGGGCACCCTAGGGTGCCCGTTTTCAGATGTGATATGAATGATCTTTTAGTACAACAGCGCTGCAGATTGCGGCCAGACCCAAAGACATCCTTCACCTCGCATAAAAAAGAATCGCTTAAGCCAGCTTTTCCTTGATACGCGCAGACTTGCCTGAACGCTCGCGGAGGTAGTAGATCTTCGCTTGGCGTACAGCACCACGACGCTTGACAGCGATCGAGTCAACCAGTGGGCTGTAAACTTGGAAGGTACGCTCAACGCCAACGCCGTTAGAGATTTTACGTACAGTAAAGGCTGAGTTCAGGCCACGGTTACGCTTGCCGATCACAACGCCTTCGTAAGCCTGCAGACGCTCACGAGTACCTTCTTTAACCTTAACCTGCACAACGACCGTGTCGCCGGGTGCAAAGCTAGGGACTTCTTTGTTCATCTGTTCGGCTTCTAAAGCCTGAATAATAGGTTTTTTGTTGCTCATAGCTGCTCGCTCCTAGACTAAGGCCGCTCGACTTGCGCCCTGGTAAGCGGGGCATCGTATTCGCGGATAAATTCTGCCAGTAATTGCTGCTGTTCCCGATTAAGTGGCTGTTGCTCTAATAAATCAGGTCTGCGCAACCAAGTACGCCCTAAAGACTGCTTGAGGCGCCAACGACGTATCGCTTCATGATGACCACTGAGCAATACATCTGGGACCTGCAAGCCATTAATGACTTCAGGTCGCGTATAATGTGGACAGTCCAGTAAACCCGCAGCGAAGGAATCTTCCTCTGCTGAAGCTTCATGCCCCAGAACACCTGGAACAAGGCGAGATACTGAATCAATCAATATCATCGCAGCCAGCTCTCCACCACTAAGGACATAGTCTCCTACAGACCATTCCTCATCGATCTCTGAGGCCACAAGGCGCTCATCAATACCTTCATAGCGGCCAGCAACAAGAATATGTCGTGTGCGGCCAGCTAGCTCGACAACCCCTTGCTGGTCCAGCTTGCGTCCCTGTGGCGAAAGGTAGATAACCTTTGCCTCGGGGCCGCCTGCTGCGCGAGCTGCACGGATGGCAGCTTGCAGAGGTTCGACCTTCATCAGCATGCCAGGACCACCGCCGTAAGGCCGATCGTCCACGGTACGATGCCGATCTGTCGCAAAGTCACGCGGGTTCCAGTATTCAAACTCCAGAAGACCGTTTTTAACCGCGCGGGCACTCACACCTTGTTCGGTGATCGCACTGAACATCTGTGGAAACAGCGAAACGACACCAAACCACACTTTGCGTCTCTCTTGTTCTAAGCAGGCCAATTAGAAATCAGCATCCCAATCTACCTGCATGATTCCAGCTTCAAGATCAATATCAAGCACGACACTCGGAACCAGATAGGGCACAAGGCGCTCCTGCTGATCAATACTGCCTTCACAAGGTTTAACGACTAACACATCGTTGGCCCCTGTTTCCATCAGATGATCAATTTTCCCAAGCTTTTTCTGCTCTTGATTAAAGACCTCTAAACCCTGCAGCTGGAACCAGTAATACTCACCTTCTGGCAGCGCCGGTAGGCTTTCACTGGAGATGCGGATTTCCGCGCCAGCCAGGAGTTGGGCTGCTTCTGGTGTATCAATACCCTGAAGCTTGGCGACTAGGCCTTTGCCTTGTCGACGCCCATCTAGCTTTTTATAGGTTTGCTGCTGCCCCTGCTGCGTGAGCACCCAATGGCTATACTGAAGCAGATTATCCATAGGTTCGGTATAGGAAAAAACCTTCACCCAACCTTTGATACCAAAGACGCTGGTAATCTTACCCAAAAGCAAGTCATGCTTTTCACTCATGCTTCTTGCCTCTGCTGCGTAGCTTTGCTGTTTAATCTGATTCTATCCAACGGGAGACGACGCGGATGCATGCACCAAGCAATCCAAGCTATTACTGCTGCTTAGCAGCTTCTTTAACCAGCTTTGCAACGCGATCAGACAGCTGTGCGCCTTGAGCAACCCAGTGCTGCAGACGATCAGCATCGATACGCAGACGCTCAGCTTGACCTTGAGCAATCGGGTTAAAGAAACCCAGGCGTTCGATGTAACGGCCATCACGCGCGTTACGCGAGTCAGTCACGTTGACATGATAAAAAGGGCGTTTTTTAGCGCCGCCACGAGCCAAACGAATGGTAACCATTGACTATCTTTCCTTTAAAGTAACCGGAAAATTCAGACCCACTGCGGAAAGCGGTAGACCTGCCTCATAATTGCGATCAGGAGTTTGCGGTTTTGCCCCGCCACCTGCGCACTTTCAAACTGTATTAAGTTCAAACAGCGATTGAAGGCAGGACACCCGAAAGGCGAAGTATTCTAAAGGATTACCATCGTCTTGGGAAGCATCCAGCCTGTTTTACTGTTTTTTTCTGCTTTTGGCCCTGCCAACCAATCAATACAAGCAGCATATTCATTGGATTTTGCGCGCTATTTTAGTGGCACAAATACTAAACGCAAGGCTTTCCTGCCTGTAGTTTAGAAGCGAGGAGGAAAACCACCGCCACCCATCCCGCCCATACCAGGTGGCAGCTGCCCTTGCATACCGCGCATCATGTTGGCAATCGCGCCTTTATTCGTCATCTTCTTCATCATTTTCTGCATCTGCTTGTGCTGCTTGAGCAGACGATTTAAATCTTGCAGCTGCGTGCCTGAGCCCTGACAAATACGACGCTTACGCGAACCACTGAGCAGATCTGGCTTTTGGCGTTCCCAAGGCGTCATTGAATTAATAATCGCCTCCATCTTGCTCATTTCTTTCATCGGCCCTTGCTGCTCAGCCAGCTTGGCAACCTGACCCATACCAGGCAGTTTCTCCAGCATTGAGCTCATCCCGCCCATTTTTTTCATCTGCTGCAGCTGCTCACGAAAATCCTCTAGATCAAAGCCCTTACCTTTTTTGACCTTCTTAGCAAGCTTCTCTGCTTTATCCTTATCAAGCGTACGCTCGGCCTCTTCGATCAGCGACATTAAGTCGCCCATGCCCAGAATACGAGAGGCAATCCGATCTGGATGGAAGGCTTCAAGCGCATCGGTTTTTTCGCCCATACCGATAAACTTGATCGGCTGACCAGTCATCTGGCGGACAGAAAGCGCTGCACCACCACGCGCATCACCATCCGCCTTAGTCAGCACAACACCGGTCAGTGGCAGGGCTTCATTAAAGGCCTTTGCTGTATTGGCCGCATCCTGACCCGTCATAGCATCCACGACAAACAGCGTTTCGCTGGGCGAAAGCTGCGCATGGATAGCCTGGATCTCGGCCATCATCTCGCCATCGACATGCAAACGACCCGCCGTATCGACCAGCAGCACATCATAAAACTTGATCCGCGCTTCTTTTTTAGCGGCTTCAATAATCTCCGCTGGTTTTTGCGTGGGCAGAGCGGGGAAGCAATCGACACCCACTTCGGTTGCCAGCGTTTGTAGCTGATCCATGGCCGCAGGACGATACACATCCACCGAGACCACCAGCACTTTTTTCTTCTCCCGCTCGGTCAGAAAACGCGCCAGTTTCGCCAGCGTGGTGGTTTTACCGGCACCCTGTAAGCCAGCCATCAGTACACTGGCAGGCTCACCCTTTAGCACCAGCGGAGCCTGCTCTTGCCCCATCACTTCGGTCAGCGTTTCATTCACGATCTTCAGAAACTGCTGGCCCGGCTTAAGCGCCTTAGAGACTTCCTGACCCACGGCACGCTCGCGCACCTGCTCGACAAAACTTTTTACCACTGGCAAGGCGACATCGGCTTCAAGCAGCGCCATGCGAACTTCTCGCAGCGTGTCCTTGATATTGTCCTCACTGAGGCGTGCATTACCAGAAATACTGCGCAGCGTGTGCGATAGACGTTCACTTAAACTTTCAAACATGCGACTCCTCCTATTCACTTTGGCGGCGATTATAGACTAAGCTTGGCAAGCACTCTATGAAAGGCGCATTGGATCAGCGCGTTTGAGGATGTCAAATCACCAGAAATCAGCTAGGATAGCTGGATATTCATTCGCAGGAGTTTTTGCTCAAGCATGGTTGCCTCTCTCCCCCTTAGCCTCCTTGCCATTGCCTTTTATCTGGCAGGGGCCTCTTGGTTGTGGCTGCGTTTATTAGGCAAAGTGCCGGAAAAAAAGCAACTGGTCCAGGTCCTAGGCAGCTTTGCCTTTATCCACCATAGTCTGGTGTTGTTTGATGCACTGGGG
The DNA here is from genome assembly GCF_045055655.1 of Marinospirillum alkalitolerans. Classification (NCBI taxonomy): domain Bacteria; kingdom Pseudomonadati; phylum Pseudomonadota; class Gammaproteobacteria; order Oceanospirillales; family Oceanospirillaceae; genus Marinospirillum; species Marinospirillum alkalitolerans. The sequence goes on along the minus strand of NZ_JBANFI010000001.1, from coordinate 17,314 downwards.
CTGCCCTCGCAACTTCATCTTGGACTCGCCGAGGTTGCGCTGCTGCTAACTTGGCTGACCTGCAGCTTTATTCTTTTTGCCAGCCTGCGTCACCCCACACTCAATCTGGGTGCCCTGCTCTTCCCGCTGGCCGCTTTAGCCCTGGCCTTTGCTCAGTTTACTGATCGTCCAACCAATCTGCTGACGAAGGACCATCAACTCTACTTTCATATTTTGGCTTCTTTATCAGCCTATGGGCTCTTTGCACTGGCCAGTGTTCAGTCGGTGCTCCTTGGCATGCAGAACTATCAACTCAAGCATCGCCACCTGCAAGGCCTGATCAGCGTATTACCGCCCTTGCAGATTATGGAACGGCTATTGTTTGATCTGCTTCTGGCCGGCCAACTCTTGCTGACGCTGGGCATGCTCAGCGGATGGCTCTATTTTGATCACTTCTTCGCGCCTGGTCTGCTGCATAAAACCCTCTTATCTTTTATGGCGTGGATTATTTTTGGCATTCTGCTCTTTGGTCATTGGCGCTTTGGCTGGCGGGGGCTCACTGCAGTGCGGTGGACGCTCGGCGGAAGCCTACTCTTGCTGCTGGCTTACTTTGGTAGCCAGTTTGTGCTGCAATTTCTACTGGCATGAGGCGCACCCACCTTGAACGCTGAACTTCCTTTGGGCCTGCTGCTCGGTCTGCTGGCCTTGCTGATTGCCTGCTCTGCTTTTTTCTCTGGCTCTGAAACTGGCATGATGTCGATCAATCGCTATCGCCTCAGCCACAAGGCCAAACAGGGCGATAAGGCCTCGATGCGCATCAGCCATCTGCTCAAGCGCCCAGACCGCCTTTTAGGCGTGATTCTGATCGGTAATAATTTTGTCAATAATCTGGCTGCAGCACTGGCTACCGTCATCGCCATACACTTTCTTGGCGAGAGCCTTGGGCCTTTTGTTGCCACGCTGATTCTGACCATTGTGGTGCTGATTTTTGCCGAGGTGACACCTAAAACCCTGGCAGCCTTGCATCCTGAGCGCTTTGCTCGCCCAGCCTCCTATGCACTCAAGCCTCTGCTGACATTGCTTTATCCGCTGGTCTGGCTGGTCAACTTGGTGAGCAACTTTCTGCTGCGCTTAATGGGTGCCCGACCAGATGAAGGCCGCCCTGATAGCCTGACTTCTGAGGAGCTGCGAACAGTCGTTAATGAGGCTGGCAACCTGATCCCCAGTCGCCACCAGGCGATGCTGCTCTCCATCCTGGATCTAGAAAAAATCACCGTCGATGACATTATGATTCCACGCCAGGAAGTGGTGGGCATCGATCTTGAGCAGGATCTTGATAAAATCCTGGTCCAGCTGCGCTATTCACAACACACCCGTATTCCTGTTTATAAAGGGGATATGAATAATGTCGTCGGCATTCTTCATCTGCGAGGTGCCTTGCGCCTGATGGCCGCCCCCAATCCCAGCAAGGGCATGTTGGTCCAAGAGACGCGCGAACCCTATTTCATTCCAGAATCCACTCCACTGCAAACCCAGCTACTGAATTTCCAAAAAGAGAAGCGCCGCATCGGCATCGTTGTTGATGAGTATGGTGATGTGCAGGGCCTAGTCACCCTAGAAGATATTCTTGAAGAGATTGTTGGTGAATTTACCACCGATGTGCCGCAGCAGCAGGAAGATATCCAGCCTCAGCAGGATGGCTCCTGGTTGATTGATGCCAGCGCCACACTGCGCGAAGTGAATAAACAGCTGCAATGGGAGCTGCCAACACATGGCCCCAAAACACTGAATGGTTTGATTCTAGAGCATCTGGAGTCTATCCCGGACGGCAATGTTTGCTTGCGTTTTGGACCCTATATTATTGAGACCCTTGAGGTCAAAGAAAACCTGATTAAGGCGGTGCGCTGCTGGGCCGTCACACCCAGCAAGAAAAAGCGCCTCGGCCGTTTTTAGCGCTGACTCACGCCGGCTCAATCCAAGCCCCAGTGCTCAGGTTGAGGCATCCAAGCTGCAAGGACCACGCAGCCTGGATGCCAAGCGATCCTTGATTAGGCAAAAGGCCCCAGACCCACCGCACGTTTGAGGCGATCAAGGAAAGGCGCCGCTTCAGCACGCGCTTTTTGTGCCCCTTCACGCAGCACACCCTCAACATAGCCAGGATCGGCCAACAGACGCTGGTATTCCTCACGCGGCCCACGAAGCTGCTCGTTGATCAATTCAAACAACACGCCCTTCATCTCACCCCAGCCTATGCCTTCAGCATAGCGATGGCGCATCGCATCCACATCCGCCTGCTCAGCAAAGGCTGTATAGATCTGAAACAGCGTGCAATCTGTCGGATCCTTCGGCTCGCCTGGTTCAAGCGAATTGGTTTTGATCTTATTGATCAACTTGCGGAGTTTTTTCTCTGGCTCAAACAGCGGAATGGTGTTGTTGTAGCTTTTGCTCATCTTGCGTCCATCCAGACCATTGAGCACCGCCACACGCTGATCAACCACCGCCTCAGGCAGCGTAAAGAAGTCTTCTTTGAAGATATGATTAAAGCGCTGGCCGATATCTCGCGCCATCTCAATATGCTGGATCTGATCACGCCCCACCGGCACCTGATGGGCATTAAACATCAAAATATCGGCCGCCATCAGAATCGGATAGCTATACAGCCCCATCGTGACACCTAAATCAGCATCTTCTTGCGCGGCCAGATTGTCTTGCACTGCGGCCTTATAGGCGTGGGCACGATTCATCAAGCCCTTGGCCGCCACACTGGTCAGCAACCACATCAGCTCGGGGATTTCAGCGATATCGCTTTGACGATAAAACACCGCCTGCTGGGTATCCAAGCCCAGCGCCAGCCAGGTGGCGGCAATTTCACGCCGTGAGGCTTCGACCCGCTCTGGCTCATGGCACTTAATCAGCGCATGAAAGTCTGCAAGGAAATAAAAAGACTCCATCTGCGTATTCTGGCTGGCCTGAATCGCTGGACGAATGGCACCAACATAGTTGCCAAGGTGCGGTGTGCCCGTCGTCGTAATTCCCGTCAGGACGCGCGTTTTTTTGCTCATTTTTCTCTCACTTATATCAGAGGCTTAATAGATGACTCATGGCCGAGCCGCGCTGCGATCTCACGCCGCAGCCTACTCAGGTTGAAAAGGCAAAGGGCGCTCTGGATGATGCACCAGACGCCCTGCTGGCTGGCGATACGGATCCATATCGAGGCCGAGACCTTGCTGCAGCAATTCTGTCAGGATCAACGCACTGAGCCCCCAGATACGATACTGCTGATAGGTATAGCTGGGGATATAAATCCTTTGGCCTGCAAGCTGAATCACATCGGTATGGGTGCGTGGATCATCCAGCAACCAACTCAGGGGCAGGCGAAACACACTCGCCAGCTCCTGACAGCAGGGCGTCAACACCAGCTGATCAGGCACCAAGCCGACATAGGGCGTGACCTTCATGCCATGCAAAGAAATCACATCACTGAGCCGCCCCAAAAGCTGGACGTCTTCTGGTGGCAGGTTGACTTCTTCCTGCGCCTCGCGCAAGGCAGTCTGCTCAAGACTCAGGTCTTGCGGATCACGCTTACCGCCAGGAAAGGCGACCTGCCCCGCATGCGTGCTCATATGCGCCGCGCGCTGCGTCAGAATAATCTCTGGTTCAGCCGCCTGGGTGATGGCTACCAACACCGCCGCCTCAGGGAGCTGAATCTTGAGCGGCTTGGCAGTAAAGCCCGCCAAACGCTCGGTCAGTTGTGTGATCAATCCCGTCTGATTAGACATCCCTCACCTGACTTGGCGGTGATGCAACAGAAGGCGCAGCATCTTGCGGCTGAGTGCTGGTCACCACCGGCAGCGCGGCATGATCCAGCTTCTGCTCAATGCGCTGCATCTGCTCTTGCATCAGTTGTAGGTTTTCACGCATCCAATGAATCTCTGCGGCCTCACCTTCTCCGGTTTCGAGTTCATACTGGGCGCTTTCTTTTTGCATCACATCCAGCACGATCCCGATCATCATATTTAAAAAGATAAACGCATTCAGAAAAATAAAGCTAATAAAATAAATCCAGCTGTAAGGATAGTGCTCCATAGTGGGGTAGAGCACCGCTGTTGCCCAGCTCTCAAAGGTTGCAACCTGAAAGAGCGTCAGCATGGCCAATGCGATATTGCCCCAGAGTTTTTCATCCACATCATGGAAGATAAAGCTGCCCACGGCACCATAGATATAGAAAATAATAAACATCAGTAGCGCGACATAGCCCATACGCGGCAAGGCTTTTAACAAGGCAGAAAGCAGGATGCGCAGCTCAGGAATCATCGAGATCAAGCGCAGCACACGAAACACGCGCAGTAGGCGCGCGAGCAGCACCATCTCGGTATAGTCCATCGGAATCAAGCTGGCCGTGACGACGATAAAGTCGAACACATTCCAACCCTTCTTAAAGAAGTCGATGATGTGCTTTTCTGCAGCGAGACGAATCAGGATTTCAACCAGAAAGAAAATCGTGACCGCCCAATCGAGCCACAGGATCACCTGCTCAAAGCGGTTGGATTCTTCATAGGTTTTGGCTCCGATCAACAGAGCAGAGACAACAATAATCAAAATCACGATTGACTCAAAAGCCTTATTGGCTCTGAGCTGTTCAAAGCGATCTTGGAATTCACGGAATGACAGGGACATACTTCCTCGCAGACGAACACAGGCAAAAGGCAGCCCAACATTATCCGCGAAGCCAGACAGGAAGCAAGCCTTGCTGGCTATCGTTTTGAAAGGAAATCAGCACCCAGCAAAAAGGCCCATCCTTGGGCCTTTATCAGTTCAATAAGAACTTGGGGTGAAGAAAAGTTTAAGGTAAAGACGGGATACGGATATCGGGCATCTCACCAGTGAGCGAGTGGAGGAAGGCCACCATATCATTCACTGTATTTTGATCGAACTCACGACCCAGCATTTCACGACCCATCACCTGTACGGCTTCTTCTAGTGTCTCGACACCACCATTATTGAAGTAGGGGTAAGTCAGCGCCACGTTACGCAAAGTGGGTGTTTTGAAGCGGAAACGATCACCTGGATCACCAGTCACGACAAAGCGACCTTCATCTGTTGAGCCTGGCACTTGAATCGCATGGAATTGGCTATCAGTTAAAGCGGGGCCGCTGTGACAAGCAGTACAACCATTGTCAGCAAAGGCCGCCATGCCGCGTTTCTGGGCATCGGTCAGCGCAGCCAAGTCACCACGCAGGTAGCGGTCAAAGGGTGAGTTAGGTGTATTCAGCGTACGCTGGAAGCTAGCCAAGGCATGGGCAACATTATCCGGCGTGATCTGATCGGCACCATTACCACCATAGGCGCGGGCAAACATCTCGCGATACTCGGTGAACTCGCGCAAGCGCTCTAAAGCCTGATCCAGCGGCATGTTCATTTCGATATCAGCTTCAATCGGGCCTAAAGCCTGCTCTTCCAGAGTGGCAGCGCGGCCGTCCCAAAACTGAGCGGTAAAGAAGCCTGAATTCAGTACTGTCGGCGTATTACGCTCGCCCACCTGACCATCATGGCCTGTCGCTCTAGGGATACGATCAGCCCAACCCAATGCGGGGTTATGGCAAGTCGCGCAGCTGATCACACCACTGGCAGAAATGCGTGGTTCAAAGAACAGCATCTGACCCAGCTCGATCTTGGCCGCCGTCAGGCTATTATCAGCAGGAATGGGGGCAATCGCTGGCAGGGGTTCAAAGCGATTAGCGTAACGGCTATGGTAGCCATCATCCGCCATGGTGAAAGATGAACCTAAGAGCATCGCACCGGCTAAACCTGCAACAGGTAAGGCCTTACTGAGGCTTTTGGTGATCTTCATGAGTGTCTCCTCATCAGTTATTATGACAGCTGATCTTGATTATAACCACAAGCTATCAGCCTATTAGTTTAAATTTATCAATGACTTAGCGACAAACTTAAACAACTGATGTCAGATTAGAGACTAATGTTACTCAGCTCAAGGAGCAGAGGCCGCAAAAGCTTGACCCCTGTCAAGCATTGCGCCGATCCTGTCTTTTCACCCCTTTTTGGCGCCGAGAATCATCATGAAAGGCTATCGTTACCCCAGTATTTCGCTCAATGAGGTCACTCCTGAGCCTCTTTATCGAGATCGCCGACGCTTTATGAAACAGGCCGCAGGCCTCGCTCTAGGCGCGACACTACTGCCTCCCAGTCTGCTTGCGGACACCGCGCCAGCTTGGCCGGCCGATTCGAGCTGGCGGACTGCCTTAGCCGATGCGCCAGCCAGCGACTTTTCCAGCAGAGAAACACTAACCGATGAACGCACCATCACCAGCTACAACAACTTTTTTGAGTTTGGCACCCGTAAACGCGATCCTTCTGATTGGGCGCATCAACTGAGTACCGATCCTTGGTCAGTGCGCGTGGAAGGTCTGGTAGAACAACCAGGCGTCTATGATCTGGATCAGCTGATCAAAAGCGCATGGTTAGAGGAGCGCATTTATCGCTTACGCTGCGTTGAAGCCTGGTCGATGGTCATTCCTTGGGTTGGCTTTCAGCTCAGCCACTTGATCAACCAGCTGAAACCCCTTTCAAGTGCACGCTATGTGGTGTTTGAAACCCTCTATGATCCAAGCCAGTTTCGTGGCCAGCGCCAACAGACGATTGATTGGCCCTATCGTGAAGGCTTGCGAATGGATGAGGCCATGCATCCTTTAACCTTGATGGCTGTTGGCCTGTATGGCAAAACACTGCCGAATCAAAATGGTGCTCCACTGCGTTTAGTTGTGCCGTGGAAGTATGGCTTTAAAAGCATCAAGTCGATTGTCACGCTGCGTTTTCAAGAAGAACAGCCTGTCTCCAGCTGGCAAGCTCTGGCACCAAATGAATATGGCTTTTATGCCAACGTCAATCCTGAAGTGAATCATCCACGCTGGTCTCAAGCGACCGAGCGACGCTTGGGTGAATCAGGTCGGCGGGCCACACTGATGTTCAATGGCTATGCAGAAGAGGTCGCGCACCTGTATCGCGGCCTTGATCTTCGGGTGCACTACTGATGCCGACTCGACTCCATTGGCTGCACACAGGCGGACGCTGGTCTTGGGTGGATCTGCTGCTGATCACGCCACTGGTTTATCTTGGCTGCGCCGCTTGGCAAGACGAGCTAGGTGTCTTTCCACTCGAAACCCTGTTGTTTTTTTCTGGCCATGCCGCCTTGATCCTGTTACTGATCACCCTCGGATGGGGCAGCCTGTATGGCCTCACCCGCTGGCCTGTTTTCCTGACTTCGCGCAAGCACTTGGGTCTGGCCGCCTTTGCCTGGACGAGTCTCCATCTGCTGCTTTGGTTGGAGTGGGAAACCGGCTGGAGCCTTGGCGTGATCGCGCAGCTTTCTATTGATCTGCTTTATATTCAACTCGGATGGCTGATCTGGCTGGGCCTAGCACTGCTAAGCGCCACTTCTTGGTCTTGGCTACGCCAGAGGTTGACGCCGCGCAGCTGGCAGGTAATTCACTGGCTGATCTATCCATTGATTGCGCTCAGCCTATGGCATTACGCCATCGTCATTCGCCTCGATTACACGCCGCTGCACCTTTATACACTCAGCTTGACGCTCCTGCTTGGTCTCCGCTTCTGGTTAAGCGGCCGCCCTCAGTCTGAGGCATTGGGCAGGTATAACCGCCAATCGACCAAAGCCAACACCTCAAACGCAGGCTCTTCATAGGGATGGGCCTGCTGGAGTGCATGGATCGCAGCACCAAGATGTTCAGCTGCACATAAGAGCTCAACCTTAAGTTCAGCCACCTGCTCTAACTGCCCCACGCTCCCCAAGTGGGGCTGCGCGCCAGCTAAAGGCCGAAACTGCCCTTGCCCAAGCGTCTCAAAGCAACACTGCTCATACTGACCTAAACGCCCTGCACCTGTTGCAAAAACAGCGGCTTTAACGCCTTCAGCCGCCTCGACCGGCACATAAAATACCAGCTTATACTGCTCACGCATGTTGATCTCCTTGATCGATGCTCAACCGCTTAGGCTGCTCTCACTGGCCCCACCAAAACACAGGCGCGCAGCTTCTCTTGGCCAAAGCAAGCCATACGTTCAAATTCTAAATGGGTAATCGGGACTTGTTGGGTATCCAGACAGCTCTTCTGATCTTCTTCATCAATTTCAGGATCATGAATATAAACAAACTGCGCATCCAAGGCCGTAACGACCACCCAGTGCGGACTTTTACTGCGGCTCATGCGCCAACTACTCATTAAGATCAATGGAATCCAGCCTGCCTCTAAGGCCTGCTGCATATCCTGCAAACTGATCGCAATCCGCTGCTCCTCAATGCCTTGCTCGGCCAGCTGTTCACTAAAGTCTTGATGGACCTTTTCGAGCACTTCTTTTTTCATTGGCGAGCGCACACCTTTAGTAAATAAAGGCCCCTCTTGATTGACCCAAAGCGAGACCGCGAAACCACGTCGCCAAGCGGCCAGCGCCAACCCCCGCGGACCGCAGCCACCATGCCCTGAGGTCATGAATATACTGGTCGCCTCACGCCACAGCTGCAACTCATGGCGTTGATCCAGCCGCGTCTCGGCTTGCTGCGCTCCCATCGCCATCAATAAAGCAGCCGGACCACAGGTAAAAGGCAGGGTCTGTTGATAGTAGGGGACATGGCGCTGCACACCCTCGGGTGCTTTACGCAAGCGTTTTTGCAAACGCCATGCGGGGCTATGATCCTCATAATAATCGGCATATTGCGCAAAGCGTCGATACCCCTGCTGCTGATAAAGCTTCAGTGCCACAAGATTATCCTGACGCACCTCCAGTCGCACCATCGCACAGCCTTCTGCCAAAGCCAGTGTCTCTGCACGCGCTAAGAGCAGCTGACCCAATCCCTGCCCTTGCCAGTCTGGTGCCACGGCCAGTGAGTAGAGACGCGCTAAACTGGTACCACGATGGAATAATAGAAGGACATAGCCCGCCAACTGCCAGCAGGCGTCCTTTTTGATCTGCAAAAGATCCAGCTGGGCATGGCCTTTTTGGATCAACCAGCGCAGCTGCCGCCGTGTTAAGCGATCACCTTGAAAAGCCTGCTGCTCTAAAGCCAATAGAGCCGGAAGATCTGCTAATTCCGCTGAACGCCACGCTTGTTGCTCCATCTTTTCCTCCACCTCATGCTGCACGCCCAACTCACCAAAATAGGCTGTTGACAGGGGCTTGTTTTTTAGCCTGATAAGGTGAATAGTGCGCTTATTGCGATCAAAATACAGCCCACCCCCACCGATCTTTTTTCTTGATTGAGCCCAGCATTCCATGACCCGTTTACGCCTGATTGTCGATAAAAAATCTGACTGGACCGCCTACTATCCAACCGAGGATCTGCTCACGGCCCATGAGTATCTCGCCCAAGGGAGCCACAGCGGCAGCAAGCCAACGCAGGTCATCAACCTCTGCAACAGCTATCGCTATCTCAGCTATGGCTATTACACCTCTTTGCTGGCAGAAGCACGCAGCCATAAGGTGATTCCATCTATTCGCACCATCAACGATTTGGGTAAAAAATCGATTTATGGGCTGAATATGGAGGGTCTCCATGCCACGCTCAATAAGCTAGTCAATAAAAATGCAGCGCTCAGAACCCAGCTTGAAGAAGAACAGCGCTTGCAGGTGACCTTGTGCTTTGGCCAAACACACTTCGCGCCCTTGGCTGATTTAGCACGGCAGATTTTTGAGCACTTCCCCTGCCCGATTTTGAGCATGACCTTTCGCAAGGCAGAAACCTGGCAGATTGAATCCTTACGTCCTGAAGGCTTAAAACATCTGAATGAACAGGAGCAAGATCTGTTTGCCAGCGCCTTAGATGCCTACAGCCGCAAGGTCTGGCGCAAACCCAATGCCAAGCGCCAATATCGCTATGATTTGGCGATTCTGGTCGATCCGCACGATAAGTTGCCGCCTTCTGATCCAGTCGCGCTGAAAAACTTTATCAAAGCAGGTCGCCAACTGGGGATGGATGTTGAACTGATCGAAAAGAAAGATTTCAGCCATCTGGCCGAATACGATGCGCTGTTTATTCGTGAAACCACCTCCATCAGCAACCATACCTACCGCTTTGCCAAAAAAGCCGAGGTGGAAGGGATGGTCGTCATGGATGATCCCACATCGATTCTGCGCTGCTGCAATAAGGTGTATCTGGCCGACCTGCTGGCCAGCAAGGGCATTCCCATGCCGCACACCACTTTTCTCTATAAGGATCGCAAAAAAGAGCTCCTGGCTATCGCTGCCACCCTGCACTATCCAGCAGTTCTGAAGGTGCCTGATGGAGCCTTCTCCAAGGGCGTCGTCAAGGTACAAGATCAAGCGGAATTGATGACACAGGCTGAAGTGTATTTCAAACAGTCCGCGATCTTACTGGTACAGGAATTTATGTACACAGATTACGACTGGCGTATTGGTGTGCTGAATAACAAACCCCTGTTTGCCTGCCAGTATTTTATGACCAAGGGCCACTGGCAAATTTATAACCACAGCTCAGGCGAGGCGGAGTCAGGTGGATTTACGACCCTTCCTGTCCACCAAGTACCTGCACAGGTGATCAAAACAGCACTCAAGGCCACCAAGCTGATTGGCAAGGGTTTGTACGGTGTAGATCTGAAGCAAAGCGGGGATCGAGTGGTGGTGATTGAGGTGAACGACAACCCCAATATCGATTCCGACGTAGAAGACTTATATTTAAAAGAAGATCTCTACCATCAGGTGATGAGTGAATTCCTGCGGCGTCTCGAAAACAAGCGTCTCGGCCAGCTTTGAGAGAAACTAAGATCCCGCAGCATCAGCTCGGCGATAACGCCCCTGATAATCAAAGAGCTTCTGCTGGATGCGCCAGTGTTTGCGCTGCATCTTGCGGGCAATGACAAAATCAGGATGGCGCAGGCGCTCGCTGCCTGCTGCGGCTTCTTCAGCGCTAGCGGGGCTCCAGCCACAGCCAGGGGCTTTTAAGTGATCACGCAGAAACACCTGCTCAAAGACATAACGCTGCGCTGGTGTTTCCAGTGCATACCAATCACTGAGTTCGGTGCCATCTTCATCATGGTAGGTGACTTTCAGGCGCGGTAATCCCCGGCCATTCACGCTGGCCTCCAGTGTCATACCGCTCACCCTTAACACCAGCGCATCACGCAACTGCAAGGCTTCTTTCAGGCGTTTGTCCGCATCCACCAAGGTGGCATCACAATGGGGGCACACCCGTGCGGCAATATCGGCTTCACCCCCACAAGCCTCACAGACCCGATAGCGGAAACGAAAATCACATTGTGCACTCTGCTCGTCCTCCTCCAGCCAACCCTGACAGCGCCGCCCAAAATGCTCTAGCACCTCGCCAGCCGCATTCATCCGTCCCCAAAAGCTATTGGCAAAACCACAGCCGGGGCAAAGTACTTGCACCAACTGGGTATCGCGTGCGGGTTGTGGCTGATTGATTTCTGGCGACCAGAGATCCCAAGCATTGCCGGCATAATCTAAAATCAGACAGTCTTGCTTATCCGTCTCTGGAGACAAGCGCAAACCACGGCCCAGCATCTGCTGATAGAGGCTCACAGATTCGGTGGGGCGCAGCAGGGCGATCACATCCACATGGGGTGCATCAAAACCTGTCGTCAACACCGAGACATTGACCAAATACTTCAGCTGACGAGCTTTAAAGGCGAGGATCAAAGCCTCGCGCTGCTCACTGGATGTGGCACCAGTGACCAAGCCAGTCAGATCAGCAGGCAGCAAGCCTGCCACTTCTTCAGCATGGCGAACACTGGCACAAAAGATCATCACCCCTTGGCGCGGCGCGGCGCGCTGCTCAATATCGGCGACGATCTGTGGTGTCACACGCTGCTCACTCACCAGCCTATCCATCTGCTTTTCATTAAAGTAACCAGAGGCCATCGGTGTCAGCGAGGAAAAATCATAGGACAAGAGCGCCATATCCAGTGGCTTGGGTGGGACTAGGTATCCTTTTTTCACCATCCAGCGCAAGGGAAGCTCATAGAGGCATGCACGAAAAAAGCTGCTTTCTTCACCGCGTACAGCCTGCTGCTGTAGATGGCGATGATAGATAAAACCCTGACCGAGGCGATAAGGGGTGGCCGTCAGACCCAGAATTTTTAAACGGGGATTCTGAGCCCGCAGAAATTGGATCACCTGCTGGTAGGCTGAATCCTCGTTTAGGCTCACACGATGACATTCATCGATCACTAAAAGCGTAAAGCCAGCATCCTCAAAACGGGCCAGATGCCGACTAACAGATTGCACTGAGCCAAAGACCACTTGACGCTCAGCTTGCTTCAATCCAAGTCCTGCACTAAAAATATCCGCCTGTAGGCCATAGGCTTGGTATTTACTGTGATTCTGCTCGACCAGTTCACGTATATGTGCCAGCACCAGCACCCGCCCACGCGCCAAGCGGGCCAGTTCAGCAATCACCAGGCTTTTCCCTGCGCCCGTGGGCAGCACCAACAGACCCGGATCATCGGTTTGACGAAACCAGGCCAGTACCCGCGTGACCGCCTCCTGCTGATAATCGCGCAGCTGCACACGCGGTAATAAGCTTGGGGGCGCAGAGGACATCACTTAATCGACTTTATAAACAGGATCACGCTTCGCCAAATAAGCCTGTACGGCTTCCATTTGATTGGGTGAACCCAGCAGACGCTTTTGCAGCTTTTCTTCCATCGCGATGCGTTCTTCATCCGTTTGCGTATAGGAATCACGCAGAAGGCGCTTGGTGGCCTTAGCCATCTCAGGCGGACGCTTGATGATTTCACGCGCCAGGGCTTCTGCTCGTGCCCAGGGATCATCAGCCAGCTCTGTCACCAGCCCTTCTTGCAAAGCTTGTGGGCCTTCGAGCACCTCAGTGGTCAGCGTCATGCGCATCAGCACATCTTCACGTACACAGCCTCGCGCCGTCACGCTCATCCCCATATCTGGGATAATGCCCCAGCGCCCTTCCATCACTGAAAGGCGCGCTTCTGGGTGAGCAATGCGCAGATCCGCACCAAAAGCCATCTGCAAGCCACCGCCATAGCAATAGCCTTGAATGACGGCAATGACCGGCACTGGCAAGGCACGCCAGCCAAGGGCCAAGTGCTGCACTTTATTATGTGGATAACCATCACAGCCGCTGAGTAGCCACTGGATGTTTTTGGGATCGGCCATCACACTCATCACATCGAGGCCACTACAGAAGCTCTTGCCTTCACCGCCCAGGATCACTACACGCACATCCCGGTGATTTTGCAAGCTGCTTAACACATCCAGCAAGGATTCAATCAGATCCATATTCAAACTGTTATGGACATCAGGGCGATTGAAGCGCACAGAGGCGATACCTTGATCGATCTGCAACTTGACTGGAGATTCAGCGAGGTTCTTGTCCTGCATTATCATGACTCCTTGATCAACACAATGCGAAAAGAACATTCTAGAAGGGGTGCGCTAAAAATCAAACAGATGTTTTAGCTTTCTTGTTCTGGGCAGGGGAGAGGGCCGCCTTAGGCAGCGGTTTGACGTGCTAAACGCAAGGTTTGCTGGAGTACACGCGCATCCTCAGCGGCACGATGACGTATCAAGCCCAGTTGTTGCTGGACCTGATATTTGATCTGACTCCAGCTCTCAAGCTGCGCTTCACTCAATAAGCGGCTCAGTGTTTCAACGCGAAACGCCTGTAAACGCTGAGCTTGGTCAAAAAGTAACGCGATCCAAGTGTTATCAAAACCCCAGCTGTCGCTATAGACGGTCAAACCAGCCAGCTCATGATTGAGCCACTCAGCCACTTCAACCACGCTCGACCCTTCAGCAAAAAGCTGCTCACGACTGAGGCCATGAATGCTCTCAGCCTCTGCGCTCCAATGATGCCAATGCTCTAGCGGTGTAATCAAACGTGCTTCAGCCTCACCATTTGGACGCACAAAGCCGATCTCGATCGGATAACTGCCACGGCCAAAGCCTGAAGCTTCGACATCAATGATGTAGGGTAAATCCATAAATGAGCCTTGTGCTGAGGTGGCAAGAGACTTCCGAGCATAGAAGCCTAGCAATTTTGACGCCAAGTCATTGTATCAGCACAAGGAAAAGGGATCAGCCTTGGATTTCCCAGAGGCTGGCTTTTTCTTCACTTTTTGCTAAACCCAGCTCACCAGCACGATAAGCCTGCGCCAAACGTGCTCGCGCTTCGGCCTGCCCTTGTTCAGCCGCACGAGCATACCAGGTCACCGCGTGGGCATCATTCTGCAAGAAGGGCGCACAGCCCCGCTCATAGAAACAAGCTAGGCTCCACTGAGCTTCGGCATCGCCCTGTTGGGCTGCCTTCATTAGATATTCCGCACCCAGCAAACGATCACGAGTGGTGACACCTTCATTCATCAGGCGCTGGCCGAACACCAGTAAGGTGGGGGGATGCCCCTTCTGGGCAGCCTTTTGCACCAAGCGCCGAGTTAACTGAGAAAAAAAGGAAAGACCCGATTTACAAGCCAGCTTGTAGCAGCGATCTGCCAAAGAAAACTCTAAATTGGCAATCAACTGTTGAGACAAAGCCATGTTAAGCAACCCTATCGAATGAATACAGTGCTGTGAATTCGCAACCGCGATATGTGGCGCGGATTGTAATCAGCTCAGCGACTTTTGATAAGCCATTTTTTCATTTTCGTGTCATTTTAGCTTTTTTTGTTGCCTATTCTCACTCAGACGAGCATAAAGCACTCTATTGGTGCACGCTGGATACAGCTTGCCTCTGTTATAATCTTGGTTCAGCCATCTGCCATGGAGCCGATTATGCTCAGCGTTATTTCACCTGCCAAATCACTGGATTTTGAGACCCCAGCACACACCCCGAGCTACAGCCAACCACGCTTTTTAGACGAAGCCGCTCAACTAATTACCCAGCTTAAACGCCTCAGCCCCCAAGAAGTCAGCCAGTTGATGAAAATCAGTGATCAGCTTGGCAGTTTAAATGCCGCTCGTTTTCAGAACTGGTCACCGCCCTTTCAACCCGACAATGCGAAGCAGGCTGTTCTCGCCTTTACTGGTGATGTCTACCAAGGGCTAGACGCCGCCCATTTGGATCCAGAAACCTTGGAATATGCACAAGAGCACTTGGCTATCCTTTCTGGACTCTATGGCTTATTGCGGCCCTTAGACCTTATTCAGCCTTATCGTCTTGAAATGGGTACCCGCTTTGCACATGATGACGGCAGCGATTTGTATCAGCTCTGGAAACCACGTTTAGCTTCGGTACTGCAAGCCCAGCTCGATCAACAGTCTGCCCCAGTGCTGATTAATCTGGCCTCGCAGGAATACTTTAAAAGTATCGATGTGAAAAAGCTGAAAGCACGTATCATCACCCCTGTCTTCAAAGACTGGAAAAATGGTGAATACAAGATCATTAGTTCTTATGCCAAAAAAGCGCGCGGACTCATGTGCCGCTACCAGCTGCTGAATCGTATTGATCAACCAGAAGGGCTGAAAGACTTTGACTTAGAAGGCTATCAATATCAGCCGCATCATAGTGAAGGGGATAGCTGGGTCTTTACACGCCGCATAGCGGACTAGACACAAGAGCAACTGAGTCACGACTAGACTAGGTGGATTGCATAGCTCAGCAGCCTTCTCGGAGCCAGCCGCCGCCAGACTCAAAACAAAAAGAAAAAGCGGCCTCCAAGGAGACCGCTTTTTACACTGCCAAGAATCATCATCGTGACTAGGCTTGTTCAACCTGCTCGATACCCTGAATCAACCAAGGTGCATTGTCCTGCTGCATATCACGCACCAGATGCCAGATTTCGCAGAAAAGGTGATCAGGACTGCCTGACTCACTCATGACACCATGGAACATCACGGCCAGCTCAACACGCTGTTCTACCTGCTGAATCAAGGTCAATTCAGCAGCCAGCTTGCGTACTTCTGTCTTCACCACACCGGTTTCACGCTGACGCTCCTCGCACAGGAACTGGTAGAGCTCAGGTGTGACATATTCTTCTATTTTGGCCAGGTCATTGGCATCCCAGGCAGCTTGCAAATCGATAAAATGCTGGCGCGCTCCTTCTAAGAAAGCACTCTCATTAAACCAATCCGGTGCACCATAAAGAATGGGTTCCGCCTCAGCTTCGCTATTGAGCGGCTGGCTGGATGCATAGGCTGAAGTTGCTGGCATCACTGGCTGCTCAGGCTCGGCATAGGGAGAAGATTGAGGCGCATGATACCCCCCAGCTGTGGCTGTCTGAGGCTGTTGTTGGCGACGGCTGCGCAGAAAAAGAAACACTCCACCCACAATCAAGAGCAGTAATAGGATATCAAAAGCCTGAATGCCCTCAAAAGCGCCACCCATAAAGAGCGCCGCTAAAAGGCCACCTGCAGCCAGGCCCATCAACATACCACCAAAACCGCTCCGTTGTGGTGCAGCAGCAGGTTGCTGACGCTGCTGCGCAGGCTGGCTAGCTTGACGAGAGGGAGCCTGAGGTGCAGGCGCTGCTTGACGCGAGAAATTACCAGAAGAGCCACCCCCACCAAAACGCCGTGCATCGGCTTCACTGATGCCTAAAGAAGCCACAAATAAACAGCTCATCACTAGTGCTAAAAATCTTGTCACAGGAACCCCCTTCGTCTATCAGACTTATCTCTAGCTCGCAGTTTGCTCAAGCATCAAGTAAGCTGGTTTTTGTTATCAAAACTCACCCCATTAGACTCAAGTCTAACAATAATTGTCGACAAATGGGAGAAAGACATGCTCTTACAAGCATCAAAAAGTCTTCTTTTGGTCATCGATATTCAAAAGAAGTTAGCTCCACATATACACCAGGCATCACAAGTCATTAACCAGAGCTGCTGGCTGCTTGAAGTCGCTCGTGAGTTGGGTGTCAGTATCAGAGCAACAGAGCAATATCCGCAAGGTATTGGTGCTACTGTCGCGCCCATTGCTGCCCGACTCAAACCAGAAGAAATCCTACAGAAGATGCACTTTAGCGCCCTGCGTGAAGAAACCATCAAGAATCATCTTGCAGATTTGGGAAAGTCACAAGTCGTGCTAATCGGCACCGAAGCCCATGTGTGCTGCTTTCAAACAGCGGCCGATCTTCTCGATCAAGGCTATTCGGTTTATCTGGTTGAAGAGGCGCTTGGCTCTCGCCAGCCACGTGACAAGGCACTGGCTTTAAAGCGCTTACAGCAAGCGGGAGCACAGCTGGTCAGTAAAGAAATGGTCGCTTTTGAGTGGCTCGAAAAGTCTGGCACAGAGACCTTCCGTCATATTAGCCGAGGATGGATACGCTAGAGCTATTTTTCACGGTTCAAAAAAGACTGCGCCAAA